>NZ_JAMYFE010000021.1 GCF_024129865.1 Stieleria tagensis | reverse complement strand
CCGCCGAATCCCGCCGGGGGAAAACGGTTTCATGTTCACCCGGGGTTCCTGTCGAACCTGCCTCCAGCAGGTTCGACAGGAACCCCGGGCTAAGCTATCGAACGCCGTTGGCGTAGAGATGGGATTGAGTGCATGCGACTCTCCCAATGGGTGGCACGCCAAGCTGCACGACTTCCTTGCGGGCGAGTGAATCGCAATGACGCAACTTCCAAACGAACGCGTCGCGCTTGCCATCAAGTCGCCGGCAAAAGTTACAAGTAAGTGAGCCTATGTTAAGGCCGTGCTGCTGGACGTTGCGGCTTGTACTGGCAACAGTTTTCGGGGCAGACATCATGCCATGGCCCCAGTTCGCCAACGGCCCTGCGTTTCTCAGGTGTGCCAAGTCGCTCCTGGACCAGTTCACGCACCATGCTGACAAATTTGGGACTGACACCTGGCGTCGCCACGCGGATCATTTTGATTCCGCGTTGTTCGCACAGTGCCGCCGCCTCGTCATCCAAATCGTAGATGACTTCCATGTGGTCACTGACAAATCCGATCGGCACGATAATCAATTTCTTCAGCTTGCCGGAATCATCCAAGTGCTCGATCGCGTCACAGACGTCTGGTTCCAACCAGGGTTGTTGTGGCGGTCCGCTGCGGCTTTGGTAGACCAAGTGCCAATTCGTGACGTCGACTGCGCCGGCGACTAAGCGACTGGCTTCGTTGAGTTGTTTCACATAGTCGCAGTGGTCAGCCATCGACATCGGAATGCTATGCGCGGTGAACAACACCATGATTTCTTCCGTCGTGACACCGAGTTGCTCGATGGCGGAACTCACTTCATCAACGACGGTTTCAATGAATCCAGGATGATTGAATCCCATCCGCACCTTGTCGACTTGGGGTGCCCCCTGGCCGACCTGATCCTGGGCGGCTTGGATGTTCTCGCGATATTGGCGGCAACCGCTGTAGCTGCTAAAGATGCTGGTGAAGAACGCAATCGCCCGCTTGCAACCATCCTCTTTCATTTGCTGCAGCGTGTCTGGCAGCAACGGGTCCCAATTCCGATTGCCCCAGTAGATCGGCAACTCCACCCCACTACGATCGAACTCCTCTCGCAACGCGGTGATCAGCTGCCGATTCTGCTCGTTGATCGGGCTGACACCCCCGAATTGTTGGTAGTGCTCGGCGACTTCGAGCATCCTTTCCTGGGGCACATTCTTTCCCCGCAGCACGTTTTCTAAAAACGGCATCACATCGTCTGGGCCTTCCGGACCGCCAAACGAGACCAACAGAAACGAATCGTAGGGCAGATCTTGTTCAGGCATGCGTCAGATCGATGGATGAGAAAGGGGAATGTCGTGTCCGCAACGAGACGAGTGGTGCGTCAACATTACAGGTGAGGTAAGCTTCCAGCTTGCCATCACCACACCGGGTGAATCGCAAGCTGGAAGCTTACGCCACGAATTGTCGACCCGAAATTCAAATCTGGACGCACCACTAGGATGCGCCCGACACCAGTTTGGCGGCGCTGCAGAGCCCGGCGACGGGATCGTTGACCGGCCAGTATTCTAGCCCGACATAGCCTTGGTAGTCGCTGTCTCGAATCGCGTCAAAAATCTGGGCGTAGTTCAGTTCGCCGCGTGTCAATTCGTTTCGACCCGGATTTCCCGCAGCGTGAAAGTGACCGATCCGATCGATGTGATCGATCGCGCCGCGGATCACGTTTCCTTCGCTGATCTGTTGGTGATAGATATCGAACACGACTTTGACCCGATCACTGGCAACCTGGTCGATGATTTGAAAGGCTTCGTCGCTACGAACCAAGTAATAGCCGACGTGATCGATCAGTTCATTCAGGGGTTCGATCACCAGTGTCACACCGGATTGTTCCAGCATCGGCGCGGCCTGGCGTAGCCCTTCGACCAAGCAGTCGTGTTGTTGCTCGCGGGGCACGCCGACACGAAAGTCACCGACCTGTGAAATCAGGGTCGGACAACCCAATCGTTTGGCGGCTTCGATCGATTCGCCCAGCCCTTGCAGGTATTCGCCACGCAAATCCGGATCGACCAAGCTGACAAATTTGGTGCAACAAGCTGCGATCTGCATCTGATGCTCGGCGGCAGCGGCTTCGATTGCATCGAGGTCTTTGTCCCACCAGCCCCAGAACTCGAATGCATCGATGCCACATTGCTTGACCCGGGCAATGGCATCTCGTTTGTCGAGGCCTTCGAAAACAGCGTCGATACAAACCGACGGGCGAAAACGAGGTAGGTTTGCTTGTTCGCTCATGACATCACCGACGCGACCGCATCGCAGAAAGGCTGCATTTTTGATTCGTTCATTCCGGCAACGTTAATACGTCCGCTGCCGACAATGTAGACACTATGCTTGCTCTTCAACTCGTCGACTTGCATGGGGTTCAATCCGCTGAACGAAAACATTCCTTTTTGCCGCAGCAGAAACGAAAAATCATAGCCGTCGCCGGTCGATTTCATGGTTTCCACGAACTGTTCTCGCAACCGGCTGATCCGGACTCGCATCGCTTCGAGTTCCGATTTCCATTGCTGGGTCAATTCCGCGTCGGCCAGGATCGTGGCAACAATGGCCCCGCCGTGACGCGGCGGGTTGCTGTAATTGGTCCGTACGATGCGTTTCAATTGGCTGCGTGACGCTTCGCACTCGGCGGCGTTGCCCGCGACCAGTGAAACGGCTCCGACGCGTTCGCTGTACAGGCCAAAGTTCTTTGAGAACGAGGTGCAGACCATCGCTTCATCGACCTGTGCGAGCACGGTTCGCAATCCGTTGGCGTCTTCCTGCAGCCCATCGCCGAAACCTTGATAGGCAAAATCGACCAACGGCAACAGATTCTTTTCGGCGATCACTGCGGCAATTTGTTTCCAATCGTCGGCGGTCGGATCAACGCCGGTCGGATTATGACAACAACCGTGCAACAGCACTGCGTCACCGGGTTTGGCCTGGTCCCGCAACACGCTCAGCATGCCATCCAAATCCAGCGAGGTTTTATCGTTGCTGAGGTAGCGGTAGGTTTCCACCGGCAAGCCTGCCGCGGCAAAGATGGCGGCGTGGTTGGCCCAGGTCGGCGAAGGGATCCAGATGCGTGCTTGCGGCAGTTGCGTCGCCATGAAGTCGGCCGCGACACGCAGGGCGCCGGTCCCGCCAGGGGTTTGCAGCACCGCGATTCGATCGGCGGCGATCGAATCGGCGAACACCAATTCACGCACATCGTTGCGGTAGTCGGGCAAACCGTCGATCGACAGATAGCCCTTGGTGACCTCGCCATCCAATAACTTTTGCTCGGCCGCTTTGACCGATTTCAAAACCGGCGTCTGGCCGCTTTCGTCTTTGTAGACCCCGACCGACAGATTCATCTTGTGCGGGTTCGGGTCGGCATTGAATGCTTCGGTCAGCCCCAAGATCGAGTCCGGGGGGGCGGTTTGGACGACTGAAAATCGATGGCTCATGATTGTGCCTGGAAATCGGGCCAGAGCGGCGGGAAATGAAAATTCGGACGGCTACGGCGGACATGCGGCGAATCGTAGTGGAAGCGTGGCGAGTCGGCTATCCTGTAGCGCCCCGCCGTTGGTGCCAATTGTCCCCTCGCCGGGCCCTCTAAACCGGCCTCGATCACGTTTCAACCTTGTTAACCCTCATGCTTAATCGACGAATTCTGCTGAAATCTGCCGCCGCTGCAACCGCCGCCCTCGCGTCCGGATCCGCGATCGCCGAAAACGGGCAAGCCGAAAATGCAGTGGCCGAGAAATTTTCGCTCGGTTACGCCCCGCACCCGGGGATGTTCAAGCACTCCGCCGGAAAAGACGTCCTGGACCAGATCAGGTTCATGGCCGACCAGGGTTTTACGGCGCTTGAATACAACGGATTGCCAAGCGAAACCCCCGAGATGCAAACCAAGATTGGCAACCTGTTGCAGCAGCTTGAAATGCAAATGGGCGTGTTCGTGGCCTATGGCAGTTTTGACAAACCGACCTTCGCCCGGCCCGATGAAGCATCCACGGCGGAAATCATGGCCGCGATGAAAAACGCCGTCGAAGTGGCAGCGCGTGTCGGTGCCAAATGGTGCACCGTGGTCCCCGGCAGCATTGATCAACAACACCCCGATTCGCAGTGGAACAAATATGGTGGCCCGCGATTGGCCACTGGCTATCAGACCGCCAACGTGATCGACATGCTACGCCGCTGCGTTGACGTGATTGAACCGCATGACCTGGTGATGGTCTTGGAACCGCTGAATTGGTACGCCAATCATGGCGGGGTGTTTCTGCAGCGCAGCGACCAAGCGTACGCGCTGTGTCGCGCCGTCGACAGCCCGTCCTGCAAAATCCTGTTTGACATCTATCACCAGCAAATCACCGAAGGCAATTTGATCGAAAACATCGATGCCTGCTGGAGTGAAATCGCGTACTTTCAAACGGGTGATAACCCGGGCCGCAAAGAACCGTACACCGGCGAGATCAATTATCGCAACGTGTTCGATCATCTGCGCTCGAAGGATTTTGCCGGCGTGATCGGAATGGAGCACGGCAATAGTCGACCCGGTATCGAGGGCGAAAAACAAGTGATCCAAGCCTATCGAACAGCCGATGCAGGACACCAAAAGTAGGCCAGGTGAAACCTGGCGTGATTCTAGCAAACGCCAGGTTGCACCTGGCCTACTGTAGAGCGAGCGCCAGGTTGCACCTGGCCTACTGGGCGTGGCTGGACTGGCGTGCTTCGTCGGACGCGAATCCCAAACTGTAGGGCCGATAGACCAGTGTCGGATCGGCGACCAATCCGGAGAAGCCATGCGTGCGCGGATCAATCCCCTGGCGATGCAGTCGCAGCGCATGGGCGACGTCGCGGATCTGCGTGCGGTGGGTCGATTTGGGCGGTGTCAATGAGCGCCAGACATGGCTGACCCGCGTGTCCTGGCGATAGGTTTCGATCCAACGATCCACTCGGTCGCCATCGATGTCCAGTTTCGAAGCGGCCAACAGTGCGACGACGATGCGCGACGGCGATTGCGTCGGGTCGTCTAAAATTTCAATGCATCGCGAATGCACCAGTTCGTCACAGTGGTAGCGAGTTCCAATCACAAGTTGATCGCGCAGGTCGATCGGCGCACGCTGCAAGTAGGATGCGATCAATCGAGTGACGACCTGTTGTTCGAATTCACGCTCTGGCATCGGGCCGGTGCCATCACAGCGCAGGACTGCGACCAACCGCAACGTCGATCGATCGGCAACGGAAATCCGACGATTGCATTCCGCACTCAGCAACAGGCACCACGCTGACATCGCATCCCCGTCGATCTGATCGGGATCCCACTGCGATGCGGTGGTGGAAGGAATCATTGTCGATTCCTGTTGGTG
This sequence comes from Stieleria tagensis, assembly GCF_024129865.1. Lineage (GTDB taxonomy): Bacteria > Planctomycetota > Planctomycetia > Pirellulales > Pirellulaceae > Stieleria > Stieleria tagensis. The sequence goes on along the minus strand of NZ_JAMYFE010000021.1, from coordinate 74,212 downwards.
TTTTAAGATTCCGGCAAACACCAACCGAGTGTCCAGGTCATTGCCAGCATTGCGACGAAACGCGTCCCATCCGTCCAGCGTGCTGCCGTCGAACGAAGGATCGTACAGGAATCGATCCAACCGCGTTTGCTGGGCGGCTTGGGTCAATTGATCCAGCAACCGCTGTTTTGCCAGATACAGTTCCAGGTCTTGTGGTGGGGCATCGTCACAGCGCAGCCGTAGGCGAGCCTGAGTCTCGGCGGCTTCGCTACCAGCGGCAAACAATAGCAGTCGCTGCTGGGCAAGTTGCCGCGTGGCATAAGAATCCGCTGCCAGTTGTTCGATCCAACCGTCCAATTGTTCGGCGCCCGGCGGTGGATCAACAGCCGATTGCTGAGCCAATGCATTTCCGCCCAGCCCACCCAAAGCCAGCATCGCAAACGCGACCATGGCTGGCGCGACATGCCGCGCCGTCGCCGGGCTGAAAAAGGGGGTTTGGCGGTGCGGTGGGGGCATGCAGTCGTGCAAAACGGTGTGTCGTCAAGATGGATCGAGTCATCAAAATCTAGTCTTGCCGCGCCGCGCTGTCTGAAGCCGTTCACAATTGCTGGGCTGAAAAATCGTTCTCGATGGTCGGGCAGTTCGGGTTAAGTCGGCTGATTCGAATAGTCAAACAATTCCGCTACACTGCGCTGCGACCTGCCGCACTCATCCGATCGCATTCCATTTCGCACCAGTCTCCCATGAAGCTTATTTGTTTCGAAGATCGTCTTGTCAGTCAATTGCAACCGATCACTCACGCGCGCCCCGCTTATGCCATCACCTGCGCCAGTCTTCAACTATTGGATCTGCTCCGCGAACTACCGGCTGATTTGACCGTGTCGGTGCGTTCCTATTTGGCGCTACTGCAATCGCTCGACCAAGGGTTGTCGTCGCCGGCGGTCGACCAGATCGCTGGGCAGGAGGTGTTGTTGGTCAATGCCCGCCTGGTGCCGCGTGTGGAGACGCTCACGCAACTGAAGAAACTGTGCAAGGCTGGTGCGGCGGGCATCGTGCGCTGTCCCCAGACCGACGCCATTTTGGTCGCCAAGCTGAGCGTTGCCGAAACGTCGCAGTTGAATGCCGCGGCGCCAGAGTCCGCGCCGGTGGTGGCCGAATCCGCGTCACCCTTTCGCAAGCCCGCGCGGAGTGCGGTCAACGAATTGGCACTTCCAAGTGACGACGGCGTGGTTGCCAAATTGCTCGTCTTGGCGGATCAGTTACCCAGCGACAGTCTGCCGCCCGGTGCCGACGACTTGCCCAGTTTCCAATGGCCGCACGAAGTCGTCGCTTGGCACATGAAAGAGATGCCGGTGGCGATGCAGTGGCGATTGGAACGCGGCGGGTATACCGAAACCGCTGACGGAGTGTTTGCCGCCCCCGGTGTTTCCATCGGCCAATACGCTGTGGTCGATACCAGCGACGGCCCCATCCTGTTGGACGAAAACGTCAAAGTCGGCCCGTTCTGTTTGCTGAGCGGGCCGGTCTATGCGGGGCCAAACACTCGCGTGATCGAACACGCCGCTTTAAAAGACGGTGTCTCGCTAGGGCACACCGTTAAAATTGGTGGCGAAGTCGAAGCGTCGGTGATCGAACCGTACACCAACAAGCAACACCACGGATTTTTAGGGCACAGCTATTTGGGCAGTTGGATCAATCTGGGAGCCGGCACGTGCAATAGCGATTTGAAAAACACCTACGGCAAGATCAACATCGAATACGACGGACAAAAAGTCTCCACGGGAATGCAGTTCCTGGGGTGTATCATCGGTGATTACAGCAAGACCGCGATCAACACCAGTATCTTTACCGGCAAGGTGATCGGCGTTTGCAGCATGCTGTACGGTTTCGCGACCAGCAACGTCCCCAGCTATGTCAATTACGCACGACTGTTCGGCCAGCAATCGCTATTGCCTGCGGACGTCATGGTGAACACCCAGCAACGGATGTTCTCGCGGCGAAAAGTTGATCAGCGAGAGTGCGACATCCAGCTGATCCATGACATGTACAATCTGACGGCTGGCGAACGCGACCAAGTTGACCAATACGGTTTTTGATTGGCCCGCTTGATCCACCCTCCCCCTCCAACCTGACCTTTCACTCGGATGATGAAATCATGAAATCCAATCCATTGCCCGGCGTTTTTATGGCCGCATGTCTGGTTACCGGCGCGCTGACCTGGCCATCGGCAGTCTCACAATCAGCCAGCGCTGCCGACGTTTACGAACTGCGGACGTATACGACGAAAGAGGGCAAGTTGGACGAGTTGAATGCTCGCTTTCGTGATCACACGATGCGATTATTCAAAAAGCATGGGATCGAATCGGTCGGCTATTGGGTGCCCACGGATCCAGAACGATCCAAGGACACGTTGATCTATGTGATCAAACATGCCAGTCGTGATGCGGCCGCCGCGTCCTGGAAAGCGTTTCTCGCCGACCCAGAGTGGAAGAAGGCGGCTGCGGAATCCGGTGTCGGCGGATTGGCCAGCCCACCAGAATCCGTGTACATGACGGCAACCGACTACTCACCGGACTGGGACGATCGCGGCGGTGACGACGATGATGTGTTTGAATTGCGAGTCTACCAAGCCGCACCGGGAAAGCTGGACAAACTCGATGCACGGTTTCGTGATCACACGATCGATCTGTTCAACAAACACGGGATTCGCTCGCTGGCCTATTGGCATCCGACCGACGCGCCGCAATCCGAGGACACGCTGATCTACATCATCAAACATGATAGCGCTGATGCCGCCAAAGAATCCTGGAAATCCTTTGGCGCCGATCCCGTCTGGAAGAACGCGGCTGCGGAATCCGGTGTCGGTCGTTTGGCAAAACGTCCCGATTCGACCTACATGAAAGCAACCGACTACTCACCCATCAAGTAGTCCAGATCGCCTACTTCGACGCGATTGCCCGGTCCAGGTCGTCGCATAGATCGGCAAACGATTCCAAACCGACTGACAACCGAATCAGCCCGTCGGTGATGCCGAATCGAGCTCGATCGGCAGCGTCGTAACTGGCATGAGACATTGTCGCTGGTTGCTCGATCAACGATTCCACAGCCCCCAGGCTGACGGCCAAGTGGAACAATTTGGTTGATTCACAGACCTTGGCGGTTTCATCCAGCCCGGCATCCAGTTCGAAGGTCACCATGGCGCCGAAACCGCCGTCCAAGGTTTGTTTGGCGAGCGCGTGTTGCGGGTGACTTTCCAGGCCCGGGTACAACACCTTGCTGACGCGTGGGTGCGCCTGTAGCCATTGAGCCAGCTGAAGCGAGGTTTTTGATTGTTCGCGAATTCTTAGATCCAGCGTCTTCAGCCCACGGCTGACCAGAAAACAACTGAGCGGATCCAGTACGGCGCCGGTCGCGTTTTGAATGTAGTACAGACGGTCGAACAATTCCTGGTCGGCGACCGACAGAGTCCCACCCAGACAATCGCTATGCCCACCCAAATATTTGGTGGCCGAATGCATCACGATGTCGATACCATGTTCCAACGGCCGTACCAACGCGGGTGTGCCGAAAGTGTTGTCGACGCCGATCAAAACACCGCGATGATGGGCGATGTCGGCCAATTCAGCCAGGTTTGGAATCGTCAATCGTGGGTTGCCGATTGTTTCGGCCCACACCAATTTGGTTCGTTCACCGATCGCGGCAGCGACAGCATCGGCGCTGGTCATATCGACCAACGTCACATCGATCCCGCTACGGGCACAAATCTTGTGCAACAACCGATACGCACCGCCGTATAGATCGCAACCGGCAACCACATGGTCACCGCTTTCCAGCAGCATGGTCACGCAGTGAATGGCTGCCATGCCGCTGGCAAAGGCCAACGATCCGACGCCGGATTCAAGCGAGGTCAGCGTGTTTTGCAGATTGCTGCGTGTCGGATTGCCGCTGCGCGAGTAGTCGAACTCGCCCCATTGGCCGGCTCCCGGTTGGCGAAACGTGCTGGCCAGGTGAATGGGCGGAACGACGGCTCCGGTGGCCGCGTCGACTTCGTTGCCGACGTGAATCGCGCGGGTGCGGAAGGTCAGCGCCGCGTCGGCTTCATCGTCTTGGGAGGGATGGTTCATACCGACAGCGCCTGGTCCAGGTCGGCGATCAAATCGTCACCGTCTTCGATTCCGCAGGACATTCGGATCATGTTGTCCTCGATCCCAAACCGCTGACGCTCTTCTGGCGTGCAGTGGTAGTAGCTCATCACCAACGGTTGTTCGATCAGCGATTCCACACCGCCCAGGCTGGGCGCGATTCGCGGGATGCGGGCTGCATCAACGACCGCAGAGGTTTGTTTCCAATCGGCGTCTTTCACCGTGAACGTGATCAGGCTGCCAAAGCCTCGCATTTGTGCCGCCGCGATGGAGTGCGTGGGGTGGCTTTCCAAACCCGGGTAATAAACCCGCTCGACTCGTGGGTGTGATTCCAGGAATTGAGCGACGCGCAATCCGTTCTCGTTTTGCCGCTGCAACCGCAGGGCAAACGTTTTCAGACCGCGTTCCAGCAGGTACAAGTTGTGCGGCGTGCTGATGTTACCGAGAATGCCTCGCATTTTTCGGATCGGTTCCAATTGCTCGCTGCGCCCGCACAGGACACCTGCGATCAAATCGTTGTGCCCCCCAAGATACTTGGTCGCCGAGTGCAATACATAATCGATCCCGTATTCGGTCGGGTTCATGTTGTAGGGCGTTGCCAACGTCGCATCGATCAATGTTTCGACCTCATTGGCTTTGCCGACGGCGGCAAATTTCTCCAGATCGATCACCGACAGATGCGGATTGGTCGGCGATTCACTGACCAGCAGACGCGTGTTTTTATTGATCGCCGCTTCCATTGCGTCGTAATCACCGGTGGTGACTTGGCGGGTGACGACGCCGAAGCGTGAGAGGTGTTTGGCACAGAACTCACGACTGCGGTGATAACATTGATCAAAGAAAACGATTTCATCGCCGGCCGACAGCTTGGTCATCAACAATCCGACGATGGCCGCCATCCCGCTGCCGTAAACGATCGCTTCTTCGGATTTTTCCAAGGCGGCGATTTTGGCTTCGACGCTTTTTTCGTTTGGATTGCCGTAGCGGCCGTATTCCTCGCGCTGCTCTTCGCCGTTGACGAATCGCAGCAAGTCCGCAGTGGACTCGAACGTGAACGTGGCGGCGGTGTAGATCGGCGTGGTGATGCTGCCGGCATCTTTTTGGCGTGGTTCACCGGAGTGCACGCAATCGGTGGAAAAATCGGTGGCGTGCTTGGAAGTGGCGTGTTGATTCGTCGCCTGGTCAGACGTCTGTGGCTTTAACACGGCAGAGTCCTCCGTAGGTGTGGGACTCGCGGCCGCTGATCGAACGTCGGTGTCGTTCGAGGCGGGTGATGAATGAGACGATGACGACAGGCCGTCACCCGATGTGTGCTTTGTATGCATGGCTGTTTAGCAGATAGGCTGCAAGTTGCCGTAAATCCCATGAATTACGTATCCGCCGGATTCTCCGCCGGAATGTGACTCCCCACAGAGTAGCCGGGCAAGATAGAATCGACAAGCGAAAACGTGTCGCCGCGACCCCGCGTCGTCTCCGCCCGACCTTTCGAGCCGTATGATCGATTTATCTACCCACCGCCAACTCCCGCGCCACTCAGCCGCCGTGCTGTGGGGGATCGTGCTGTCGACCTTGCTGGCGGGGGGGGCGTTTGCCGGCGAACCGCCGACGGCCCAGAAGCCGGAAAAGAGCTCCCAAACAAAATCCGATCAGCTGGCCGAACGGGTCACCGAATTAGTCCAACAGCTGCGTAGCGTGCGTTTTGCCCAGCGTGAAAACGCCACCGAAATGCTGTACCAACTTGGACACGCCACCCTGCCAGCCCTGCGCAAGATTCGAGATCAAAAAGTCGACGCCGAGCAAACCGATCGTCTCAATCGGATCATCGATTCACTTGCTGAACAAGATTTGGAATCAAGAATCCAATCGTTTCTGCGAGGCGGCGAAGCGGATCTGGACAATTGGCCAAAACTGGAACATTGGTTCGGCGATTCCCCTCGCGTGCGTGAATTGTATGTCGAGTTGTATCGCATGCACCCGGAATTGGTCGAAGCCCTTGGCGGCTCGCGTCAACAACTAACGCTGGGGATGAATCTGGTCAAACGTCGCCTGATGGAACGCGGCGTCAGCACTCGCGAAATGCCTCGACGCGTCGACTTGATTGCGTTGCTGTTGCCGATGACGGAACCCGGGTTTGATGCCGGAATCGAGTACGATGTCATCGTGGCTCAACTGTTGCAGCGTTATCAGGTCAACGATTTTCACGCCGATCCGGTGATCGGAGAACCGTTTCAGCGAATGGTCGCACTCTGGATGACGCAAAGCGACGAGAACATTCGTGAACAGGTTTTGCGATTGGCACTGCAGTGGAAACTGGACGTGGGGCTACGGTTGGCACTGAAAACGGTGCAACAAACCCCCAACCCGATTGTCTTGGCCCGCTGCATGCAAGCGATCGCGCGACAGGGCAATCGAGACCACATCCCCGTGCTAGCCCCGTTTTTAAACGACCCGCGGATCGTGTTCCGCAAACCGTATTTGGGGCCGCGTGGCGGCGACGTCCAGGTCGGCGACGTGGCGGCGGCGGCGATCGCGTTTCTGTCTGATGTCCCAGTCACCGAACTGGGATTTGCCGAGCCGGCCGAACATGACATCTTTGGCATCATCTATGAAGAACTGGTGATACCAGTTCCCCCAGAACGCAACCGGAAGGCCGACGACACGGCGGAGGACAAGGACGGCGCTGATGATTTGGAAGCGGACGCCCTGGATATCGAGTCGATCGAGGGTTTGGGACAATTCGAAGACGAACTGCCCAAGATCGAAATTCTGTCAAAAAGTTTGCAGCGGCTGAATCAACGCCGTGCGAGTGCACGCGCGGAGATTCACGCCAAGGCTTTGAAACTGGTTCCCCAAAACGACCGCGGCGCGCCGGAAAAAAGCTGAACCAGCGCCGGTTGAGCCGTTTGAAAATGCGCTGTTACGTGGGGCATTGGTTCGTGGTAATCCGACGTGTCAGCAAGGGATCCTGTTAACACTCTAAATCCCTCACTGACGCGTCGGGTCACCGTAAAAGCGCGACTCCAAAAGTTGAGACGTAGGATCGACGGTGGTCTTTCGCTGGCTGGCCTCGACAATCCGCCCCCGAGCCTCGAAACTGAGCAGACATCTGGCAACCCTGCTTCAGAACCTCTCGCTTTGGGAAACTGTCTTTCGTGTCGATCCAGCAGACTCTTGCACCGCTCTTGGGTAGCGACGCCGATCCGGTCGCAGCCGGTTACCACCTTCGTGAATTGTCCGGTGGCGACGTCCCCTCGGCGGTATCGATCCTGGCCTACCTGGCCGGCCACCCCGCTGAATTGGCGGCATCTGATCCGGCGATTGTCGGTGCCCTGCTGCGCGTGGTGCACACCTTGTTGGTCCAGCAACGCTCGGAGGAAACACTGGAAATCATTCGTGGATTGACCCCCGAAGTGATTGAGCAAATTGACCGGTCGCTGCCACCGGAATCCTCCAACCGGCACCTGCTGTTGCACCTCTTGGCGCTGGCGCGAACCCGGGAATCGCTGCAGGTGCTGGTGCGGATTTTGAACGAACACGCCCCTACGGATTGGATCGATGCCGCGCTGGTGCTAAGCCCATTGATGCAAAACGACGATTGGCCGATCGATGCGGTGTTCCCCGAGATCCTGCAAGGTTTGTCCGAACCGGCACTGGCCGCATCACTGCTGGATTTGGCCAGCTACCTGTTCCGCTGCGGTCGTGTCGATCAACATCCTGCCGCGGGAATGCTGAATGCCCTCAACGAATTGCTCGGCGAAGTTTCTCGGCGACTGGGGTTCTTTGAAGAAAACCCACGTTCGTTCGGCGATGACGTGCCAACCGTGCAGAAACGACTCGGCGAAGCCGTTGCACTGGCGGTGTCGCTGTGTGACTCGCTGGCGCTGATCGGCGACGAATCCTCGATCGCCAAATTGAATCAAACCGTTTTGCTACGGCATCGCCGCGTGCAATGTGAAGCCGCCGGGGCACTGGCGAAACTGGGGGATGAAGCCGGCAGCCAGCGGTTGATCGAGTTGGCGGCCGATCCGGCGGCGCGACTGCGAGCGATCGCCTACGCTGATGAACTGGATCTGGGTGACGAGATTGATGCCAAATACCGTTCTCCCGATTCAACCGCCGAAGCCGAGATCGCACTTTGGTTAAGCCAACCACATCAGATGGGTGTGCCGCCGACCCACGTCGAAGTCGTCGCCGCGCGGCGGTTATTATGGCCCAGCTTTGATGATCCGGTCGACGTCACTCTGGTGCGATTCGAATACAACATGGGCGACCAGAGCTACAGCAACATCGGTATGACTGGGCCCGCGGTGTTCACGATGGGATGCGATTTGGCCGACATGCCGGTCGACGATATCTTTGCGATTTATGCGGGCTGGCACGCCGATCACCCGGATGTTTTTTCCGTCGCGTCAGACGCGTTCAACGAAGCCCAGCGTCGTGTGATGGAGAAACTGCAACAACACCTGCAGCACCTTGGTTACGAAGAACTTTCCCCCGCGCTTTTGGGGCTGTTCTTGGACGAGCGAGCAGGTGTGTTCACCGCCAAACGCGAAGACACCGAGTGTGTCGTCGTCACCGATGGTCTGGAAACAATCGACCAAGCCACCGCCGGCCGCAATCGTCCGCTCAGCCCCGGCGATTTGTTCAATCTGTACAAAGGTCGCAAGATGTTACGGACGTTCAATTCCTAGTTCACCCGGGGTTCCTGCCGAACCTGCCTCCAGCAGGTTCNNTGGGACCTGAGTGCATGCGACGCTCCCAATGGAGAGTGAAGAGATCGAAGTAAAAGCGCTGGCTTCAAAACCTGTTGCCGGGCTCTCCGAGACCGGACGGGCCACAAACCGGCCTCACAGAGGCCGGCTATCGTGCGAGGCGACTCGATTTAGAGTTTGACCGCAAAGCAGACTTCGCAACGATTGCGGGCTAACTGGCGAACCTGAATGTCTTGCGGATTCCAGCGTTGGATTCGTTCGATCCAATGCGGGATCGCATGGGCGGCTTTGTAGTCGCCCAACTTCATTGTCAGTAACAAACCCGACAGCGAACAATCGCGATGGTTGACGATGTTGTCGATCGTGGTCAGCGTCTTTTCTGGTTTGACGTTGGAGTCTGCGAGCAACCATTTGGCTCCCCGATATTCCCGACGTGGCAAGTCACCGGCGCGTGCTTTGATGTGTTTGAAACGCGGGTGCTGGACAATCCGTGGATCCATCTCAGCCGGATCAATCCCGATCACTTTTAATCCCAATTCCAACAGACGGCCACAGGCACCGCCGGGGGCGCTACCGATCTCGACAGCGGTCTGGCCGGGCATCATTTCGAATCCGCTCCAGGTGATCGATTCAGCGGCTTTAAAATACGCGCGCGAGATCGGTTCGTATTGAGGCTGGATCGGCTGCACGCCTCCCGGCCAACGCGACGGCCATTGGCGGCTGGTGTGCCAACCGACGAACCAGTCCGCCGGATCAACGACGACGACATCTAACACGCGCGACTCGGGTTCAGCAATGCGATTGGGGGCATCACAGGCAAGCCATTGCACCGACAGCGATTGATAAATGTTTTCAGCGACCAATCGCGAGACTTCGTCAATGCCTGGTTCGAAATCGAATTTACCAATCGGCAAACGATCACGCGGCCAAACATGCAGTTCGTCAAAACGCAGGCCCAAAGGAAAGTTCGCTGTTAACAGATCGATCAATCCGGCGATCTGGGTTTCGCCATCTGCGTTGTGCAAGTGTCCGATCGAATGGGACGCGGTGCGGATAAAGACGCCGCTGGGCAAATCGACCACGCCGTCGTGTTTGGCAGTGACAAACCCCGGTCGGGAAAACGCCAGTCGCCAGCCGTCCTCGGACATCCCCTGTTTGACTTGTTGCTCGGCACCGTTGGCGCAGCACATCATGGCGAATGTGGGTCCAGACGATGAATTGACTTTGGCGGGATCTGACATGGTGTGGATTCGATCAATCGTTGCTGTGTTTACTGTGCCAGGAATCAAGCCGTTGCTTGATTCCGGGGATCAACCGGCTGGCGTTTGCAAAATACAGTTTCTGCAGAACTTCCTGGGGCAAATCGACCCCGTAGATTTGCCACATCCCTTGAGGCGGGGGAACTTTTTCACTGTAGGCAAACGATTCGTCATGGGTTTCAAAGAACCGCCAGTACAGTCGCAGACGAGCTTCCGGCCACGGGCCATCGGTTCCGAATAGCAGACGATCTTGATAGCGGATCAAAAAGTCACGCGCGGTGAATGGCTGTCGCCCTAGTTCTCCGATCCGCGAGGCCGGTTCGATCCACAGGTTTGGATAGGTGTCCAGCCAGCCAGCGACGGTGCTCAAGTCCTCGGCACTGTTGGCGATGTGAGCGCCAATGAATTGTGTTTTGGGATGACGCTGAATCATGCGGTTTCGGGCTGCCAGCAATTCGTCGCGCGATGGGTACTCGTCACCATAGAAACTCCAATCGGGATGCCGACTGAGTTCCTCCCAGCGCTCGTTGGTTTCATCGACGGGGTCAAAAAATGCCGCCGGATCAGCCGTGTGAATGATGATCGGCAACCCCAGTTCTCCGCACTTGGCCCAAATCGGATCCCAGCGCGGGTCATCGATTTTGATCAAGGTCCCATCCGGGTTGCGATAACGCAATCCGAATCGCTTGAACAGTTTCAGCCCACTGACACCGCGCTCGGCGGCCTGTTCGAGCAACTCGGCGGTGCGTTCGGCAAACCCCGGACGGTGGCAGGGCCACAGCGCGGGTTCGTCGATCGGCGCATTGCCACGCCAATCGACGTTGGCAAAAATTGCGAATCGATCCTGATACTTGGTCCATAGAAATTTGATGTGGCGATCAAGTTGATCGCCCAAGCGTCCATCCAGCGAGACACAAACCGCAATGTGATTGCGGTCCATCAACGCCACAAAATCATCCAGCTCTTGCTGATTTTCTCTTAGTTTGTAATGAAAGTGTGTGTGCACATCGACCACCGGCATCGCTGCGGCCGATCGCGGGTGCTGGGCGACGATCAATTGGGATTTTGGACGGAAGTTTCGTAGCAACAACTCGCGGCCGTCACGCCCGTCCAGTGGTTCTTCCAGCGGTCGGTCGGACGCCAAAGGAGTCGCCGTGTCGGTTTGGATGTCGGTCTGTTCATTAGACGGAGGGCCGTCCGCCGGCGACGTGTTGGACTGGGCCGCCGTCGAGCTGGTTAATCCAATGCCGACCAGCATGGCCGCGATCCCGCTACGGATCATGCCATGCCCCCATCGCTGGGGCGGTACAATACGAAGGCGGCGTTGGGGATGATTAAAAAGCATCGGGAAACGAGTGAAGCGTTAACAGGCGAGAGTAACGGAGTGAGCAACGAGGACCAGACGCAATACCAGACCGAGGGCGGTCGTTCGTCCAGCAAGAAGCTGTCGATGCAGGCCACCGGGCCACCGTCGGAGGTCCCAGGGTATCGGCTGGAACGGTTTTTGGGCAGCGGCGCCTTTGGCCAGGTCTGGGTCGGTCGTGATTTGAACACCGGCCGGCCGGTTGCAATCAAGTTCTTTCTTCATCGCGGCGGCGTCAATTGGTCGCTGCTTAGCCATGAAGTGAAAAATCTGGTGCAGCTGTCTGCCGATCGCCATATTGTTCAGGTGTTGGAAGTCGGGTGGGACAATGACCCGCCCTACTATGTGATGGAATTGGTCACCGGCGGTTCGCTCGAGGAGATGTTGACCGAGCGTGGCGAGCTACCGGTTGGCGAAGCGGTGGCGCTGTTCCGCCGAATCTGCGTCGGACTGAACCATAGTCACAGCAAAGGCGTGCTGCACTGTGATCTGAAACCGGCCAATATTTTGTTGGGCGAAGACCACGAGCCACGGCTGGCTGATTTCGGGCAAAGCCGGATGACGCATGACCAGACGCCGGCACTGGGCACCCTGTTTTACATGGCGCCAGAGCAAGCCGACCTGGGATCCACCCCCAGCAGTTCGTGGGATGTTTATGCCGTCGGTGCGATCATGTATCGCATGTTAACCGGCGGGCCACCCTATCGTGATGATTCGATCGTCGAACAATTGGACACCGCCGGGTCGCTGCCCAAACGGTTGCAGCGCTACCGCGAATCGATTCAGCAGGCAACGCCGCCGATTCGCCATATCCAACAGACCGGTGTGGATCGGGAATTGGCAAGGATCGTCAGCCGTTGTTTGGCGGCGGACCCGGCCGACCGTTTCACCAATGTTCAGGAGATCCTGGATCGATTGGATCGTCGCAGCGAAACACGCGCCCGTCGGCCACTGTTATTGCTGGGCATTTTGGGGCCGCTGTTGTTGCTGTTGGCCACCAGTCTGTATGCCGTGCGCACGATCAACTATGCCAGCGACAGCACCGAACAACTGTTGCGTCAGGAAGCGCTCAGCAGCAATCAGCTGGCCGCCAAGTTTGCCGCCAAAACACTTGAGGGTGAACTGGAGCGTTACTTTCGGTTGTGCCGCGATGAAATGAATCGGAACGGATTTCGCCAAACATTGTCGGCTGCGTTATCCGATTCGGATTTGCAGCGGGAGCTGAAAACCATCGCCGACCAGGGGACCAGCAAACGGGCGTTAAAGATGGTCGACACCCGCCTAGAACTGCTGGCCAATTCGGCCCGGATCGAATTGGACCAATACCTGTCCAAGCGGCTGGAAAGATACACGTCACCGGAGACCGAATCGCGGGTACCACGGCTGGCGACAATGTTTGTCACGGATGCGTCGGGCACGATTTTCTCTATCGTTTACGACGCGCCGGTTCCCCAGCAACAAAACAGTGCCGGGCGGAATTACGCCTATCGGACCTACTACCATGGCGGCAAAAACGATCTGCCGGTCGACACGCCGATCGAATCCTTGCGGCCGGCACTCAACATGCATCTGTCCGCTGCCTTTCAATCCACCGCGACGGGATTGTGGAAAGTCGCCATCAGCGCACCGATCTGGCTGGATGGGTCAGCGAAAGAACGTCCCGATGCGGTGTTCGTAGCAACCATCAACCTGGGTGATTTTGATTTGTTGCAGGGCGATTCGGGCAGCAATCAAGTCGCTGCATTGGTCGAGGCTCGCGAGGGACCGATGCGGGGAACCGTGTTGCAGCATCCCTACATGGAACAGCGATATGAATCGGGCAGAAAGGTCGAGAAGTACCAGGTGCCGCCTGAAAAAGTCGAACAGTTGTTGCAGGGCGGAGACGTGGATTACCGCGACCCGGTGGCTCGCGAAGATGACGCCGATGAATACGACGGCGATTGGATCGCGGCCATGCAACCGGTCAACGTTCCAGATGCCGAGCCGTTTGATGCCGACGATCCATCGGATCAAGTGACGCAAGCAGCGGGCCCTGCACAGGGTCACGCTGACCTGCTGGTGTTGGTCCAATACCGACTGAGCAAGGTGTTCGCGCCGGTCGGTTCGATGCGGCAAAGCTTGCTACGGCAGGGTGCCGCGGCGCTACTGGCATTGATCCTGCTGTCGGGCGCGATCTTTTGGTTTTTTCTGCGACACGCGACCCGAGAACGTGGCACAGGTCGCAGCCAATTGATCGGGGCCAACGGTCTGTTGGGCAAACAAGCTGTCAAAGACACTTCCAAACCGATGGAAGCGGTCGACATGACAGAAACACTGGAAACGCCGGACGCCAATGCGTAACTACAGTTCCGTTCGCTTGTTGCCAAACCCTTTCTTGTCGTCTCGCTTGCTCAAACCGGCGCGGTCCATCAGCGAGCTACGCATCAATTCGTCCATGTACTCATCATCCGCCGGCGGCGGTCCGTAGGCACCCAGCGTTTGCGGGTCGTACTCGACGATGTACTCGTGACGGGCGATGGCGAGTTTGCATTTGGGGTCCAAACGCTTGCGAATCACCGGCCGTCCGTCGACTTTGATCCCATTACGGCTATTCAAATCGCGAATAAACCAGTAACCATGTTCCAGCGACAGGCGACAGTGCTGCCCGGAAACATTATTGAACTTCAATTGGATGTCGCACTCACTGCGGCGGCCGACCACCAATCGATCTTTGATCAACGGGATCGGGTCACCACCACCGGTGGGGGTGAGCTGGCCGTATTTACCGGCGAAATCTAGGTCGTCGTCGTCTTCGTAATAATTCACCGTCTTCCTCGCGGGATTTGGTGCTGGCGGGCAGTCGCGATAAGCTGGGCGGGGAAAATCGCCACGTTCTAATATCTATCCCATGTGATCATTTGGCAACTGACAGCTGTGACAATTTCCGAATCTGACGATCGTTTGGCCTGGCAACAGGAACAATTGCACTACAACACGTTTGGCGCCTCGCTGCGCCGCCGGTTTGGTGGCCGCGTGCAACGTGTCAGCATTGACGCCGGATTCACCTGCCCCAACGTCGATGGGGCCGTGGCCCGCGGTGGTTGTAATTTTTGCGACAACCAATCCTTCAGCCCCTCGCGACGAGTGCGGTTGAAACGGGTCGGCCAGCAATTGCAGGACGGAATCGAAAGCGTTCGTCGCCGTTACGGAAATGTGCATGGGTTTCTGGCCTATTTCCAACCAGCGACCAACACCTACGCCCCGGTCGAGCAGTTGCAGGAAATCTTTCGCCTGGCACTGGATTGGGACTCGGATATTTTGGGGTTGGCTATCGGCACCCGCCCGGATTGTGTTCCCGAGAGCGTTTTGCAGTTGGCCGAGTCGTTGGCTGTGGAACACTACGTCTCGCTGGAATATGGCATGCAAACCATGCATCAACCCGGTTTGGACTGGATGAACCGCGCCCACACCCATGACCATCTGGTCAACGCGATCGACCGGAGTCGCGGGCGAGGTTTCGAATGCTGTGTCCACATCATCTTGGGGATTCCCGGCGAAACTCACGACATGATGATGCAAACCGCTGACGAAGTGGCGCGATTAGGGTTTGACGCGATCAAGCTGCACAACCTGTATGCCGTTCAGGGCACGCCATTGGGCGAAGAAGTGTTAACCGGAAAAATTCGGATGATGCAGCAGGACACTTACGTGAACACGGTGGTGGATTTTCTGCAGCGAATCCCGCCGACCACGATTGTCGAACGAATCAGCGGCGACGCCCCGCCAAGTTATTTGATCGAACCGAAGTGGTGTCTGGAAAAGTCAAAACTGAAATTGCAGATCGAAGCGGAATTCGAGCGCCGGGGCACGCGCCAAGGCAGCGATTATCAACCGCCCACGCCAGCCGCCGACCAGCGCCCAAGGCCGGCGGACAATACCCCTGAATCCATCCGATCACAGATCGACGTGCGGGGCCGATTGCCGGTCCTGAAAATCGAAGGCCAAGCCATCTAATTCGCTGTCAATCCAGCGGCCCACAACGCTGACTACAAAACGGCCCGCTACACGCGGAGCATCGCTTTCCTCACCCACGAACACGCGTACGTCGGCGACATCAAAACGGTCCAAATCCACATCGCCCAAGTGACGCCATTCGCGTTCTCGGGTCCAGTCATAGGTCTTGCCGGTCGCCTGATGGCGATACCGCTCGTCGGCGGGCAGGGTGGATGCGTCGCCCGCTGATCCATACACCACCGGCGCAAATCCAGCGGCAACCGCTGCCGTCTTGCGGATCGCGATTCCATAGGGCTCGTAATCCCAGCGATGTAGATGCGGTCGATAGCGACGCTGTGACAACAGCCAGGCCAAAGGCTGTTGTGAAAAACACACCACCGGCCAACGCCGATCGCTGGTCAGTGCCGATGCCACCAGGCGACGTGTTTGCACGATCCGCAGCAACGAATCCAGTGGTGCTGGTGTCGACATCGCCATCGTCGACGATCCACCCAGCAGCAAACTGTCACGGTGTTGACGCATGCTCTGTCCCGGCCAGGGGCCACTGGGCGCTCGAGTGCAATGCACCAACCACTGGCCATCGGTTTTCGTCCAGTCGTCGGCCACGATCCGAGCAGCATCGGTTTTCGCAGTGACACGGACTCCTGAATTTTCATCACCGCTGTGCGCGATGGGCTGACGATCGGGCAACTGGCGATCGGGCGGACGGCAGTACCAACCGACCGCGCCGCGTCCCATCATCGCCAACGTGGCTTTGTGCGAGCGTTTGTCGATCGCCGGAGAATGAATTGCGATCCGCACGGTCGCTTGATCGGTGTGCTCCAATTGTTGCTGAAGCGAGGCTTCAATGTTGCCATGCGGACGCAGGTAGACACAGTCCACTTGATCGGCAATCGCAGCCACGACATCGTCACGCGTCGCCGATGTTTGACAGCGAACGATGGCTCGGTCCCGCCCTGTCACCTGATCGTTGGAAACCGCTTGTTCGGTGTCATTCCCAGTCGCATGCACATGGATCAGGGGCACGCCAAACAATTCGGCCGCGCGGACCACCCAGGGTTCGGCCGCCGACTCGGATGCGACGACAACGCAGTGTCCCGACCGCCGTGCATCGATCATCGAACGACTGATGTAGCGACAGACCTCGGCATGCAGACGGGTCGAATGGCCGAGATGGCTGCTGGTGATCGCATGCCAGCGCCTATCGACTAGCGACCGCGCTGCAGACGACAGCGTCACTGTCCCCTGGATTCCAGAGCATTGCAATTGTGTTTGCAAACAACGACCCATCACTGCCCTCGGTCGATCGAACCTTTTTCAGCGTGTTCCTCTGCCGTCAATCATAACGGCCACCACCGCAGGGTACGAGCAGCGACTAAACTAAAGGATCGTCGGAACCATCCGTGTCGTGGCTGGATCCGCCAGGATTCAGACCGACTGAACCCTGGCGGGCCCAGCTACGAGAAACACCGCCAATGAAAATTCCAACGATCCTAACCGGTCTTGCACCCTGCCTCCTCACACGTCCTGTCCTCTGCAAATGCTATCAACCATCGCCCGTTGCACCGCGTTATTGTTGGTCTGCGCCGTCTCGCCGGCGCGCAGCGACGACCGCCCCAATATCGTCTTTTTCATTGCCGATGACGTCAGCTGGAATGACTACGGATGTTATGGCAACGATGCCGCCAGAACGCCGAATATCGACCAGTTGGCCGAGACCGGCATTCGTTTTGACCGCGCCTACCTGACGGCCAGCAGTTGCAGCCCGTCGCGCAGCAGCATCATCACAGGACGCTATCCGCACAACAACGGAAAAGGCGCCGAACTGCACCAGCCGATTTCACTGCCGCTGCCCTGGTTCCCTGAGATCTTAAAGCAGGCGGGGTACTACACCGCGCTGTCGGGCAAGCATCACATGACATCCACCGCGCCGACGCAGGGCCAGTCAAAACGACCGGTGGCATTTGATCATGTTGATGCCGGGCGAACCAAAGGCGATTCGAGCGGTTCGGCGAACTGGCAGAGCGTGACGCAGCAGCGACCAATGGATCAACCGTTCTTCTTTTGGTTTGCGTCGTACGACGCCCACCGCGGGTGGGATGCCGACGGGCAATGGAAACCGAAACTGTATGGGCCGAAACACCAACCTCAAGACGTAGTGGTTCCGCCCTTTTTGTCAGATGACGAACCCACACGTCAGGACCTGGCATCGTATTACAACGAAGTCACTCGGTTTGACTATCGCATCGGAGTGGTCGTGGATGAATTGCGCAAGCAAGGTGTGCTCGACAACACGTTGATTTTTGTTCTCGCTGACAACGGCCGACCGTTTCCACGGGCGAAAACGCGACTGCATGATTCAGGAATGAAAACCGCGTTGGTTGCCCATTGGCCCCAGGGCATCAAATGGGCCGGACCGAGTGAGCAATTGGTCAGCGCGATCGATTTAGCACCGACCGCACTTTCGGTAGCCGGTTGTGAGATTCCCGAAACGGTCCAAGGCGTCTCGATGCTGCCGTTGTTCAACGATCCCTCGGCCACGATTCGCCAGTACGCTTTTTCCGAGCACAACTGGCATGACTACGAAGCGTTTGGTCGCAGCGTCCGAGATGGCGACTACTTGTTGATTTTGAACGAACGTCCCAATTTGGCTTGGCAGGGACCGGCCGATTCGGTTCGCAGTGATTCGCACCAACAGCTTCGCAAACTGCAATCCCAAGGCACATTAACACCCGCCCAGGCCGATGTATTTTTGTCGCCGCGACCGACCGCAGCACTGTACAACGTCCAATCCGATCCGCTGCAGTTGAAGAATTTGGCGGGTGATCCCGACTATGCCGCCGTCGAAGACAAGTTGGCCGGCGTGCTGGAGCGTTGGATGGACGAAACCGGAGACAGTGTCCCACCGAAATTGTCACCCGATACGTTTGATCGGAAAACCGGAACGCCGTTGGATCGGAAGTCCGTCGATTCAGACGGAGTGATGACGCCTGGTCAAGATCGCTCGGCCGACCAGATCAACGCCCCAGGTCCACGATGACTGTCGTGACGCCACTCGATCCAGCATCCCAGATGCAACCTGGCGCCAGCCCCAGTAGGCCAGGTGCAACCTGGCGCCAGTCTCAGTAGGCCAGATGCAACCTGGCGCAAGCCCCAGTAGGCCAGGTGAAACCTGGCGTCAGCTCCGGTAACCCAGACGACAAACCAAGCGGCTCCGTGGTGACCGCAGAACTACCTTGCGTGCCGACCGATCATTTCCATCAGTTCCGCGGTCGGACGCTGAACCGTTAGCACGCGGTTGCCCTTGGGATGTGAGGGGTCACGAACGATCACGATCATCTCACCCGCCGCGGCGGGTTGACCAGCGGTCGAAGCAGCCGGCTGGGCCGACCGGTTTACCACCGGTGCAGTGTTTTGTGGACTCTGCAACGCCATCGGTGTGTTGGTCCCGAGTGCTGCCAAACGAGTTTGTGGCACTGCGTCGGCGAGTGGTTGCGACGGCGATGGCGATGACGCAGGGTCTTGGTAGAGATGCGACAGTTGAACGCGGTCGAGTTGCCATTGGACGCTGCCAGGTCCGGTGTAGATTCCGACGTCGCCCTTGTAGTCCGCCGCGTTGCAAACGCCGACCAGACGACCGCTCGAATCAAACAGTCCGCCACCGCTGCGGCCATCGACGGGAGCACCGCCGATTTCGATGTTCGATGCACCCAAGTGTTGATTGTATTTGTTCACGCCGGTGATGCGTGTGTCGCGGCGTGACGGATCGTCACCGTGATCACAACCGAAACTGAACACCGACTGGCCGGCTTGTGGCGGTTCGGCGCTGGGCAAGATCTTGACCGGTTGCACGTCGAACCCGGGTTGAATCACAACCAATGCGATGTCGCGTTGGTCGGCGTCATAGTCAACGACTTGACCGGGGACCGATCGCACTTCGCCGCCGACAAACAACTGGACTTCAACACGCGATTCTTTTTTCGATTCACGGAACAGGTGTCCGCAGGTTAACACCAATGCTTCGTCGCCGTGGCGATCGATGATCGTTCCGGTACCGACGCCGAAACCGTGTCCATCGTGGACTCGCAAACGGACCGTCGCCGCTTCGGCTCGCTGAACCGCATCGGCCAACGAGACACTCGGCATGGCTTCACCCTGGGCGCCCGACCAAGCGGCTGTGCGGGTGTTTGCCAATCGGGTTTGGGGAGCATCCAGTGCGGCTTGGTTGCTGACGTTGGCGCCGGTCTGAACCAGCGGGCCGGCGGGATTAATCGCCAATGCGTCATGGAGTTGTTGGGCGGAATGCACGCCAACCAACCGAGTCAGTTCGCGTCCGGCCGACCAGACGACAAAGGTTGGGGTCTGGCGGATCCCGTGGCGGCGGGCAAACTCTTGCTCGGCATTCACGTCGACGTGCCGAATCGGAACGCCGCTCTGCTCCAGGGACTTTAGGGTTGGCTGCATGGCCTGACAGGCGCCGCATCGATCTGATGAAAACGCCAGCAGGACCGACGTCGTTGCTGACGCCTGGGCCCCCGTGACGGCGGTCAACAGAAACACCAGTGCTGAGACGATAGACCGGTCGATCCGACCGAACATTTGCGTGTTCAAAATGTCTCTCCCTAGACAGATAGGACGATCAGCCGATCCTTCGGCTGTCCGCGAGGGGGCACTCTCGGAAATCCCTTGTGTCGGCATCAACCCCAAACCATCCCTCTGCACCAGCGAATCCGCGTGAAACTCTCGGGATTACGTGTTTCACGACGATCGTTACAATTCGCCGCTGAATCCCCCCAACCGAAAACACGCCGAAAGAGCTCATGACGCGCCGCATCCTGGTCACCAGCGCTTTGCCCTATGCCAACGGGCCGATCCATATCGGCCACCTGGTGGAATACATCCAAACCGACATCTGGGTCCGATTTCAAAAATTGATCGGCAACCGTTGTCTGTATATCTGTGCCGACGACACTCACGGCACCGCAATCATGATTCGTGCGAAAAAGGAAAATCGCAGCGAAGAAGAATTGATCGCCGACATGAGCCGTCAACACCAACGAGACTTTGCAGATTTTCACGTCGAATTCGATCACTACGGCAGTACAAACAGCGATTCCAACCGCGAATATTGTCACCAGATTTGGAAAGCGCTGCGCGATGCCGATCTGATCACCGAGCGGGCGATCGACCAATTGTATGACCCCGAAGCCGAAACGTTTTTGGCCGATCGCTTTGTCCGCGGGACCTGTCCGGTCAGTGGCCACAAAGACCAGCCCGGCGACAACTGCGTCTGTGGAGCCACCTATTCGCCGACCGAATTGATCGACCCCAAAAGCACGCTTAGTGGCGCCACGCCGGAAATCCGCACCGCAGTTCACCTGTTTGTCGAATTGGAAAAACTGCGTCCCTTCCTGACGCAGTGGATTGACAATGGTGACGCATTACAAAAAGAAACGGCCAACTATCTAAAGGGCTATTTCCTGGCCGAGGACAAACCGCTAAAGGACTGGGACATCAGCCGACCGGGTCCGTATTTTGGGTTTGAAATCCCCGATTCACCGGGCAACTATTGGTACGTTTGGTTCGATGCCCCGATCGGCTATATCGCCAGTACCGCCGAGTGGTGCACGGCCAATGGCGAGTCCATTGATGATTGGTGGCGCAGCGAATCAACCGAAATCCACCATTTCATCGGCAAAGACATCACGTACTTTCACACCCTGTTCTGGCCCGGCATGTTGCACACCGCCGGATTCCAGTTGCCAACCAAAGTCCACATTCACGGTTTCTTGAATGTCGGCGGCGAAAAAATGAGCAAGTCGACCGGGACGTTGATTGCGGCAGAAACTTATCAAAAATACGCCGAACCGGACCTGTTGCGTTATTTCTACGCAACCAAGCTGACGCCGCGAGTCGAAGACTTGGATCTGGGCATCGACGAGTTTGTTGACAAGGTCAATAGCGACTTGGTCGGCAAGGTCGTGAATTTGGCCAGTCGTGTCGGCAAGTTTGCCAAAAGCACAGGCCTGTCACCGATCTATCCGGACGACGGCGGACTGTTCCAAAACGCTGCCCAAGCTGGCGATGCGATTGCGGCGGCTTACGAATCCGGTGACTTTAGCCGCGCGATGCGGTTGATCATGGAACTGGCCGATGCCGCCAATCCGTTTGTCGAACACGCCAAGCCGTGGGAGATGAAAAAGGACGCTGATCGACAAGACGAACTGCGTGACGTCGTGACCGTCGCCTTAAACCTGTTTCGACAACTCGCGATTTACCTGGCTCCCGTTTTGCCATCGCTGGCACAAAAGTGTGACGCACTGCTAGGTGAACCGATCACGTCATGGCAGCAAAGCAAAACACCACTGGTGGGCACACCGGTGGAAAAATTCAAACGCATGATGGAACGCATCCAACCCGAGGATCTACAGAAGATGATTGACGAAAGTAAAGCCAACGCCGACGCCGAAGCGGCCACCGAAAACCTGCCGACATTCAATGACAGCGACGCGCCGCTGAAGGATGAACCATTGGCTGACGAGATCACGATTGATGATTTTGTAAAAGTCGATTTTCGAGTCGCTCGCGTGCTTTCGGCCGAACATGTGCCCGAGGCCAACAAGCTGTTGAAACTGACGCTCGGTTTGGGCGGTGACGAAACTCGCCAAGTGTTTGCCGGTATCAAAGCCGCCTATCAGCCCGAGAAACTGGTCGGCCGATTGGTTGTGATGGTCGCCAACCTGAAACCACGGAAAATGCGATTCGGACTTAGCGAAGGCATGGTGTGCGCCTCCGGCCCCGGCGGTGAAGACGTGTTCTTGCTGGCCGTCGACGAGGGCGCCTTGCCAGGCCAGCGCGTGCACTAGTTCGGATTGCTGATGATTCGGTCACTGCAACGCATCCTGCTCGATCAATTCATTCTGCGGCCGTCGCGGCATGAGATCGCCTATGCGCCCAAGCAGCGTCACTTGGTCACTGCCGATGGAATGACCGATGAATTTTTTATCGGTCACTCTCCGCCGCCGTTGAACCAGGCCGATGACGAGCTCCGGGCGGCAGAGATGCTGGTGTTGAAATTTCCCGGCACCGCCGGACGCGCCGAGCGTGCCAGCGAGTGGCCGTGTTCCTTTCTGCCCGACGTGACGGCGCAAATCTGTTCCTGGAATGCACCCGGGTATGGACGCAGCAGCGGGCGCGCGTCGCTGTCCAAAATGGCACCGCGGGCACTGCATTTTTGGCAAACATTAAAGACCCAGTTTGATCTGGGGTCGATGAAAGTTTGGATCGTCGGCAATTCGCTCGGCTGTGCCACCGCAACCTACTTGGCGGGTCACCCGGATGTCCGCGCCGAGGGGTTGATTCTGCGCAACCCACCGCCGCTGGTCGATGTGTTCAAACACATTGCCCAGCGTTATCCGATGGGCCGTTGGACCGGATCGATCGCTGAGAGTTTGCCACCGGAAATGAATTTGCAACTGACGGCACCACGGGCGGATCTACCCACGGTGATGCTGCAATCCGAACTCGATTCACTGGTGCTGCCCACATTGCAGATGGAAATTTATGACCTGCTTCCAAACGCGAAACGATTGGTCGTGATGCAGGGCTTGGATCACGATTCGGTAGCCACCGAAGATCACGAAGACGACATCGCCGACGCGATCCGTTGGCTCTGGAATCAATCGCAGTGCTGATTTTGGTAAGCGAGACGCGTCAGTTTTGAAGTTGTGTTTTCTTAAGCCCAGCGGGCGGCAGATGTAATGCCGGCGTAAGTCGCCGGTTTCAGAGAGTAGTCGCTTCCCTAGCCCGGCCAATTACAAATCGAAAATTTGACCTACGACGACATCGATGGTGCATACAAGAAATCGATGTCGCGAATCCGGCCTTCGGATCGCCGCAGCATGTTGATGATTTGGGCTCGGTGATGCGTGGCGTGCAGCGCCAGGTGGACGGCGGATTCGCCGATGCGAAACGACGTTGGTGGACCGTCGGGTTGGATGGTCACGACATCCATTGCGGTTTGTTGGTTGATCGTCTTGACGAACGCGGAGCGTTTTTTTGCGATCGCCGGCCACGTGTCCCGGATCGTGGTCAGTTTCATGTCTTCGGCTGAATGTGGAAATTCACCCTGTTTCCCATTCCAGTTATCGATCCACCATCGTTCGGCATCCATCAGATGCAACAACGTCTTGCGAATCGTGCCACAACCCATGTCAAAATTGCGGTCCAGGGCGGCGACTTCGACGGTGTCACACATCGTGATGATTTCTGCGTTGGCCCAATCACAATGGCGAAACAAGCGATCCACCAACACACTGTCATAGATCGGATCGGGCACATCCAAGGTTCCCACTTCTAATCCAAAGTCCTGCAATGCTTTGACCGACTTGGGCGGTTGTTCGATCGTCGTGGCCGCCAAGCGATAAAAGATATAGTCCAACCCGGCCGGTACGGTCTGGCCATACCGTTTTAGAAAGTGCAGGGCTTGTGCGCGATGATGCACGCCATGATTGGCGACGTGAATCAATTGGTTGTAGAGCTCGCTGGTGTGTTCGTTTTTTTTGCTGTCGATGTAGGTAATCGATTCTTTCCAGCGACTGCCACGATTGAGTTCGATTAGCGAACGACGCTGCGCCGCGACTTCGCCAAGCCCGCTGGAAATTTCGGCCAACGTGATTCCATCTGGATCACGAGGAAACGGTCTCCATGGCGCTCCGGTCCAGCGTTCCATCCAAACCCGTTCGGCGGTCAATAGATGAAACAGGGTCGCCCGCAGCGATCCGAATCCCATTTCCAAAGGCGCATCGAGTTTCGCATTGGTGACTTGTTCTGACATCGCCAGGATCTTTCCATTGGCCCACGTGTTGTAGGCATACAGGTCGTCCAGCAGTTCGTAAGTTTGCATCAGATCCGTGATCCAGAAGCGTGTGTGGGTGAACCGTCATAGCTTGACCAGTTCAGTCGCTGTTGACTACCCGCGCTGGGCGCGCGACCGCAGGCGTCACATTTTGTCGGTTGACGACGCTGGAATCTGGATTAATAGATTTGTTTGCTACAACCGTTAAGACCCTGGCATGGTCAGCCGGATAGTTTTCTGCGGCGGACCGGATTCGCAACGACGACCAGACTAGTCTTGAATTGCCATGAACTTTTTTCACACCCCGCTTCGCTGGTCCTACGCACTTTCGCGGCGACTGGGAATGATCGACGTGACCGGTCTGTACCAGTTGACCGCGGATCGACTGATTGACGGCACCGTTCCGACGGGTTACACGATCCGGACGATATCCCCCGCTGAACTGTCCGATCTGATCGCTGGCGGAATGGTTCATCCCCAAGTCGGCGCGGCTGTCCATTGGGACAAACCGGGCCGGCGATTGGTCGCGGCCTTTGCCGAGTCGCGAATGGTGTCATTCACTGGGTTGGCCACACAGTTTGTTGCGGGATCCGACAACTACAGTCGTGCCATTCACTTGGGCACCTCGATTGATTTGCCCGCAGGGACACTGTTTGTTTACAACGCCTGGACCGACCCCGACCATCGCGGCAAACGTTTGCTGGCGGCGTTGATTCGCTGGGCGATTAGCAATCAAATCGATGGAGCTCCACTCGATACAGCTCGATCGTTGGCGACGATGATCGATTGTGCGAACACCGCATCCTGTCGAGCGTTTGAAAAGCTGGGCATGCAACGTTTGGGCTGGGTCGTTCGAATGGGTCGCGGGCCGATTCAAATCAGTTTGTTGCCAGCATCCGCCAGTCAGGCCGGGTTGCGTGTAGCGGCCGATGCACCAGGCATCAGGATCGCACTTTGAATCGGCTCATTTTGGCAACTCGATCACATCACCCTGTTGATTGTCATTGAGGATCTGTCGGATCAAAAATTGGGTGGGGCCATCCCAGGTCGGTAGCGTTCGCAACAGCTTGAGCGCCGGATCGAGTTGGTCTTCGGCGAACAATTTCAATGCCGTTTCGTAGTCGTTGATCAACGAATCGGTCACCAGATTTTCCGAATCTTCGCTACCGGGAATCAATTCGGTGACCTGCACGGGGGAAGTGAATCCTGCCGGCCGCACTTTGGCGAGCCGCCGCATTTGAAATGTTGCGTCGGCTTTCGCCTCACTTCCGCGGCTCAATGCCAGCCGGGTTGCATCGTCGATAATGATTTCGGCACCAAATTGTTTGGTCATCGATTCCAACCGACTGGCCAAGTTCACGACCGGACCGAACGCCGTGACTTTGACTTGGTCTTTGGTGCCGATCTGGCCGGCGACGGCGCGGCCATGGGCGATGCCAATGCCGCATCGGAACCCCAAGTCCGAACGATGGTATTCCGATCGAATCGCTAACGCGGCGCGTGCGGCGAGTAGCGCCGAGTGTTTTTGTGCCAACGGCCAGCCCCAGAATCCCATTGACGCGTCACCATGAAAATCGCCGATCACACCATCAAACCCGAGAATGTGTTTGGTCATCACGCCCAACGCGTCACTGACATCCGACAGCAATTGCAGCAGGTTGTCCGCATCTTGTTCGCTGCGTCTGGAAAAACCTCGCAGGTCGCAAAACATCACCGTTAAATCTGTCTCGCGAGGTTCCAGCACGGCGTCGGAATCGCCCGTCGAAAGCGCCTGCATGACCACCGGTGCAAAGAAATTCCGCATCGCTGCTTGGCGACGTTGTAGTTGCCGACTTTGACGCAAACTGGCGATGGTGGTGCCGACCAGTTCGGCGAATTTAATGTCATCCTGTAACTGTTCGGAAATCTCGATCGGCCGCCCGGATCCGGTCACTTCGGGTTCTAATATTTGCCCGGTGATGTAGATCACCCAACCACGACAGGCGGCGGTCCGCAGGGGAACACAGAACGCCCAGTCGACGTCTTCGCGTGCGGTGAAGGAGGATGTGGTTTGGGCAGTCCCGTTGGACGCCCAAACGTTCAAAACACTCTCCCGTTTTTCGATCGCCCGTTTGACAAGCTGGCGGCTGATCGATGTGCCGCCCAGTGTCGCGCTGCGGTTGTCGTAGTGCAGCGTTTCGATGATGGCATCCGGGTCCTCTTGCAGCGCTTCGGCCGCCAGAATCGAAACCGCCTCTGCCGAGGGTGTTGATTGCAACAACACGCTGGTCACGCGAACCAACAGTTCCTGGTCGCTGTCGCTGCTGGCGATCAAATCGGGCAGTCGTGTCAAAACGTCGATCCGTGAATTGACATCGCGGAAATGTCGTCGTCGCAGCACGTCGTGATCAAAGACGTTTTCGGTGACGTCGAAATCGTTTGCCGGTGATGCGCTGAACCGGTCCGGCGATCCGGCCGCGGCGGCAGCAAGCGTGAAGGTGGTTTTGCCGATCACAAAATGGTCGCCCGGGACCAAGATGAATCGATCCGCGCGCCGCCCCTGGTGAAAGACCGGGTTGCGTGCTGCTCCGATCAAAACGACTTCGACGCGTTGATCCGGTTGTGGAATCAACCGCACATGGGATCGGGAAATCATCGAGTCCCAAGGCACATTCCAATCGGCTTGACTGCGGCCGATCACCACCTCGACGCGTGACATCGGATCGGGGATCTCCCGTCGCCAGCGGTGATAGTTCTGCGGCCCCTGTGCGATCAAGTCAGCCATGGAGGAGTGTTCCAGATGCCAAGTGGTACGTCTTGCCTGTGGTTCCCCGCGAAGCTTACTTGCCGCGCTCCCAGCAGGCAACGGTGTGCAATTGGCTGGTTTGGACCACTTGCTCCTGTGGCGGGCGGTCGACGCGACAGCGGTCCACTACCAGCGGGCAGCGGTCGGCAAAGGAACATCCAACGTGCTCACGATCTGGCGTGGGGACTTCGCCCACCAGTCGAATTCGTTGACGTGTGGCGGCCAGCACGGGATCCGGAACAGGGACCGCCGACAACAGGGCTTCGGTGTAGGGATGCGTGGGGTGCGAATACACCGATTCGGCTTCACCGATTTCCGCTAATCGGCCTAGATACATCACGCCGACCCGCGTGGCGATGTGACGAACCACACTTAAATCGTGTGCGATGAACAAGTACGACAAACCGAGTTGTTGTTGCAGATCCATCATCAGATTGATGATTTGGGCTTGGATGGATACGTCCAGGGCGCTGACCGGCTCGTCACACAAAATCAGTTTTGGCTGGACCGCAAGTGCGCGAGCGATGCCAATCCGCTGTCGTTGCCCGCCGCTGAATTCATGGGGATAGCGATTCAAGAAGCGAGGGTTCAGACCGACCAGATCCATCAACCGCAACACTTCCAGTTTTCGGTCTTTGCCCGATGCAAGCCGATGGACGACCAGCGGTTCTCCAATGATATTGCCGACCGTCATCCGCGGATTTAACGAAGCAAACGGGTCTTGGAAAACCATCTGCACGACCCGCCGATGTGGCATCATCGCGCGATCACCCAGACCTGTGATGTCCGTTCCGCACAGCCGCACACGACCGCTGGTCGGATGCACCAGATTAATGATCGCGCGTGCGGTGGTGGATTTTCCACACCCCGATTCCCCCACCAGCGCCAATGTTTCACCTTCGCGGATGTCGAACGACAGTCCATCGACGGCACGGATCACGCCGTGGTGTGGATTCAAAAAGGATCCGCGACTGAACGGGAATTGAACGTGCAGGTCCTGAACCGAAAGCAACGGTGGATCTGCGGTGACCGAATCGGCAGCGCGCGTTCCCTCAGTTTGTGTCGAATCAGACATTGGCGGTCTCCTGGGCGACCAGGCAAGCGACCTGACGATCTTGATCCATCGTGACTAACCGGGGGTCTTCGTTCGCACAGGCATCGACTGCCCAGGGACAGCGCGGACGGAAGGAACACCCCGCCGGTAAATTGCCCAAATCTGGTGGCTGTCCGGGAATCGCTTCAAGCGTGTGCGAGGATTGATCGAATCGCGGCAATGAATTTAGCAATCCGAGCGTGTAGGGATGTTTGGGTGCGGCGAACAGCGATTGGACGTCGGCTTGTTCAACCACCCGACCGGCATACATCACCAGCACACGCTGGCAGACTTCGGCGACGACGCCCAGATCGTGGGTGATCATAATGATGCTGGTGCCGCGACGTTGCTGCAGATCACGCAACAGATCCAGGATTTGAGCTTGGATGGTCACGTCCAATGCGGTGGTCGGTTCATCAGCGATCAACAAATCGGGTTCACAGGACAACGCCATTGCGATCATCACCCGCTGTCGCATGCCGCCACTGAATTGGTGTGGATAATCGCGCAGCCGTTTCTCCGCGCCGCTGAGCCCGACCAGTTCCAACATTTCGGCGGCCTTGCGATTTGCCTCGCGCTTGTTCAGCCCCAGGTGCAATCGCGTCATTTCCGTCAGTTGTTGGCCGACGGTCATCAATGGATTCAGTGCGGTCATCGGATCTTGAAAGATCATCGCGATCCGGCGACCGCGAATCGATTGCATTTGGCGTTCGTTGAGTGTCAACAGGTCTTTGCCGTCGTACATCACCCGCCCGCCATCAATTCTTCCAGGCGGTTTGGGAACCAGGCCCATCATGGCCAGATTGGTGACGCTCTTTCCGCTACCACTTTCACCGACCAGTCCAACCGTTTCGCCGGGGTGGACGTCAAAGCTAACACCACGAACGGCGCGGACTTGCGATTCATCGGTTTTGAAACTGACCTGCAGGTCGTTGACCTGCAGCAGCGGTTGGGAATCTTTCATGGGGTTTTAGTCTCGATTCTTCATCCGTGGGTCGAGCGCATCACGAATGCCGTCTCCCAGAAAATTGAGTGCAAACAGGGTGGCCGCCAGCGCACCGCCGGGAAAGACCACGACCCACCAAAACACTTTGATGATCGATAGGGCTTCGACGCCATCGTTTAACAGTAGTCCCCAGGAAACATCGGGCGGCGACACGCCCAATCCCAGAAACGACAGAAAGGCTTCGAACAACATCACACTGGGAATCGTCAGCGTCAGGTAGACGATCACTACACCCAACACGTTGGGAACCAAATGTCGAAACACGATCCGCATCGGTGAAGCGCCGACCGTTCGTGCCGATTCGATGAATTGCTCACTGCGCAACGACAACACCTGGCCACGTACAACACGTGACATAGTCAACCAATAGATGGCGCCGATGACCATGTAGAAAATGGTGATCTGGTCGATCCCAATGGAATCCAATTTCTTTTTGACGGAATCCTCGCCCAGAAAGGTGACCAAGAAGATCACGACAAAGATAAACGGGATTGAATACAACATGTCGACGATTCGCATCATTGCCGCGTCGATCATGCCGCCGAAATAGCCTGCGATTGCCCCCCAACTGACTCCAATGATCAGACTGACCAAGGTGGCAACAATGCCGACAATCAGCGATACACGAGCCCCCCAAAACACCCGAGCCAACAAGTCACGCCCCAGTTTGTCGGTGCCGAAGAGACTGGGGATGGCATAGTTGCCAAACAGGGCCACTCGCGTCTGGCACATCCACCAGGACACCGGACCGAGCTCATTCCACATTTGGTTGAAGGGATGTTCGATGTCGATCCGCGCGGCGATGCCTGCGGCGAGTGCCTGGCGTTGCTGGGGATCGCTGGTGGATTGCAATTGAATCGCCAAGTCAGCGATTTCCGCATTGAACCGATCCAGTTCGCCGGTCAACGTGCCGTCGGCAAATTTCAATCCCGGCCGTCCTCCCATCACCACCGTGCCTAGATTCGGTGGCAGAAAACGCCGCTCATTCAGGTCTTTGTCGATCGGGCTTTGCAGCGGCAACAGCGGAGTCAAAATCGCCAGCACGGCTAGCAACACCAGACAGGTCAGCGAAATCATCGCCGCCGGATTGCGACGCAGTCGATTCCAGGCATCTTGCCACAGTGACACGCCATGAATGTTGCGCGATTCGACCAGGATTCGTTCCAGCGTTTCGCGGTTGGCTTCCGTATTCATCGTAGCTTGACCCTCGGATCGATGATCGCATAGGTCAAGTCGACCAGGGTGTTCATCACAAACAGCAGCACGGTGTATGTCAGCACCATTCCCATCGCCAAGGTGTAATCGCGTTGTGTCGCGGCGTTGATAAAGTGGCTGCCCATCCCCGGCAGCGCAAAGATTTTTTCCAGCACCAATGATCCGGTTAACACCCGCGCCACCGCGGGCCCCAGGTATGACACGACAGGCAACATCGCGCCGGGGACGACGTGTCGCAGGATCACCGTTCGTTTGGGCAGTCCCTTGGCGTAGGCCGTTCGCACATGATCCTTCGTCAGCATTTCCAACATCCCTGTGCGGCTAAGCCGCGCGATGTAGGCAGCGACCGGCAGCCCCAAACAAAACGCCGGCAACGCAATTTGCTGGAGGGTTCCCCAGCCGCCGGCGGGAAAAATCTGGATCATGAAAACGAACAACAAGATCGCCAGACTGGCCAGGACAAAATTGGGAATCGCGATCCCCAAGACCGCGGCGAACATCAGCACGTGGTCGGCTGTGGAGCGGCGATAGACCGCAGAAATGATTCCCGCGGTGACACCCAACAGGATCGCAAACACCAACGCAAAAATCGCCAGTGTCGCTGACACCGGGAACCCTTCGGCGATCACTTGATTGACACTGTAGTCTTCTAGCCGAGTGCTCCAGCCAAGATCCAATCGGGTGACCACGCCGACCAGATAATCCCAGTACTGTTGCAGTGGCGGTGCGTCCAGGTTGTAGCGTGCTTTGAGCTGGCGTTCGATCGCCGGCGGCACACTGCGTTCACCGCTGAAGGGGTTGCCGGGCACACTGCGCATCAAAACGAACGACACGGTGTAAACCGCCCACAACGTTAGCACCATCCAGGCGGCGCGTTTGAGCAAATATCCGAGCAAGTCACGCATCCGGCATCATTCCTTGGGTGTCTCGGATCGGTAGCGCAGGATTTGCAACGGGTGCAGGTCCTGGGCCGACGGTGCGAAGCCTTCGATGTTGGTCTTGGCCATCTCGGCGGAGGTGTAAAAGTAGATCGGGATCACTGGCAACTCGTTTGCCAAAATGGTTTCTGCCTGTCGCAGCAACTGCATTCGCTTGGTTGAATCCAGTTCGGTGCTGGCCGCCTTGATCAAACCGTCGTATTCCAGGTTGCTCCAATTCGTATTGCTTTGCGGATTGTCGGTCACCCACATGTCCAGAAACGTGTTCGGGTCGGGGTAGTCGCCGACCCAGCCGTAACGCGCCATTTCGTACTTTTCCATTTGCACCGTTTCGGTGAAGCTGCCCCATTCCATATTCTTCAATTCGATCTTGATGTTCAGGTTGTTTTGCAACTGTTGCTGAATGACTTCGGCGATCGGGCGATGGGTTTCGCTGGTGTTGTACAGCAATGAGATCTTGGGGAATCCGCGTCCACCGGGATAACCGGCTTCGGCCAACAGTTCTTTGGCGCGCGCGACGTCTTCGTGTAAACCATCGGCGTTGTCGTATCCGGCGATCCCTGGCGGCACGACGGAGTACGCCGGTTGTTGCCCCCCCTTGGAGACCTCTTCAACAATTTGTCGCCGATTGATCGCCATGCTGAGCGCTTGACGAACTCGAATGTCGTCCAGTGGCGGCACGTCGTGATTTAATTTGTAGAAATAGATCGACAGCTTTGGGGCGCTGTGAAAATCGGGGCGGTCTTTCAATTCTTCCAGCACCGAGGTCGGCAGATCGTAGGCCCATTGGATCTGGCCGGTTTCGTACATGTTCAGCGCCGTGTTCTGGCTTTCCAGTGAGATGAAATCGATCGTCTCCATGCCCACCGAGTCGACGTTGTGGTAGTCCGGGTTTTTGGCGACACGGATGCGATCACGCAGCCGGCGAAACTGCAGCATGTAGGGACCATTGGTGACGATATTTTCCGCCTTGGTCCACAGTGGCGCGCCGTGAGTTTCGATGCAATTTCGGTTCACCGGAAACAGCGGGTAGTAGGCGACCAGATTCAGAAAGTAGGGCACCGCGTTGTTGAGCCGTACGACAAAGGTCTGATCGTCAACCGCTTGCGCTCCACCGAAGTGTTGAAAGTCCACCATCACGCCGTGAGTCCGCTGGATGCTGTCGTCGCGAGCGACCTGGGCGGAAACCGAGAATTCCTCGGGCGTTGTGGGGCCATCCCAGTCCACGTTGCCCGAACCGTCACTGGGCGCCACGTCGATTTGATAGACCCAACTCTCTTGCCAATCCAGCTCGGCCGATTCGCGTGCGTCGTCACTGGCCGAATCCGGCAATACAATTTGATCGGGTTTGATGATCGCCCGAAGCGTGCCGTACTTCATTGTCCCACGGGGAAAGTGTTGAATATTGGCATCACTGCCGGACGATTCACCCGGTCGATCCCAAAGCTCGACCTCGACGCGGTCACCGACTTTGACGATCGAATGGTGATACTCGTCGGCCAGGACAACTTCGCTGATCAGGTAGCCGTATTCACAGGCCGTGGCAGGGTGCAACATCCGCTGCCATGACCAAGCAAAATCGTGAGCGGTCAAGGGCGTTCCGTCGGTCCAAACCAGTCCGTCGCGTAGATGAAAGGTGTACGTCTTGCCGTCTTCACTGACCTCATACGAGGTCGCCATCCCCGGCTGGGGTGTCAGTGGTTGCAAACCGGTTTTTGGATCCGGCGAACCCTCGGGCAACATCCGTAGCAGACCTTCGAATAGCTCGAAAATGATCTTGCTTTCCGGTTGTCCGGTCGCCCGGTGAGGGTCCAGCGTTTTGGGGTCGGTGCCATTTTGCAACGAAAAGTGGGCCGGAGGGACGTAGTCCATTCGAGCCGCCCAGATCACGGCGACAAGCGTGACCAGACAGGAAAAAATAACGATTCCACGCCGAACTTCCGGGGGCACTGTGTGTCTCTATTCAGTTTGGGCTGGCAAAATGAGAAAACGCTGGCTGGGCGATGCGGGGAAGTTTAGTCGGATCGGCAAGTTTGATGCGATAGCGAAACGGCTACCGGCACACAATCAACCCCGGTTCAAAGTAGACTGATGCAATCCCACCATCACACGCTTGTGATTTTCTCGCCCGAGGTTCATTGATGAGACGACGTGCCCGTCTTACCCCCATCGGCCAGACGCAATCTGGCCGTACATCGCCGTTTGCAACGCCATGGCGGTTGCGTCAGCTTGCATCTGGCATGCTGCTGTTGTTGGCGGCAGGTTGGACCGCCCCCCGGGTTGACGCCGCTGACCCGAGCTACAACCGCGACATCCGTCCCATTTTGGCAGACCTCTGTTTCGCATGTCATGGAACCGACGCCGAATCACGCGCGGCTGATCTGCGGTTGGACCAACGAGACGCTGCGATCGAGGGTGCCGCAATCGTTCCCGGGGATCCGGAAGCGAGTGAAATGATTGCTCGAATTCAAAGCGACGACCCGGAGGTGGTGATGCCCCCACCGCATTCCAAAAAAGTGGTCAGCCCGCAGCAGCGGGAAACATTGAACCGCTGGATTGCATCTGGGGCAGAGTACCAGCGTCACTGGTCGTTGGTACCGGCGACGATCCAATCACCTGCACCGGTTGCGAATCAAGATTGGCGAAAGAATCCGATCGATGATTACGTCGCCGCAAAACTGGCGTCAATTGATCTCCAACCGGCCGCCGAAGCTGAACCCGACGTCTTGTTTCGCCGCTTGCATCTAGACGTCACCGGATTGCCTCCCTCCCCAGCCGATCGCGAGGCGTTTGTCAGTGACTATGCGCGCGACGGCGAGCCAGCGTACCTGCAGTGGATCGATCGCTTGATGGATCGACCAACCTGGGGCGAACACCGCGGTCGATACTGGTTGGACGCCGCTCGGTACGGGGACACTCACGGGTTACATTTTGATAATTATCGCGAGATGTGGCCGTATCGTGATTGGGTGATCAAAGCGTTCAACCGCAATCAACCTTTCGATCGTTTTATCATCGAACAAATCGCCGGGGATCTATTGGACAGCCCCACGGAATCGCAGCTGATCGCGACCGGATTTCAACGATGCAATATCACGACCAATGAAGGCGGCACGATCGACGAAGAAAATTTGGCAAATTATGCGGCCGACCGCGTGCAAACGTTTGGCTGGGTCTTTCTGGGGCTGACTACCAACTGTGCCCAATGTCACGACCACAAATTTGATCCGATCACACAAAAAGACTACTACTCGTTGGCCGCGTTTTTCGGCAATACGACGCAGCGTGCCAAAGACGGCAACCGTGCCGACGGTCTGGGACCAATCCTGGCGGTACCGACAGATGCCGACCGTCCCCGCTGGGAAGCGTTGCCGCAGGAAATCGCCGCTGCAATCGCCGCGCGCGACGGCTATCCAGACACCGCCAAAGCATCGATCGATGCATGGGCCGCTGCCGTTGATTTGAACGAATTGGATCAGTTGGTCCCAACGGCCGGACTGGTCGCCCATTTGCCACTCGATGAAGGTCACGGGAATGATCTCCGCAGTGACGGGCAATTGGACGTGACCTTTCATTTAGACCACAAATTGGTTTGGAAATCGTCCGCGGATCACGCCCCCACTCCGGTGATCCAAGACGGTCAACCGATTGAACTGGGGCCGATCGGAAATGTCGCCCCTGGTACCGCGTTCTCCTTTTCGGCCTGGATCAACGCGCCGGAATCCGGTGGTGAAAGCTTCATTGCCAAAATGGCTGCCGGCCCCGGTCACCGCGGTTGGGATTTGTTTCGCCAGGGCAATGCGTTGGCCGTGCATTTGGTTGATCATTGGCCCGACAATGCCTTGAAAGCCACGACAGAGAAACAGGTGCTGAAACCGGGACACTGGCAACACGTTGCGGTGACCTACGACGGGTCGGGCAAAACGGCTGGGATCACGATCTATCTGGATGGAATTCCACAATCGCTAACCACACAAACAGAAACACTTCAACCCGGCGCGACATTGGTCAACGATGTCGCCCTGCAATTAGGCGCCCGAGACACTGGGAAAGCCATGGTCGGCATGGGGATCGGCGATTTTCGTTTCTATCGCCGCAAGCTTTCCAGTTCCGACGTTGGTCGACTGCTCCACGTTCAAGAGATTCGACGTTTGATCACCGCGCGAGATGCCGGTTCAAAATGGAGTGCCAAAGACCGCAAACAGGTCGACCAATTTTACTTGGTGGCTGTCGACGATCACTATTACACACTGGTCCAGTCCGTTCAAACCTTGCAGCAAGAACGAGAGGCGATTGAAGCACGCAGCCCGATCACACACATCCAGCGCGAACGCATGGATTCACCAGCGACGGCGCACATCTTGATGCGTGGCCAGTATGACCAGCCGGGTGATCAAGTCGCCGCAGCGACCCCGGCGGCACTGCATCCGATGGACCCGCGTGATCCCAAAAATCGGCTCGGTCTAGCACGATGGCTAGTCGATCCGGCGAATCCGCTAACCATGCGTGTTACCGTGAATCGATTCTGGCAACAAGTATTTGGCCGTGGACTGGTTCCGACCAGCGAAGACTTTGGCGTGACCGGCATGTTGCCTTCGAACCCTGAATTGCTGGATTACCTGGCAGTGGATTTTCAGCAACACGGATACGACGTCAAACGTTTTTTCAAACGACTGTTCCAAAGCGCCGCCTATCGACAGGCCGCGATCACCACCCCTGAAAAGTTGCTGGGCGACCGTGACAACGCGTTGCTTTCACGTGGCCCGCGATTTCGGATGGATGCCGAAATGGTTCGCGACCAAGCACTCGCCGCCAGCGGATTACTGTCGCACCAGATGTATGGTCCTGGTGTACGGCCCTATCAACCGACTGATATTTGGAACATCGTCGGACTGCCGGGAAGTGACACGCGCGAGTACAAACAAGACGATGGCGAAGGCTTGTATCGGCGAACGCTTTACAGTTTTTGGAAACGCATGGCACCGCCGCCGAACATGGATGCGCTGAATGCCCCCAGTCGCGAGGTCTGTGTGGTTCGTCGCGAACGGACCAACACGCCGCTGCAAGCGTTGGTCACCCTGAACGATCCTCAGTTCGTCGAAGCCGCTCGATTCCTGGCCCAATCGGTGCTCGCCGAAACGCCAGAGTCGGGATCAACCGACCGCGACCTACGGATCGCGACCACCATCGCGCGGCGCGTGTTGTGTCGTGAGATCAATGCCGTGGAAACCGAGATCCTGCTGACCAGCTTGGGTGAGTTCCGCAACCATTATCTGGCACATCCCGATGACGCAGAACAACTGATTGCCGTCGGCCAGAGCGACAGACCCAAATCAATCGATGCGGCCCAATTAGCGGCATGGACATTGGTGTGTAATCAAATCATGAATCTAGACGAGGTCGTTTGCAAATGAGTGGTTTCAATCACATGACTGGAGCCGGTCTGCAATCGCGGCGACAATTCTTCACCGACGGCAGCCACTTGCTAGGCGGTGCCGCCATCGGTTCGCTACTCGGTGGTGCGTGGAGCGATTCATTGGCGCTGGGGGCGGGCCATCCGTCCGGAGCGATACCAACGCATTTCGCGCCACGGGCCAAACGAGTCATCTACTTGCACATGGTTGGCGGTCCGTCACAAATGGATCTGTTCGACTACAAACCCGGCATGGCAGACTGGTATGACAAAGACCTGCCTGAATCGATTCGCAATGGCCAGCGGTTGACGACGATGACCAGTGGTCAATCACGGTTTCCGATTTCACCGAGTAAATACAAGTTCCAGCAGTTCGGTGACTGTGGGATGTGGATGAACAAAGAACTGTTGCCACACCTATCCAAAATGGCAGACGAAATCTGCTGGATGCGGTCGTTGCATACCGAAGCGATCAACCATGAACCGGCGATCGCCGCCATGCAAACCGGCAATCAAGTCACCGGTCGCCCCTGCCTGGGTTCCTGGGCATCGTACGGACTGGGGTCGATGAACGATAACCTTCCGGCGTTTGTGGTGTTGGTCGCCGTCCCCAGCAATCGTGAACAAGAACAGGCCATTTCGGCGCGGCTTTGGAGTGCGGGCTATTTGCCCGGTGAACACGCTGGCGTTTCCTTTCGCAGCAAAGGGGATCCGATTCTGTTTATCAATAATCCGCCCGGAGTTCCCGATGCGCTCCGCCGCCGCTCGATCGAGCAGCTAAACCAAATCAACCAACTGGGATACCAACGTTTGGGCGATCCAGAAACGCAAACTCGGATTCAGCAATATGAAATGGCATTCCGGATGCAAGCCAGTGTGCCCGAGTTGACGGATTTGGCCAGCGAACCGGAACACACTTTCGAGTTGTACGGCGACGATGCCAAGAAGCCAGGGACATTTGCCAACACTGCGTTGATGGCCAGACGACTGTCCGAGCGTGGTGTTCGCTTTGTCCAAGTCTATCACAACAACTGGGATCACCATAGCAACGTCTCGGGCCGATTGCCCAGCCAATGCAAGGACATCGATCAGCCCTGCTATGCGTTGCTGGAAGATTTAAAACAACGCGGCATGCTGGACGACACACTGGTGATTTGGGGCGGTGAATTCGGCCGCACAATCTATACCCAAGGCAAGTTGTCACGCGACAACTATGGTCGGGATCATCATCCACGTTGTTTCACAATGTGGATGGCCGGTGGCGGAGCCAAGGGAGGAGCCATCTACGGTGAAACCGATGAATTCAGCTACAACATCGTCAAAGACCCGATCCACATTCGCGATTTCCATGCGACGGTGTTGAACCTACTGGGGTTCGATCACGAGCGATTCAGCTATAAATTTCAAGGGCTGGATCAAAAACTGACCGGCGTCGAACCGGCTCACGTGATCCACGACCTGATCGGCTAAGCGGTCACCGTTTTAGGAACTGCACGACAACATCGAACATCCCGCGCGGTGACGCGCCCACTCGGGACGCTTCTCGGCAAAGGCCTGTTTGCCGGGTTGTTCCTGGTAAGGATTGCGGAGCACGTCTAGCAATTCGCTGATACCGCTGTGGTCGCCTTGCTCGCTACGATCGATTGCCAACTGTGCCAAGTAGTTCCGCAGCACGTACAGCGGGTTCACACGATTCATGCGTTGTCGTCGCCGATCGTCGCTGATCGATTCACTGCGAATGCGCTCTCGATAGCGATCGAACCACTCGTTGGTCGCCTGGCGCACTTGGTCGTTGATTTCATCGGGTTGGTAATAGGCGTCGGACAATTGATCACACACCGAATCAACCGCGTCGTCGCAGGACACATCGGCCAGTCGCCGATAGAACAACGTCATATCGGTTTCGGCCAGTTGCAGCACATCCAGCAAGTCCGAAAACAGCTTTTTGTCGTCTTCGCCACGAAATTTGCCCAACCCCAATTTTGCTGCCATCATGCTATGCCAGCCTTCGTCGAAGGTTGCCACATAATGCCGCAGCCCGGGCTGCAGTTGATCGACGTCATTGTCCACCAGCGGCAAAATGGCACCGGCGAACTGGACTAAGTTCCATTGCGCGATTTGCGGTTGATAGCTGTAGCGATAGCGTCGGCCCTGGGCATCCGTTGTATTGGGAGTCCAATTCGGATCGTAATCTTCCAGCCATCCGTAGGGGCCGTAATCGATCGTCAGCCCCAAGATCGAGAGGTTGTCCGTATTCATCACACCATGAACGAATCCAACTCGCATCCAGTGCACCATCAGTTCCGCCGTCCGCTGACAGACTTCGGCGAACCATTCCGCGTAGACTTCCGGTGAGGGCGGACCAAGATGGGGAAAGTCATTGCGGATCGTAAAATCGACCAGTTTGCGCAGCGTCTCGAACTCATCACGACTGGCAAAAATCTGGAAGCTGCCCAGTCGTACAAACGAAGGAGCGACTCGGCAGACGACGGCGCCGGGTTCTTGTTTCGCGTTCCCGTCGTAGAACATGTCACGCGTTACCGAATCGCCGGTTAACACCAAACTCAGTGCTCGTGTCGTGGGCACGCCCAAGTGATGCATCGCTTCGCTACAAAGAAATTCACGCACGCTGCTGCGGAGAACCGCCAGCCCATCTGCGAATCGGGAATAGGGCGTCGGCCCGGCGCCTTTTAACTGCAAGGTGTAATGGCGACCGTCCGCAGCAGTCACTTCGGTCAAATTGATCGCGCGTCCGTCACCGAGCTGTCCGGCCCAGTTGCCAAATTGATGCCCGCCATAACACATCGCAAAGGGATCCATCGACGGATGCACCGCGTTGCCGCTGAATACCTCGGCGAATTGTTGTGATTCGAGCAGGGCCGGTGGAATGCCCAATTGCTCGGCCACTTCCGCCGAATAGGCGATCAGTTTTGGACTCGCGACCGGTTTGGGGTGGACGCGGGAATAGCAAGCGTTGTGAACCTGACGGGTGGTGTTTGACGATTCCGGATCGGCTGGCAACTCACGCGTGAAACGGTTGTCGAAGCACAACGAATACCAATCGTCGATCCACTCGGGTGCAGACATGGTTGTCAAAATTGGGGTTGTTAGAAACCCAGAAACTTTTCCAGGCCTGAATTGAGTTGTTCCATTCCCGATCCAAGTTGCTTTTGGATCAATCCGTCCAGACGATCCTGAACGACTTCGGCCGTGGCTTGCGTTCCCAACTGCGTCACCATGTTTCGCAGCGCCGACGAATCGAGTGTGGGACGCGTCAGTGTACCAGTGATCGGAAAGGTGAGCGTTTGGCCAGCCAGACTTTTCAGGTCACTGCCCAACCACCGCGCGTCCAAGGGGACTTGCGCCACCAATTGTATTTGCGAGTCCAGTCCGACCCGACCGCTGGTCATGACTTCCGCGCGATCGATCTGGAAGTACATTCGTTGGTGCGAGACGACGGCGTTTTCAAACGCAAATTCAACACTTTGCGCCGGCATCTCGATCCAGGTCTGTTGTTCCGCCGGCGCCACTTCGGCACCGGTCAGTCGAGCCAACGATTTGATTTGGTCCACGCCTTGGATCAACTGCCGAGCCAGCGGCCCCGACGACAAATGCATCTCTTGAACATCCAATGAACCGCGAATTGTGCTGGTGGACGGGTTGTCGATCACGATCAACGCATCGGCGAACTCTGCGGACACGATGCCATCGATCTGGGTGGACCCGGCGGCCAGTGGCGCCAGGTATTGCAACCAAGTCGTTGCGGCGGCGGGCGTGATTCGCAGCGATTCGATTTTAGCCCCCTGGTCCAAACGAATGGTCATGGGGCCGGACGCATAGTTGATTTCAGCTGCAAACCGAGCCTGGCCGGCTTCCGGGCTGACTTCGGACGATGGTCCGGTCGCTGACTGTCCGGTTGCTGACTGGGCCGCGGAGATGGAGATCAGCGGAATGGTGGTTTTGGCGATCTTGATTTGATTTTCGGTGATTCGGCAGGGGAGCACACACTTGCCCATTCGAATTCCCGCGACGTCGCATTGATCCCATCCCAATTCGCCAGTCGCTGTGATCGTCATCGGTCGGTCGGCAGGCGAAACAATGGTCAGCTCGATCGGTGTTTCATGAAT
The DNA here is from genome assembly GCF_024129865.1 of Stieleria tagensis. Taxonomy (GTDB): domain Bacteria; phylum Planctomycetota; class Planctomycetia; order Pirellulales; family Pirellulaceae; genus Stieleria; species Stieleria tagensis. Next base: position 33,330 of record NZ_JAMYFE010000021.1, on the reverse strand, counting down.
CCCGGTGGCATAGATTGGTGTGCCGATCAGTGTGGAGAGACGCTCGGCAACCCGATTCATCTGCCACGTTGCCGTGCCCTTCAAATCCGCGCGTACGTTCTGCGGACTCGATTGAATCAGGCCCGAGAGGGTGCCGGACAGGGCGTCGTTACTGAACGCCAGCCCTTGCAATGTGATCATGCCACTGTCCGTCTCGTATTCGATCGGACCTTCGATCTGCAGTTGCGGTTCCATCCAAATCGGGTCGGTTTGACTGAGGTTCCCTGACCGTCGCATGCTTTGACTGAACGTCGGCTGATCCTGAGGACCAAATGCAGTGACCGAGGTGCCCGGCGGGACGGGGTAGTGATGGGTGGGCGGATAGAGTGCCAAGTTTGTTGCCGCTGCGGAGGAATCAATTCTCCAATGGTCCGCTTTCCTGGTGATCGTGGCTTTGCCTTTGCAATGCCCGCCGACGCGATAGGGTTCCTGTTGCACTGCGCGGTAACCGACCGGCCGAATTGCAGCCACGGTACGAGCCCGTGCCACGGTCGCACCCATGCTTTTTTGCAAGCGTTCCAAATCGGCTTCCCAAGCCACATCGAGTTGTGTTTTTTCAGGGCTGACCTCTCCTTGGACGGCCAGCGAGATGGCTTGGCCGGCGACCGTGCATTGCTGCGTCGAAAAGTTGCCGCTGGGCCAATCCAAAACGCCTTCGAAGCGAACCTTCAGCGTCGGTTGGCTGTACCAGTTGCCGCGGTAGGCGAACCGGGGCTGGCTGAGATCAAAGTCGGCGCTGGTCAATGTGCCCTGTGACCGACTGAGAGTCGCAATGGCGGTTCCCGTCACCCGGCCTTCGGCATCATGAAAAAATTCGGGTAACCAGGGACGCAGGGATTCGCTGAGATTCTCCAGTCGGCCGTCGGTGGTCAGATGGATCGGATACATCGAATCCGCCGTGGGATTGTTCACCGGTGCGGTCAGTTGCGCGCTGGCGGAAACGCCGCTGCTGTGCATCACCACTTCTGCGGCAGAAAGCTGCTGCAATGCTTTTCCGTTCCAACGGCCTTTGGCCGAAAGCTCGCCTTGCACGATCGCCCGTTTGAATCGGTGGCCGCCAGGCAGCGTGACCATCAGATTTTTGGCTTCGCCTTGGCCGGAGAGCCCCCAGATATCAATGCTTGATTTTGCATCCTGTGAAACGCTCCACTTCACCTGGCCGCCGGCGGTGCCCCCGAGCGACGATTCAGACAAATTGATCACCGGTCGCAGCATCGAATACAGCCGGCCGAAATCAATTTGTAGATCCGCCGTGCCATCTTGCAGGGATCCACTGCCCGATGCCTTGGCAAACGAACTGCTTAAATCGAATCGTTCGGCGCGCAGGGTTCCCTGGTCGTCGGCAACCGTGGCGGTCAACTCGATCGGTTCAATGGCGACCATGCGACCGTCGGCCCGAGCGCGAATCGCATCGCTGCTGAATTTCAACCGACTGCGTCGGGACGCGTTCGATCCGGTGCGATTGGAGTTTTCGATGATGCCGTGCGCGCGGCCTGACACCAATGTGGTTTCGCTGCGCAGCGGCAGCAATCCGGGCATCGCGCGATCCAATGCTGCCAAGTCGACATCCAGTCGTGCTTGACCATCGAGCGCTTGCAACCAGCTGATCGGATTGTCGTGTGATCCGGTCAATGAAATCGTTGTCGGGAACGAACCATCAAGCGTCGCCGATGCAAAATCGGTGGTCACCTCCAGCCCATAGCCGAACAACCAGCCGTCGGAAATCGCGAATCGGCCGTCAAGTGTTGCCAATTGATTTCCCCACTGTTTGGCAGGGGCGTCGGGCTGGGGGTCGTGAACGGTTTGCAAATTGCGGATACGAAGGTTTCCCAGCTCGGCTTTGACCGAACCATCCAACGCGCCAGAGAGCTGCAAATGACCGGTCGTGTCTCCCGAAAACCCATCCGGCATCGCATTGACAGCGCCGGCAAAACGGCGGGAGACCAGATTCATGACCGACAGCGGGAATGATTCCGTGTCGACCGTTAACTCCCACAGTCGCGAACCATCATCGCCGGGTTTCCCCGCGCTGACGGTCGTGATTGTTTCGCTATCCGGTTTGGTTGACTGCGAATTGGGTTGCCAGACAAATTTGCTTTGAATGGCGCCGTCGCTGCCGCCCGGAGCGTTGACCACGCCGGCGACATCGCCCGAAATCTGCGTGCCATCCAGATTGATATTGAGATTGGATTGATTCAGCGTCCAGGACTGATCGGTTACCGAATCGGTCACAGTGGCCCCGGCGTCTTGGACTTGGATGATCGCCCGCAGTGATGAATCGGTCGAATCATTTGGGGTCAGCAGTTCTGCCAAGTCCGATTCAACCGACGAGTGGCCCGGTGAAACCCTGCAACTGAAATCGACACCGCGCAGCGAAACTTCACCAATTTTGGCGGGGTCAAATCGCAACAGATTCATCACCGTCAGCGCGGTGCCCGTGCGATCAATTTGAATTCTGGTTTCTCCGGACTGGCCGACCAATTCCAATTGGTTGATCGACAGCGGAGTGATCCATCCAACATCAATCGAGCCGGCACTGGCCGTCCATCCGTAGCGCTGTGCGGTCGATGCCAACAGAGACTTGGCGATTCCCGATCGGCTGACCAGACTGGGTGCAGCCAAAATCAGCAGGCCGACCATCCCGAGCGCGGCCAGCAACATCTGATAGTAGCGGCGCGAGCGATTTTCACGTCGTCGGCGCGTCGTATCGAGTTGCGTTCGCGCAATGTCATCCAGCAAATACTTGTCGGTCTTCACGGTCACATCCTTGTGCCAGCCGCACGATCATCCATCCCTTACACACAGCGGCGCCACCGCAGATGGAGATGGGTATCCGTCACACCCAGGTAGCGCTGTCGGTGAGCCTACAAAGAATTGCGGCGTCGGCGCAAGATCAGTCTGCTGCTCAACTTCCGCTTTCTGCCTGCCGTTTTGCAAGCAACGGCATGAGCACGACCGTAGCGGATCCCGCCAAGGGTTCCGTCGGCTCGAGGGGCGTGCTGGGGAGATCTGAACCGTGGCCGGTCCAGCTACGGTTGGCCGCGACCGTAGCGGATCCCGCCAAGGGTTCCGTCGGCTGGGGGGCGTGTTGGGAAGGTCTGAACCGTGGCCGGTTCAGCTACGGTTGGTTGCGACTGTAGCGGATCCCGCCAAGGGTTCCGTCGGCTGGGGGGCGTCTTGGGGAGATCTGAACCGTGGCCGGTCCAGCTACGGTTGGTTGGGACCGTAGCGGATCCCGCTAAGGGTTCCGTCGGCTGGGGGGCGTGCTGGGAAGGTCTGAACCGTGGCCGGTCCAGCTACGGTTGGTTGCGATCGTAGCGGATCCCGCCAAGGGTTCCGTCGGCTGGGGGGCGTGCTGGGAAGGTCTGAACCGTGGCCGGTTCAGCTACGGTTGGTTGCGACCGTAGCGGATCCCGCCAAGGGTTCCGTCGGCTGGGGGGCGTGCTGGGGGAGGTCTGAACCGTGGCCGGTCCAGCTACGGTTGGCCGCGACCGTAGCGGATCCCGCCAAGGGTTCCGTCGGCTCGAGGGGCGTGCTGGGGAGATCTGAACCGTGGCCGGTCCAGCTACGGTTGGCCGCGACCGTAGCGGATCCCGCCAAGGGTTCCGTCGGCTGGGGGGCGTGCTGGGGAGGTCTGAACCGTGGCCGGTTCAGCTACTTGAAGCACCCCCATTTCATCTTTCGACGATGCTTAGACCGTTTTCCAAGACCGGTCTTTGGCACTTTCCAGGACGGCGTCACAGACCTTTTGAGTCTCCAGCGCGGTGCGGAAACTGGGCTCGATCGGTTCGCCGGTTTCCAGCGATTTGAGCAGATCGGCGACTTGGTGGATGAAGGTGTGTTCGTAGCCGATGTTCAAACCCGGAACCCACCAATTGCCCATGTAGGGCTGGTCGCCGTCGCTAACGTGGACGCTGCGCCAACCGCGAACGATCGAATCATCGCTGTGGTCGAAGTATTCCAGGCGATGCAGATCGTGCAAGTCCCAGCGGATCGAGGCATGTTCGCCGTTGATCTCCAGTGTGTACAGCGCTTTGTGTCCGCGGGCGTAACGGGTCGATTCAAACAGACCCAACGATCCGTTGGTGAAGTGACAGTGGAACATGCAAGCGTCGTCAATGGTGACGGCTTGTTTGGCACCGGTTTCGGCATGCGTCCGTTCCTTGATGAACGTTTCGGTGACGGCGGAAACATCTTGGATGTCACCGTTCAACCAGAGTGCGGTGTCGATACAGTGTGCCAGCAAGTCGCCGGTCACGCCGCTGCCGGCCGCTTCGGCATCCAAACGCCACGTCGCCGCGCCACCTTGGGGAACGTCTTCGTTGATCGTCCAGTCTTGCAGGAAGTTGGCGCGGTAATGAAAGATCCGTCCCAACCGACCTTCGTCGATCAATTGCTTCGCCAGGCTAACCGCGGGAACCCGTCGGTAGTTGTACCAGACCATGTTGACGACGCCGGCTTTCTCAACCGCCGCGCACATCTCTTCCCCATCGGCGGTGCTCATCGCGATCGGTTTTTCGCACAACACCATTTTGCCGGCTTCGGCGGCCGCAATCGAAATCTCTTTGTGCAAATTGTTGGGCGTGCAAATATCGATTGCGTCGATGTCGTCCCGTTTGAGCAATTCACGCCAATCGGTTTCGATCGATTCGTAGCCCCATTGATCGGCAAACGCTTGCGCTTTGTCCTTGTTCCGCGCGCAGACGGCTTTCAGGACAGGCTTGTACTCGAGGTCAAAGAAATGGTTGGCTTGGGAGTAACCGTTGCTATGGGTTCGTCCCATGAATCCATAGCCGACCATACCGATGTTGAGAGGTTTCATGTTGATTCGCAAGGTTCAATTGGTGGGGAGAAAAAGACAAGTTTGACGGACCTGACTACAGCGACTGATCGACTTTGATCATCGTGTCCAAGATCGTGTTCCAGGTCGCCGGGTTTTCCAGCGTCGCGTTGGGGAACATGCAGCCGTCCCAGCAGATGTGTTCAATGCCGCGTTGATCGGCATCTTTCAGCCAGTAACCGGCACATTTGACGATGTCCAATTTTCCGTTGGGATCATCGGCCGGACAATGCTTTCCAGTTTTGTCGTGGTCACCAGCGCCGTGGACTTCGCCGTCGTTTTGGGCGACGTGAAAGTCGATCGTCCAGGGACGCAATTTATCCGTCATCTTTTCGTAGGCCGCGTAGAAGGCTTCGTCGCTATCGCCTTCCTTGATCAGCGCATGCTCGGGCGCGTTGTATCCCATCAGATACAGATAGGTGTGCGCCAGGTCAGCCTGGAAACCCAGCGACTGTGGCATCCCCACTTCTTCCAACAGATCCAGCATGTCTTTCCAACTGTGCATGCCGGCCCAGCAGATTTCGCCTTCGGCGGCGAGTCGCTGGCCATGATCGGCTGCAATCTTGGCGGCTTCACGAAACGTCTGAGCGATTTTCTTGGTATTGGCCTGAGAATCTTCACGCCATTTTTCAACGCCAAACTCGGCGCTGTCGATGCGAATCACGCCGTACTTGCGGACGCCGTGATCATCAAAAATGCCGGCGACACGACAAGCCATTTTGACGGCCGACAAGAATTTGTCGGTTTGCTCTTTGTCGCCCATCGCCGAATCGCCGATCGTGCCCGGCCAGACCGGGGCCACCAGTGAACCGACATTGAAGCCTTTGGATTGAATCAGATCCGCGATGCCACGCAGGTCTGCGTCGCTAGCTTCCGGGTCGGTGTGGGGCAGAAACAGAAAGTAATCGATGCCGTCAAACTTGCGCCCGTCGACTTCGGCGGCCGCGGTCAGGTCCAGCATCTTTTCCAAACTGATCGGCGGCTCTTGATCGGGGCCGTCACCTTTGCCGACCAGACCGGGCCACATTGCGTTGTGCAGTTTCATTGTTCGTAGCGACTTGAATTCAGAAGGTTGGGGGAAATCTCAACGACAGGACGCGATGCACTAGGATCCGGCTTTGGGCAGATCGTCGTGGGTGTCTGGACCAAAGTAGCGCAAGCCCACCAGGGGCTCGCTGCCGAGGTTTTCGATTTCCACTCCGCCGGTCGCGGCGACGTGAGAAATGAAGACTTCATCGGTTGTGTTTTCGCCGAAGCGAATCATGGCCGGTGTTTGCAATTCCAGCGCGCCCATTCGTCCTCGACCTTGTACGGTGATCCAACTGCTGGCACCGGGGTCTTTCAACGTGCACTTGGCACCGGGGGCCAGCGTCAGTTCTTTTGCGCTGAACAGTTGCTGTCCATCAACGGTGCCGTAAACGATCCACTTGTCGATGCAACCATCGCCCGATCGTTTTTCATCGACGATCGGTTCCAAGAAGTTGCTCTGCTTGAAATGGGTGTCGACATTTTTGTCCCAGTCCAATTGGCCGACGATGAAATCCAGGTCTTGGTGTTTTTCCTCGGGCATGTCTTTGACCAACAACTCCCATGGCACATAGCGACCTTCGACGATCGATTGGTACATGCCAAACACGTCGCTGCCCCATTGGGGTTCGTAGGTGCACAGTGAACCGGGGGCATGCAAAACGCCCGGCGGGATCAGCCAACCGGTGCCGCGTTGCAATCGGTACGCGCGGCTGAGATCCAGAATGCCGTTGTCGCCCTCGTTCCAGTTTTCCAAACAACGGCGGACGTCTTCGGGCTGGGTGCCCGGTTCCAGGCCCATGAATGTGTAGGCAAAATTGTTGTCAACGTTGTTCAATTGTGGCGGAAAGTAATAGCTTTCCGGTTTGCCCTCTTGGCCCACCAGCGCGGCGTCTTCGAACGACTGGTGCATGTGGTGGGGGATCGGGCCCATGTTGTCAAAGAATTTGCTGTACACCGGCCAGCGGTCGTACTTGCTATAGATCGCTTGGCCGACGATGTCGTTACCCCGTTCTGCGATCGCCTCTTTGAGCATAAACTTCTTGCCTTCGAACAAGCAAAAACTTTGGCCTTCGTGCCAAACTCGGCCATCGTTGGCGGCGTCGGTCGTGCTGCCGAACCAGCGTTCGTCGATTCCACCGCGGTCGGCGCCAAAACGGTAGTAATCACCGGGGTGCAATTTGATCCGGCGACCGGGATGCAGAAACGAACGGGGAACCCAAGTCGGCGTCAAACGCAGCAAACCGCCACCGGCGTCCAACGCCGAATCCAAGAGAGAGGCGACCGAATCACCTTGAATCAGTCCGTCGTCGAGCTTCACATTCGTCATGGATGGATTTATGGTTGGAAGTGATTTTTAATGTTTTGGGGCGGGATGTCCGCCCGCATGTTGTATTGACTGGAGCGCCGGGCGGCAAGAATGGCCGCTGGGTTCCAGGCCGTCACACAGCAAAGAAAATGGGTTTAGGAAAAACGGATGGCTAGAACGACAATCGCCCGCAGCCTGGCGGATTCGCTGCAAAACGTCGCCTGGGACGAGAGCTCGCCGCTGACGGTCTCGCTGGAGTCCGCTCGTGGCGAAATTCAAACTCGGCATGGACGTTTCGTCGGCGGACGGGCCGACGGTGTCGAAATCGTTCGTATCGACACCGGAGCCGTGGTCGTCCACGTTTTACCGACTCGCGGGATGGCGATTTGGAAGATCGAACACGGCCCGGTTCGCTTCGGCTGGGACTCGCCGGTCGACGGCCCGGTGCACCCGTCTCTGGTACCGATCCACGACCCCAGTGGTCTGGGGTGGCTGGAAGGATTCGACGAATTGCTGGTGCGCTGCGGGCTGGAAAGCAACGGGGCGCCGGAACACGACGACCATGGTCGGTTGGCGTATCCGCTGCACGGCCGGATCGGCAATATGCCGGCAGATGGTCTGGAAATCGAATACGACGAAGTGACCGGGCGATTGGAGTTGATCGGTTATTTTCGCGAAAGCCGACTGTTCTTTTCCAACTTTCGGCTCCGCAGTCGCGTTCGAGTGCACGCCGGCAGCCCGGTCGTCGACGTATTGGACGACGTCACCAACGACGGCTCGCAGCCCGCCACGATGCAGTTGCTGTACCACATCAATGTCGGTGCGCCGGTGCTGGAAAACGGTTCTTCGCTGGTGATGCCGATCGATGAATTGGCACCCAAAGACAAACTGTCGGCCGAGGAAATCGATGCTTGGAACGAATACTCCGACCCACAAAGTGGCTATGCCGAGCGAGTTTATTTTGCCAAATTGCTCGCCGATGAAGCCAATTTGACAACCGCGATGTTGCAGAATGCGGACGCCAGCAAAGCGCTCGCCGTCACCTATTCGGTGAAAAGCTTGCCACGATTCGTGGTCTGGAAAAACACCGCCGATCGCGCCGATGGCTACGTCACCGGGCTGGAACCGGCCACCAACTATCCCAATCAGCGCTCGTTCGAAGCGTCACAGCAGCGGGTGGTCCAGCTGCAACCGGAGCAGACCGCGTCGTTTCGCATCACCTTGAACCCGATGACCGACGCGGAATCGGTCGCTACCGTGCAAGAAAAAATTGACAAGCTGACCGCCGACCATTCGCCCAATATCCACCGCGTCCCCCGCCCCGGCTGGACACCGGGCGCCTGAGCGCCGCTGTGAATGGATTTGCCCGATCGACCTGGGCTTTGAAGATGCCCACACAGGCAAGAGCCAACCGCCCTGCCCGGTCGCATAGACGACCGACCCCGCGCGCGGACTGTTGATTCAGTAGCCGGACGCGCAAGTTTTGAAGTTGCGCTTTCGCCTGGAGCATTGGTTTTTGGTAACCCGACGCGTCAGCAAGGGATCCCGTCAACACCCAAAATCCCTCGCTCACGCGTCGGGTTGTGATGAAAAGCGCTGGCTTCTAAACGCACGCGGTGGGGTAGAAGTCGTGACGGCTGCCGCGGTCGGGCGATTTGATAGCATCATCGGGTGATGAGATGACTTGACGCCGACAGGCAGAATGTCGTATCGCGATGGGATGATGCGATTTAGTCTCCCCACGTTTTTTCTTTCCAGCTTCACGGCGCTTACCGCGGTGTTGCTGTGCGGCTGCAAAATGGGTGTGCCGATTCACGTTTGGTCGCCCCCGGCGCTACAGTCGACGGTGGGAAAGTCGGTGATGATTCCCGACATCACCGGGCCCAGCGAGGTTGCCGATTCGATCCATGAAAAATTGTTGCAGGCAGCGCCGACCGATTCGGGCCGCGCCACTCAATTGTTGTCCGCCGATGACGTGAAACGAACCGTCGATCCGCTAGCCGCTGGCGGAGTCGCATTGGTGTCCTACGACGACGCCGACCAAAGTGATTTGGCGTTGATCAACACAGCCCGACAACAGGGCATCGATTTCATCTTGCGCGGCGAGATTCTTCCCCAACGTGGGCTGAGCTCGACCGACCAAGCCGACCAGCGAATTGCCGTTTCCTGGCGATTGCTACCGGTGCAGCAGGATGGCGGTGACCAACCCAACGGAAAACCGGTCGTCGTGAATCTAAAATCCGCCCTCGAGCGCTATCCCGATCTGGGACTGGCCGAATCGGCCGAGATGGTGTTGCAATCCGCGGTGGTGCGTGACACGTTGCCACTGATCACACCCTCGGTGCAGCGCGAGCGAGTGCTATTGGAGATCCCGTATCTGACGCCCGGCAGCAAAGCGATTCGACGCGGCAACGCGTTAGCATTGGCCGGACGCTGGCAAGAAGCAGAAGCGGTCTGGAGAGAAGTCCGAGACCGTTATGCATTTTCGTCCGTCGCGGTCCACAACCTATCGCTGGCCGCGGTCGCCAATCAGGATTTCTCCCGGGCACGAAAATTGGCCAGCAAGGCGGTGCGAATGAAACCGTCGAAATTGCACCAGCAAACTTTGGTGTGGGTCGAACGGGAGCAACGTGCCTATCACGAATCGTTCGGCTTACCCGATCCACCCGAGGGCTGGGTGATCACACGAGCCCACTAACGCGCGCTCACCTAACGTTCCAACCCGTTGGAGTTCACGCTTCAGCGTGTCCGGCTTTATGCCCGATCAAGTCGCGCTGGTGTGGATCGCTTTACACATCTGGCAGTTTTAGCTGGTGCTTGTTCTTTTCGTAGAACTTGGTGATGTCCAATGACGATCGGCGTTCCTCTTCCATCAATTGAATGCGGGCTTCGAGTCGTTCGATGCGCCGCGCCATCTGAGGGATGATTTCTTGAGCGTGGTCGACCGGTAGCGGTTTGGGGACGGGGGGATAACCAAGATGACGTTGTAGAGCGCTAAACAGGTACAGCGGGTCTTTGCGTCGATTGGCCAATGCGATTCGGCCTTCTTTGTCACCGAACAGGAACGGACCTTTGCCGTCGGCGGATTGCCCGGCCTGTTCCAATTTGTAGCGATAGTGCTCGCTGGCCAAAAACAGCAGGTCGGCAAAATCGACCAACCCGACCTGGGCTCTCAAACCCAGGATCCAGCTGCTCCATTGGCTGTCATAGATCGGGTCACCGCTGATCGCCGTCAGCCCCTGATCGTAGCTCAGGCGATTGCGACAGAGGACTTCGAATTGAAACAGAAACATCCCAGCGGTGGTCGCATCCTTGATCCGATACTTGGCTTCGGACTCCATGATTTGCAACGCACGGTTCATTGTGAACCGCCCTGTATCACTTTCACTCCGGTCGATCAGAAAGGTTTGAAAGGGGGTGAAGTAGTGTCCCAGTTGATGCATCGCCGGACCCAACAGTCCAGAGTGCTTGACCTCGGTCAACATGTACTCCATCGCCATCGGCAATTTCGTTGTCGCCAAGACTTCGTGCCGCAGCTGTTCCAACAATTCCTGGATCGGGAATTCACCGCCGCCACGTTCGTGCAGCAATTGGAACAAATGTGCCTGTTCGATGTATTCCTCGCGGTCCAGCAGTGCACCGCAAGAATCGGTACCACGGGAACGGGAATCAGGGGAAGCGTTTCGGGCAGAAGAGTTGGTTCGCATACTCAATAGCGTACCAGCGAAACGCTCTGGCAGGTCTCGTGAACGAGGCGGGCGATCCCATCAACCGGTGTATTTGCCGATCACGATGCAGGCGTTGTGGCCGCCAAAGCCAAAGCTGTTGCTCATCGCCAAATTGACTTCACGGGACTTGGCGGTGTTGGGCGTGTAATCCAGGTCACAGGCCGGATCGGGGTCATCCAGGTTGATGGTCGGCGGGATCGTTGATGTCTCGATGGTCTTGCACAGGATGGCGCCTTCGATGCCGCCGCTGGCGCCCAGCGAATGGCCCATCGAGGATTTGGTGCTGCTGACGCTGGTTTTATAGGCAGCATCGCCGAACACGCGTTTGATCGCGGTGGTTTCTGCTTTATCGCCCAGCGGCGTACTGGTGCCGTGGGCGTTGATGTAATCGATCTGCGACGGTTCCACTTCGGCATCGGCCAATGCAGCGGTCATCGCGGCCGCAGCACCGGTGCCTTCGGGATCGGGCGCGGTGATGTGGCTGGCGTCACTGGTGGTGCCATAGCCGAGCACTTCGCCGTAGATTTTTGCGCCGCGTTTTTTAGCGTGCTCGAGTTCTTCAAAGATCAATACTCCGGCGCCTTCGCCGAGCACGAAACCGTCGCGACCGGCATCAAACGGTCGGCTGGCGGCTTGGGGGTCGTCATTGCGCGACGACAGGGCCTTCATGTTTTGGAAGGCGGCCAATCCCATTCGCGTCAGTGCTGCTTCGCTACCGCCGGTGATGACCAGGTCGGTTTCGTTCAAGCGAATACTGCGGAGGGCATCACCCATCGCGTTGGTCGCGCTGGCACAGGCGGTGGCGACGGCATAGTTGGGGCCTTTCAATCCGTAGGTGATCGAAATATTGCCGCCGGCGGCGTTGACCATCATCTTTGGCACCGTGAACGGGCTAACGCGATCGGGGCCTTTGAACAGCATCCGTTCGATCTGGTTCTCGATTTCGATCAGACCGCCGATGCCGCTGCCCAGGATCACGCCACAACGCGTGCGGTCGAGCGATTCAAAGTCGACGCCGGAGTCGACGACGGCTTGGTGGCCGGCATGCACGGCGAATTGGGTGAATCGATCCAGACGCTTGGCTTCGCGCGGTTCGGCGACACCGTCCAGACTGAAATCGGTGATTTCACCGGCAAAGTGAATCTTGTATTTGGAGGTATCGATCAACGAGATCTGTCCGATTCCGCTTTCGCCAGCCAACAGGCGGTCCCAAGTGGTGGGCACATCCAAGGCCAGAGGGGTCACCATGCCGATGCCTGTGATCACGACACGGCGATCACCTTTCATGATGTGAGGCTGAGCTGGAGGGGTTGATGAACCTGCGGTCATCGCAATGCCTTGGCGGTACGTTCAATAAGGGCGAAGCTGCGAAACACCGCTGCCAATGCAGGGCGTCGCTGGAATAGTCGACACGGCCCGTGGGACCGGCGTTTTGAAGTTGCATGCTGATCACAACCCGATGCGTCACGCAAAACCGCAACTTCAAAGGGCTGGCGTGCGTGACAGAAAAAATGCCGCCCACAAGCAAACCAGGGGGCGGCAATGCATAATAATTATGTCGAAACGGCACCACTTGGTGACACACACTTGAGGCAATTGCGACAGGGTGTGCCGGTGGCAGAGCGATTCATTTCGGCCGGGCGGTGTAGGCCAAGCCGGGGTGAAAGGAACATCACAGGCTTACGACTCGAATCGAGTCGAATGACGGCGTGATTAAGCGTCGTCGCCTTTCGCATTCTCGATAAAGTCCACTGCTTCGCCGACCTTTTGGATCTTCTCAGCGGCTTCGTCGGGAATGCTAATGTTGAATTCCTCTTCGAGTTCCATGACCAGTTCGACGGTGTCCAGTGAGTCGGCACCCAGGTCGTTAACGAAGGAAGTCTCGCGGCTGATTTTGTCTTTTTCGACACCTAACTGTTCAGCAACGATATCGACCACGCGTTCTTCGACGGTAGCCATAAGCAATCTCCAATGGTTTGATCTGCAAGGGGAAGTTCTTCAAGGGAACCAAACGCCCCTCGTGTATGGGGAGGAACGAGACGGTCAGGGTCAGAGCCCCGTGTCGCTTCGTTGATTCGCCGAAAAGATAGGGGAAACAAGCAAAAGGCGTCAATATGTCGGAATTCGGATGAGGGGCACTCAGCCGGTCATTCCGCCATCGATCACGATGGTTTGGCCAGAAATGTAGCCGGCGTCGGCACTGGCCAGAAACAGCACGGCGGCGGCAACGTCTTCGGGATTGCCGATTCGCTTGGCCGGAATCGCTTTTTTGACTTCGTCCAGAATTCCAGCGGGAATCGCGTCGGTCATGTCGCTGGCGATGAATCCGGGGGCGATCGCGTTGACGGTGACCCCGCGACTGACCAGTTCTTTGCTCATCGTGCGTGTCATGCCGATCATCCCCGCCTTGCTGGCCGAGTAGTTGGCTTGGCCGGGGTTTCCGATCAGCCCCGAGATGCTGGCCATGTTGATGATTCGTCCATATTTCTTTTTTCGCATGATGCCCGCAGCGGTGCGGCAGCAGACGAAACAGCTGGTCAGATTGGTCGCAATCACGCTGTCCCACTCATCGTCGCTCATCCCACGCATCAGTTTATCGCGAGTGATCCCGGCGTTATTTACCAGGATGTCCAAGCGGCCGTGCTGATCGGCAACGCCTTTGATCGCCGCTGCGGTCGCTTCCCGATCGGTCACGTCACAAGCGACGGCTACGCCCTTGCCTCCGGCCGCTTCGATCGCAGCCACGGTGTCGGCTAGTTTATCCGCGTTGCGGGCCATACAGGCGACGGTGGCACCGTTCATGCCCAAGGCAACTGCGACGGCTTTTCCCAAGCCCTGGGAGGCACCGGTGACAATCGCGACTTGACCGGACAGGTCGGTTTTTAAATTCAGTTGCATTGCGTCTTGTGGGGCAAAAATTAAATTGCAAAAAAGCGTGACAAGTTGATCGGTCGGTACGAGGAGGACGGCTTCTATTCGTCGCCGAATCCGTCGCTGGGGAATTTCCGCTCGATGCGTTTAAGCGTTCCCCGCAGCACCCGCCCGGTGCCGACTTCCAGGAATCCTTCGATGCCATCGGCGATCATTCGCCGCACCGAGGCTTCCCACAACACCGGCTGGGTGACCTGTTTGCTGAGCAGTTGTCGGATTTCATCGGCGGATTGGTGGGGCGCCGCGTCGACGTTGCTGTACACCGGAATCCGCGTGTCCTGGATCGGTATCTCTGCCAACGCCTGCTCCAGTGCCGCCACGGCCGGTTGCATCAGCACGGTGTGAAAGGCGCCGGCAACCGAAAGCGGAATCACTTTCATCGCCCCGGCTGCGGTGGCGGCCGGCGCCAGTCGCTGCAGTGCCGAACGGTGGCCGGAAACCGCAATATTGCCTGGGCACAGCAGATTCGCGCATCGCAGCACTTCGTCAGCCGTGCGTGTTTCATCACACAGCACGGTCAGTGGATCCAACTCCATACCGATCACGCTGGCCATGCCACTGTCGACGGCGTCTGCGGCGGCCTGCATGGCCTGGCCACGGCGCTGGACCAGTTTCAGTGCATCGCTGAATCCCAGTCCGCCGGCGAAACAGACCGCGGTGTATTCACCCAGACTAAGACCGGCGGCGGCCGTGATGTTTTTCAATCGCTCAGGGAATTCGCTTTGCAAAACCTGAGCGGCGGCCATGCCGACGGTGAACAATGCCGGTTGACTGAATTCGGTCGCGTCGAGCTGCTGGACCGGTCCGTTTTGGCACAATTCGGCCAAATCGTAACCGAGCACTTGGCTGGCGGAATCGAATAATTCCCGAGCAATCGGATAGGTATCACACAGCCACCGACCCATGCCGATTGACTGGGCACCCTGACCGGGGAATAGAATTCCGGCGGAATTTACGTCCATCATGGAAAGCCACTTCAAAGAAAAACCGCCGTGCTGGTATTGCCAGCGTCACGAGTGACGCGGCGTAGGCACGGCGGATTGGGCGTCAAAATCAAAGACCGAAACCGAACAGCCGACTACTCGTCGCGAGGTTCAACGACGGTACGGCCCATGTAGTAGCCGCATTTCGGACAGATCGTGTGCGTCGGGACGGAATTGCTGCACTGCGGGCAATAAGCGATCTGACGTTTCTTAACGTGATCGTGGCTGCGACGCTTTCCGGTTCGACTATTGCTGTGTTTTCGCTTGGGGACAGCCATGGCTGCTTGGGGGTGAGTATGGAGTCGTTTTTAAAACAAATTTGGCCCAGCATCGTAGAAACGCGGAGCCCTGTTCGTCAATCCACGATTGAGAAAAAGATCCGGTTGGTGAACTCTCCGTGACCGAATCACGGTTTTTCAGCCACAATCATCCCCAGACCGGCTTCGCTGGCCGCCAAATAGGTGAATTGGATCGATTGTAGACCGGCATCCTGGAACATCTGTTGTGACTGGCGGAGGTCGCGGACGCGGCCATCGCGGGTGGCCAGATGAATGGCTAAACGGCTGGTCGTC
This sequence comes from Stieleria tagensis, assembly GCF_024129865.1. Classification (GTDB taxonomy): domain Bacteria; phylum Planctomycetota; class Planctomycetia; order Pirellulales; family Pirellulaceae; genus Stieleria; species Stieleria tagensis. The sequence goes on along the minus strand of NZ_JAMYFE010000021.1, from coordinate 17,902 downwards.
TCCGTCAGACCGGCCTTGCCCGGGCCGATATAAAAATCCGGTGCGACCAGGCGTCCGCCGGATTTGAGTGCGGCAACCGATTTGCCAATCAGCTCGACTGCCTGGGTGTCGCCATAGGACGACAGCAACTGTGCCAACACGACCAGGTCAAATTGGTTGCTGCCGACGGTTGCCAACAGCGGATCGCTTTCGATGGATTTGAATCGATCCCCCAACTCAATCGATTCAGCCAGCGTTTTCGCAGCGGCGAGTGCCGCCGCCTGGTCAACCCCGACCACCGTCGCCTGAGCGTCGCGGTGCGCCATCGCACAGCTCCAGACCGCTGATCCACAGCCGAGGTCTAAGATGTGCAAACCGGGCCCTGTCGCGTCGCCTCCGATATCCAAAATCTCAGCCGCCTGCATCGCCGCCGAGGTATGAATCCACTGCGTCGCCGCGAGTCGCTGTCGATAGTCGTTGTCGTCGATCGCGGCGTCGGAGTCGGAGTCGCCGCTGGTCTGCAACCGACCGCCCAGCGTTTCCCAGCGACTGTCGCCCAAGTCTTCGTCGTATTGGCACAGCAGGTGACCGGCCCGGGCGAGTGTGAAATCGTCGCCGTATTGTTCGACAAATCCGATCGACACCAGCCCGCCGAGCAACAGTCCCAACGTGGTTCTGTCCAGCGACAGCGATTCACACAGTTCGTCGAGAGTGTGCTGGCGTTCGCGCAATTTCTGCGTGATGCCGGATTGCCGGGCCGCACGCATCATGTGCGCCGCAGCGTTGGTTTCCATCCACTGTTGGTATTGGCCAATCGTGCGGTCACCGCTGGCCCTAACGGCTGCCGGTTGGGCTGCCGCCGGCTGGGAGGAGCCTGAATCCGGCGGGTCTTGCTGGGGAGACTGGTTCATCGGATCAGTCCGCCTGCAATGCGCGCTGGACTTTTTGACAACGATCCATTGTCGCTGCGAATTCGTCAAACGTTTGGGACTGGTATCCGTCGCTCATCGCGTTGGGCGGATCCGGATGGATTTCGATGATCAATCCGTCGGCCCCAGCGGCCACGGCGGCCACGGCCAAGTCTTTGACCATGTAGGTGTGTCCGGTGCCATGCGAGGGATCAATGATGATCGGCAGGTGGGTGCGGCGATGCAGGTACGGGATGCTGGCCAGTGGCAACGTGAAACGGGTGTGCGTTTCAAAGGTCCGGATGCCGCGCTCGCACAACATCACTTGATCGTTGCCTTCGTTGAGAATGTATTCGGCGGCCAGCAGGAATTCGTCCATCGTGCCCGATGCACCGCGTTTTAGCAGAACCGGTTTGCCACACTTTCCGACCGCTTCGAGCAACCGATAGTTTTGCATGTTCCGCGCGCCGACTTGCAGCACATCGGCGTATTTCGCGACCAAATCGACGTCATCGGTCCCCATGACTTCGGTGAACACGGCCAATCCGGTTTCCTCGCGGGCGGCCGCCAACAACTTCAATCCGTCCTCTTTCATCCCCTGGAAACTGTAGGGGCTGGTCCGTGGTTTAAAGGCCCCACCGCGCAGCCCGGTCGCCCCGGCGGCTTTGACAGCTCGCGCCGAACTCATCAATTGCTCTTCACTCTCGACACTACAGGGGCCGGCGACGTAACCGACGTGCCCCGATCCGGCGCGAAAGTCCAGAATCTCGATCAGGCTCGGTTCGGGACGGACCTCGCGGCTGGCCAATTTGTAGGGTGCTGAAATCGGTGTGACGGCCGAAACGCCGGGACAGCTTTCTAGCGAGTCTTTAAACGAGCCACGTTTTTCACCGATGGCGGCGATCACCGTTCGTTCGGTGCCAACAATGATGTTGGCTTTCAGACCCATTGCTTCGACTTTCGACGCGATCGTTTGGATCTGCTCGTCGGTCGCGTTTTGTTCCATCACCACGATCATGGAGATACCGGTGGAAAGAGTGTGAGGTAAGAGACAGTGTGTGAATCTGCAAAGTGTTGCAACTGACGACGGGAATTCCAACAGGGCACCCATCGATCAACATGAAATGGTTCGGCTCTCACAGAGCTGTTGATGACCCACAAATGGCAACCCGACGCGTCAGTTTTGAAGCCAGCGTATTCGCGTGAGGCATCGGTTTTTGGTAACCCGAAGCGTGAGCGAGGGATTTAGCGGGTGATCAAACAAAACTTGTGGGTCATCAACAGCTCACAGAGGCCCTTCGAACGCACGATTAGCGTGCGAATTGCAGAAACTGGTCGATATAGACCATTGGGGGCACGCCAAACCCGGTCGTAAACGCAGCGTCAAAGAGCTGGTCTTCGGTCAGCGCGCGAAGGGTTGTGTTGAGATATTTGCGGCGGCTGCGGTCAAGCATCGACATCGCCAGCGCGGTTCCCAATGAATCGGATTGTTCAGGGGTCACTTTATTTTCCAGAAAGTCCTTGGCGTTCTTCACCGAGGACGCCGCTTCGTACGCCAGGGTTCGCAGTTTTTCCTGTTCGCCGCGTCCTTTGGCGTTTTGCTGTAGCGCGGTGGCCGTCCCCAGGCCTTGGGCGAACCAGCGTGGAACGTCGGTTCCGCGTGTGGCCACCGCCAGACTGACCACCGGGGCCATCAACCGCGCCGAAATGGTTTCGGGGTCTTCACTCTCGGTGGCGACCGTTGCGATGTAGGCGTTAATGCCGTCGAATTGCCAGTGGGCCTGCCAGTCACTAGGCAGGCTCCGCTGTTCGACCATTTTGGAGAACTCGCTGTAGTCATATCGACGCGGCAGGACAAAGATCGTTGCTTGGCCATGGAAGTAATCTTCGGCTGCATCGTCGCCGGTCGATCGGGCTAGCGACTGGGCGATTTTCAAATGCTGTTCGGCGGCCTGGCCGACCATCGCCAAAGTTTCGTTGGATCCGCTACCGATGACACGAAAATGGGGCGTGCTCTCGGCGGTCGGCTGAGCGCCAGAATTGGCGAGCAGGAAATTTTTGTCCGCATTGGCGGCACGCTTGGCTGACATCTCGGCGCTGGTTGCCTTGGACGCCCAGGCGAGTTGGCTGATCACTCTAATCGGCTGGCGTTCGTTTGCATCGATCGTCGCCCCCTCGTCGATCCATTTGGAGATCAGCGCGATCGCATCATCCGGCAGTGCGGGGCGCCCGCCTGCGGGCATCTGGTCCCCGTCGGTCGCGGTGCCGCGTAGTTTCTTGACCAGCAAACTGGCTTCGCCCCGCCCCGGTGTGATGATCGCACCGCTGTCACCGCCACGCATCAATTGGCCGAACGTGTCCATCCGCAATCCGCCACGTACCTGCATGGCATCGATGTGACATCCGTTGCAGTTTTCGATCAACAGCGGTGCGATGTCCAATGCAAAGCTGACGGTTTCGTTGCCGGTCGCCTGGGTGATCACCGGGGGTTTCGCTTGCATATCGGGCGCCGCGGTAGGCGGGGCACCGATCGCGATCGACTGATTGGGGTCGGTGCCGTCAAACTTGGCGCCCTGGTTGATCCAATCCTTCAGCGTTTGCAACTCATCCGCGCTGACTTTGCCTCCACCGCGTGGCATGTCGCCGGTTTCGATGGTTTCGATCAACCGGCTGCCAATCACGTCGCCGGCAAACAAAACCACGCCTTCGGGCGGCCCCTTCATCAATGCCGCGTAGCTGGCCGAACTGAATCCGCCTCGGCTGGCCGTGACGTGACAGCGACCACATTTACTGTTCAAAATCGGCGCCACGGTCTTGGTGAAACTGATCAGCTGTGAATCCGGCGGCATGGGAGACGTCGAATCGGGTGCCGGGGCGTCGCTGCCGGGCGACGGATTCGCTGTCGGTTTCATGGCCGATGGGCGCTCCGGTCGCACAAACGGCGGCAATGAGACGCCTTCGAGTTCCAGCAACGCATGGGCTTTGGAAATTTTGTCCAGCTGACCGGCGATCGCGTCATACAACTCGGGGCTGCCCAGATCGACCGCCCGTTGAACCTGGTCGAGCGCCTTGCGGATCTCGGTCCCCGAGGCCTCGTATTTGCCGGCAAAATATTCTTTGCCGGCACGGTTCAGGGCGGCTCCGATGGTGGACACGATGTTTTTTTGACGGCGGTCCAGTTCGGCAGCTGCTGCGTCGCGCGGCGCTGCGATCTGCAAACCGCCGCAGCTGAGCATCGAAAACAATGTCAGAAGGACGAATCGTTGCATCTTTCTATCGTGTTTGTGAATCGAGAGCTGGAACCTGGCCAAACATTACCCATCATCGGGGGGCCTGTTTTCGAACGCCCCACCGCAGCCATCTGGTCCCAAAATTCTATTGCGAAGCGCCTGAATAGCCGTGAGGATGGCTTTGATGCCAGTTCCAGGCGGTTTCGACAATGCTTTTGACGTCGTTGTATCGCGTCTGCCAGCCCAGAATTTCTTTGGCCAAACTCGCGTCGGCGACCAATTCCGGCGGATCGCCTTCGCGTCGCGGTCCCATCACTTCCGGAATCGCGTGCCCGGTGACTTCGCGACAGGCCTGGATGATTTCCCGGACACTGGTGCCTTGGCCGGTACCCAAATTCACACAAATGCCACGTCCAGGCTGCAGTTTTTCCAGTGCCGCCAGGTGGGCGGCGCCCAAATCGTCGACGTGGATGTAATCGCGGACGCAGGTCCCGTCGGGCGTCGCATAATCGTCGCCGAACACCGTGATCGATTCGCGTTGGCCCAAGGCAACTTGCAAGACGATCGGAATCAAATGCGATTCCGGCGTGTGGTCTTCGCCAATGGTGCCGTCGGGATGGGCCCCCGCAGCGTTGAAATAACGCAGCGCCGCGTAGGCAAATCCGTAGGCCGCCGCGTAATCCGCTAGCGCCTGTTCAAAAACCAGTTTGGTGAATCCATACGGATTGATCGGCTGTTGCAACGTGGTTTCGGCGATCGGAATCTGGTCCGGTTCGCCATAGGTCGCGGTGGTGCTGCTGAAGACGATTTTTTTGACGTCAGCGGTTCGCATCGCGTCAAGCAGTTCAATCGCGGCGACCACATTGTTGCGATAGTACAACGCCGGGTCGTTGACGGATTCGTTGACCAATGCAAAGGCGGCAAAGTGCATCACCGCATCGATCTGTTTGTCCTTGAGCACCGAGACCAATTTCTCACGATCCGACAACTCGCCTTCGATCAAAAGTCCCGCTGGTACCGCCTGGCGATGACCACGTGAAAGGTTGTCATAAACGGTGACGTCGTGCCCAGCACCCAGTAGTAAGCGGACGGCATGAGATCCGATGTAGCCGGCGCCACCGACAACCAAAACGTTCATAGAATCACAACAGGGGAATTTAAAGGGGGAGGGTCAACCGGCGTCAGGATACACCATCAATCGCTAGATTGCGTCGGGTTCATCGGTTGCAAATGCTGGGGCCGAAACGGGGCGAACCAATCGGACACCAGACTGCGCAGTCGCTTGTTTCGAGAGCCCAGGATCACCAACAAGATCAAACCGATCGCCAGCAACGGTTTCCACCACCGCACCAGGCGATCCGTGTTGTCGACAGTGGTTGCTCCGTCGGGGTCCGCCGCGCCCGAGGCAAGTGCCGGATTGGCGATCACGTTGAGCGTCTGGGCCGGTAAATCGATGGTTTGTAATTGTTTCGCTTTGATGTCATACCAACTGAATCGCTCGGCCGGGATTTTGTATTGGCCGGGTTTCTCGCAGACATAGGTGATCACGTCCTGTCGCTCGCCTTTCATCGAACCGCGAGCGGTTTGATCGCGAAGCTGGTGTTTGACATAGATCCCGACCCCGTCGATGTCGTCTGGGCTGAATGGCGGAAATAACATTCCGGGAATGTCGGGGGCGGTGAAGGTGATCGTGCGTGTGAACGCCGAACCGGTTTTCACATCGTCGGTGCCCGGCTGGGGCTTCCAGGTCTCGTCCACCTTCACGTCTTCCCCGCTGAGGATTTGACCCAACTGGTCGGTGCCCGGTGGTCGTTTGACGGTGAACGGCAACGGCGTGGTTTTGAGCGCCGCATTGATCGCCTGTTTGTCCATCGGCATCGGTTTATAAGAAAATCGAACCGTCAGCGCCGGGACGGCCTGCTTGCCGTCACGCATCGGATAAACCCACAGTTCATGACGCTGAACCGTGTAGTCGACGTCATCAATCTTTTCGCTACTGACGCTCGGGTGTTCTGCCGGCGGCATCAGCAGCACGCCTTGCGGATCGGGTAAATCAAAGCTCGCCGCGCTGTCGAAATAGCCCGGCACGAGCACTTCGACAACCAACGCCAGTTTCTGACCAACCCATATCGTGTCTTTGCTCTGCAGACTGGCGCGGACTTTGGGACCGACTTGGTCGGCTTTTGAAGTGTCGGCTTTCGAAGTGCTTGTGTCTTGCGCCACGGCGCAGCTGCAGATCAATACACCCAGCAAGCAACATTGAATCCGAAGTCGATTCAGCGGTGTCCAAGCGAGACTCATTTGGAAACCTCTTTGTCCGAGGGCTGTGCTGAATGGGCGGCTTGATAAGCAAATTTGGCGCGTAAGAAATCGCCCGGGGTGGTTCGCACGCGGCGCAACCAAGACGCTCGCAGTTCTTCGTCCGACATTTCTTTGCCGTTCATGTCGTTCGGTTCGGAGGGTTTGTCTTGGCCCTTCAGGTCGTTCACCACACCATCGGGTTTGTAGGCATTGGCCGATTCTTCCGCTCGGTGCTCGCCGGCGTCGTCCAATCGCTTTTTCCGGGCGACCGCCAACGCCATGTTGTCTTCGGCTAATTTCCAGCGCGGATGGAACCCCAATGCCCGATTGTAGCTCTCGATCGCGGCATCGTATTTACCGTTCATCAACCACGCGTTGCCTTGGTTGAACGCGCCATTGGCACCCGGGACCCGCGCGAACGTCTTGGCAGCTTTCTCGAAATCACCGTTGCGGTACTGTGCCGTTCCAATCCGCCACGGGTCCGCGTAGACCTGCGCCGCTTTGTCGTACTGTTTTTCTGACAACAGAATGTCGCCACTGCGGTCGGAGGAACGCCAGAATTGTGGATTCCGTATGGTGCCGATCGCCAAAACCAGCAGGAACAACAGTCCGGCCGCAACCGCTACCAAGCGACCACGGCGTTTGCTCGACGCCGTTTCAGCATTTGCTGGGTGATGTCTGTTCATGCGGATCCTCTGGCAGAGTTTGAGACCATCCAACCCCGGCGGAAAAACGGCAGCAACAGCACCGCCAGCAGAGGCGTCAGCCAATAGCCGCTTTCAGCCCAACGACTGTCGCTGTCACCGCCACTGACATTGGCAAATTTTGCCTCGGTGGCCAACTGTTGCACATCGGAATCGTCTGCGGTCAGCGCGACGACATCAGCGTCAGCGGATCGAGAGAGACGATCGATCGTGTCACGTTCGCCGCCCGGTAGCAGCGGCGGCAGCAACCGCAGTTCGGTGGCCGAATCTTGACGCCAACTGGCCAGCGCGTCGGCTTGGTCGTTGGCGATACTATCGGTGACCCACAAGATCGATCCACCGCCGGCGTCGGAAAGTGTCTGGTCGGCTAACTTCAGCGCAGCGGCCGCCACGTCGCCATCGCTCGGCATGATTTTGGGGTCCAGTGACTGCGCGAACGAATCAATGATGCCGGCATCGGTCGTGGCTGGCATCACGACGTGCGCAGTGCCGGCATAAGCGATCAATGATGTTTTTGCATTGCCACGACTTTTCAATAGGTCATGGATCTTTTGCGTCGCTCGTTCCAATCGACTCGGTTGCACGTCTTCGGTCATCATGGACGGCGACACTTTCATCACGATCGCCAGTGCTGCGGTGTCGTTGGCAAACGGGGCGGGTTCGCGTTTCCATGTCGGGCCGGCGATCGCCAGGATCGCAACCAGCCAGGCCAATGCGACCCCGGTCAGTGGTCCGAATCGAGATCGATGGTCTTTGCCGCTCAGCAAATGTGGTAGCAGGTTCGCAGCGATGATGTTTTGCCACGGCTTGGCGGCATCGGTTTGTCGTCGCAGTCCCCACCACAACAACGCCGCCGGAATCAATGCCAGCAGCCACAGCGGACGGATAAAGTGAAATGGAATCGTTGCCGCGGCGATCAATCCGATCGGAGCGATCGATGCCAGCGGTGCGGGAGCGTCCTGGGTCGCCGGCGGAGCCACGTTGGATCGGCTGACCTGGTGACGCAGCCACTGGATCGAAAGCTGCAGCAATGAAACCAGCAATGCCGCCAACAGCGCCCACCAGTAAACATCGCGGCGAGGGCGGTGCGAAACGGTTTGCACCTTGTGGGATTCCAGTTTGTCCAGTTGCGAATAGATTCCCGCAAGCTGTTTGCCGTCGTTGGCGTGGGCGTACAACCCGCCGGTGGAGGACGCGACCTGTTTGAGTGTGGTTTCATCCAGTTTGTCTTCACCGGCGGCCTGCGGATCGCCGACAGCAACCGTGTGGATCACGATGCCTTTGTCTTTGGCGATCTCCGCCGCCTTGGCCGGCGGAACTTGGCTGGCGGTGTCGTTGCCGTCGGTCAACGCGATCAGAACGCGCTCCTTCACCGTGCTGCGGTCGAACTGGTTGATCGCCAACCCCAGCGCGTCACCGAATGCGGTTTGTGGTCCCGCCATTTTGACCTGGGCCTCGTCAAGCAACTGGCGACAGACCTTTAGATCTTCGGTGAACGGTGCCTGCACAAAAGCCGCACTGCCAAAGAAAATCAATCCGACGCGATCGCCTTTGCGTTTCGCCAAGAAATCATCCAGCACTTGCTTGACCGCGGTCAAGCGGTCAACGGTTTTACCTTGCGCATCTTTGAAATCCTTGGTCGCCATCGAACCGGACAGGTCGACCGCCAACAACATGTCACGCACCGGGATCTCTTTGCTGATCGGCGGTTCGATAATTTGCGGCCGCGCCATTGCCAGCACGACGCATCCCCAGCAGATCGCCAATGCCAACCAACGCCACCAGGTGCCACGGGCGATCACCGCGCCGGTGGCGGGATCCTGGCCGCTGTGACGCGACAGACGTGCCAAGAACGGGACCACCAATCCCTGGCGGGTCTCGCGGTGCGCAGGCATCAACCACCACACCAGCAGCGGTGCCGGCAGCAGCCATAACAATAATGGATGGGCGAGCGTTAGCATGACGATGTCATCGCTTCCGTCGGTGGCAATGTCCGCGCGGTCGTTTCACTCTCTGTTTGATGGGTGTCGATCCAACGGCGAATCATTTCAGTCAATTCATGCAGTTGATCTGTCGTCAGATCGTTCGCGGTCTGGGGTCGGTAGACGGCATCCTCCAAACGGGCACCGGCTCCACCGACAAAACTTGTGCCGCGACCGGTTTGATCCAAAAACTCGAACCATTGTCGCCCGGTCAATGTGGCGACCCGATCACGGGGGAAGGCGGTCACGGCGGTTCGCTTTAGCAGCTCGGCAAGCGTCAGCAACGATGCGGCGCGGCGGTCCGTTGATTGATCGGACTTGGCCAACAGCGACACTTGCTCGGACAGCACCGCCAGTGCCTCGCGACGATAGCGATTTTGCTGCCAGTGAATCAGCCACCGCAGCAGCAATGCCAACAGAGCAACCAGGGTGAACCCCAACACCCAGTACCAACCCGGTGCCGGCGGCCACCAGGGAACGGGAGCGGGAACGATGATGTCATGCAACTTGTCTAAACTTGTTGCGTCCGTTTTCATCGGATTCGTGCTCCCAACTGACGGCGGATCTGTTGGCTCACGTCCTCGGCGGTGCTCAATGGAATGACGGGCGTTTCACGCTGCAACAAGAACTTGCGCCCGGCGGCACGCTGGGCGGCAAAATCGGCTTGAAAACCATCGTGCAGATCGCGGCTGTTCGTATTCACTTCCAACTGCTGCTGTCCATCGCCGAACACCAACGTGCCAGCGCTGGGCAATTGTGCTTCCAAAGGATCGTGTACGAACGCGAACAATACGTCATTGTGCTGGGCGATTCGCGTTAGTAAGTGTCGTGTTTCTTCGTTCTGGCCCGATCCATCGCTAATGATACAAACCAGGCAATCGTGTTTGGTCAGTCGGTCGGCACGACGCAGCACCTCATTGAACATTTCCGGATTGGCACGCGCATCGGAGTCCACCGAAAGTGCATGATTCTGCTGAATGATGTGATGAAAGATTTGCAGCACCGTGGACTCGCTGCGTCGCGGCCGAATTTCCTCGATGGTGGAATCATTGAACACCAACGCCCCGACACGGTCCTTTTGCGCCAACACGCGCCAGGCGCCCAGCGCTGCGGCTTGGGCGGCGGTCACGGATTTCATGTTTTTGACACTGCCAAAGAACATGCTGATCCGTTGATCGACCAACAACAACGTGGTCCGTTCACGTTCTTCGGTGTAAACACGACTGTGCGTCTTGCGGGTCCGCGCCGTCACCTTCCAATCGATTTGTCGGATGTCATCCCCCACCTGGTAGCGCCGAATTTCCTCAAAATCCAATCCACGACCACGCAACCGCGAGGCATGTTGGCCGGCCAGAACAGAATGCAGCGGCTGTCGCGGCAGAAAACTGAACCCGCGAGCGTGTGCACGCAAACGAATCAGATCACTCAACTGGGCGTAAACACCGGGAGCGGCAGAAGCAATTGCCGGATCGTCAGGCTTCATGATCGCTGCTTCTATAAGGGGGCGTTAGGAGCGAGGAGTGCGACGCGTGAGCGAGTGAATCACTCGTGTCCGTTGCTCGCGCTACTGGAAATTGCGGTGTCGAGTGTGGCATTGGTTTTTTGGTAACCCGAAGCGTCAGCGAGGGACCCCATTAACACCTTAAATCCCTCGCTCACGCTTCGGGTTACCATAAAGCGGCTGGCTTCAAAACTCTCGCACTGGGTGATTCAATTGCCAATTCGCTTGCTGGCAGGGGCAGACTTAATTAAGGCACGGCGACTTGTTTAATGATTTCGTCCAGGACAACGTCTTTGGTAATGCCGTCCGCTTCGGCCTCGTAGGTCAACATCAACCGATGCCGCAGACAGGAGTGCACGACGGCTTTGACATCGTCCGGCGTGGCTGTGTCGCGACCGGCCAGCCAAGCGTTTGCCCGGGCACCACGGTCCAGTGCGAGTGTACCACGTGGGCTGGCGCCGACCCGAATCCACTGCGACAACTGTGATTGCGGATAGTCGGCTGGGCGGCGGGTGGCTGCGACGAGTGCCACGATGTAACGCTCGAGCGCGTCGGCGACTTGAACACCGAGCACCTGCTGACGCGCTTCGAACACCGTTTGTTCAGGGATCTTGTTGTCATCGTGCGGCGTCCCGCCGGCGTCTTCGGAACGGACCAACTGCAGGATTTTTTGTTCGTCTTGATCGCTGGAGTAATCAACAAAGACGTGTAATAAAAAACGATCCATCTGCGCCTCGGGCAACGGATAGGTGCCCTCTTGTTCGATCGGGTTTTGGGTGGCCAAAACAAGAAACAATTGTGGCAGCGCGTGCGTTTTGCCGGCGACGGTGACCTGCCGTTCCTCCATCGCTTCCAATAGCGCGGATTGAGCTTTGGCCGGGGCGCGGTTGATTTCATCGGCTAGCACCAGGTTGCCGAAGATCGGACCGGGTTGGAATTCAAACGTCCCGCCACCCGCTTCGCCGGTGTAGATTTCTGTCCCGGTGATGTCGCTCGGCAGCAGATCGGGTGTGAACTGAATGCGGCGGAACTCGCTTTGCAAATGTTGCGCAAGCGTCTTGATGGTTCGCGTCTTGGCCAGTCCCGGCAGACCTTCGAGCAACACGTGACCATTGGCCAAGAGTGCGATCAACAGTTGATCAATGACATCTTCTTGGCCGATCACGGCCGCAGCGATGCGCTGCTTGAGATCAAGGATTTGTTCGTGGATGGTCATAATGATTTTGTTCCTGTTCCCTGGACGAACCAACGGTAGTAAGGATTCCGGGGGTCCTTCTCAAGCAGCCACGTAATGGTTTGGTTCCATCGTAGTCGATCGCCGTGATAGGCGTAAATCCCCGCCTCGTAGAAGGCCAACAGCCTGTCTCGCTCCTCGGCAATGGCGATTTGCAGTTCCGGATCTGGGACGCTCAGCGGGGGTGGTGTGTAAAGTTCGTTCAATGCCTGCAGCGTTGGAATGAATTGGCCCGGCATCACCCAGTCGCCGTATTCGATCCGTGGTCGATCATCGGTGGTGGGCAGCGCATCGGCGGCATAGCGTTCCAATCCCGCCCGGTCGGTCACCCAAGTTGCCAGCAGTGCGGCCGGTGATGCGATCCCGACTTCACCCAGCGTTTCAGCGACTTCTGGTTGATTAAATCGCTCGGCAATCGTGTCCGCGTCGATTTCGATCGGGTCCAGCGAGCCGACCAACAGCATCTCGTGCAACTCGGTCGTCCACAGGTTGGCATGCGGAAAGACATCTAGAAAGCTGCGAACCAATGACCGGGTGTCCAGATCGGTCTGGGTGGGCAACGGCAACCACTGGGCGACCAAGCCGCTGGGGTTCAATCGTTTCGCGCTTAGCTGGTAAAAATCTCGCGAGTACAAATTGACCACGCCAGCGGCAGACGGCGGTGGCGGTTCCAATGTGATCAGGTCGTAGCGATCATCGCTTCGGAGCAATTCGCGACGGCCGTCACGCAATCGAATCTCGACGCGTGGGTCAGTGGTCACGTTGTAGTTGCCTTCGAACCGTGACGCACCCTCGATCACCGCCGGTAACAGTTCGGCGCAAACGCGATGCTTCAGTCCCGGGTACCGTAGCAGGCTGCCGGTGGTGATGCCGGTGCCCAGACCGATCACCAACGCATCGCGTGGCTGACCGCGGTGAATCATCAGCGGCAGCAGTGCCTGCAGACGCATGTAGCGCAGCGACGTCATTGAATCGCCGGAATTGGAAACGCCCTGAATGTACAATCGGCGAAAGCGATTGACTCCTGATTTCTGTTGGATGATGGCCACGGTTCCGCTAGCGCTTGATTCACAAAACACCAGTTCGCCGTTGCGTGCTGTTGCAAGTAATTGTGCCAGGTGATCGGCACGCAACGTGATGCCCAACAGAATCACCAATCCACCGGCCACGTACGTCGCCCAGCGCATCCACCGGGTCGTCGAAGCCCCCTTGGTCACCGCGGCGATTCCCACCATCGCGGCAACCGCCGAGATCAACGCCAAGCTACGCTCCAGACCCAGCGAAGGCACCAGCACAAATCCCGTCAGTGCGGTGCCGACAATTCCACCGACGGTGTTGAACGCCAGCACCAGACCGGTGTCTCGCCCGGCGCTTTCTGCTTTGACTGTCAAACGCAAAATCGCCGGAAACGCGGCCCCCAACAGAAACGTGGGAACCAGTACGATCCAGCCCGCGGCAGTGGCAAACCGCGATGCCATCGACAGCGATTCCGATTGTGTCGCGTTGAATACCCAAGTGGCGACTTGAATCTGCAGGGACGACAGCCAATCCCCCGTGAATATCATTCCCAATAGAGCGGCCAGGCCGACGCCAACGATCAACAATCCGAATTCGCCCCAAGGATCGCTGGGGCGACGACCGCGGCGGGCAAACCACGCGCTGCCCAGCACCAAACCGAACAGATAGGTTGCCAACACGACGGCAAAGGCAAAGCTGCGGGTGCTGGTCCACTGCACGATCGACTGCGACCAAATCACTTCATAACCCAGTGCCAAACCGCCGACCAGAAAATACAGCGCCAATGCAAATCCATTGCGGTCGACGTCAGCAGTCGGCTGGACGATCGATTCTCGCGACTGACTGGCATCGCTACGGCGGGCGATGGCGAACGCCACAACCGCCACCAGTACATTGATGGCAGCCGCTGTGAATCCCGCTCCGCGAACGCCGAACAGCGGGATCAACCCAAACGGAGCCAGCAAGGCGCCCCCGATCGCTCCGCAAGTGTTCGCTGCGTACAAACGACCGCCGGTGCCTGCTACACGCTGGTCATCGGGGGCCAGCACTCGCATGATGATCGGTACCGTCCCGCCCATCAGCACCGCAGGCAAACCGACCAGCACGAACGGCAGTGCCCAGGCGATGAAACCGAAGTGGGTTTCCAGCCACACAAACCACGGTGCGGCGTGGCTAAGTAGCAAGGTAGTCGCGATGCCGAACACGGCGATCCCGATTTCGACCAGTGCATACAAACGCAGTGGACGCATCAACCGATCGGCACGTCGGCCGAAGTAATAGCTGCCGATGGCCAGTCCGGCAAAGAATGCGCTGACCGCGGTTGTCACCGCATGAACATCAACGCCAACCACCAGCGAAAGTTGTTTGACCCAAACGACCTGGTACACCAACGATGCGCAGCCCGATGCCAACAGTAGCGGTAGCGCCCACAGGTTTGCAGGTTCGGTCGCAGCACGCTCCTGCGTCGACACAGGTTGCTCGATCTTGCTGCGTGTTGATTCTGGAGCGCGCCGGGTGCGGACACCGGGCGCGCTCGATCGCTTGGTCTTTGACCGTCGGGTCATTCTGCGGTCTTACTATTCAAGTCCGCGTTTCTTGAACGACTCGTCGATCTTTTCGTCGACCTTCTCGCGGATCTGGTCGATTCCAAAACTCGCGGGTCGCTGGCTCGGTGGATAATCGACGAAGGTCTGCAGGAACGCGGCGGCTTTGGTGACACCTTCGGCGGTCAAGTAGACGTTTTCAGTCCGCCATTGGTCGTAACCGCTGCCGGAAATTTCGGCGTGCTCGTAGGGGTCCATTCGCAGATTAAACATTTTCGGCAGACGCAACGAGGTAAAGGGATTGGCCCAAATGTCGAGCTGCCCTTGTTGACGCTGCTCCTGGAAAATCAGCTTCCAGTCTCCAAAACGCATGGCGACCAAGTCGCCATCATCATTGAAGTAGTAAAACTCGTTGCGGGCACTCTTGTCCGACTTGCCTGTGATGTAATCCAGTTGGTTGTATCCGTCCAAGTGATTTTTGAACGTGGTTTGGCTTCCCTCGGGTTGCCACCCTTTCAACAGACGGTCTTTGACCGTGGTGTCACCGGCGGCGGCCAACAGAGTTGGGAACCAGTCCAAGCCGGAAACAATTCCGTTTCCGACTCTGCCCGCGGAAATTTTCCCAGGCCAACGGACCATCGCTGGGACTCGAAATGCACCTTCGTAGCAGGTGTCTTTTTCCGATCGGAAGGGCGTCGTGGCAGCGTCGGGCCAAGTGAACAGGTTGGGACCGTTGTCCGTGCTGTAAATCACAATCGTGTCCTTGTCGATGCCAAGGTCCTCGAGTTGCTTCAGCAGCTTGCCAACGTTCAGATCCATTTCGATCATGCCGTCGGCATACTCGTTGCCTTGCATTCCGCTTTGACCGCGCATCGATTCACGCACGTGCGTGAAGATGTGCATGCGGGTGAAATTCATCCACACGAAAAATGGCTTTTCAGCTTTGGTTTGTCGTTCGATGAAATCCATGCAGGCGCTGGTGGTTTCGTCATCGATCGTTTCCATCCGCTTGCGGTTCAGCGGACCGGTGTCGGTGATTTTTCCATCAGCCGAACTCTTGATGACGCCACGAGGATTGTAGGCCTTCAGAAACTCGGGGTTGTTCTTTGGCCAGTAGGGACGCTCGGGCTCTTCTTCGGCATTGAGGTGGTATAGGTTGCCAAAGAATTCATCAAAGCCGTGGTTCGTCGGCAGATACTCATCGCGGTCACCGAGGTGGTTCTTGCCGAATTGACCGGTCGCATAGCCGAGCGACTTCAGCGCTTGGGCGATCGTGATGTCACCTTTTTGCAAGCCAACCGGTGCGCCGGGCATACCCACTTTTGACAAACCGGTGCGCAGGCAACTCTGACCGGTGATGAACGTCGAACGTCCTGCCGTGCAACTGTTCTCTGCATAATAATCAGTGAAGATCATGCCTTCGTTTGCAATCCGATCGATGTTCGGAGTGTCGTAGCCAGGCAGTCCACGGGTGTACGTGCTGATGTTTGATTGGCCGACGTCGTCGCCAAAGATCACCAAAATATTTGGCTTCTTCGCCTTGGACGCATCGTCCGATTTGTCTTGCGCCGACACGCCGGTCGCGCAAAAGCTGCTGCACACGATCGCCAGAGCAAGAGCACAGGTGCCCCGCCAGCCACCGAGTCGTCTTGAACGTCTCATGATCAACTCAACTCACTGTTGTTTGGTCCGCGATGGTTCCGAAAATTCGCATGCGTCGGCGGACTGGACAAACGCAGCAAATAGAAGAGTAGGCAAGTGACCCCTGTCGCCCGGCCAACGGCCACAAATAGGACGATTCGTCAACGATCCGGTCCTGTACCCAGATTCTAGATCATCGAAACGAACCAAGGGCAAGCCGGCTGCGGCTGGGGAATGCAATGCAATGAGAAACGCGATTTATGCTAGTAGAAACGTGGGGTAGCAACAACCAATTGAGACCTCCCGTCAACTGGATTGCACCGGGGGAGGTGCACAGAGTCTCACCAGGTGGTTTGCTGTCGGTGACCGCAGACGCCCAACGCTCAGAATCGTTGCGACCGTTAACGTGAGTCCCAAAAACGACGCCCTGGTCGATGAAATCACGATGGTCCGCCAAGTGTATCCATCGGCGATGCCGACGAAACGAAGACGGATCGCTGCGGGTCACCCAGCGGACGCGGCAATTCGCAACGCGTTGTGAAGTTTTCGCTTAGAGCGATTCACTCTCCCGCCCCGCGGCCTGTTGGTTTAATCTTCGAAGGTAAAATTTGCGTGGGAAGGGTAACCCGACGCGTCAGCGAGGGATCCCGTCAACCGGCTAAATCCCTCGCTGACGCGTCGGGTTGCGATAAACTCGAATCTTCAAAACGCTCGGCGGCAGCGGAACGTCGTTAATACCTGTCGTGACAACACTTCAAACCGGACTTTCTGATTCGTGGCAAAACGACGTACCAAACTGCAGATGATGCAACAGGCTGACCCGGTGGCCAAACCATCGCAGTCGGTGGATTCGATCCGTGAAGAATTCTTGAATTATTTGCGTGGTGAATGTCATCTGGCGGACAACACGATCGTTGCCTACGGACGTGATTTGACCCATTTCTTTGAATGGCTGGGAACGCGTGGCTTGGATGCGCTTCGTGTCGGCGATTTGACGGAGTTCATGGGGACGCTGCACGATTCAGGTCTAGCCCCGGCATCGATCGCACGGGGGATTGTTGCCGTCCGCACGTTCTTTAAGTACCTGCAACTCGAAGGCACCGTCGTCGACAACCCGGCCGAGTTGCTGGCGGCGCAAAAGATGTGGCAGCGGATGCCGGGGGTTTTGTCGCAACGCCAAGTCGACGAGTTCTTGGCGGCGCCCCGGAAAACCGATTCGTTCTGGCAGCGCGATGTGGCGATGCTGGAGGTGCTGTATGCAACCGGCTGTCGTGCCAGCGAAGTGTGTACGTTGCGGATTCGAAATCTGTCGCTGGACCAGAAGTTTCTCAAATGCACGGGCAAAGGCGGCAAACAACGAATGGTGCCGATCGGTTCTCAAGCCATCGCGGCGATCGATCGCTACGTGTCGGAGCTGCGCGGCGAATTGGCAGCCAAAGTCACGCATGCCCCCGAGGAACTGTTTCTTTCCCGCAGCGGTCGGGCGCTCGATCGCATCCAACTGTGGCGACTAGTCAAACACTACGCGAAACGCGCAGGCATCGATTCCAAAATCAGCCCGCACTCACTGCGTCACAGTTTTGCCACCCACCTGTTGGCCGGCGGCGCGGACCTGCGCCAAGTCCAAGAGATGCTCGGCCACGCCAGCATTCAAACCACACAGATTTATACCCACGTCGAACATTCCCGGCTCAAACGCGTCCACCAACAGTACCATCCCCGCGCGTAACCGACAGCGCAGCAGTTTGTGCGAACCTGCCTTTTCTATCCCTCACTTAACACGTGAGTTTTGAAGCTGCGCTTTCGCGTGGGGCTTTGGTTTTTGGTAACCCGACGCGTGAGTTTTGAAGTTGCGCTAAAC
>NZ_JAMYFE010000020.1 GCF_024129865.1 Stieleria tagensis | reverse complement strand
AGATGTTATAAGAGACAGCGTTTTGAGCTAGCACGAGCAGGCCTGTCTCCGCAGCGGCACGCCAGCGGCCACAACCGTGGAAAACCATGTAGCGAAGATCTTGATTCAGGTTGTGGTCTCTTTACGCCAACGGCGTTAGACACACCTAGCCTAGGGTCAGGTCTTGTGAGCGCAGCGAGCAAACCGCCACCCTAGGTTGCGAGCTTCAAAACGGTTGTTCAGGGGATGCTGCGTTGGCCACCGCTTTTGGCATCGAACTTGTATCCGTGCTTGTGTCGCACAATTTCGCCTTCCACCAAATAGATCACTTCCTCGGCTAAATTTTCAGCTAAATCGGCGATCCGTTCCAAGTGCCGCGACGCGCTGAAGCAGTGCACCGCCGGTTCAATGAGATCATTGTCCCGCTTCATCAGTTCCTGCAGCTGATCGATGATGACTCGATTGAGCGTGTCGACGAGGTCGTCCATCTTGATCACATCCACAGCCATTCGCGAGTCGCTGTTGACAAACGAGTCCAAGGCGCGGCGCACCATTCCGATGGTCGCGTCCACCATTTCGGATAATTCCTCGGGGACCCGGAACAAAGGAAATGACGCCAATGCTTTAGCGCGTTCGGCGATGTTACAAGCGGTGTCGGCCATTCGTTCGAGTTCACCGTTGATTTTGATCACTGCGATCAATTGTCGCATGTCTCCGGCAACGGGTTGGTGCAACGCCAACAGCTTCAAACACTCCTCTTCGATCTTCACATCCGTCGCATCGACCCCGGCATCGCTTTCGACCACACGATCGGCTAAATCCGGGCGACGCTGGACCAGCGATCGGACCGCCAGTTGAATCATTTGTTCAACGACGGTGAATTGTTCGACAAGTTGTTCACGCAGACTTTCCAGTTCGCGCTCAAGCAATTTTGACATCAGTGATGATCAACCAAATTTTCCGCGAACGTAATCGTCCGTCTGATTTTTATCCGGATTCGTAAACATCTTTCGCGTTTCGCCGGATTCGATCAAGCGGCCTTCGAAAAAGAAAGCCGTTCTGTCGCTACAACGTGACGCTTGTTGCATGTTATGAGTAACGACCACAATCGTGTACTGGGAACGCAACTCAAACATCAGGTCTTCGATCGCAAGCGTGCTGGCCGGGTCGAGCGCGCTGCAGGGTTCGTCCATCAACAGCACCTCGGGGCCCATCGCGATCGCGCGCGCGATACACAACCGTTGTTGCTGGCCGCCGGACAAACCGAGCGCCGGTCCCTGCAGGCGATCTTTCACTTCGTCCCAAACCGCTGCCTTTTGCAACGCCCATTCCACCAATTCGTCCAGCTCGGATTTGGTCGTTTTTAAATGCAAACGAGGACCGAAGGCCACATTGTCGAAAATGCTTTTGGGGAACGGGTTCGGTTTCTGGAACACAATTCCGATCTTGCGCCGCAGTTTGACGACATCGACGTTGGGGTCCAAAATATCGACATCAACCGTTTGCTCGTCCGGTCGATCACTCAACAGACTGATTCCGCCCTTGGCTCGCGCTCCGGGGGTCAGATCGTTCATGCGGTTGATCCATTTCAGCAACGTGCTTTTCCCGCACCCGCTGGGGCCGATGAATGCCGTGACCTGGTGTCGCGGAATGTCCAGCGTCAAATCCTGAAGCGCTTGGAAATCGCCGTACCACGCGTTGAAATTCTGAATGCGAATCAACGTTCGGCCGCGCTGCGATTGAGGATCAGTGGGCGTCGTATCGGTGGTCGATGAAAGGGGCATGACGTTTATCGTATCACGGTTGTGATTGCTGAATTTTGTGGCGGATCAGAATCGCAACCGAGTTCAAAATCAACAACGTCACCAGCAGTACGATGATGGCGGCGGCCGAAAGTTGTTTGAATTCTTGCTGTTGGCGCCCCGCCCAGTTGAAGATCAGCACCGGCATGGTCACCGCATTGTCCATCAGGTGCCTTGGTCCGGACTCTTTTGAAATCGTTGCGCCCAAGACCATCAGAATTGGAGCGGCTTCGCCGATCGCGCGCCCCATTGCTAGAATCGCGCCGGTCATGATCCCTGGCACGGCAGCGGGAAAGGTCACATCACGCACCGTTTGCCAATTCGTTGCCCCCAATCCCAGTGACGCCTCACGCAATGACGACGGAACGCTGCGCAGCGCCTCTTGTGATGCGATGATGATGATCGGCAGGATCACCAGCCCCAGGGTCAACCCACCGGCCAAAAAACTTCTGTCCAACGGCAGTCGGAAATAGTACCACGCTTTGTCGGTGACTGTTCCGCCGGTTGTTCCGGCAGCGACCGTCCGCCGGCGGACTTCTGGATCTTTCGGTTGCGGTGTTCCCGGCGCCCAAACGTCGATCGCGATCGGATTCCAATCCTGGTCCAACCCGTCAAGAGGGCGGTCGATCGTGATCTGATTTTGGTTGCGATTGGTCTGCGGGATGAATACCGCGTGATCGGGTTCCAACGTCAACACTTGGTACAGGTGCTTGGCTCCCATGAGTTCCCAGCCCGATGACTGATTCACCTGGATTTGACCAAACAGGTTGAACATGTAGACGAACATCGTCAGGCCAAGCAGACCGTAGACAATGGACGGGACACCGGCCAAGTTGGAAACATTCAGTTGCACAAAACTACGAAGCCGCAATAGCCAACGGTTACGTGGTTTGAATTCCTCCAAAAAGATGGCTGTTCCGATGCCCAGCGGCAACGCCAGCAATCCACAGGTGCCACACACCAGCAGGGACCCCACAATCGCCGGCCACATGCCACTCCGCTGGGGCTGGAGTTCGCTATGTGATCGCGTCAGCAAATCGGTCGACAGTCGCGACTGGCCTTCGATCCCAATCGACATCAACAACACGACCAAAATCGCCACGCTCAACAGAGCAATGGCGACACACAGCGCATAGAACGCCGCGCTAAACTGTTTGCGACGTTTGGTGTAGCGGGCAATCTTGTTTGCGTCATGCCGGGTCAGCGCCACGGGCAACTTGTTCATTCGTAGGACTCCTGGAACCGCCGCCGAATCATCTGTCCCAGTAACGTCATCAAGAAAGTGATCGCGAACAACGTAACAGCGACCGCGTACAGACTGAAATGCTGCACCGTGCCGTATTCGTTCTCACTCTTAATCATTTCGACGATGAATCCGGTCATCGTTTGAGCTTGTCGAGTGGGGTCGGCCGAAAACGTTGGCAATGTTCCCGCCGCCAAAGCCACGATCATGGTTTCACCGATTGCGCGGCTGAATGCCAATAGAAACGCAGACACGATCCCGCTAAACGCCGCCGGAACGACGACTTTCACCGCGGTTTCGTAGGGTGTGCAACCAAGCCCATAAGCTCCTTCACGCAAACTATTGGGAACGGCCCGCATCGCGTCCTCGGACAAACTGCACACCATCGGCAGACAAAGGATGCCAACGGCGATACCCGCACTGGTGGCATTGAAGGTTGCGAACCCGCCACCACTGAACCACTGCAGGCTAGGGCTGATGACCAGGATGGCAAAGTATCCAAACACGACCGTCGGCACACCCGCGATGATTTCCAAAGTGGGTTTCAACCAGCTACGAATCCAGGGCGAGGCAAACTCGCTCAGGTAGATCGCCGTGATCAGCCCCAGCGGCAGCGCGATCAACATCGCTACGGTGGTCACACGCAGCGTGCCACTTAGCAGCGGCAGGATGCCGAATTTCGATTGCTGCAGTTGTTTACTTTGCAGCGCCGTCCATTCGGTGCCGGTCACAAACTCGCGCAACGTGATCTGATCGCTACTGAAAAATCCAACGCTTTGGCTGATCAACATGTAGATGATGCCGACCGTGATCAGGACCGTTGTCAATGCACAGAGCGCCAAACAGGAAACGATCAATCGTTCGGACAACATTCCCGTGGTGGTCGATTTGAAATCTTGCTCTTGAAGGGCTTTTGGAAGCGCCATCGGTCACCTACTGGCCAAGATTCGTCGGCAAGAAAACGTCGGCCAAGGCCCCGCTGCGTACCTCGCCAGCGGAGTTGATGTAGTGAGTCCCGGTTTGCTTGGCATGATAGTTTCCGATGCTCCGTTGCAGCAATTCTTGCGGCAGTCGAACGTAAGCGACTTTTTCGCACAACCAGGAAACATTTTCGAGATAGAAATTCACAAACGCAGCGACTTCCACACGCCTCAGTGATGCAACGCTGACATAGATGAACAACGGCCGACTGAAGGGGGCGTAGCGACCGCTGATGATTGCGTCAGCGGTCGGCAGATACGCAACTCCATCGCTGGGATTGACGATTTTGACCGCCTTTAAACTCTGCTTGCTCTCTTCGTAGTAGGCCACTCCAAAAAAACCAATCGAATACTTGTTTCCGGCTACTCCTTGCACCAAGACATTGTCGTCTTCGTTCAAATTCATGTCTCTGCGAAGCAACTGCCCTGAATCGCCCACGACGACTTCGCGAAAGTAGTCATAGCTGCCACTGCCGGTCCCCGGGGCATACAGATCGATTGCCTGATCGGGCCAACGGGGGTCAACGTCGCTCCATTTTTTTGCTGCCTGTTCAGCGACAAACAATTGTTTCAATTGCGGCACGGTCAAGGCGTCGACCCAATCGTTTTGCGGGTGCACGACGATCGTTAATCCATCGTAGGCAACCGGCAATTCAAGAAACTCGACGCCATGCGTCTTGCACTTTTCTAGCTCGGTGGGGCGAATCGGTCGCGAGGCGTCGGCGATGTCGATCTGTTTACTTTGAAACTCGTCAAAGCCATTGCCGGTGCCCGCGCCGTTGACGGTCACTGTCACGTCAGGAAAACGCTGCAGAAACGCTTCGCGAACCGCATTGCTAATAAGCAGCGAGGTGCTACTGCCGTTGATTTTGATAGAACCTTTCAGGTTTGAAACGGATGGAGCAACAGGATTTGGCGCGGTTGGCTGATCGCATCCGGCAACCAACAGCGAGCAGATCACCAGTGATCGGATCAGCCGCGATGCGGTCATACGGTGAGTGGTTTTCAATCAGCCGCCTCACGGACTTTCTCCAAAATCTCCAACAGCACCGTGTCGGTTTCAATCCCTTCGGCTTGAGCTTCGAAGTTCAACAGCACGCGGTGCCGCATGGTCGGTAGATAAACGCGGCGGATGTCTTCGAAGCTGACGTTGAAACGGCCTGCCAAGATCGCGCGGACTTTGGAGGCCAATGCCAGCGTTTGAGCACCGCGAGGGCTGGCACCCCAGCGGACGTATTGGTTGGTCGCATCAACCGCGTGCGGACCGTCGGGGTGCGTCGCCAACGTCAGTCGGACCAAATAGTCGCGAATCGGGGGCGTCAGCACAACATCACGGACCATCGATTGCATCTGGCGAATCTCCGCACCGTCCATGACTTTGTCGATCGGCGCCTGCTCGCCGCGAGTGGTGCGTTCGACAATCAGGTTCAAATCGTCGCGGTTGCTGTAGCCGACAACCAATTTGAACAAGAACCGGTCCAACTGGGCTTCCGGCAGCGGATAGGTTCCCTCTTGCTCGATCGGATTCTGCGTTGCCAGGACAAAAAACGGTTTGTCCAAATCATAACGCGAACCGGCGGCCGTCACGGTGCCCTCTTGCATCGTTTCCAACATCGCCGACTGGGTTTTCGGAGTCGCACGGTTGATTTCATCGGCCAGCAAAATCTGGGTGAACACAGGCCCACGTTGGAATTCGAACTTTCGATGCCCATCCTCGGATTCCACGATCATATTGGTGCCCAAAATATCTGCGGGCATCAGGTCAGGTGTGAATTGAATGCGATTAAAATCAAGGTCCAAAACCTGGGACAAAGTTCGCACCAGCATGGTTTTCCCCAACCCGGGGACGCCTTCCAGCAAGCAATGGCCGCCACACAGCATGGCCGTCAACACGCCTTGAACGATGTCATCATGTCCGACGATCACCCGTCCGATCATTTCACGCACCTCTTCATAGCGGCTGCGAAAATGTTCGGCTTTGGCGAGAGTCGATTCGTCAGCGTTGGTCATGGATCACCCAAAAGAGAAGTCGAGAGAGCTGGTTCACGGCGATCGACAGTTTAGCGTCTTCGTTGCCGGCGGTGGTGGCACGCGACCGCATGTTTTAAAGCCAGCGCTATAACAATTCACTCTCCCGCCTTGCGGGAGAGTCGGACGTCTAAGCGGCCGGAGAGGGTTTTTGGAAAGCCCCTCTCCGGCCCTGAGAGGCCGACTCTCCCAAGGGAGAGTGAAGAGATCGAAGCAGCAATTTGCCGAGTCATTTGAGTTGAAAAGGTTGAAACGCGCCAGCGTTTTCTAAAGACCAACGGGCGAAAAAATGACTGCCGGCGGCGTGAAACCATGTGCCGCCGTCGGCTTCAAAACTCACGCGTCGGGCTACCAAATCAACGGCCCGCTCGGCAGAAGAGACGGAGGTCCAAACGGTCTGAGAGGCTTGCTTTGCCTAGGGAGCGGGAAGAGGTCGATGCGGCAATTTGTCTGTCCGTTTCAATTGAAAACTAAGTTCAACGCGGCTTCGAAATGATTCACTATTCCGCGTTGAAAGTTCGGTTCCAACCGCCGTTGACGTTGATTGTTTGTCCGGTGCAAAAGGAATTCGCGGGATCGGCAACAAAACAAACCGCCCGGGCGACGTCTGCTGGTGTCCCCCATCGCTGCATCAGAGCGTCGCGTTTTGCGCGGCGGTCCCAGTAAGAATCGGTTTGGTTTCCCCAGGCCGTTTGGATCCACCCGGGGGCGATCGTGTTGACTCGAATATCCGGTGCGACCTGTTGTGCCAAACTGGACGCATAGGCCGTCACCGCGGCTTTGACCGGCGCAAACATTTGGCCCGCGTCGCCGTCCATTCCCTGTAGCGCCTGGTCCCAGCCGATAAATGTGATCGAGGCCGGCGGATCAGTGCCACCGACCGGCAGTCGCTGGACGACCCGTCGCGTCAGATCGATCGTCCCGAACACATCGGTTTCCATTAAAACACGCAATTTTTGATCAAACGGCCATTCACTTGCCGGGCCGGTCAGGACGTCCGCGCCGGCATTATTGACCCAGGTCGTCGGCGGTCCGAAAAAATTCCAGACATCATCGACCAACCGCCGGCGATCCTCCGCCTGGCACAAATCGCCGCGGACGATTTCGGTCGCCACGCCCATTTCACGAATCTGGTCGGCGGTTTGTTCCGCCCCGTCACGGTTGTTGCAATAATGGACCAGCACAGCAGACGACGAATCCGCTGCGGGTCGTGGTGCCGAATCCGCTGCCGAATCGTCGGTTGCCAGTGGGTTCGGTGGCAGCGATTCGATCTGTCCGGGTGCGTTTCTGCCGGCCACGATTCTGCCTGCCAGCGACAACGCGATGGCGCGTCCGATGCCTGACGATGCGCCGGTCACCACCGCACGAATTTTCATCGTCTGACTTTTCGCCGCCTGTATCTCCACTTTGTCCCTCACCCTGGATTGCAACGTAAAACGATAAACTGCTGCGAAGTAGACGGCATTGACGTTTTAAACGCAGCGGACGACCCTCTCAAGCGGGGGAGGATGGCCGGCGGCCGCTGGCGAAAAAAATTTGACAGTGGCTTAGCGTTTTCCGGTCTATAGAACACAATGGGACCGTAATCCCCGTGGTAGCGCCGTGCCCTTGCCGTGACAAGGCATTGGCGGCTAACCTTTTGGGGTTACGCAAATGCCGTAAATTCCGCAGACAGGATTGTCTTTGGCGTTGAACCAACCGTTACGGCGAAATGAACTGGGAATGTTAGAGCTGCGAAATTGCCTCAAGGGAAGTAACTTGTAATGTCGGATTCGAAAACAATGGCCCAGGACGAAGTGAAAAAACAACTCGGCGAACTCGAACGGAGCGCCGAAGTGGATGTTGATGCCGCCGAAACCAAAGAGTGGATGGCATCACTGGAATATGTTCTGAAGAGCAAAGGACAAGATCGCGTTCGATTCCTTCTGGAAAAACTCCGCAATCGCGCTGCCGAACAAGGCGTTCAAGCGGCGGCTGATACCACGACCCCCTACCTGAACACGATCCCGGTGTCGGAACAGCCGGCCTATCCTGGCAACCGTGATTTGGAACGACGGATCAAATCGATCATTCGCTGGAACGCGATGGCGATGGTCGTCGGTGGCAACAAACGTGGCGGCGGCGTTGGCGGTCACATCAGTACGTTTGCCTCGAGCGCAACCCTGTATGAAGTCGCTTTCAACCATTTCTTTCAAGGCCGCGGGGAAGACGGCTACAGCGGTGACTCGGTCTATTTCCAAGGTCACGCTTCACCGGGCATGTACAGCCGGGCTTATGTCGAAGGCCGATTGACCGACGAGAAACTGGCCAACTTCCGGCGTGAATTGGCACCCGGTGGTGGACTCAGCAGTTACCCACACCCTTGGTTGATGCCGGATTTCTGGGAATATCCCACCGTCTCGATGGGCCTCGGCCCGATCATGTCGATCTACCAAGCTCGGTTCAACGAATACCTGCGTGACCGTGGCATCAAAGACACCAGCGGTCAACGGGTTTGGGCCTTCTTGGGCGACGGCGAGTGCGACGAACCAGAGACACTCGGCGCGATCGGATTGGCGTCTCGTGAAAAACTGGACAACCTGATCTTCGTCATCAACTGCAACCTGCAGCGGTTGGATGGACCAGTTCGTGGCAACGGCAAAATCATTCAAGAGCTGGAATCGATTTTCCGTGGTGCAGGCTGGAACGTTATCAAAGTCGTGTGGGGTAGCGAGTGGGACGAGTTGTTACAGCGTGACACGACCGGTTTGCTTGCCAAACGGATGGGCGAAGTCGTCGACGGCCAATACCAAAAATACTCCGGTATGCCCGGCAGTTACATTCGCGAACACTTCTTCGGCAAGTACCCCGAGCTGTTGAAGTTGGTCGAGAATTTCAGTGACGAAAAACTCGAGAAAATGCGTCGCGGCGGCCACGATCCGGAAAAGGTCTATGCGGCGTATCAGCAAGCCGTCGAATCCAAAAACGGCAAACCGACTGTCGTGTTGGCGAAAACCATCAAAGGTTACGGTCTGGGCGAAGCCGGTGAGGGACGCAACGTTGCTCACAACCAGAAAAAGCTAAACGAAGCGGAATTGTTGGAGTTTCGGTCGCGATTCGGCATCCCGATCAGCGACGAAGAAGTCGTCAACACGCCGTTCTACAAGCCGCCGGCCGGCAGCAATGAAATCAAGTACCTGCAACAGCGCCGTGAAGCGCTCGGCGGCTACCTGCCATCCAGGCCGACTGAGCATCCGACGTTGGAAGTCCCGTCGCTAAGCGACATGGGGAAGACCATCAAACGGTTGGAAGACAAAAGCGTCAGCACGACGTTTGCTGTCGTGCAAACGTTGATCGCACTTTGCCGAGACAAAAAGATCGGCAAGTACATGGTGCCAATCGTTCCGGACGAATCGCGAACCTTTGGCATGGAAGGCATGTTCACGCAGTTCGGGATTTATGCCCACGCCGGCCAATTGTATGAACCGATCGATTCGGCGATTCTGCAAAAGTACAAAGAGGCCCAGGACGGACAGATTTTGGAAGAGGGGATCACCGAAGCCGGTTCGATGGCCAGCTTCAATGCAGCCGGGACGGCCTATAGCTGTCACGGCGTCAACATGATTCCGTTCTTTATCTATTACAGCATGTTCGGTTTCCAACGGATCGGTGACCTGATCTGGGCCGCCGCCGATATGCGTGCCAAAGGTTTTCTGATTGGTGGAACCGCCGGTCGAACCACGCTCAACGGTGAAGGGCTTCAGCACCAAGACGGTCACAGCCTGCTCAACGCGATCGCTTTCCCGACAGTCCGTGCCTACGATCCCGCATTCGCCTACGAGGTGGTCGTGATCATCCAGCACGGATTGCAAAAGATGTACGGCGAAGGTGAACAATGCATCTATTACCTGATGAGCGAAAACGAAGAGTATTCGCATCCGTCGATGCC
Source organism: Stieleria tagensis (assembly GCF_024129865.1). GTDB lineage: Bacteria > Planctomycetota > Planctomycetia > Pirellulales > Pirellulaceae > Stieleria > Stieleria tagensis. Next base: position 2,454 of record NZ_JAMYFE010000020.1, on the reverse strand, counting down.
CGAGGGCTGCGAAGATGGCATCGTCAAAGGGATGTACAAATTCAGAAGCCGCGAAGTCAAAGATGCCAAAGCCCGTGTGCAATTGTTCGGTAGCGGTGCGATCTTGAATTGCGTGCTGGCGGCTCAGGAATTGTTGGCGGAAAAATACGGTGTCGCCAGCGATGTTTGGAGTGTGACCAGCTACACCCAGCTGCGGCGTGACGCTGCCGCCTGCGATCGATGGAACATGTTACACCCGACCGAAACGCCTCGGGTCAGCTACCTAGAAGAAACGCTGCAAGGCGTCGAAGGCCCGTTCATCTCGGCCAGCGACTATGTTCGTGCACTCGCTGAACAACTAACACCTTGGATTCCAGGCGACTATTTTGTTCTGGGAACCGATGGGATGGGACGCAGCGAAACCCGCGAAGCCTTGCGTCGGCACTTCGAGGTCGATGCCGAATCGGTTACCATCGCCACACTCAGTCGGCTTTGCAAATCCGGTGTCTTCAAACCCGCCGATGTTCAATCGGCGATCGAAGACCTCGGGTATGACGCAGACAAACAAGATCCGTATTACGCCTAGTTCGTATTCTCCCCCCCTCAATAACTGCGGTGGCACGATGCCGCCGTGTCGAATTCCACTTTCGCTCAATACACCCTGTCATGGCCACCGAAGTTACTCTCCCCGATCTTGGCGACGGCATCGAATCCGGTGACGTTTTGGAAGTCTTTGTCTCCGTCGGCGATGTGATCACTGAAGGTCAGGACATCGTTGAAATGGAAACCGACAAAGCGACGGTGCCCGTTCCATCAACGGTCGCCGGAACAGTTGCCAAGATTGTTGTCGGCGAGGGCGACACGGTGCCAATCGGTGGCGTGCTGATCGAAGTCGAAGCGGCGTCCGGGTCCGCTGCCCCGGAAAAAGCTCCCGAGCCGGAAGCCGCACCGGCCAAGTCTGAACCGGCTGCCGAAGCACCGCCGGCAGCACCCGAACCACCGCCGGTAGAACCCAAAGCACCGGCTGCGGAACCGCCTGCCGCTGCTGCCGCACCACAACAAGCCGCACCACAGCAGCCTGCACCCGCGACTCCGCCACCGGCAGCGCCCGCACCCGCAAAGCCTGCTCCTGCGGCCCCCGCTTCGTCCAACACCGACAGTGGGCCGATCCCAGCCGGCCCCGCCGTGCGGCGATTTGCGCGCGAAGTCGGGGTGGACTTGAACCGCGTCACCGGAACCAGCGAAGGCGGACGAATCAGTCGCGACGATGTGCTGGCGGCGGTGCGTGCTGCCAACCAATCCGCCAGTCAGCCGGCCGCTGCACCCGCGCCCCAGAGCACTTCCAGCACCTCGGCGGCACCGCCCGCGTCCAGCGGTGGCGCTGTAACCGGTCGGCCAGGGACGCCGGCCACCGATGATTTTGGCAACGTGCACGTCGAACGGATGAGCAAAATCCGCAAGACGATCAGCAAACAAATGCACGTCAGTTGGTCCAGCGTGCCACGCGTGACCAACTTTGATGACGCGGACATCACCGAACTGGAACGGCTGCGTCAATCCAGCAAGTCCGACTATGCGGCGCAAGGATTGAAGCTGACAACGATGCCATTCTTGATCAAGGCGGTGGCGACAGCCTTGAAACACCACCCGGCGATCAACGCAACGATCGACGAAGAAAACGAGCAGCTGATTTACAAGGATTATGTCAACGTCGGGATCGCGGTCGATACCGATCGCGGGCTGGTGGTCCCGGTCATGAAAGACGCCGACACGCTAAGCATTCCCGGTACCACCCGCGCGCTAGCGGATATGGCAGGCAAAGTCCGTAGCGGGCAATTTGCTGTGAACGATTTGCGCGGTGGATCGTTTACGATCAGTAACTTGGGGGCGATCGGTGGACAATACTCAACGCCGATCGTGAACGTTCCCGAAGTCGCAATCCTGTTGGTCGGCCGCAGTCGAAAATTGCCCGTCGTGATGCCTGACGACACGATCGCCCCACGGCTGATGATGCCGCTGTCGCTGTCCTACGATCACCGCTTGGTCGATGGTGGGACTGCCGCACGGTTCTTGAACGACGTGATTAGCTACCTTGAAGCCCCCAGTCGTCTGCTGCTGGCATTCTAGTCGCCACTTCAAGACGTATTGCGTATGTCTGCTTTTGTGGCTGGGCCCAGTGAGCCCGGCCACGGTGTTTTGAAGCCAGCGCTATCACGTGGGGCATTGGTTTTTGGTAACCCGACGCGTGAGTTTTGAAGTTGCGCTTTTATGGTAACCCGACCGGGCTGTTGATTTAATTAGCCGGTCGCTAGTTGGTGTGGAGGATTTATCCGACCGGCTTTATTCTTCGCAGAAAACCCTCACTCGAGTTGGATAAATCCTCCACACCAGCGCCGTTGAACTGACGCGTCGGGTTGCGATAAGAGCCTTTTCAACGCAAATGACTCGGCAAATTGCCGCTTCGATCTCTTCACT
>NZ_JAMYFE010000002.1 GCF_024129865.1 Stieleria tagensis | reverse complement strand
CTCCGTTGCAACCCATGGTTCGTCGCTCTTCGGTTGTCTCACCGCATTGCGTGACGCAAATCAGACCGCACCCAAAGTGCACAGCCGGTCAACGTAAGCGGGAAGATTGAGAATATCAGTGTTCGGACAAAGTAAAACGTGAGTGTTGGCTGCTGGATGTGAGGTGCGGGATTCAGGAAGAATTTATCGCGGTAACGAATATGAGAATCAACAGCGGGGATCATCACGAATAGCAGCATCGCGATCGCGGCTACGAAAACGGTGTAGAGGAACGCCGATCGCCACGGTGCGTCTTGAATTCGCAAATTGAGCGGATTGACCAGTGCTACGAGTGCCGTGATGGGCCACGTGTAGCAATTTAGCATCGTGTCCCAAAATTCGAGAATCCCTCGTCGCTCAACCCAATCCCGACGCCCAAGCACGAATCCGTCTGACCATAGAGGGAAAACGAAGGGAAACGCGACAACGACAACAAGGATTAAGTAAGACCATGGCCGCCGTATGATTGCGTCATTCATTATGTCGACGAACGATTGGGATTAACGAGTCGGCGGTGAAAGACTTGGATCACAGTTCCAGACCTGATTCCGCCGATCCGTTACATCCCGTGGTTACGAGCTCTCTTTTCAATCTGGTTTGAAGCTCGCGGGCAGTTTGTGTCAGCGTAGCCGGCTGGAATCGCGATCGCAACTTTGGGCGTTGGGTGCGGCAGGGACGGGTATTGGGTTGGGCACTGGGCGGGCGTTGGTCGAATCGTTGAGAGAAGCGTGGGGATCGCCGGCGACAAGGCCATCCGAGGAGTGTCATCGCGCCGTCGACGGCGATCCCGTCGCTTCGCATGTGGTTAATCGATTGAGCTGGAAATTGTTGTTTCGTGGACGACCACTGGGCGGTCATGCCGGCAGTGACGAAAGGCGATGACGAGTCGAAGCGTTGGCGACAATCAGTCAGCGTATCCAAAGCAAGTCGCCAGCGGTTCGGCTGGTCGTCGCCGCCGATGCCTCGCAATGGGCGACTGAAACTCGCTAACGTCTCCATCCCCGGCAATCGAGCGTTGCCATACGCAAATCGTTTATGAAAGAAGTGGATTGGTTTCGGCCGCGAGCGGACGGCGCCGCCGCCCAGCAAACCGACAGCATGCATCCNNCGAGTCGGCGGCGAACGACATTGCGATGGCCAGACCACCCTGACTCCGCCGATCCGTTACATCCCTTGGTTCCCCGTCTCATTGTGAAATCGCCGCCCGTTCGCTCCGCCAGCGGACAGGTCCCAAAACGAGCCAATTCGGAAGGGATCGAATGCTGGTGAAATCCAGAGTATAATTCATCACGCCAACAAGCTAGGGAGACATCAAATGGTGCGAATCGAAGTCAGTAGCGAACAAGCCGAAAGAATATTGCGTTCCGACGAAGCAATCGAACTTTTCGACGATGGAGGTCGATGCATCGGATATTTTTCGCGTCCGATCACTGAAAACGAGATTGTGGAAGCGAAGAGGCGCGCCACAACTGAAGAATCCGGGTCAAGCTTAGATGACGTTTGGAATCGCATCAAATCGAAAGACGGTTCGGAATGACGAAGCGAACCGTGGTTTGGGTTGCATCAGCGGAGCGTGAACTTGGTGAGATTTGGTTTGCGTGTGGCCGAAGCCCAAAAATCAACAAAGCGTCGCATCAGATCGATCGCGATCTGCGCGACGATGCGATTCTTCACTCCGATCCGTTGGCGGAAGGATTGAGAGTCATAGAGCGTACGCCCCTGAGAGCTGTCGTCGAATTGAACGAAGCAGATATGCTCGTGCGCGTATTGAGTTTGTCCGTGGTAAGGATGTAGCAATTTATTCGGGGAACGCTAACGATCACGTGGTCGCCGCGAACGACTGACCACTCCAATAAACTCAGTTCGGCGACTCACGTGCATCGTCTGGTTCTGCTTTCTTGCGTTTGCGAACGACGGTGATCTCAGCATTCACGGGTGAGTCACCGTTCACGACGAAGCGCTCATCCCGTTGGAAATAGTGTAGCAGTTCCTCATCCGAGAATACTACGTAATCGTGCAGCCATAACTCGGTGTGGAAATCATCGAGCGTTCGAGGCTTCCGCTTGGGTCGAAGGAATTCGTAACAGTCATCCGAGACACGCTGATCCAGCCGTATGATACTTGGCGGATCGGCCCAATCGAAATCAGCTTCAGTTTTTCCAATTGCAAACAGTGCGTCGAGAATGTGATGCGAGAACATCCCCAGGCCCGGGTGATCGCGTTCTAACGTCGATCCAAAATCGATTGCGTCGTTGAAGTCGCCATTAAGCACGAATGCCTGCAGCAAACGCTCTGCAGCGTATAGATCGCTGGGGGAACGCTTGACTTCGTCCTTGCAGTAGGCCACCAAGCCAACGTAATCACGCTGGTCGTGAAAGTGACAATGGTCTTCCCAGGATTCGAAGTCGTACATTTATTCGATAGCAGAACGGTTGCGGATCACGTGGTCGCCGCAAACGACTTGCCACTTCAATAAACTGAACTCGGCGACTCACGTGCATCCGCTGGTTCGCGGATCCGGTCACGACGACGGCCCGAGCCAGCGCCGTTGATGGCTAATGGACTCGATCGGAAATGCCATGGGGAATCGGGAGTCCCGATTTGCAGTCTTCACTTCGGGCGTCGGATTGTCTTGGATCGTGCTCGTGCTCAGCATCGTGGTGCTCGGGAATCGTAATCGATCGACAGGCGTCGGTTTGTCTCCCTCGGCCGCGTCGACCGCGCACCAATCGAACGATGGCATCAGGAGCGAATCCCAGGAAACGGAGGTTTGATGAGATCAGGTGGGCGTCGCTCGAACGTACCAGTCGCGGTCGGGATGTCAGGCGTTGGTTTTGTTGCTGCCAAATCGATTACGAGCACGAGCACCGTCGCTAACGCGACTGAGCACGAGCACGATTTAGATGCGCGAACGGTAGCGATTTCCGAGA
>NZ_JAMYFE010000196.1 GCF_024129865.1 Stieleria tagensis | reverse complement strand
ATCTCGGAAATCGCTACCGTTACGCGTGTGCTGACTCATTGAATCCGAATCACGTCAACACTTACACGAGAGAGAGCTGAACTGGCCGATGCAGTGGATTGCCGTTATCGTAATTACTGATGGTGTGGCCTTCGGTTTTCTGTTCTTGTTGTTCGCCGCCACTGTAATTGGCGGACTATACCTACTACGATGGCTTCGAAATCACTGCCCGATTTGCCGCAAATCATGGTCGCCTACAGGCAGGGTAGTAAATGATGGAATCGCAGCAGGAGAACGGGCATTCAAAGAAGAGTGGCACTGTCCCCATTGCGACTATTCAGCATGGATGCCCTGTTGAGTGTTTGCTCAGCACGAAGATCAGTACGCTGAATGGACGCGTAACCAGGCGATGGACACGAAGTCGCGAATAAGGTCGTACGGCCATCGCAAAGTCGTTCGTCGCGACTCGGTCATCGCAATCGTTACCCGAATCAGTTTGTCCATTGGCCTCGACGGTGACACCAACTTCCGCCGAAATTGCTCGCGCGATTGCGTTCGGTATCGAACACGGAATCGCAGACTACAAGCTCGCGCGAACATGGGTCGACAATGTGATTGAGCAGTCAGAGATTGCTGACCCCTGGATGCTCGATCTTTCGTTTTGCACGAAAAATGACGCGCTGTATCTCCTTCGATCCGTACCCGGAGTCGCTGACAACACAAACGTTTACGGATTGCTTTTTGGATTGGCATATGATGCTCACAAGCATGGACACATTGATGCTTGGGGTCTTCGTGATATCGGTTGGCGAGCCTATGTAGATGACCCCGACGCTTCACCAGAACATTGGGGGCTGACTTTGGAGTTGGCGATTGAAACTCACATCGACGGTTTTGCTACAATCGTTGATGTGGATACCGCAGTAGCGGAAACGCTTGCGGAGATTGGCCCTTACGCAGACGAATTGCCGCGGGTCCTAAAGCGCGGGTAACAATGCGATGCACGACGAGTCGCCGAGTCGTCGTTTTTGAAGTGGTTGATCACTCGCGGCGACCGCGTGATCGCTAACGTTACGAGTAATAGACTCCGCTGACGTTGTGGAACGAATTATGAATCGGATGCTGTCGGTCGGTTTGCTTCACGGCGTCGCCCTTCGATCGCGGCCGGAACAACTCAACTTCGCGCTCAAACGAGTTGCGTGATTCCAATGCTCGACTGCCGAGGATGGAGGCGTGGTTGAATTGCTATCGCACATCGCGCGTTATTGGCGGCGATGACCAGCCGAACCGCTGGCGACTTGCTTTGGAAACGCGGGTTGATTGTCGCCAAC
>NZ_JAMYFE010000195.1 GCF_024129865.1 Stieleria tagensis | reverse complement strand
CCCGCTGAACCCTGCCGTTACCCGAACGAGAATCCTCAATACGCAACAATGGCTACCGCTAGCGACGAAATCCAGCCGTCTTCCGAATTGATTGCGGCAATACTGGATGACGCGGTAACTCCACGATTCGAAGATTTTGAACGAGATGGATGTCCGCCACTTTTTGCGAATGTGGTTGTTGCCGTTCGCGAATCCCTGACATCCAAAGGAACGTTCTGCACCGCTTCATTGCCCAACTACGACGTAAATGGCGAATTGCGGATACGTGTACGTAAAACCGGATCGCCAATGCGAGTCATTTGGAGGGTGGAATCTTTGTTCCCTGCGATTATGCCGGAAACGGGGTTTGTTGGATTTGATGCTCGAGGTGATGCAAGGCTAGCCGGAAAACATTGGGCGATCCAAACGAAGGGATGGCAGGGCAAGTATAACGTTTGCGAATGGGCGGGCTGGAATTGAGAATTAACTCCTGACCAATCTTGATTGGCTGGCAAACAGAATCGGGTAACCATCGGATGCACGACGAGTCGCCGAGTCGTCGTTTTTGAAGTGGAGGATCGCTCGCGGCGACCGCGTGATCCGTAACGTTCGCCGACTGAAGAAAACATGGGCGGTTCAAAAGGTAACACGAAGTTTGACGGCATTCGCTGGGACAAACATTTCCAGACGTTTGTCGCGGACCGCAATTTCAACGGTCAAACGGTTGGCTTCACGTTCGACACGAACCAGATACGATCCGACGAATTGCTGGCAAGTCTCACGCCGACAGCCAATCGTATTTGGATGACGCACAATTCATGGTTCAAGAAATTTCGCGATTTTGTCGCCGCTGATCGTCTTTCGCAATTTAGGACGCTGCTGAGTCAGGAAGATCCGCCACTAACGATAACTGCAAAACAGATACGTGATTCGCTGACTTGCCCCTACATGATTACGATTCGTCCGCTTGACGATTCTGATTGCGTTCGTATCGATTTCAGCGGTGGCGGGCATGACTGGGGTGGCACCGATAGCCGACTTTCGGACTACCATGTAGAGGCTTCTGCAACATTGGATGGCGGTTTCGACGATGCAACGATCTTCACGTATTAACGGACAGATGAACGGGGAACCATCCGATACAACCGAGCGGCGAAGTCGGGCGTTTTGAAGTGGTTAATCTTCCGTCGCCGCCGGCTGATCGTAAACGTTCCCGTAGTGACTCGCGTAAAGGTGCGGATGTATCTGGCTGCTTACTCGTAGCGATGGACGCTGCAAGCTGCGGCGGTCGGTTACCGAACTTTAAAACTGCCGGTAGTGTCCGTTGTTGCCTTGCATTTCTCACACGCTCCTGATGGACGATGAAACGCCCACCGCAGTTGTCCAGCAAAACGCTCTGCATGAATCAATCGTCAATGTGTGACCAAGCTGATCCGCTACCGACATCCGGCGCCTTGATTGCCGACCTGACCCTGGGCGGGCCGGTGGTACGGGTGCCCGAATCCAGGCTGAAGATTGGCATGGGCGTCGAAGATCGAATATGCTGACCCAGCTGGACTTAAAAGAAGACGGGAACCAGACGATGTTCCGGAATCGCGAATCAGGTTTCGTCTGAGTTCCAAATCAATCGTCGCGATCTCGGAAATCGCTAACGTTACGAGTAATAGACTCCGCTGACGTTGTGGAACGAATTATGAATCGGATGCTGTCGGTCGGTTTGCATCACGGCGATGCCCTTCGATCGCGGCCGGAACGATTCAACTTCTCGCTCAAACGAGTTGCGTGATTCCAATGCTCGACTGCCGGGGATGGAGACGGGTGTGAATTGCTATCGCCTATCGCAAGGCATTGGCGGCGACGACCAGTCGAACCGCTGGCGACTTGCTTTGGAAACGCGGGTTGATTGTCGCCAAC
>NZ_JAMYFE010000194.1 GCF_024129865.1 Stieleria tagensis | reverse complement strand
GACCGGCCACGGTTCAGATCCGCTGGTCTTGCATCCTGTCTGAACCCTGGCGGGCCCAGCTACGTTTCTGCTGCCGCTGCGGACGGGGTCTCTGGTCGGTGCGGAGTGACTGGGCGCGCTGAAGCGTGAACTCCGGTGCCTCTCGTAGCTGGGCCGGCCACGGTTCAGTTCCACTGGTCTTGCAGCCTGTCTGAACCCTGGCGGGCCCAGCTACGTTGCTGCTGCCGCTGCGAATGGGGTCTCTTGTTGGTGTGGAGTGAATGGGCGCGCTGAAGCGTGAGCTCCGATGCCTCTCGTAGCTGGACCGGCCACGGTTCAGTTCCACTGGTCTTGCAGCCCGTCTGAACCCTGGCGGGCCCAGCTACGTTCCCACTCTCGGTGAGGTGAGTTGGCCTAGTTTGACGGGAGGGCATTGAAGGCGTTGTAGACTTCATCGTCTTGGACGGCCAGCAGCAAGCTTGTGGTTTCCTGGTACAGCGCGTCTTCGTATTCCATGTGGATTCCGAAGGTTAGGATCCAGGGAATCATCGTTCGCGGAATGTATCCCATCGGCAATTCGCCGCTGAAATAGTCGAAATCGTAGACGTTTCCGTTCCGGAAAATGGTGTGAGTGATACCGAAGTGATGGAAGGTGTGTTTTCGGCCGTGGCTGTCCAATCCATCTTTCCAGAAGGTCGCAGCAACGTCTCCAGCGAGTACAAATCGCTGCGTCGATTCGGTCAGGGCTCGGCCACCTGCCGCTGGGTTTTCGGCCATCTTGTAGAAATGGTCATTGCCCACGCGAGGAGCCCCATAGGTGATCAAACCCTGGACCGGGATGTTGTCCATGTATTGCAATCGGAAAGCCAGCATCGACGCAGTTGCTCCTCCCAGGCTGTGGCCGGTCAGCCAGAGTCTGCGACCGGATGCAACTTCGGTGGCAACGCGAGACCAGACTTCGGGGTAGACGCTGAAGGCTGCATCCCAGAAACCTTGGTGCACACCAACTTCACGACTGCCGATTTTGACCAGCTTGACGCGTTTGTCCAGATCAGCGTAGTGGTCAGCTAGATTGGTTAGGCTGCCGGACGTTCCCCGACAAGCCACGATGACGGCATCGTTGGTGACAAAGATGGCTCCGTCCGCTCCGGTTTGTGCGTCGTGAAAGGGTTCGACATCCAGGACGCCGTGTAGCGAGTATTGGGCCAATAGGTAAGCGTCGTAGTCGGCCTCGCTCAGACCGGTATTGTTGTAGGCCGCCATGCTGAGGTGGGCCAGCAGGAAGCGGTTGTTGATGCCCGAGCCTTGGTCTGTCGCATCGAAGTAGTTGAATGCCGGTTCCTGGACTGGCGGGGCAGGGCTTTTTTTGAATGTCAGCGGATAGAAGGTTTTCGATTGTCCCTGGACAGCACCGGAAAGCAACAGGCCGAATACCAAGGGGATGAACGAAAGAGTTTGCCGCGTGCACATGTTCAGGTTTCCTGTCGTTTGGTTTGAATGGATCGCAAATATCAGCGATTTCAAATTGCCAAGCGGAAGCTGTCGGTCGATGTTTCAGTCACTGCTTGGCAGCTGAGTTGCAGGTTTTCAAACAATTTCTTCGGTTCTTCGCAAACAGCGTTGACGGCGAGCAGTTCGGTCGCAATACTCCCGCCCCACGTCGAGGAAAGGCCAGCAAGGCTAGCAAGCGACGTG
>NZ_JAMYFE010000193.1 GCF_024129865.1 Stieleria tagensis | reverse complement strand
GCTCGAATCCAGGCGGCACAATGTCGCGTGCATTGATGTCCAACTGTCGCAGTTCGTAGGTGAATTCGTTTGGCGAATCTGCGTTCCAGTCCTCAAGCCAGTCATAGAATAACGCGCCATCAGCCAAGAGTTTCGCGGCCCACTCCGTAGCGTCGAGCAACATCAAATGACGATTCCTCGGACTGATGTACGAATCCCAAAGCGCAGATGCCTGCGTCTCATCGAGGGGTTCGATGCTGGATTTGTCGGCACACGACATCGGCGGATCATCGAGTAGGATTCCCGGAATCTCGCGAAATGTCATCAAACATCTCTGTTTAGCAGAACGGCCGCGATAACCGAGTCGCGGCGATTGATTTTCTATTGTCGAGAACGACGGCTCCGCGACTTCGGTTCATCGCATGGTTCGCCGCGTTTTTTGCGTTTACCACCGGATAGTAGATGACTCATAGTCGGGGAGGTTGAGCATCAACGATTTAGGTTTTGAACGCCGTCAGTATACAGCGCGTCGATTACCTCGCGACGTGAGGATGTCACGCCGTCAAGAATTCTTGATCCGTTGGAGATTGCCCAAACGCCATCTACGATTTGAACCGACCAATCCATGCCGAGGTCGTAACCGTCATGGACACCAGCATCCCGGAGTGATTCTTGGAACTGCTCAAATAGGTCACGGAATTCCTGCCGGGCACCATCGTCAAGTCGATTCCAAGTTCCAGTGTCAACCATTGGTTTGGTCGCTATGTAAATGCGTGAAGGTTTCAGTCGGCGAACGACACGGATCACGCGGTCGCCGCGAGAGATCCTCCACATTAAAAACGACGGCTCGGCGACTCGTCGTGCATCCGATTGTTACCCGCCTTCATGCAGTCGTTGAGCCGATCTCGTGTCCACATCGCGAAAGGTCGCATGCCGTCGAACGCGGGATTCAGCGGGGATCGAGTTCAGCCGACAACGTACATGTTCGAGACAGCGAGTGCCAAATACGCCGCTATCGATGAGTGCCATTGCAACTTCTGCCAGATCGAGATTGTCGGCATCGGAACGGTGATCATCAGCCAAAAGCGTTTCATAGCGTTCACGCAAGCGTTTGGTGTCGCGTTCAGCAAGACGGCAATCAATACAACGCACGCAATCAGCACCGAGATAGAATTGCAGGGTTTCGTACCAGTATCGTTGTTCTTCAGCGAAGAAAATGAAGTTCCGTCCGCAATCTCTGCACTTGCGTTTGAGGTCGAAATAGTGCGTTACCGGAACGGTGGCGTTCGGTTGGCGATCTGTATTCGCTTCAATCGCGGTATCGGGGATTCGTTCATCGGAGCGAGAATGCCAGCCGAGGTAAACGCCTTGTGAGAGATCGCCACGCGGATTCATGCCGGTCCAGCGCGGCCCACGCCCGTAGCGTGGATGTTCGACAAAGTCAGCGTAGGCGTGGATACGGCAGTTCATGTCTTCAAGTCGGGTAACGTCGGCGATCACGCGGTCGCCGCGAGAGATCATCCACGTCAAAAAACGCGACTCGGCGTGCATCGCGTTGTTATTTGACGATTCGACTCTTGGCCTCATCTTCTAAAACTGCCAATTGGCTGACAAGCCTCTGCGGGTTGGTAAAAGTTTCGTTGTGTAACATGTGTATAGGGGCAACGCGACTCTGCAATACTGAATCGTCTTTTGCCAAGCGAGCGACGATGGGGAGCCAAAGCGGCGGGGACTGTCGATCCTCTTGGTAGATCGACTCAACGTTGAACACGATGTCCTGATATCCAGCTGCCGAAACCGTGACCTTGCCGGAAGGCTCGTATTCTCGCCACGTCCGAAATACGGAGCGGTAGTCGGTATAGCTATACGCATGCACCAGACCTATCGACGACCGTCCGCGGCCTGGCGCGAGCGATCCACGATGTGACCGAAGCGTTAGGCTCGGGCGACTGACCATTTCCCCGGACTTGCCATCAACAGCAAAAATGCAGACAAACTGAGTACCGTTGCTCGTTGTTTTGGTGACCCACACTCGATCGATCGCAAAAATTGCTATCGCGACGGCAGCGGCAAAGCACAGCAACGCGCGAAGACCAAACTGGACTCTCATTCAAGAATCACTCCATTCAAATAACGGTAGGGTTCAGCGGGGCCGCGCGAGCGACTCCACACTTCAAAAACGTCAACTCGCGGCCTTAT
>NZ_JAMYFE010000192.1 GCF_024129865.1 Stieleria tagensis | reverse complement strand
GTTCCCGCTGAACCAGCACACTGGCTGGCATCCATCCCGCCACGCAGCTCATCGCAGCTTGCCCAGAGGGATGAATAGATTTCCGATTTCTTCAGTGCCATGGGTCGTTGATTCCTTGCTGCCCTATTTTGCTCGGTTGGATTTGCCTACTTCGATCGACCGTGTTGCTTTCTTGACTCTTCCACTCGCTTCAGAAATTGTTGGAGATCAGTGCGTTTGAACAGACGATAGCCGTTGGCCGGGTTGCGATGCATAGGGATCTCACCTCTCGCCGCCCATTTGCGGAGCGTGTTCTGAGCCACGCCAAGAATTTCAGCCGCCTCGGCTGTTTTCACGTACTCGGTAAGTTTGGTCATCGGTCAGACGCCTCCGCACCGTGGTTGCTGCTACCCTCCCTAGCCTATCAAACTCTGCACACCTGCGATATGCTACACGGGTTCGCAACACGCCATCCAATACTTGGAGTGGTACTGCATGCAGCGAGCGAAAGAGGTTGCGAGATACACGCTCGACAATGGCCAAGTGCCAGACAATTCGATATATGTTCCCGAGCTGATGGAAGCGGAACTGCTGGACGTGTTTGAAACCATCAGGACATTAGTTTCATCGTTCGGCTATGCGGTGTTTGAACCCGTCGCAAAGCAAACCACCACCGCTACCAAGACCGCTGCCGCCAAGAAGACTACGGCAAAGAAACCGGCCGCCAAGAAAAAGGTCTGTCAGATCGAAGCGTCTTCGACGGTATTGCAGAAGAGCCGCAAACCACTTTCATGCAAAGAAATAGTCGAAGCGATGGCAGAGGCGCAGCTTTGGACTTCACCGGGCGGCAAGACATGTCGGAGCTTCGAGAAGGTATTTCGCAGGCCCTTGAGCTCGCGAGCCCACGTTCGGCCGGGGCTGATGTCCTGAGCGTCACGGAGGCCGACGAAAAGCCATCCCTTGGATTCTTTGGTATTGGAGGATCCGGCGATGGAGTGCTCGGTGACTTGGAACTTGCCGGACTTCAAGAGGCCCCCCGGGGGGCCTCTTCTCGGATCATTGCAGGGGCCCCGGGGGGCCTCGCTTGCCATTCGATCCCAGGGAGGAGCCCCCAAAGGCTTTTTCCTCTAAATCCACCCGCCCGGGGAATCATGGAGGGGGGTCGCGACGTGTTATTAGTAATGCGAGACGTGATCTTTCCGCTTTTCGGCGGTGACGTGTTCGCGGTCCCCAGGGATCTGTTCACAAACTCCATTTGGAGCATAACGATGTCTACGTACACAACCCGAAGCCTCTATGGCGATGCTGACGGCAAGCCTCACGGAGCTCCGCCCTATCGCATCGGTTTCATTCGCGACGAAACCCGGGCAGAGGTTCACGAACACGCGTGTAAACGCCTTGATTCGTTTCGCCCGCTGGATGTCTATGAACTGGCTACCTTGATCGAGTACTACATCCTTCGCTGGGAAAGGAGCTTCGGCAACTATGAATGTCGCCGATCGAATGATGTGAAGGAGACCGAACACTGCTTGGCAAGCTTAGTCGCGCTTGAAATGCGCTGTAACGAACTCGACCCAGACGATCTTGATCGCCTTAGATTTGGGGAGAAACAAGCTGGTGGGGTTGTGATCTACGAGGGTGGCGAACCTAGCGATGAGGCTTGTGGGGCTGGTTCTGAGCCCGAACCAGAACCTCCAAACGCTGAATTCAAAATCGGTTATCTCTCGGAGGGATTTGACGAGATGTTTCCAGCCTCCAGCAAAACCCGCTCTGCGGCTTACGTCGACCTGACCAATTCTGAGTTATTCGCCCTGATTAATCTCCATATTCTGCTCGCTGAACGGTTTAACGGCCTAGTTGATTACGGATGGCACGATTGGATGGACGAGGTTGCCGAGTCGTACATGAGCTTGGTTGCGTTGGAAAAGGAAGCTCGTCGTCGAGTAGCAAACCGGAGCGCTGACGGCAAATGCCAGGATCAGCCGCTAGGATTCAACGAGTTGGCGCAGGAGCTTGCTACGATGCGCAGGAAAAACCGGGAGAAATTCGACGCTAAAAACAAGCTGGACATTTGTGAGTAGTAACTTTCGACCCATATTTCGGATGGAATAGACCTGAAGTCGATCTTTCCGACTCTGGCTACCGTAATTCCGAGTTTTTCAAGCGAAGCCGTCGGCGAAGTCACCTGTTTTTCGCCAATCCTTTGCAGGTAGCATGGGTACAGCAGGTGCAATTTTCACAAATCGGCTGTCGAGACACGCTGAAGCGTGATCTCGTAAGAAGCAAGACGCCCCAATGGTGCATGTTCCTTGGTGGCTGTCGTGGGGCGATTGAAAAGGGTTAGTCACGGATGCCAGTGTTCGACCGAGAATAGCTGGCTGTTCAACGTTGCACCTAGCCGTGCGGTATTGGACGATTCGTTGTTAATATCAGAGATCGATTCGATGACGATGTCAGGCAAAATCTGATATATGGACCAAACCTAAGCCTCCCAGGCGTCGCGCAATCAAAGGCAATTCAGAACGTGGGACAGTGTGTCGTCTACTGGCAGGTCTGCATTCACGGTGACGTCGGCGACGGCGCGCAGATTGAAAAGCACATCCGCCTTATGGTCATACCGCATC
>NZ_JAMYFE010000191.1 GCF_024129865.1 Stieleria tagensis | reverse complement strand
GCATGGTGTGCTCCTTTGTGTCAGAAACAAAAGAACCAGCATGCTTTGCCGACCACTTTTTGCAAAACTTCAAGACACCTACGCCGCGCAGCGGCTTTCTTGAACCATCGGATGCACGTGAGTCGCCGAGTTGAGTTAATTGAAGTGGTGAGTCTTTCGCGGCGACCACGTGATCCGTAACGTTCCCCGACTGAGATGCATGGCTGACGCCGATCCGTATCAACCGCCTGGCAGCGTCACGATTGCGAACGATGCATCACCGCCGAGTGTATCGCGTTTTGCTGCAATCGCCCCGTTCCTATTTGTCGTGCTTCCGATACTTTTCGGCGTTGCAGGCTTCGCTGGATATATCGCTCTCGCAATTTCCCTTGAACGCCAACCGTCAGAAAACGAACCGGTCCTTTCGCATGGACAGCAGGCAATGTTGATCACGCTACCAATCTGCATAGTGATTGCAGCATCAGCCGGATTTGCGTTGGCCTTTGCTTTCTTGCGTCAACGCGCCTTGTGCATCATTCTTTTGTTCGCGACCTCGTTGCTGGGATGGCTGGTTACACGGTCTCTCTGGAATTCGCAGATCGCCAAATACGGCCGTGACGCTTCTGAATCGGTTCTATACTATCCTCCTGCGGGCTATGCTGCGGCGGCCATGTGCCTTGGTTTGTCGGTCTTGCTTGTTTCGACCGTTCGTCGCGCAAAACGCGGGGAACCATGCCGTGCACGTGCGGACTGGCAAGGTCTGATTGACTAGCGGGTGCGAATCCCGCCTGGGTAAGCGTTAGCCACGCGCCCGGTATCGAGTGTTGCAGCGGCTGTATAAGACCGGTGGTCGAAGTCAGTCGTTGAAGCGTACACAGAAAGGTAGTGAGGATGAAGCGATCGTAGGTGGCCCTGCGACGTTGAATGGAATTAGCCCCGAAATTTGGTAACTGTCGGATCCTGCCCAAGGTTTGTGCATACTGGAAGGCAATATCGGTTCAAGCGTCATCGGTGAGCCTGAATCGGAGACCCGGGGTCGGCGGCCCATTCGCACTACACAACCCGTCAATCAGGCAACCAGTGAGACCCTGAAGTTCTTGATCACTCGGCGATCTTCCAATCGCCCGTGGCCGAGTATGTCCTAGAAGTGGAATAAGCGACGAAGACAAATGACATTCAGGGAGTCGGATGACCGAATAGTACCGCAGAAGCTTGACGACCAATCAA
>NZ_JAMYFE010000190.1 GCF_024129865.1 Stieleria tagensis | reverse complement strand
AGTATCTTCAGTCGGGGAACGGTAGAAATCACGGGGAACGGGCGAACGACTTGCAAGCAGACGAGAAAACGGACCACCCGTTCTCCCGTGCATTTCATGGTTCCCCGTCGTTTTGAATCGCGAACAGGTATCCACAAACGGTTGAATGGACATTGTAGCCGTTCACGCATTCAGAGTCCACGAATTTGGAATCGCGCAATCGTCCGTTGACGAACACCCAAGTTCTGTCAAACGTTCGCGTACAGGTTTCAGCACGCTCCGCGAGATTGTATTCGTCAGCATATGACTCGATGATGAGACTCGGCCAGTGCGCCCACCAGACGATTGCGAGGTAGTCACCGTGGATTGGCGTGTCGCCATCGAGGGGAACTGTGCGTTCGACGAACCGTGGTTCGTCGACTAGATAGAGATGGCTATTGACTTCGTCTGCGCTAGAGATGATTCGACAGAAATCGTCAGCTGACCACTGTTCGCCAACGGGAAGTGTCGCGTTGATCTGTTCGGCGGCACGTAGTAGTGTCAGCATCAAACTTGTGTCGGGGAACGTTACCGATCAGCCGGCGGCGACGGTTGATCATCCACTTCAACACGCCCGACTTCGCCGCTCGGTTGCATCGGATGGTTCCCCGTCGGTTCCCAGATCAGGCAGCCCGACGCGAGCATCCGAGCGTTAGCATCGGCAGCGATTGCGCGGACATCACCGCCAAATCGGTCAGAAATCTCACAACGCACTGCATGGATTCCGTCAACGATGGGGTCAGTCTTCGGTTTCTGGATCATCGCTAATCAGTTCCTCCGGAGTGCAAATGATGGGAATGGGAACGCCAAGGTCGATCAATACCTGATGGACACGCGGAAGTATCCTGGCGTTCGCGATATGCTTGCAATTCCACGTCAGGAGGTATTGTATCCGGTGATGTGCGACGGAGGCGATGTGAAGTGCATCGACGGCAGCTTTTGGCGGCAAGATTGCACGTGCCATGATCTCATCGGCAATTCGGTCAATTTCGGGATGCCCAGGTAGTCGAGGGATGCCAGCCAACACGCTCAATCGGTCCGCAGCAAGCGTAGGATCGCCAGCGGAAGCCTCGTCAATCACATATTGCGAAACGACGAGAGCGTAGTTCTTGCGTTCCGTGTCCCACCACTGGTGGGTCAACAATTGATGTGCGGCGGTGACAACCTCTTTCGCGGGTTGTTGCCGCAAATAGCTGATGACGGAAGTCTCAATGTAGACGGTATCCATACCGCCATTGTAGCGTTTTTGAGTGGCGGTCGCGATTGATCGCCCTCAGTCGGGGAACGATTGGGATTAACGAGTCGGCGGCGAACGACATGGACCACAGTTCCAAACCTGATTCCGCCGATCCGTTACATCCCGTGGTTACGAGCTCTCTTTTCAATTTGGTTTGAAGCTCGCGGGCAATTTGTGTCAGCGTAGCCGGCTGGAATCGCGATCGCAACTTCGGGCGTTGGGTGCGGCCGGGACGGGTATTGGATCGGGCACTGAGCGGGTGTTGGTTGAATCGTTGATAGAAGCGTGGGGATCGCCGGCGACAAGGCCATCCGAGGAGTGTCATCGCGCCGTCGACGGCGATCCCGTCGCTTCGCAT
>NZ_JAMYFE010000019.1 GCF_024129865.1 Stieleria tagensis | reverse complement strand
TGAACACGACGAACCATGAATTGCACGGGAGAACGGGAGTCGTGTTTAATGGTCTGCTTGCGAGTCTTTCGCCCGTTCCCCGTAAATTCTGACGTTATCCGAACCGAGATTCTGCGTAGCTCCACACTGGCTTGAAAGACACATCATGACTCAATCGCAGAAGCTCGTCGCCTTCGCCACGCTGATACTTGTCGCACTTTTTCTACACCTATTTTTGTGTGATTGGCTCGGATCAAGCGTTGAGCACAACTCTTCGGAGATTTCTCGTATCACGATCGTGCCTTTCGGACATACGGCTGCAATTGTCGCTCGCTCTTCCACTACACTGTTGATCGACGCACTGCTTGGCGTTGCCGTTCCCATGCTCCTGACAGGCGCATCGCTATTTGTGTTTGCGACCCCAACACGCGATCGCGAAGCCGGTGGTCCAGTCAACTGACTGCACTCGTATAATTAGAGGCGAACTGCGGATAACCATGCGATGGTGACGGAGCGGCGGCAGCGCGTTTTCGTCTGCTTTCAAGTGCAATCGACGCCGCCCGCACATCGCTACCGTTATCGCAGCCAGGTTTCTACCTTTCTGATTGATGGCATACCGACTCCCTCATCCCGACGCGGCCGTGCCCAAACTTGATCCCAGGATCGTTCCATTGGCACTTCACGATCTAATTCCATACGCAGAACGGTACGGAATCGCAGACGACGGCTACCGCGCTCAGCTTATCGAGCTGCTTGACAACTCCGAACGCGACGATCTCTTTCTGACCGTGATTCGCTTCGATGACGCTCTGGACGATTGGCTTGCAGGACCGGACGCTACTACCGCGTGCCCAACGATTGAATACGTCGCATTCTCGGCTCTACGAATGGCAATAGATGAACTTTGAGTTGTATCGACGCATGATTCAGTGCTCTAAAATCCCGGGAACGGAACCACGGATGCTCGTATCCCACCAAGTGTATGAGTTGCGA
Organism: Stieleria tagensis; assembly: GCF_024129865.1. Taxonomy (GTDB): domain Bacteria; phylum Planctomycetota; class Planctomycetia; order Pirellulales; family Pirellulaceae; genus Stieleria; species Stieleria tagensis. Next base: position 89,840 of record NZ_JAMYFE010000019.1, on the reverse strand, counting down.
TAAATCGGGTAAGGACGCCGGTCTCCCGACGCCCTCCCCACACCACCGTACGTGCGGGTCCGCATACGGCGGTTCAACGGAGCGGAGCAAGATCCGCCCACAGAGTCTTTCAGCTCAAGACGCCCTGGTCCTGCAACCAACTGTTCGTCATGCCCACACCGCTGGCGATGGTCTTGGACATCCGCCAAGGTCCCTTGCGGCTGCGTGCATGGCGGATCGCTTGACGACGTGGAACGCCCAGCCGGATCAAATTTCGACGGCGTGTTTTCGCGCGACGCCACTTGCTGGTGTGGAGGATTTATCCGACCGAATCGAAAGCAGAACGCGTCATGCTTGGTCGGATAAATCCTCCACACCAACGAAGCATCCGAAACGAGGGGTGGTCTTCAATCGCTTTGTTTGGATCAACATTGATTCTCCGAGCCTTGGTGCCTCCGTGAGATCGATTGGTCCGCGGTCTCTCACAGAGGCACGAAGGCACGGAGGACGAAATAAAACCCCCAGCCCCTTTTAGGTGTCCGTCGCGACTCGGTCATCGCCGCCGTTCATCGTATCGAGCAAGCAGAGGTTGCCACAGATAGACACGGATGCACACGGATGAATTGCTCCCGCCATCTGTGTAGATCAGTGTTCATCCGTGGCTGATATCACCCGGGGTGAATCCGGGGACAGAGCATGTCGATGTTTGGCGTGACGTGGGGAGATTGCAAGCAACATTGCGGTCGTATCGGCGTGGTCGCTAGCCATTCAACATCGCACAGCTCTGTGGAAGTGCTCTGTCCCCGCAAAGCGATCCTTCGCGCCCTTCGTGGTTCAACGGTCCCCTGGATCGACTGGTGACGTGTAGAATGCGGAACCATGCCATCCACACGAAATCCGCGATTCAGGTCGATCGGTTTGGTCTGAGTCGCCCGCGCGGCCATCGGTGACGGGCGTCGTTCGCCAAAGTCACATTGAGGCATTGCAATGCACATCATCAAGCGAGTCATCGGTGCCGCACTCACGCTGTTCGCGGTTGTGATACTCGCTATTGGTTTCGGTTCGGGGGGCTATAATAGCGTTTCCCAAAGCGTTCTTGATTCTTCCGAAACGTCAGGGCGTTTGCTGGGAATTATGATCCCTGTCATGCTCTTCGGCGTTCTTGGTATTTGGCTTGTATTCGCAACGCAACAAACGAAGTAACGTCCAATGCCACGGTGCAGCCATTGCAAGAAATGGATCGTCGGCGGTCTGCGCCAAGAAGAACTGAGATTCTGCAGCGTCCAATGCCACGAAGACGGATTTTTATGCAAGCTGGTAGAAGGAATTGACGACGAATTTGTCAGCAAAACCGTCGCTGAGTTCCACAGTCAACCGTGTTCGGCCTGCGACAGAAATGGGCCTGTTGACCTGTATGTGCGACACACTACCACAGCGTTTGTGATACACTTCAGTTGGAAGGATTCGCCAAAGGTATGTTGTCGTCGATGTGGCGTCCGCCACGTATTGAATGGAATCGTCTGGACCTCATTTTTCGGCTGGTGGCATTTTCCGTTTGGGGTTGTTGCAGCACCTTGGCAGATTATCAACGGCGTAAAACAGTTGATCTCGCTTCCAGATCCGAATTGTCCCTCGCCGGAATTGACCAGAATGGTGAAGCTTGATTTGGGAAATCGGCATCGGATGTGAGCCAGCATCTGCATCACCGCCGGTCCTAGATTTCACGGCGACCTACCCGCACCGCTGGCGATGGTCTTGGACATCCGCCAAGGTCCCTTGCGGCTGCGTGCATGGTGAATCGCTTGACGACACTTGTTGGTGTGGAGGATTTATCCGACGGAATCGAAAGGAGAACGCGTCATGCTTGGTCGGATAAATCCTCCACACCAACGAAGCATCCGTAACGAGGGTTGGTCTTCGGTCCAGACCGGCGGTCTCTCATCAATCGCTTTGTTTGGATCAACATTGATTCTCCGTGCCTTGGTGCCTGGAAATGGATGTAGAAGGTGAAAAGGAATCATTGCCCGCTGCAGTTGGCTCTCGAGGGAATGACATCACGGCGATCCTTTGGGATAGAATCATTCTGACGCGGATCGCTTCCCCGCCAAACCGACCCAGGTGATGGTCAATAACGTTCAACGTTCTCTCGATCCATGTACCTCCGGTACCCGGATCGATCGCATTCTGTTACCCGACTCACGGACCTCATCTGGCTACGCATGCCGAAACAATTCAGCCTCAGAACAGTGCTTTTAGTAACTGCATTTGTCGCGATCGGCTGTCTACTTGCAATCGGCTGGCGCGAAAGCATTCTGGGCCGAACTCATTACTCACGCCGACTCGAAAACCACATCGAACAGCTGCGCGTACGAAAGCCGGCGAATTTGACGCCAGCACAGTGGGAGTGCATGGTTGATTGGACTCGTAACCTTCATGGCAACAGCTTGATTGCGTTCCAAACGACGACTTCAGAGATCGCTACGTTCGAGTCAATTGTTGAGGAACGCTTGTCTGGCAACGTCGATGCCACGACCATCGAATGGGTCTGGGATGCATACGCTGATGTCTGTCCTGGCGGTCAAGACTACCAGAGATTTCGTACAATGGTGAACGAAGCCCTAGTCGCCTTGAAATCACCCACGCTGCTCGATCCGCCTACTGGATCTGCAGGAACTCGTTCGAGTGAACCTAGGCATGCGGAAGTGGTTGGTGGCGTTGCGACGGGAGGTGATTGACGCTTGGCAGTCCGTTTCGCGCTGATCAGCTAGTGTCGGCGCAGACTGATTGCCTGATGCCGACGGGTGACAGTTTCGCAGGTTCGGTGGACTGGGATCAACGCAGGCGTTCAAACCACTCGTTACTGTCAGGCAGCGCCATTCGTCCTGGCAGGATTTGGGCCAACTGAACCCTGGCGGGATCAGTTACGAATGTATTGTTCCGACGATCCTGGAACATCTGTCGAATCGGCGGCGGCGATTTGGTTTCAGTTAGAATATTTGGCTTCCCCTCGCGCCAACCTTTTGATCGTGAATCATTTTATGCTGCACCGCGTTTTCTTTCCTGTTTTGGCACTCATGGTTTTCGGCGTTGTTGCGACGGCTCAGCAGGCCGATCGAAAAACATCACCATCGGTATCCAAATCGAAACCGACGGAACCGTCGATCGTTTGGGCCAACCCACCGACCGCCAACGAATTGCCGCTTCCCGACGGTACGAGTCACCGGACGTTTCACAGTGAACTGGTCGATCAAGATGTCGGCTACGTCATCTACCTGCCGCCGCAATACGACCAACAGTCCCAGACACGCTACCCCGTCATCTACAACTTGCACGGCAATGGCGGCAATGAACTGAAATCACTGAATGTGATCCGCGTCCTACATGATCAGATCACGTCCGGCAAAATCCCTCCGCTGGTAATGGTGCTGGCCAACGGCGGACACAGTACGTTCTACAAGAACAGCCACGACGGTCGGTTCCCGATCGAATCGATCGTGATCAACGAATTGATTCCCCATGTCGATGCCAACTACCGAACAATCGCGACAGGCAAAGGCCGATGTATCGAAGGGTTTTCGATGGGAGGTCGTGGGGCGACACGATTGGCGGTGAAACATCCAGAGCTGTTTTGTTCGTTGTTCTGCCAAGCGGGAAATGTGCCGCATTTGTTAGACACCTATGACCAGCTGACGCCTGCCGAACGTGCGCAGCACCTGCTAGGCCCCGACCGCGAAAACTGGCAGTCGGACGACGTTTATGCGGTGACGACAAAAAACAAAGACCGGATCAAACAGCACCTGCGAATCCAGATCGCCTGCGGAACCAAGGACGGTGGTCACCTGCCATCGATTCGTGACTTTCACCAACATCTCGTCCAGGAAGGGATCGACCACACGTACATTGAACTGCAAGGGTTGAAACATCAACGCACGGTGATGATCGAACAGTTGAAACCGATTTGGTTTGAGAGTCATTTGCAAGCCCTGCGCGACGCCGGCAGTTTGCAGACGGCGTCACCGACGGAGACAGTGACCGATGGATCCTGAATTGATCCTGCGAGACGATGCGATCATCAAAACCATCGCAAAATTGCATCAGCGTATCGCAGACCGATTCCCCGGCAGTGGGCTGTCGCAACTGTGTTCGCGGCTGCTGGAGGTGTCCGAGAAATCGGCCAAGCGGGCGCAGGGGATTGGAGAATCGGTTTGGTGGATTCGTATCTGTGGGTATCTGTTGGCGGTGATGGTGATCACGTTGGTCAGCGGAACAATATGGTTCACCACTCATTCCGTTCGGTTCAAAGATGAAACCGAGGAAGCGATCGGCTGGACAGACCTGATCGGCAGCTTCGACGCGGCGACGAGCGGTTTGATCGTCTTGGGAGCCACGCTCTATTTCTTGATCGGGCTGGAAATCCGTATCAAGCGACGCCGAGCGTTGGTGGCGGTTCATGAGCTGCGTTCTTTGGCCCACGTGGTGGACATGCATCAGTTGACCAAAGATCCCGAGCGGATGTTGCGACGGTACACGCAAACCAGTCATTCACCGGCCGAGGCGATGACGCCGCTCGAATTGAATCGCTATCTGGACTACTGTGCCGAAATGCTCTCGTTGATCGGCAAAGTGGCTGCGTTATACGTTCAACGCTTTGACGATCCGATCGCCGTGGCGGCGGTCAGCGAAATCGAAGAGTTGACGACGGGGCTGTCCCGGAAGATCTGGCAGAAGATCGTGCTGCTGGGACAGATCGCGGAATTCCCGTTGGGGGCTGACAGCGAACCGCAGATCGAGCTAAAAATCAGCCAGCCAGACGAATTGCCCCCGTCGGTCAAACTACCGATCACGCCGCAGCAGGCCGACGATTCGTTAGCCTCCGATTCCACCGACCAGATTCCCTTTAACACACCAGGCATTGATGATGGATGATCCCCAGCAACCAGACGCCGAACAGCCCCAAGACCCTCCGCCGCCCTCCAAGGAAGAATTGCGATTGGCGATGAAGGCGTTCCGCAAACGCTTGAAATTGATGCGTTTGGACGACGAGTCCAGTTTGGGCTATGGGCCGATGTCATCGGGATCCAAATCAGGGATCGCAGCGATTCGGCCACCGGATCAATTCCCCAAAGCGATTTGGCAGGAACTGGCCAACCGTGGCAAGATCAAACACGACGGCGGCGGCCTGTATTCGATCGTTGAATCGTAAGGCAATTGGTCGATGTTGATCCAACCTTGATGTCAATCGACGAAAGAGAATACGGCAGACAACTTGATGGGCGAGTATTCACAACGCGCCGATGAATGAGAACTTGGACGCTGTCTCGCTAGGATGACTCAGTGCAAACGATCCGGGTGTGGAACTGATTGCGGGACGACCGAGCAGACCATGCATTGCCTATAATGCCGGTTCCTGCGCGTTCCCCCACCTCACTCTACCCACCTCGGACTCTCCCTATGTCACGCCGGTTGCTTGGATTTCGCTGTATTTCGTTTCGTCGCGTTTGCAAACTGATCGGAATGCAGACCATGATCGGTCTGGGAATTTCCGGATTGGTGATCGCCGAGCCAGCGGCGGTGATTGACGCCGGGAAATTTGCGACGCTGCAGGAGGCCGCCGACGCGATACCCAAGACCGGAGGATTATTGAGGATCCCACCGGGTACCTTTGAGATCACAGAACCGATTCGAATCACGACCGCTGACACGCGTGTGGTCGGCAGTGGAATGGCAACCCATATCATCAATAAGAACACGGCGGGATTGCCAGCGATTTTAGTCGAGCATCCGCAATTGGTGAATCAAAAAGTACCTTCCAAGGATCGGTTGTGGCGCGTCGTGATCGCGGACTTGCGAGTCACAGGTAACGACAAGAGCGGGGCCGGTATCGAGGCTCGCTACATCGAAGAGATCATGGTTCACGGTGTCAGCAGCAGTTACAACGGCGGCGCTGGTCTGCGATTGCATTGGTGTTACGAAGATCCGCGTGTCAGCGATTGCTTGTTCACGTACAACAAGCAGAGCGGTGTCGCGATCGAAGCCTGTCATGACATCATCGTGTCGGCCAACCATTTCGAAGAAAACCAAGACGGTGTGACTTGTGTGGACTCATTCAATTTGGCCATGAGCGGGAATAACCTGGACGACCATCTGGGCAACGGCGTCGTGATCGAGAATACCTACGGTAGTGTTGTCGCGAGCAACATGATCGAAGAGTGCCAGGGCTGGGGGATCGTGATCGATCGCGATTGTTACGGAATCACAATGTCAGCCAATGTGATCGCACACGAGTTTTCCGGTGGGATCGATCTGCGTGACGCCCACGGATGCACGGTGTCAGCGAATACCTTCACAATCGTCAAGAAAATCGGCTTGGCGGTGCGCGACCAATCGGGCGGCATCACGATCACCGGCAACAATTTCAGTGACAGTTGGACAGGCTACGACCCGTCCGGCAAACGGACTCAGCGACGTGACGAGACGCCTAGCAAGACCGAGCAAAACCCGAACGATGCGGCCGGTATTTTGCTGGACGGTTGTCAAGCCGTGGTGATTGTGGGCAACCTGTTTTCGGGACTCAATGGCGAATCGGTGACCCAGCAAGGGAAATGCGAATCGATTTTAATGCAGACCAATCAAACGCACCCCAGTCAGGATCTGGTCCGTTGAACGTGACAGGCGTCGGTGTGCGACTGCGGCGGGCATCATCCCTGCCGCAAGCTTGGCGGATTGAAGCGATTGAACGACATTGTTGTTAGAACTATGGGGCGGCTCGATTTGCCGCAACACTCTGTCAATTCCTCTCATCGGGTTGTTTCCAATGATTTCGAATCTGTCTTTTCAACGCATCAAGTTTCCGACCGCACTGAACACTTGCTCGCTGGCCGTTGTGCTGTTGGCTGCATCGGTCGCATCCGCCCAGACCTCCACCGACTCCAAGATTGCGAAGGGAAAAACCGCACCTGAATTCCAGCTCCAAGCGGTCGCCGGCGAACTGTCGGGAGAGGTGAAGCTATCTGAAGTCACCAAGCAGGGCCCGGTCGTCCTCGTGGTGTTGCGAGGGTTCCCCGGATACCAGTGTCCGATTTGTTCGCGACAAGTCGCTGATTTGATTTCCAAAGCCAATGCGTTTGGCAAACAGGATGCAAAGGTGTTGTTGGTCTATCCGGGGCCGGCCGCAGAATTGGCACAGCGAGCCGATGAATTTCTGAAGGGAACCAAGTTGCCGGCGCCGTTCACGCTGTTGATCGATCCTGATTACGAATTCACCAACGCCTATGGTTTGCGTTGGGACGCACCGCGTGAAACCGCCTACCCTTCGACCTTTGTGATCGATCAAGACGGTGTGATACAATCGGTGAAAATCAGCAAGACGCACGGCGACCGTTCCAAGGCCAGTGATGTGGTGAAGGCGGTTGCGGCGATTGCTTCATAATCCCCCCGTTGTTTATCTCTTTGGAATGCGCTTCGATGGTTCAGACCGCACGTCTCTTTTCTTTCATTGTTCTCGGTTGCCTGTGCGTTGGGAGTGCCAACGCACAGCAACAGAAGGCCGAACAACCCGAAGCCCAGGTCCAACCGTTGTGGCCGGGGCTTCCGCCTGGTTCGACACACCGCGATGAAGGCGACGTGCCTGAATTGGTGATCACTACGATCGAGTCAGAGCAGCCGACGGCGGCAGTCGTCATCTTGCCTGGTGGCGGCTACGGCGGCCACGCGATGGATCACGAGGGGCACCAGTTTGCCGCGTGGTTCAAATCGCATGGCATCGCATCGGCGATCTGCAATTACCGATTGCGTGGCAAAGGGAATGACGGCAAGGGATACGGGCATCCGGCTCCCATGCAAGATGCTCAACGCGCGATCCAGACACTGCGTGCTCAAGCCGAACCGTTGAACATCGATCCGAATCGGGTCGGTGTGATCGGGTTCTCCGCTGGCGGGCACCTCTGCTCGACCGTTTCGACCCATTTTGCTGAGGGTGATTCGGAATCGGAGGATCCGATCGGCCGAGTGTCCTCGCGTCCGGATTTCAGCATCCTGTGTTATGGCGTTCTGGTGTTCGGAAAACCATACACACACCAGGGCAGCCAACGAAACTTGATCGGGACAGATCCGACAAAGGAATTGCTGGAATCGCTATCCAACGAACGGCAGGTGTCCGCGGACACGCCACCGACGTTTTTGTTCCACACCGGTGCTGACACAGCGGTGCCGCCACAAAATAGCGTGGACTATTACCTGGCCTGTCATGCCAAAGGCGTTCCCGCCGAACTGCACATTTTCCCAGAAGGCCGACACGGGCTAGGGCTGGCATCCCAGCAGCCTGGCGCCTCGCAATGGCCCTCACTGTGTGAAGATTGGTTGCGGCGTCTGGGCATGATCACGCAGGCCAAGTAGGCGTGGCTTGTGCGATCTATTTTTTGATGATCAATTTCTCGGGCAGTTCTTCGCCATCGGGAATGAACTTCATGGAGATCGAATTGACACAGTGACGTGTGTTCTTGTCGGTCAGACGTTCGCCTTCGAAGACGTGTCCGAGGTGGCCGCCGCAATTGGCGCAGACGATTTCGACGCGAAAGCCATCGGCATCGGGTTGGCGTCGAACGGCGCCGTCAATTTCGTCGTCAAAACTCGGCCAGCCACAGTGGCTTTCGAATTTGTCGTTACTGCGATAAAGCTGGGCGTTGCACTGTCGGCAAACGTAGGTGCCGGCGTCTTTGGTCAATGTGTATCCGCCGTCACCGGCCCGCTCGGTGCCTTTCTGCAAAATCACATACTTCGCCAACTCGCTGAGCGGGTTGTAGGAAGTCACGGTTTTGTATTTTTGTTTGACCGGTTTTGTCACCGTCGTCTTTTTCTCTGGTTCGGTTTTATCGTCGTTCGATTCAGTCACGGTTTTCGTTTCAGTTTTGGGGCTAGTCGAAGTCTTGGCTGGTTGGGAATCTTCTGATTCTGCCACGGCCGTTTTCTCAAGGTCGCTACTGGCGGTGCCGGAATCGTTGTCCGCACTCGTTTTGCTGTCAGCCGGTTTAGCTGCGGCGACGTCGGTGGATGCGGCGGATTCACCGCTGTTGGTTGACGTGGGCTGGATCAATTCATTGGTTGCCCCAGGTGTTTCCGCATTCAGCGTCGCGGTGTCTGCACAACCGGCTGCACCGAGCAGGGGGGCCATCCATAGGAGTGCGCAGGCGATACGGACAGTTACAGGCCGATTGCGCTGGCGAGCGTGGTTTGCTGATCGGTTATTCACTGAGATATCTCTCTTTAAAAATGCGCCAAACAAAAAGCATCACTCCCATCATACCCGTCAAGGCAATAAACAGCCAAAGCATAAATGGGCCCAAGATTGCCAAGTTCCCCAGGAACCAGCCATTTAACAGTCGATCCCACCAGAAAATTGTCAACAACGTTCCGGCGCACAGATACGGTCCAAACGGGATTTCTGAGTTTCGTGTCACGATGAAGTAGACCAGAACGATCAGAATGGCGGCAATCGGGGCCAGAAAGAACGAGATTACAGCACCCTGCCAGCCGATGAATGCGCCAATCATGGCCATTAGGGTGACGTCGCCAAACCCCAGGGCCTCGCGTCGCATCGCCAGGCTGCCCACGATGCGAATGGCCCAAACCACTCCGCCACCTACCCCCAGACCGATCAACGCGGTCAGCAGCCCGATCCAGGTGCTGCCGCTGATTCCAAACGCGATTCGAATCAATACCGCACCGATGATCCACATCGCCAACTTGTGGATCCAGTACGGGTCACGCCGCAAGGACGCAAAAAAATAGTCAATCGCCTTGAGCGGCCCGCGGCGCAGAATCACACGGCGGTTGGCCAGAGCAAAGCACCAGGCCGTCCAAATCCCGAATCCCGTCCACCAACCAGTTGGCCCAAACCATTTCGGTGCCAAGGCAGCCGGCAAAAAGAACAGGGTGGGAATGGGAGCGGTGCCACCAACCGACGCCGGCAGGAAAACAAACAGCGAAAAACTGGCCAGCAATAGTGCGATCAGTGTCCCCGGGATCGTCAGCAGATCCGGGATCGTTTGCTCGTCAAAATCGATAAACGTCGCGGCGACCATCAATGTGATCAAAATCGCGTGCGCCCAGAAAATCTGTGTCATCCAGGGCTCGTGGGCGGCAATCTGCGCGGCGCCGCGATACGCGACCGGCAGCAGCAGCCCGGTCTGGGTCTGGAACCAGTAATAGGCGGGAATACAAACCGCCAACGCGAGTTCGATCAACAGCGGACGAATCCAATACCCACGGCCATGAACCGACGATTCACGTCGCAGCCCCAACCAGCCAAAAATCGGGATCCGATCAAATGGAGTTCGCGGCGGGGTATTCAGTTCCGCAGGCCCCCAGGGACCGATCTTTCGCGGAAACCAGGCGTAGCGATAGATCAGGTGATTTGCAAAAGCACCGATGACAATTCCCAGTACTGCCAAGAGTGCCATCCGCAACCCGATCGGGAGCGTAATCCAAAATGCGATCAACGATTCATTCTCGGGGAAGTGGTGCCTGTCATTTGCGCGTCAGGGCTGCATTGTTTAATGTACACGGTTCCCGGTGAAGCCCCCGCGGGTGCGGAACCATTTCAGCCCAAACCATTTAACGACCTGCTTGCGAACATGTCTGCACCAGAAACCCTGCGTTTTGTAGATGACACACTGGTTCTGATTGATCAAACCAAACTGCCCGGCGAATTGACCGAACTGCGCTGCACCACGGTCCCCCAGGTCCACGATGCGATTGTGCGATTGGTCGTCCGCGGAGCTCCGGCTATCGGAATCGCAGCGGCCTACGGGGTCTGTCTGGCCGGATCTGCCGCCGCTGGCGACGACGCAATTTCCGATCACAACACCAGTGACAAGTCAGCCTACCTGGCAGCCATCCAATCGCTCGCGACCAGCCGTCCGACGGCGGTCAACCTGTTTTGGGCACTGGACCGCATGCGTGCGGTCGTCGAATCGACGCCAACTGGCGAACTTCAACAGCGACTGGTCGCCGAGGCACGGGCGATTCACGACGAAGATCGCGCGATGTGCCATGCGATCGGGCGCAACGGCGCCGCGTTGCTGTCCGGCGCCGCCAGCGTGTTGACCCATTGCAACGCCGGCGGGTTGGCCACATCGACTTGGGGCACGGCATTGGCGCCGATCTATCATCTGCAGCAGTCCGGGAGGGCACCCAAAGTTTTCGCCGATGAAACCAGACCGTTGCTGCAGGGTGGCCGTTTGACCGCCTGGGAACTTTCCCAGGCCGGAATCGACGTCACCGTCATCACCGATTCGATGGCCGGATCGATGATGCGACAAGACATGATTCAAGCGGTGATTGTGGGCGCCGACCGGATCACGGCGCGCGGGGACGTCGCCAACAAGATCGGGACCTATCCGGTCGCCGTGTTGGCGCGCCACCACGGCATCCCGTTCTACGTCGCCGCCCCCACCAACACCTTTGATTTAACATTGGATTCTGGCGACGAGATTCCGATCGAACAGCGGGCCCGCGAAGAAGTCGCCGCACCGCACGGCATCAAACTGGTGCCGGACCAAGCCAATGTGTTGAACCCCGCGTTTGACGTCACGCCGGCAGAGCTGGTCACGGCGATCGTCACAGAACGCGGTGTGATTGAGCAACCGACCAAACAGAAAATCGCCGATCACTTCGCAACCAACGCCTCGTGATCCGAATTGCGCATTCAAGCCAACACGGGCGCGCCAGTTTTGAAGCCAGGGCTTTCTACAGCCCAGCGGGCGACAAAATAACTGCCGATGGCGTCAGTCGCCGGATACTGAAGGAAATGAACCCCATCGCCCGAAGGGCGACACAATGATGCAACGCTGTGTGAGACCATGTACCACCCTCCGAGGCTAGGAACAAAATTCCCTGTATTGCCGGCATTGGTTTTTAGTAGCCCGAAGCGTCAGTTTTGAAGCCAGCGCTTTTATGGTAACCCGACCGGGCTGTTGATTTAATTAGCCGGTCGCTAGTTGGTGTGGAGGATTTATCCGACCGGCTTTATTCTTCGCAGAAAACCCTCACCCGAGTCGGATAAATCCTCCACACCAGCGCCGTTGAAGTGACGCGTCGGGTTACCATAAAAGCGCTGGCTTCAAAACTCACGCGTCGGGTTACTACATCAACAGCCCGGTCAACGAGGGATTCAGGTCACGCGCGAAGAGTGCACTCTCAGAAAACATCGCGCAGTGACGACAGGGCGAGTGGCTCTTTGGTCGCAAAGGGTTCGCCATAACGACGGGCGATCAAGTTTCCAAAGTAGGCCGCATCGGTCTCCAAACGGTCCAATAGGGTCGGCGCGTCGGTAGGTCGCCCGGTCACAAATTGACTTTGGTAGGCAGCGATGGAATCGCGTTTCATGTCATAGGTGTCGCTGATATCAACGATCCAACTCGGCTGCACCGCGAGTCGCAGATGAATGCAGAAGTAATAAAACACGCGTTCAGGATGAAACCGCTCGCCCGGCATGTCTGTCTTGCTTAACTTGGCCCAGAATCGTGCGGCTTCGATCAACTCGGTGGCTGCCACATGATCTGGATGCGCATCGTGGTAGTACGGAGCAAACACCCAGCGCGGACGCAGCATCCGAAAGTAGCTGGCAATGCACTTTCTCGCTTCCAAACTGTGCTGCAGCTCGCGGTTGACCAAACCAGCATTGCCCCGCCAAGTGACATTCAAGATCTCGGTGGCTCGCAACGTTTCGGCGCGACGAATGGATTCACTGCCGTTGGGAGTCGGTTCACCGGTGGTCAGGTCCAAGATACCGACTCGCATGCCTTGCGAGACCATTTTGGCGATCGTGCCGCCCATCCCCAGTTCCGCATCATCGGGATGGGGCGCAACGACCAAGAAATCAAGCGGTTGAACCTCGCCGATTGCCTGGGGGCCCGCAGTGTGAATCTCGGTCATCGTTGATAGATCGGCAGGTAGTGATAGCGTACGGACAGTGAGAGCAGAGCGAGCGAGGTGGAGTAGACCATGCCGACGTTACGTTCTTCGCCGCCAGGCGACATCCAGGAACCATCGCGTCGTTGCCGCGGCAACAGCAACGTCGAAACGACTCGACTGGAATCATCGGCATACTTGCCACCGACCTGGTGCATGCCTTGTGCGTAATAGTACAACCCGTAAAACAGATACCGTTCATTGGCTTTGGGTTGATGGGTCAACAACCAATCGGCAGAAGCGGTTACCTCGGGCGCATCGTATTGGCCGCAGACCTGCATTGCCAGTAAACCGGCAGCGGTCATCGTGAACGAAGGTCGCGACTGGCCGGGCGTGTAACTGAATCCACCTTCACCGACCGTGTCGCCGTTGCGGCGACCGGTGAACGAATTGCGCAGGTAATCCAGCGCGCTGTCGATCGCCTGGCTGGGGATATCCATCCCATCATTTTTTGCCGATCGCAGTGCCATCAGTTGCCAGATCGTGACCGACAAATCGCTATCGTGCGACTGAGGCGAATAGCGCCATCCGCCGACCAGCATGCGTTCTTTTCGAACCGCTTGGGATGACAAAATCAACCGCAGCGATTTCTCCAACCGTTGATGGATCTGCACATTTTGTTCAATCGTGGCGCCCATGCCTAGCATTTCGGTCAGCATCAACGTGACGATCCCATGCCCGTACATCCGTGAACCGTCATGTTCACCAAAGTAGCCCAACTTGTTCTGATGTTTCGGGTCCAGGACAAAGTCCAATGCGGATTGCAGCGCCCGGCCACGTTTGCTCGGTTCGGAAGGTTCGATCCCCAGCGAAGCGAGCGCCATGATTGCCAGCGACGTCAATGCGACTTCGTGACCACGATCGGTGATCGATCCGCTGGAGTTTTGATTATTGATCAGGAATTCAGCAGCGCGTTCACATGCGAGATCCAGTTGATCGTCGACATACAAATTCTCGACAGACTCTGGATCGGCTGCACCGCTGCGCTGGGTGAGCGTCGTCGTTAAGATGCCGGACAAGGCCAGCATCCATTTCCGCCGGTTTAGGTCTGCGTTTCGAACTGGCATCTGCATCACTTCGACTCCGCGGCGCGTTTCGAAATCGCTTTGAAATAGGCTTGGATCTCGCGGGCATAGCCAGGTGGAATTCGTGATCCCCGGCCTTGCGCAGCATCATCCACACCGCGGCGACGCAAATCGCCCCATTGACCGTCCTGGATCGGACCACGCAATAGATCAACGTCGCCCGAGCCAGCCGGCGGTTGCCCTTGCCCCGACTCTGTCCCCGGACTGGACGGAGCGTCTGGCGATGACGTCGGTTGGTTGGGTTCCTGACCGGCACGTGCCTGTTGCAGACTTTGCATGCGTTGGCGGGCGGCTTGTTGCATTTGAGCCTGCATCATCTGCGCCAGAGTGGGCGACGCCTGCATCGCGTTTTGCGGTGGCGCGTCTGACGAGGCGTTGTCAGATGCTGCTCCCGGTTGGGATTGCGAGTTCTGATTGGCGGGTTGGCCAGTGGGCTGGCCCGATTCGTCGCCCGGTGATTGCTGAGCTTGTGCTCCCTGTGCCTGGCTTTCGGCTGCGATCGATTGATCCAGTTCATCCAGTGTCTGTGCCATTTGTTGGGCGCGCGAGGGAGCGGATGAAGACGGGTTTTGCGTTCCCGCCGGCGATTGCCCGGAAGCGGATTGGCCGGACGATTGGGAGGCATCGGCACTGGGGGCCGGGCTGGGTTGTTCCGACGGCTGCTGTGCCAGATCGGAGGCCTGCGATTGCCCCTCAGACGCCTGCGATTGCGAGGATTCTGACGGCGAGGATTCGGCCTGGCTTTGCTGCAACAGCTGGCCGACCGCAGCGGCCTGCTGGGCGATCTGTTCTGCTGCCGATTCCAGCGCATCACCGGCCTGTGCAGCGCGCTCGCTGTTCTTGGTTGCTCGATTCAATTGTTCGCCGGCTTGCTGGGCGGCTTGTCCAGCCTTGGTTTCCGTTTGATCAGACGCCTGTTGCAATTGATCGGCGAGTTGCTGTTTGTCCAGACGTGATTCGTGCCGTGCCGCACGTGCCAGATCATCCGCAGCAGCTTGCACTTCATTTTCAACCTTCTGTTGTTCACGCACCAGGTTCTCCGCCGACTCCTCAGACGCGCTCAGTTGGGAATCGAATTCGGATTGTTCGCCAAGCTGCTTCAGTTCTGTCGCCAGTTCCTGCATTCGCTCGGCAGCATCTTGAGTGGCTCGATGAGCCAATTCGGCGGCGGGGTTGGGTTTTTCGAACGGCTGTGATTTCGACTCGTTGATCTGATTAGCCCGCTTGTTGGCTTGTTCACGACGCTCCACCGCCAGTTTCTTGGTCTGTTCTGTCTGCTCGACAAGCGCCTTGGCCTGGTCGCGGCGATCAGTTTGTTTCTGGATCTCGTTCTGAATCCCTTCGTTGTCCGGGTGCTTCTTCAGATTCTGCTGTTCACGTTTGATCGCTGCTTCGGCTTGCTGTTGTTGTCGCTCGGCGGATCGGAATCGATTGCCGGCATCATTTTCGGCCGAACGCCATCGTTGTCGTTGTTGGTCCAGCGCACGCAGTTCTTCGTTTCGCAAATGATTCGATTTTTGTCCCATGTTTGCCGCAGTGGAATTGCGTTTCTTCGCATCACCGTGCAGATCTTTGGCAGCGTTTTCACTGGACTGCTGAGCGACTTGCTGCGTTTGTTTTGCGGCTTGCTGGAGTTGCCGTTGCATAGTTGCGATGCCGGCTTGCAATTCGTCCAGCGTGGGATTGCCGTCGGCCACCTGTTGGGCGTCGCGCATGGCTTGACTGATTTGTTCGCGGATATCGTTGACCGTCTTTTCAGCCTGCGGTTCGTTGGCCCAGCCCTCGGCCTGAGCAGCCGTCGCCAGCGTGCGATCTCGCAGCGTCTGGGCACGTTGCACAAACTCATTGAGCATCAATTGCTTTTGCCGTTTCTGTTCGGCGAAGGCGCCATCCTCGGATTCCAACCTACGATTGAGCGTGTCTTCGTTTTTGGCGGCCTGTTCTAAATTGTTGGCCGCATCGCGAACCATTTCAGCGGAGATATCGCTGAGCGCCCTCTGCATTTCCTCGTTGCGTTTGAGTTCTTGCTCCAGTTTTTTCAACAATTCACGTGGGTCTTGCTTGGCTGAATCAGCCATTTTCTGGGCGCTGTCGTAGCGTTGATCCAATTGCGAAGCGTCGTTGAGCTGTTGCTCTGCCTGGCGCAACTGCTCACGTGACTCGGCGATGTCTTCCCCGTTCTCAATTTTCTCGAAGTGTTCGGCGGCTTGATCTAGACGTTGTGAAAGTTGTTCCAGAGTTTGTTCGACCGCCTCCATCGCTTCGTCGCGTTGTGAATCGGAGGTTGCTGAATCGGATTGCTTGAGCGCTTGATTGGTTTCCCGCAGCGCATCGGCGATCAGTTCGGCGGCGGCATCCGCATCGCGTGCGACCTCGCGCTGTTGTTGGTCGACGATGTCAGCGGTGTTAGCTTGATCGATCAGCGACTGAATCGTTTCGGTGGCTTTCTCGACCGCTTCCTGTTGCTGGGGTTTGACCTGTTCCGCAGCCTCCGAGGTGGCATCGGGTCGCTGGTCGGTTTGCTGTTGGGCGATGGTGGCCGCTTCGGCAGCCTGGCGTGCTTGTTCCGAAAGGGTCAGGGCATATTGCCGGAGCACGTCACGAGCGGATTCAAATTCAGGCTCCAGCTGCTGTAGCCCACGGCCAAGGTCTCGTGCCATTGATTCCAACGGCTTGCCTGCCGAGATAAACGGGTCCGTTTTCCAACGCCGCGAGTCGATTCGCGAATTGGCTTGTTGATGATCGTCGTTGTACCGGGTTCGGTCGATCACGTCTAAATAGGTTTGCCAATCCAAATTCGATTGACGCAGATAGCGAAGTCCCAACTCGATGCGATCCATCTGCAAACGCAACCAAATGGGGTGATACAGTTTTCGGATCGGCGATGAGTCGTCCATCCGTTCGCCTTGCCGGATCGCCAACAGATGATTGCGTGAAGCCGCGATGTCGCTGCGGGCCTGCAACATTCCGATCGCGCCACTAATTTGGTCGAGAACCTTTTCCGGCGGTTGATCACGATAGGGTTGGAATCCGTCAGAGGTCACATTCTTGATCGCTCGCAAAAAAAGATTCTGGTCGGCGGCGTAATCCAGGTCGACCTGAGTCCGGGCGCGATTCAAGCGTTCTTGGCCGGCGGTGCGAACGGTCAACTGATTCAGCGTTTGTTCCCAATCCAATTGCCGCCAACGCAGATCCAGTCCACTGATGATTGCGTCGTCGGCGTTCTTGTCACGATCGGCGTTCGATTTCGCTTTGGCCCATTCTTTTCCGGTGTCATTCAACTTGCGTGTTAGATCCGACAAGTAAAACATTTCCTTGCGCAAGTCGCGTCCCCAACGCAGGACTTCGTCGTGCAGTCGAGAATCAATCACCTGCTGTGGTTTATCCTTGATCTGCTGGCGCAGCGATTCCAGGACGGCAAAGGCTTGATCGCGACTGGCGTCATCTTCCAGCAGCGTTTCCATTTGGATGGTCCAACGCTGCGACCAACGCATCCAACTTTCGCCGCTCAGGTGCTGCTGTGTCGTCGGGGACAATAGCGGTTCGTACTGCGCGATCAGTCGGTCCAGCTCTTTCAACTGGCCGGAAACCAGCGTCAGGTAACGTGGCAGTCGATTAGGTGGCATTTGTTCGTTGATCCGGTCAACGTTTTGCTGGACGGTGGTCACGTCCGCGAACAGCGCTGCAGTTAACGCCAGCGAAAATCTGTTCTCAGCCAATTTTGCCAGGCGGTCCGATTGGAACGAAGCCTGGTCAGCGAGTCGTCCGCTTTCGCTGCGAAATCGCTTTCGCTGGTTTTCCCATTTGGGTTCCTGTTGCTGTGACAGCCAATCCATTCGTTTGATCAGTCCGTCGACACGTGTTTCGATATCGATCACTGCCCGTCCGGACAATTCGGTCAACGATGCACTGGCCGGGTTGCCCATGCCTCGCAAAGTCTGTTCGATCGCTTTGACCAATCCGACGGATTCAGATTGCAGCGTTTTCCACTGTTCATTGAGCGTCGGTAGTGGATCGTAATTTCCAGTATCACCGATCTCCTTCAACGATTTGGCCAATTGCTCGGTCCCACGTGCCCATTTGGTGATCTGAGCGGTTGTTTCCGATAGCGGATGCAAAAACTGATGTCGATCGGCATTGAATCCATCACCGGCGATCAGCAGTTCAATGGTTTCTGATTGCGTTCGGGTTCCCCGTCGGTCGACGGCGACCATCCGTGTCTGGATCACGTCACCGGGCGACAGTTTTTGGGACTCGGACGCGTCACCCATACGGTCCATCAAGTCCCAGTTCCAATCCAGTTCGATCCGTCGGTCGGGCGTCTCGATATGTTTTTCGATGCTGGTGAATGGGCCACCGTTGAGCTGAAACTCTTGCGTGATGCGTTCGATCGGCAAATCGTCTTGCACCGTTACAGTGAGCGGCAGCACGTCCAATGACGAAACCAATTGTTTCGGGTTGACTTGGTCGCCCCAGTGAATGACTGGCGGGGTATCCAGGACAGGGGTGATGGTGTTATTGGGGCTGAACGGGTTGTTCAATCCGCTACGCACACTGGTCGCGTCGACTTGGTACTGACCGGACGTTTTGATCGACAACTTGGCCAAAAATTTAGTCGCCGAATCATCGACCGCCTCCATTTGGACTTTCGTGCCACGAGTTCCGAATCGAACCAGCGGCGATTCCACGGGTTGGTCAAACGTCACGGTGACTTCTGCGATGCTGCCCTGCAGAGCTTTCAAGTCGCCGTGTTCTTCATCGGCGCTGCGGTCGGCGAGTTTGGCATAAGTCGGTAGCCGGTATAGTTTTTCAAAACGCAGCACTCGTGGTCGCGGCAACGGCGTCAGTTCATGCCACAATGTGATCGCATCACCAGCCGTGATGCGGTATTGGATCGGAACGGAACCGACCGATAGGTTGGCGGCAAAGCGCCCGCCGGGCGGATCGGTGGGCGACGATGCAGATGCAAGTTCATCGACCGGTGCGTTTCCGGGTTGGAAATCGCTGGCGTTGACTCGCGGCGTCATGATCGTTTCGCCGGACGTTCCGTCGGCGCTGCGCCAATGCAGCATGACATCATCATCGTCGGCGCCCCAAACTCGCGCGATCACACCGACCGCATCGCGCTGGGCGACATAGCCCGAGGGAGGCGACGGATTGAGAATCGTGACCTTGGTGCGTGACGCCCGCTCGATGGCGATCCCCGGCAGTGCGGCGCGGGCAAATCGGCGGGCAAACTGTGCCGACGGGATGAACATCAATGCGATGCAAAACGCTGCGACCAGGCCACCACTGAGCAGCCAGCGCTGAATCAATCGCAACGGCAACACACTGCCCACATCGACTCTGGCAATTCGCCGTGCCACCCGGCTTTGCAAAATACGACGGAAGTAGGCGGACCCATTGTCCGATTCGGGATCGGACAATTCGACCGCTGAAACCAAGTCTTCACGCAGACGCGGCGCGACCGCTTCGACATGGCGTGCGATCTCCAAGGGGTCGTTGGACCGCATCGGCGCCACGCCCGCCAGCCAAACCGCCACGGCGGTGACCAGGTAGATCCCCAGGCTGGCGCACCAGCGGATGCCGTCACTGAAAAACAGTAAGTAGTCCAATGTCGCCAATACCAGTGCCAGCGAAATGAACACCAGCAAACCGACACCCAAGCCGCGCATCATCAACAACAAACCACGACGACGCCGAAACGCATTGAGCGTTGCGATTGTGATCGGGTCTAAATCGGAGCGTAACAGTGTTTCGTTGTTGACCGTTGCCATCTTCATTTCCTGTCGACTAAACCAAACCGGCTCGTTTACGACACCACCATTCGATCGCCAGCAAGCCGATGATCGAGCAAAACCACAAGTAGGACTGCCACAACACCGTGTCGGATTCGATCACCGTACCGCTGGAAAGTGGTTTTAGATGTTCCAGCATGTTTGCCGAATCGGATTCATGCACGTACACACCCGCACCGGCGGCAGCGATCTGACGCAGCGAATCCTCGTCCAAACTCATCCGTCGCATTTCTGAATTGTCGCGTTTGGCCACCCAGACCGGCGTCGACGCCAGCAACGCGGATTCGTCAAACCCGCTGGCACGAATCCGAATCGAATACTCACCGGTTGGTAGCGAGGGGACGGAACCGGCATAGGTGCCACGCGTCGGGTTGTCCGCCGACAGTGGCACGCTGGCAACGATGTTGCCCTCTTGCATCACGATGGCGTCGACCGTGGCATCCTGCATCGGGTTGCCGCGTACATCACGCAGTCGTGCTCGGACCGCAATCGATTCACCGCCACGGTATTCGACTTTGTCGGTACCGATCGAGACGAATTGATCGCTGGCCGAATAGGGTGGTTCCATCGCCGCGACGACCAATTGGTTCCAAAATCGGGCGTGGAATCGATCGGCGACTTTGTACCGCCAACGCCAGGTTTGATCCGAGGCAAAATAGAATACGCGGCCGGCCCCATACATCCGGGTGGCCAGCCAAGGTGAGTGATGACCGTCTTCAAAAACGGTTTCCGCCCACGATTCGGCGCCTTCGGTCAGTTCGACGTTTGCGCTCCACTTGGGTGCCGGCAACGATTGCCAAAAATCCGCCAGTTGATCGGATTGATCGATCAACCCCAGCGCCGGTTGTTCCAATCCCTCACTGCTTGCGTGCAGGTGCTTGGGCAGTGATTCGGAATCGGCGCCCAAATAGCGCACCGGCATCAGTTCGCCGAATTCGGATTGAACCAGCGAACGCAACGTCTGGTGACGGCCATCAATGATCACCAATCCACCGCCGGCGGCAACAAAGCGGACGATCCGATCCCGATCTTGGGTGGTTAACTGGTCCACATCGATTTCGCCGATCACGATGGCATCGTACTGCGAAATGCCAATGGCAGTGCTGGGAAACTGGCCGGGTTGATCACCGCGGGGAAGTTTTGGATTGGACGTACCGGGACCGAACAACAGCACGTCTGCATGCCAAGCCGGATCACGCGCGAATAGGTTTTTCAGATACCGAGTCTCCCAGCGACTCGAGCCATCCATGATCAACAACCGCCGATTACGTGTTGAGGCGGCGACGCGGAACGGAGCGGAATTGTTGTCAGCTGTGAAATCCGTTTCGTCGGCATCCACTTTGGCGACCAACCGCAGCACTTCGTTGGTGCGATCGATCCCCCGCGGTGAACGGTCACGCATCGAGTCGACCAGGGTACCGACGTCGATTTCGAAGGGCACCGACATTTGCACCGTGTCGGAAAACGTGACGGATCGCTGCCACACGGTCTGGCCGTCGGCTTCGATTCGTACGGTCACCGGTTTGCCCGCGCCGCCGAAACGCTTGACGATCATCTGCCCCGCCAATTTGCCTTCGGCGGCCACCGTTTCGGGGCGGATCACTTCCACGATCCCGACGTCCGGTGGTTCATCAACCGATCCAAATCCCAACGTGTTCACGGTGGTCCCACCGGCCGACAACTGTTTGGCGATCGCCGGGGCGGAACGTTGCTGCGATTCGGTTTGTCGCCCATCGGACATGATCACAACAGCGGCTCGACGCACCGAATCGGTTTCTTCGGCATCGTCGGTGGGTGATGCATTCAAGTTCATTTCCGACAGCGTTGCCGACAATGGTGACGTCAAATCCGTGCCGGATCCCTCCGCTGCCCAGTCGAACGTTTGGGGAATCGGCGTGCCGTCATCAGAAGACCAGATCGAGATTGGTTTTCCGCTATCGAATCTGACCACATCGATCGCATGGGTGTTGGCGATCGATTCCAACCAACCCGGTCGCGTTGCGTTGCCGAGAAGCCATCCCGATGCCCGCTGCAAACGGTTTTCCACCGTGTCGCCAGAGCGACTGTCGCCCAACGACATGCTGTGCGAGGTATCGACTGCAAACACGACTCGACCAAGGGTGCCCACCACTTGCCGATGGTGCCACACCGGGCCCGCCAACATCAAAACCACCAATCCGACGGCCGTCGCGCGCAGGGCGGGCAGTAGGTAACTGTAAGGACGGGCCAGCGAATTCGTTTCGCGGCGATACAGAACCACGACGCCGGCGAACGCCAACAGCGCCAGCGTCAAGACGATCCAGACCGGTAGATCACCAGCGAAACGGATCGATGCAAGATGAGTTGCGATCATCGCGCCGTCTCCATGGTTCGCCGTCGTACCAAATTTTGTTGCAACCACAGTTCAGCAACCAGGGCAACCAGTAACAGCGCCAGCAGCCAACGCCAAATTTCTCGGCCATTGGATCGCGTGTGATCAACCGCTTTCAAGGAGTCTGCGTTTTCGAACACACCGGCGCCGAGCAGTTGTGCCAGACGGTTCAAACGCTCTGGGCCGACATCGACCAACAGGGATTCCGACGCATCGACACCAGCGACCCGCATCAGCACCACCGATTCGCTGTGCTGTGGATCGGCGACAGCGACGGTGCGACGTTGGATCCGGTAGACACCGGGCGAGTAGGTCGCCGTGATGCGGATGGGATCGCCGTCGGGCGGTGGATCCAATTCGGTTTCCCCTCGCGGTGTTTGCAATGTGTAGGTGGTTCGTGTGGCGGTTTCAAATTTCTGGATCGGTTGCGGCCAGTCACTCTCGGAGAGAACGATCGGCTGTCCGACGTCGATCATCGCGTCGGTTTGTTTGCCCGCCAGATCCAGCACCATTTGTTGGATCAGTGGCAAGAACACGGGACGCAAGGGAAGGTTGGTCCAGGCATCGTTGCCGGAGATGGCAAACTGAATCACGGTGCCGGCGCCCTGTTTTTCGCTGACCGCCAACGGAGCACCGTCGCCGCTGCGCAACAGGACCACTGCGTTCGATGCCGACGACGTGTCATGAACGTTCAATTCCAGCTTCCGATAGGCGGACACATCGACATCACTCAACGGATTTTCGTCACCTCGCGATAGCACCTGCCAAGGCCGGTAGAAGGATGCCGGTTGGTCGATCGAATATTGGTTTTGATTCTTGCCAGCAGCTGATCTTGATTCGCCCTGAACCTCGCCCAGCTTGGCGGGAAACCGCAGGTTCGAGTGTGACCCGGCCCAGGGTTCGTTGTACAGATCAGGCCGCACGTCGGGCCCATCAAAAACGACCAGCGAGCCGCCGTCGTCGACAAAATCGCTGATCTGTCGCTTGACCGAGTCGGTCAATTTCCCCACGTCCGCCAAAATGATGACGCGAACGTCCTGTTCCTTGAACGCCTGTTCGAATTTGCGACTGCTGACCACCGCTGCACGCACCGGGTCGGGGCGATCATCGCCGCCGAATGCGAACGGGCTAAGCGAAATTGCTAGAAAGTCGGCCTGGCCGGCGAGCGGTTGATTGGCGGGTTTGCCATCGACCAACAACACGTTTACCTCTTGCATCACCTCCACTGCCACACTGCGTTGATTGTCAGCAAGCATGTTGTCGGCGCGGCTGATCGCGGCGGTGATCTGGTGCGTGCCCGGGTGATCGATGCTGTGTGTCAGTCGATTGGTAACGCTCGAATTTGCTTCGATCGAAATCACACGTGGTTCCAGCGGATTGCCGTCGATCGACCACACCAGACGCAAATCGTTCGCCGGCAAATCAAATGCATTGCGGATCGTGGCACTGTAAACCCCCGAGCGGCGACTGACCACAACCGGTGAATCCACCGTGACCGAATCGATCGAGAGGTTGTTGAGGTCCGCGGAGCCGTTGCCGACGTTCAGCAGATCAATCACCAAGCCCGCAGCGGGATCGGATTCTGGTTCTGCCGCCGCAGCGGTTTCAATCTGCGAAGCCAGCTCCAACGTCGATGCATCGACCGCGTTACTTTGGAAATCCGAGACCAACAGGATCTGGCGGCGAGAGTGCGATGCGTCTTCGGCGGCTTGGCGGGCCGCATCGAGCAGTTGCCCGATCGAAACCGCACCCCCGCTGGCATCCACTTTTCGCAGTGCCGAAAGCGCATCGGCCACGCCCATCTTGGCAGGCACGGCGCCCAGTCGCGATCCACGCACCAAAATCACTTCATCTCGCCGCGAGAGATCCGCCAAGACATCGCCGATCTGCTGCTTTGCCACTTCGATTCGCGACGGTCGACCGGACGGTGTGGCGGACATACTGCGAGAATCGTCCAGTGCAACGACCAAGGTCCGCGGCGCGTCACCGGCGAGGGCACGAAACCAAGTCCACACCGGACGCGCCATGCAGAACGCCAACACCACTGGGATCAGACAGCGCAGCAACAAGAGCAACCAATGGGTCACCTGCATGCGACGTCGATTGGTGCGCAGCATACTGTCCAGTAGATGCATTGCCCCCCAGTCGACCGTTTTAAAACGCGATCGAAACAACAGGTGAATGACCAAGGGAATCGTAAATGCAAACGCGCCAAAGGCGAGTGCGGCATTAAGCAGACTCATCGAACGATTCGTCTCCTCGCTGCCACGTACTCATGGACCACATCTGTAAACGGTTGATCGGTGGTGATCGGGATCAGATCGACACGACTGCGTCGACAAGCCTCGCGCAACGCCTCGTTGTGCTCTTGCAAGCGGTCACGATAGGCCTTTTGAATCGAAGCCGCGTCCACGGTTTGTTCCCCGATCGCGTTTTCCAGATCTCGGAACTGGATGCGACCGGAAAACGGAAAATCGACTTCGTCCGGATCCAGGATTTGAAAGAAGATGACTTCGTGTCGGCTTGCTCGAAATTGCGCAAGGGCGCGGGAGATCGATTCCACATCGCCCATCGAATCGGAAACGATCACGATCAGACCGCGGCGGCCGACTTTC
The DNA here is from genome assembly GCF_024129865.1 of Stieleria tagensis. Lineage (GTDB taxonomy): Bacteria > Planctomycetota > Planctomycetia > Pirellulales > Pirellulaceae > Stieleria > Stieleria tagensis. The sequence continues at coordinate 65,023 of NZ_JAMYFE010000019.1, read as the reverse complement.
GGAGCAAGCTTGCGAAACACACTGCCCAAATCGGTTTCCAGCCGTGTTTGATCGGCGACCAAGGCCGACAGGATCGGTTGCAGGTGCGACGGCCGGCTGCGCAACGGGACTTGGCGACGAATGTCATTGTCAAAGGTGATCAGTCCGACCGGGTCTTGCTGTCCCAACATCAAATAGGCAAACGCCGCCGATAGACGCACCGCGTATTCGTGTTTGCTGAGCCCATCGACACTGCGAGTCCCCGCATAGGCCATCGAACCACTTTGGTCGACCAGTAGCAGACAGCGCAGATTGGTTTCTTCTTCATACTGGCGGATGAACAGCCGGTCGCTTTTGCCAAAAGCTTTCCAGTCGATGTTCTTGAGTTCATCACCCGGAACATATTGCCGGTGTTCTTTGAATTCGACACTGAACCCTTTGTGCGGTGAACGGTGTCGACCACTGCAGTAGCCTTCGACGATTTCGCGTGCGAGCACTTGCAACCGCGCCACTCGCGAGAGCTCGTTCGGCTTGATGAAATCGAGGATTCGCATGGAGCAGCTTATTGCGGTTGTGATGTCGTTTTGACGCCATGGTAAAGCATTGCCAACAGGGCCCTGCTTTGATGTTTTGAAGTTGCGTTTTTATGGTAACCCGACGCGTGACGGGCTGTTGATTTAGTTAGCCGGTCGCAAGTTGGTGTGGAGGATTTATCCGACCGGCTTTATTCTTCGCAGAAAACCCTCACCCGAGTCGGAGCAATCCTCCACACCAGCACCGTTGAAGTTGCGATTTTCATCACAACCCGACACGTGAGCGAGGGATTTAGGGTGTGAACCGGATCCCTCGCTGACGCTTCGGGTTAACAAAATCCAATGCCCCACGCGAAAGCGCAATTGGATGCCTCGCAATTTTGACGCACCCCTAAGCATTCAAACGACGTTTCCCCGGAATTATACCCGTCCCCCACTGGTTCGTTTTCCAAGATCGGCGAAGTTACCGCGATCTGTCCGGTCATCCTCGCGTGCTTCGTTTTCGTCCTCAATTGGCTCAAACGCCAGGATCCCCCAATTTATCGCATGTCTGCATCGACCCGTTGGGGAATCTTCTTCGCTGTGGCTGCCAACACGATCTGGGGGGTATTCCCGATCTATTGGAGTTTGTTGCGGGGGACGCCGGCGGCGGAGCTGGTCGGGCACCGGGTGGTTTGGGCGTTCGTGTTCTCGTTATTGGTTGCGGTGTTTCGCTTCCAACGAGGCAGTCGGGACTACCGCCAGTCGCTGCTGGCAGCTTTGCGACAGCGACAGACCTGGGTGACCTATGGCATGGCCGGCGGCTTGATCGCCATCAATTGGCTGGCGTTTTTGTGGGCGGTCACGCATGATCGTGTGCTGCTGTCCTCACTGGGCTACTACATCAACCCACTGCTGAACGTGCTGTTGGGTGTGGTTGTGTTGGGCGAACATTTGAGCCGATCGCGGTGGTTCGCGATCGGGCTGGCCGCCATCGGAGTGCTGGTGATGACGTATGCTGCCGGCGAAGTCCCCTGGGTCTCGCTGGCGATGGCCACTTCCTTTGCCGGATACGCGTTGATCAAGAAACGCGCCCGATTGGACGCGATGAACGGACTAGTGCTGGAAACGTCCGTGTTGGTGGTGCCGACGTTGATCTATTTGGCCTGGATCTATCAGTCCGGTGGCGGCGATTTTGGCAAAGGGGATGTCAACAAAGATTGGTTGTTGATTTTGGGCGGTCTATTCACGTTGGTGCCGCTAGCACTGTTTTCCGCGGCCACCCAACGCGCGCCTCTGTCATTGATCGGCGTGTTGCAATACGTCGGGCCGACGCTGCAGTTCATCGTCGGCGTGTTCTATTTCGGCGAACCTCTCTCGAGCGCCACGCTGGTCGGTTTCAGTTTTGTCTGGACCGGCGTGGCGGTGTTCCTATTGGCCCGTCGCTAAATCAGTTGTCGTACTGCAGCCGCAAGCCCACCGTCTGCCGGGCCTCGGCAAGGGCTCGTTGATGTTCGAGTTGCTGATCATTCTCCGTCAAAGCCGCCATTTGCGTTGCCGCGTGTCCGTGCTTTTCCAGTGCCAGCGCCGCCCGAGCGTCGTAGGCCGAACCGGCTAGCAGTGCAGTGGTTAGTGAAAGAGTGAGTGAACGAGCCTTCATGGTGATCTCCTCAAGCCTTTCGGCTTGTCAGAACGAGTGTGAAACAGATTTGTTTGAAAATAGAATTTCCGGTTAGAACAAACGTCGGCGATGCACCGCGGTGACGACGTCGATGAAGCCAAACGTCATACGCGGATTCGCTCATGTGACCGCTAGCCTTGAACGACGACGGGGCGAACCACCGCAGGGCGAACGACACGGACGGCGGTCTGTTGTCGGTGCGATTGGTGAGCTTCGAACAGTCCGTGGCCTGGATGTTGGCGACGTTCAATGGTGCTCCGTGAGTGAGACGCCTGAGCCAGATTGGCGCCGGTTAAGACGACCACCAGAGAAGCCACGGCCACCAGCGTGCGGGTGCGTGATTTTTTCGAGTGTTGTGACATGTTTGATTCCCTCAATTCGGTTGATCGGCAAGATCATCTGGTCGCCTATCGCGACGGTCATAGAATCCGATCTCATTTGGCCTGACCAAATCCGCCTTTGGATCAGTCGTTGATGATCTTTCTGGCAGGTAGCGAAAGCAGGGCTCATGCCAAACGATGGAAACCCGCACCAAAAATGAATGTCGCAACGAAGATCCGTCGTTTTGGCAGTCGACAGCGGTGAATCAAGCGGCATTTTCCTGTCGCAATGCGTGTCGGTTTGCCGTTGGGACCAATCTCTCATCTCCGCAATGCTGCAAACGGTTGCGCGATACGCAATGATTTGCACAGGAACCTGCTATGATTTTGGCGCATCAATTGTCCTGCGTCAGATCCATTTTCCATTGGCTGCCATGCTTCGATTCTTTGTCTTGCTGTTACTGGTCTCGCTCACCCATCTGGCGGTCGCCGCGACGCGTCCGAATTTGATCCTGATCCTGGCCGACGACTTAGGTTTTGGTGATGTGAGTTATCAAGGCGCCCCGGACATTCAGACGCCGAACTTGGATCGATTGGCAACCCAAGGGATCACATTCTCGTCGATGCGTGCCAATTGCACGGTTTGTTCACCGACGCGAGCTGCATTGCTGACCGGACGTTATGCCGACCGGGTGGGGGTGCCCGGCGTGATCCGTACCAGTCCTGAAAATTCCTGGGGGCATTTAGCTGCCGGCGTGCCCACGCTGGCCGATCGCCTGGGGCATTCGGGATACCACACGGCAATCGTCGGTAAGTGGCATTTGGGATTACAGACACCGAACACGCCGAACGAACGTGGGTTCGATTTCTTTCACGGATTTCTGGGCGACATGATGGATGATTACTACACGCACCTGCGGGGCGGAATCAACTTCATGCGAAAAAACCAGCAGACGATTGAGCCCCGGGGGCACGCCACGGAATTGTTCACGCAGTGGTCGATCGACTATCTACGAAAACGCAGCGAGTCTGCTGATCAACCTTTTTTTCTGTACTTGGCTTACAACGCGCCTCACTTCCCAATCCAACCGCCCGCCGATTGGTTGGATCGCACCCGGCAACGCTTTCCTGACCTGGATGACAAACGCGCCCACAACGTTGCCTTTGTGGAACACTTGGATCACAACCTGGGAACACTGCTGGAACAACTCGATGCCTTGGGATTGAGTCAAAACACGGTCGTCGCATTCACGTCTGACAATGGTGGTTCACTACCGCACGGCCAGCGCAATTTGCCGTGGCGAGATGGCAAACAGAGTCACTACGACGGGGGGCTGCGGGTTCCGTTTATTATCCGTCTGACCGACGCGAAACGGGCCGGGACGACTTGTGATTACGCCGGATTGACCTTTGATTTGAATGCCACCTTCCTTGAATTGGCGGGTGCAAAACCCGATGCGGAAACCGACGCTGTCAGTTTGATGCCGATCCTGCGGGGGGCAGCGATGCCGGACGCGCCGCGTGAACTGTACTTTGTCCGTCGCGAAGGCAACAACCGCTACGTGGGCAGTGCCTATCACGCGGTGATCCGCGGCAAGTGGAAACTGCTGCGTAATGACCCCTTCACGCCGTATGAACTGTATGATTTGTCGTCCGATCCACAAGAAACCGAGAACGTGGTCGCGAAACACCCCGACGTCGTGAATCAACTTAAACGGTCGCTCCAGGCGCACATCCAACAAGGTGGACGTGTGGCTTGGCAACCGCCAATGGAACAGACTGCTGCCGATGATTGAACCCGCAATGATTGCGTTGATCCGTGATGGGGAAACAACGCTGTTCCGCGATCCGTGTGGGTCGGCTTTGTTTGCGCGCAACCTGGTCTGGGGGCCAAACGCTCTGGAAAAGTGGCTGCGCCAGCGAAACCCGGTGGATGAATTTGACACCGCCTGTGATGCCGGTGTTGTCGTCGACTACGACGCCAACGCATTGCTGTGGTATTCGACCTACGGCATCACCAACCATCCCAAGTCGATCCAGTTACTGGACCAATTGATCCAGCAGGCCTGGCCCGATTTTGAAATCATTTACGCCACCGACGGATTGTCGGATTTAGAAATCGCGGCCGGCCAGTCGATCAACCAGCCAGCTGATGGTGTGCTGCGAATTCATGCTGATGGAGTCGATGCGCTGTCGGATCGACCGGATGATTTGGATGAGGAAGCTGACGTCGCGGAGCAATTTGATCCCGACGCTGATGACGACGGCCCAGTGGCTTGGGTGACCCTGCTGGATGAAGAAAACGTGGTCCACCATCGATTGCTGAGCGAATTGACGTTGGATTTAATCACCAATGAGCGCGCCCCGTTGGAGCGGCTGATGGGTCTGCCGTCGACGGAGATCCCTGCCGAATGCAGTGTGATCGAGGGGATCTGGATCGACCAATCCCAACACACGCTTCACCTGTGGGGCGGGCGTCAGATCTCGGCCGTCGCCAGTGCGATGACGTCAGCCTGGGGTGATTGGAAGGTGCAACTGGTCCCGCTGGACGGTTATCAACAACAATGCCAGTTCAGTGGTCCGGCCGGAAAACCGTTTCCAGTCAACCAAGCGCTCGGAAGCGTAGTTCCGGCACTCTTATCCAATGCCAGGATCGACCCGCAGCTGCTGTTGGGTGAAATCGGTCAATCATTCAAAGGGGTCGTCGTGCGAATCGTCCGTGCACTGACCATTTTGTTCTGTTTGCCGTTCGCGATCTTTGCGTTGGTTTCCGGCAACTGGAAAACAGGCGCGATCACGATTGGGATCATCGTGGCGGTGGTGGTGATCGTATTCAAATGGGTCGAAGCGAAATGGCGGCGTGGCTTTGCCGCCCGAATGGCTGCGGTCACAGCCGCGCAAACCACGGATGACGACGCGACTGCAGAATCGGTCGCGGGCCCGTCTGACCCCCAGACACGCCGAACCGAAGTCGACGCGATGTTACGCCGTGCGGGACTGCCGTCGGTAGCGGAAGTCCAGCCGCACTTTGAATACGTCGTTCCCGACGCCTGATCAGCCCTGGGATTGCAGCATTTGCGCCTTGGCCATCGCGTCTTCCGCTTTGGTGATGTAAAGCTGTTCCTGAGTTCCCGCCCAGGCGCGCTGGTAGGTAACGCTCAGAGCGGTGAAATTAAACGGATCGGTGGGTTCCAGTTCGCACGCCTTTTCGCCGTGCTGAATTGCTTCGGCGTGTTGGCCAGTTTTGGTATAGACCCGAGCCAGTGCCAGGTGACCGAGCACAAAGCTCTCGTCTTCGGCCAGGATCGCATTGAGTCCGTCGATGGCTTCGCTGAATTTTTCTTCGTCGATCAGCTTTTCGACGTCGTCGTATTGGGTGTGAATATCACTCATGTTGTGTTTCTCTATTAGGCTTGCGCGAGATTGCGAAGGACGGTGGGAAGGATTCCGCCGTTGCGATAGTACTGCAGTTCGACCGGGGTATCGATGCGAACCACACAGTCAAATTTCGTGACCGTCCCGTCGTCGGCCGTGGCCGTGACGCTGATGGTACTGCGCGGCTGCAGGTCGTCCGAGAGGTCTGGAATGTCGTAGGTTTCTTCACCGGTCAAACCCAGTGCTTGCCAGGATTTTCCGTCGGCGAATTCCAACGGCAACACTCCCATGCCGACCAGGTTGCTGCGGTGGATGCGTTCATAGCTTGCCGTGATCACGGCTTTGACGCCCAGCAACATCGTGCCTTTGGCCGCCCAGTCACGGCTGCTGCCGGTACCGTATTCTGCACCGGCCATCACGATCAACGGCGTGCCTTCGGACTGGTACTTCATCGACGCGTCGTAAATGCTGGTCACTTCGCCGGTGGGCAGATAGCGTGTCACACCGCCTTCGGTTCCCGGTGCCAGCTGGTTGCGGATCCGAATGTTGGCAAACGTTCCGCGGACCATCACCAAGTCATTGCCGCGTCGCGATCCGAAACTGTTGAATTCACGGACCGGTACGCCGCTGTCTTGCAAAAATGCACCGGCGGGTCCATCGGTGGCGATCGCCCCGGCTGGCGAGATGTGGTCGGTCGTGACCGTATCACCTAGCAAAATCAAACAACGGGCGCCCTTGATCGGACCGATTGCCGGAATCGCATCTCCGGTCACTTGGTCCAAGAACGGCGGGTGATGGATGTAGGTGCTGGCGTCGTTCCAGGGATAGATCGCGCCCACAGCGGCTTCGATCGCGTTCCATGGCTCGTTGCCTTCGACCGCAGCGTTGTATTGGCTGGTGAACATTTCCGGCGCGATCGAGGTGCGAATCGATTCTTGAATCTCTTCCGCCGTCGGCCAAATTTCCTTCAAGAAAACGTCTTTGCCGTCGCTGTCGGTTCCCAGCGGTTCGGTGACCAAATCGATATCCGTCGTCCCGGCCAATGCGTAGGCAACCACCAAAGGGGGGCTGGCCAGATAGTTTGCTTTGGTCAGCGGATTGACGCGGCCTTCGAAGTTCCGGTTACCGCTCAGTACGGCCGAGGCGATCAGATCGCCGGATTCGATGGCATTGGCGACCGGCGTGGGAAGCGGGCCACTGTTGCCGATACAGGTGGTGCACCCGTAACCGACAGTGTGGAATCCGAGTGACTTTAGTGAATCCGTCAGCCCGGCTTTGTCCAAATATTCGCTGACCACACGCGATCCCGGCGCGAGACTGGTTTTCACGTGGTCAGGCACTTTCAAACCTCGCTCGGCCGCTTTCTTGGCCAACAGGCCGGCACCGATCATGACCGAGGGATTACTGGTGTTGGTACAAGACGTGATGGCGGCGATCACCACCGCGCCGTGAGTGATCTGGCTGCTGTGGCCGTTGTTTTCAACGGTCGCCGAACGGTCCAAGTCACCGGGGTTCAACCCAAATCCGGACGCGCCGATGGGAGCGGTCAAGGATTTGTTGAACGCTGATTTCATGTTCGCCAAAGCGATTCGGTCTTGCGGACGTTTTGGTCCGGCCATGCTCGGTTCGACCGTTCCCAGGTCCAACGACAGCGTTTTGGTGTAGGTCAACGCCGGGCTGTCATCGGTGTGGAACAGACCCTGTTCTTTGCAATACCGTTCGACCAATTGCACGTTGGCTTCGCTGCGACCGGTTTGTCGCAAGTAATCCAATGTCACGTTGTCGACCGGAAAAAAGCCCATGGTGGCGCCGTATTCGGGTGCCATGTTGGCGATTGTCGCCCGGTCGGCGACGCTCATCGCGTTCATGCCGCTGCCGTAAAATTCAACAAATTTGCCCACCACACCTTCGGCACGCAACATTTCCACGACACGCAACACCATGTCGGTTGCGGTGGCACCGGCGGGAAGTTTCCCGGTCAGCTCGAATCCGATCACTTCGGGCATCAACATGTACAGGGGCTGGCCCAACATGTTGGCTTCGGCTTCGATCCCACCAACGCCCCAACCGAGTACACCCAAACCGTTGATCATCGTGGTGTGACTGTCGGTCCCCACCAACGTGTCGGGCATCGCGACCGGACCGTCACCGGTGTCGCGGATGGCGACCACGTGTGCCAGGTATTCCAAGTTGACTTGGTGGACGATACCGACGTTTGGCGGAACGACACGGAAATTGTCAAACGCCTGTTGCCCCCAACGCAAGAATTCATAGCGTTCGCGGTTCCGCTCGAATTCCATTTCAACGTTGCGGCCGAGCGCACTGTCGCTGCCAAAGAAGTCGACCTGCACACTGTGATCGATCACCAGGTCGACCGGGATCAGTGGGTTGATTTTGTTGGGATCGCCACCGATACGTTGCATGGCCGATCGCATCGCAGCCAAGTCGACGACGGCCGGCACACCGGTGAAGTCCTGCAGCACGACTCGATAGGGTTTGAACGGGACCTCTTGTTTGGCCGGCGCGGCGGCATTCCAGGCGGCCAAGTTCTTGACGTCGTCCTCGCTGACAGAAAATCCATCGCAGTTTCGCAGGACGGCTTCGAGTAACACTCGGATCGAAAACGGCATTCGATCGATCGGTCCGAGCCCGGCGTCTTGTAATTTGCTAAGCCGATAAATGGCGGCGTTTCCGTTTCCAGTCTCGAATTGGTCGCGGGCGTTGAACGGGTCAAAACTCACTGCGGATGTCTCTAAGTGCAAGCGGAAGTGGGCCTCAAAACCGCAAGTCTAGCGTTTGGTTGCAAAAAAATCGCCCCGGTTTGAACGCGGAATTTGGAGACACATCGCCGCTGCAGGCAGAATTTCAGCAAGGCATTCAGAATCGCCACAGGCGGGGGACTGCGGCAATCCATCGCACGTAGATCCCGCTGGCCGTTTTCTTGGATTTTTCCACACCGCCCAGCGCCCGCCACAGCAACCTGACTGTCAATCTAGGCGATCTGCGTTCAGTTTGCCGGAACGAAGGGTTCTCGTGGTCATTCCGAATCTGTGGCGTCGATAGATTCAGCCGGGGCAGAGATTTTATCACGAGGTTTCCGGATGAGACGCAAGACAGTCATGGACAATCGCAGTTCGTCGTTCAGTCACAGCCAATGGTCACATTGGACGCGTCAAAGTCGACGCGGTGTCATCGCCACCCTAGTCGGTGGGGCGTCGATGCTGGCTGGCCTGGGTGTCGCTGTCGTGGCGTCGCCGCAATCAGCCCTGGCCGGGACTGCGTGCGACACCTATGAACCCAGCTGCGGTGCAGGGATCTGTGATTGCGGACAGTGCGGGGTCGGCCCAGCGGTCGGCGGGTGCGACGGTGCATCGGACTGTGGCTGTGGGAAATGCCGACCAAAGTATTTCCACCACAATCCGTTGATCAACACGCTCGACGCAGTCGCCGGCGGCATCGAACAGGTGCTAGGTCTCGACCGCTGCCGCACCGCGGGATGTGGCCAGTCCCACTGCGATGGCGGCTGCGATTCAACCGGTCAGTGGATGACACCGATCGAGCATGCCGATCCATTGTTGCCACCCTATCATGGCAACATGGTGCCGTCGCCAAACGTGGCTCCGATTCCGGCGCCGCAAACTCGCGTCCATCCGAACACCACTCCGCGCGTCGTGGCCCCGGTGTTGCCCGCCGTACCAGACTTGGAACCAGCGCCAACCAAAGCGGCGCCCAACAAACCGCAGGTAGTCGCCCCACGCGTGACTGAGCCACGTTCGGTTCAACCGCGAACCACACGCCCCGGCAACATTCAGCCGACGATCGAACCGGCACCCGTTCTGCGTGACAGCGAACCACGATCCGAACCGCCGAACATGCAAATGTCACGTCCGGAACCGAGTTTCCGTGACACGCCACCACCAGCGCCCGTCGATCCGACTCCGCCGACGCCCGCTCCGGCTGTCCCCCAACGCGATCCGTTCTCCGAGAACATGCCACTGGTCGAACCACCCGACGCTCCCGAGCCACCACTGGAAGATCCGGATCCCAAAAGTGAAGGGTCGATCTTTGACGCCCTGGACAACTTGAACGATCCCTTCAGCGATGACCAGACCAGCGTGCGCCGTCCGTATGGGGCAATCCGTCCGGCATCCCACCGGTCGCCTCAAACGCACCGCTCGACGTATCGCCCGGTGCGGGGCAATGTTCATCGAGAACGTGGTGCGGGCCAACTGCAACCGATCGGCAGCGGGTTAAAAACCACGCCTCAGCCCCAGTCGCTGCGTCCGGTCAGCCACGAACAGCCCGCCGGGCTTCAGCCACTGGGTGGCGGACGCGTCGTGGCGCCCTACCGAGCATCGCGATAGAGAGCCCGAGCGTCGCGATAGAGAACCCGAGCGTGTCAACGATCGACCGCTTCGATCTGCACGTCGTCAAAGTCGGCTTTACCGGTTGCCCCGAACAAGCCGACACGCAGAATCGCCTCGCGGGCCGTGATCGGCACGCGGATCAACCGATTGTGTTCCCGCCAGGGCCGTGTGCCACGGAAGGGGCCCAAATGAAACGTCCCTAAATCGCGACGCAATTCGTCATACAGACTGATCGCGATCATCGGCATGGCATCGTTCGAGGGACCTTTTTCGATCGATTCGGTCCGCACGTGGCCACTGAGGCGCAGTTGTGACACCGCGCGGCCGTCAATCGCGATGCCTTGCAACAGGTGCGAATTTCGTCCCGGTGTTTCATTTTGAAAGCGAACGTATTCGTTTCCTTCCGGCGCCGGGTCGGGGCTCTTGCCGGTGACCTGAAAGACTTGACGGCCGTAATACCAACCGGGAACAAAGTCGACTAATTTGGATTCGTCACCCGCCGGTCGGCTTTCGAAATTGCCGTTCACGGCGACCGGATGTTTGGGGTCGGGCAACACACTGCGGTTGTTCTCGGCGGCGCCCGTCATCGGTACAAATAGAGTCGGGCGCAATGCTTCCCGTTGAAGTTTGCCGTCAACTTTGACCATCCGAAACAATGTTTGCTGATAGCGTTCGCCAACCGGAATGATCATCACGCCGCCGTCACGCAATTGTTCGACCAATGGCACCGGCACCGATTCCGGGCTGCAGGTCACGATGATTTTGTCGAACGGTGCCGCGCTGGGCCAACCTTGAAAGCCGTCGCCGACGCGGGTGGAAACGTTTTCATAGTCTAATTTCGCCAGGGTTGCGGTGGCTTGTTCGCCTAGTTCCGGCACGATCTCGATTGTGTAAACGTGCTGGACCAGTGGGCTAAGGACTGCGGCTTGATAGCCACTGCCGGTGCCGATTTCCAGCACCTTGTCGGTCGCCTGGGGCTGGAGTGCTTCGGTCATCGAGGCCACGATAAAGGGGCTGCTGATGGTTTGCGAATGCCCGATCGGCAGCGCCATGTCGTAATAGGCACGCGGCCATTGACTGCGCGGAATGAATTCATGTCGGGGCGTGCGGCGGATCGCATCGAGCACCCTGGTGTCGACCACACCGGCGGTCGCGATCCGTTCATCGACCAATTTATCTCGCGCCGCTTGAAACGGATCCGCAGCAACATCGTTGGCTGTCCAGAGCAACAGAATCAATGCGGCGGCGATGTAGCGTGGGGCGCAACAAGTCATGGTTTGGACAAACACAGGGCTCAAGATTGGTTGGGGGTGGCTTTGATCGCGCGGGTGGCGAGGAACGTTGCGATTCGATCCGACAAGACGTCCTCTCCACCCCAGCGATCTTCCATTATATCTGTGATCATCAGGCCCGCATCGAGTTGCCCGCCGACCAAATCCGTCAGCGAATGACCGAAATCGATGGGGCGTTCCGGACCGATGGTGTCGTCCAACTCGTCCGCGCTCAGATCCAAATCACTGTAGGGGATACGGAACCGGACCTTCAATTTGCCACGGTCCCGTTTGACCGGATCAAAGATGAAATTCACAGGTTGCATCAGGCCGGTGATCAGCACACCGCCCGGGCGTAACACCCGCGCCGCTTCGCCCCAAACCGGACGAACATTTTCAACAAAATTGACCGAGCACGGATTGATGACCATGTCGAACGCGTTTGACTGAATCATCGCCAAATCGGTCATGTCGGCTTGCATGGTCTGCAGTGCCAATTGATGTCGCTCGGCCACCGCGCGATCGATCGCAAGTTGCGCCTCGCTAAAATCGACCACCGTCACGTCCGCTCCGGCCGCTGCCAAAATAGGTCCTTGATGGCCTCCACCAGCGGCCAGCGCCAGGATGCGTTTGCCGGCGACCGGTCCGATCCATTCACCCGGAATCGGTTTGCAGGCGGTCAACCGAATCGAAAACTCACCTCGACCCGCGGCATCAATTTGATCACCGGTACAGGGCGTAAACCATTGATGCCGGCTGGTCGCGATGTTGTCCCAGGCGGCACGATTGAATTGCTGAGTGTCCAAAACTATCTCGTTTTTGGTCCAAGGTTGCAAATCCGACGATTTCCTGAAAGAGCAGGTTCGCTGCGGCTGACCCGCACTCGATCTAATACAATGGTTCGAGCCCGCCTGACGCGAAGTACTTTCCCACCGGTTTCTGGATTCCCTGACATGCTTAATCTGACTGCGCGCGGATCATCGCACACCTGCAACGGCACGCGGCGCCGCGATTTTTTGCAAATTGGAACGCTCGGCGCGATCGGGTTGGGATTGCCAGATTACTTGGCCGCGGCCGAGCGTGGCGTGGTGGACCCGAAAAAAGACAAGCGGTCCTGCATCATGATCTTCAATCTTGGTGCGCCCAGCCAACTCGATACGTTCGACATGAAACCCAATGCGCCGGCCGAGGTGCGTGGTCCGTTCAAAGCGATTTCGACCAGAGGCGATTTCCAAGTATCCGAGATCTTGCCACGACATGCCGAGATCGCGGACAAATTTTCGATCATCCGCTCCTGTTACCACACCGCTGCTGCGGTTCACGATGCAGGCTGGCAAATGCTGCAAACCGGTCGGCAGTTCACCGGCGGCGTTAACTATCCTCACGCCGGCGCTGTGCTTCAATACATGCGCGGACGGCGCAGTGATCTGCCGGCCCATGTGGTCCTGCCAGAAACCATGGGCCGTGGCGGAGGCAATTTGCCCAACGGCCAAGCCGGCGGATTTTTGGGCAAGACCTATGACCCGTTTGCATTGATGGCCGACCCCAGCCAAGAAAATTTCAAAGTTCCGGATCTGTTGCCCCCACAAACCTTGGGCGACGTCCGAATCGATCGCCGACGGCGGATGCGGGCCGCAATCGAAGGACGCATGCAGGAGTTGGAAGCCACCGAGTCCGCCAAAATGCTGGACAAGAACTTCCAGGCCGCGTATCGGTTGATGAACAGTCCCCAAGCACGCCAGGCGTTTGATCTGTCGAAAGAACCCAAACAAGTGCGTGAACGCTATGGGATGAACCGCTTCGGACAATGTTGTTTGCTGTCCAGGCGATTGATCGAAGCCGGCGTGCGGTTCGTCACCATCAATACCTTTCTGACGGTGTTCAACGAAATCACTTGGGACATCCACGGCAGCAAACCATTCACGACAATCGAAGGCATGAAAAACATCGTCGCGCCGATGTATGACCAAGCCTATGCGGCGCTGCTGACCGACCTGGCTGACCGAGGGATGTTGGACGACACATTGGTGTGTGGTTTGGCGGAATTCGGACGCACTCCCAAAGTCAATCCGGCCGGCGGTCGCGATCACTGGCCGCAATGCTTTTCCACCACCTTTGCCGGCGGCGGCGTGGTCGGCGGCCGCGCGATCGGTGCCAGTGATCCGATCGGAGCGGTACCAGCCGACCGGCCGACTCAACCTAGCGAATTGATCGCTTCGATTTTCCATTCACTCGGACTGGATCTGCACGCGGAAATCCCTGGACCGGGCGGTCGCCCGTTTCCATTGGTTGATTTCGGTGTTCGCGAAGTCAAAGAACTTTTCGCGTGAACCATTTCTCTCTCTCCCGTTTGATATGCGACCTTCCATGCTTCCCTCTCGATTGCTTCGTTGGATTCTGCCCCTATCGCTGGTTCTGCTGCTTTTCGGCCGCGATGTCGCTGCCGCAGACGCCGTCGATTTTGCGGTGCTGCCAGCGACCATTGAACTGAACGGTCACGACGCGCGGCAAAGGGTCTCTGTCGTCCAGCTGCGCGGCGCGCTACCCTCGGCGGTGCTCGCTCCAGAACAGTTCGAAATCTCCGTGACGGATCCCAGCATTGCCAAAATCGACAACGGGATGGTCCAATCCATTTCGTCAGGAGAAACGACGCTCCGCTGCCGCGTCGGTGACCGGGTTCACGATGTGCCGGTGGTCGTCTCCGACGCCGTAGCGGCACCTGGATACAGCTTTCGCAACGACGTGCAATCGGTGTTGTCCAAGAACGGTTGCAACATGGGGGCCTGCCACGGTGCGCTGTCGGGCAAAGGCGGATTTCGGTTGTCGCTGCTCGGCTACGATAGCGAAGCAGATTTCTTGTCGATCAGTCGCCAGGCACGCGGTCGTCGGATTGAAATGGGCGACCCCGGTCGCAGTTTGCTGTTGGCCAAACCGACCGGCGCACTGCCACACAAAGGCGGGCTGCGTCTGGACGTTGATTCGCATGACTATCGCGTGATTAGCCAATGGATCGCAAGTGGCGCCGTGGGGCCGAAAGCGAGTGATCCGAAATTGGAAACGATCAGCGTTTCGCCACCCGAAGCCCTGCTGTCGCCGGGCGATCAATCACAGGTCTTGGTCAGCGCCCACTACAGCGACGGACGCAGCATCGACGTGACTCATTGGGCACGGTTCACCGCGACCGATGAATCCGTGGCCAGCGTTGACGAAAACGGATTGGCAACGGTACGTGGAAGCGGACAATCCGCCGTGCTGGTTTGGTTTGGCAGCAAAGTCGTGTTGGCGCGGATGACCGTTCCCTATCCCTACGATGTGCCGAGCGACATTTACAACAGTGCTCCTCAACGAAATTTCATTGATGGCGAGAACCTAGCGCAATTGGAAACACTGCGTTTGCAACCCTCGCCGCGCTGTGACGACGAAGCATTCTTGCGGCGCTCGGCGCTGAGCACGATCGGACGATTGCCGACATTGACCGAGCGAGAACAGTTTTTAGGGTTCCCGGAACGCACCCGCCGCGACCAATGGATCGAGTACCTGTTGGCCAGTGATGACTTTGTGTCCTACTGGGCCTACAAATGGTCCGACATGCTGCTGATCAATGGGACACGGCTGCGCCCGATCGCCGTCAAAACTTACTACCAGTGGATTCGTGAGCGAGTCCAACGGAACCAACCGTGGGATCAATTCGTCCGGGAAATATTGACCGCAACGGGCCGCAGCGACGAAAACGGCGCGACCAATTTTTACGCGTTGCACCAATCTCCCGAGGAGATGACTGAAAACGCCTGCCAAGCCTTTATGGGGTTGTCGATCGGCTGTGCGAAATGCCACAACCATCCATTGGAAAAATGGACCAACGATCAATATTACGGTATGGCCAACCTGTTCGCCCGTGTCCGCGCCAAAGGCTGGGGCGGGGATGGTCGTAACGGCGACGGGCTGCGGACACTGTATGTCTCCACCGCTGGCGAATTGATTCAACCAAGTCTCGGTAGACCACAGCCGCCCGCACCGCTGGATGCCGAAGCGATCGAGTTTGACAATCCCAATGATCGACGAGTCGTGTTGGCACAGTGGATGACGGATCCGGCCAATCCCTATTTCTCGCGGGCGATCAGCAACCGTTTGTGGGCAAACTTTTTCGGCCGCGGCCTGGTCGAACAAGTTGATGATCTGCGGCTGAGTAATCCAGCATCCAACGAAAAACTACTCAACGCGCTCAGCGGTCACCTGGTTGACGTAGGATTCGATCTCAAGCAATTGATGCGAACGATTTTGCAAAGCGAAACCTATCAACGCAGCAGTCAACCGCTGGATCAAAATCGCGACGAGCTACGGTATCACAGTCGATATTATCCCCAGCGGCTGATGGCCGAAGTGATGCTTGATTCAATCGACCAGGTGTTGGGAACCAGCACTGCATTCAAACAGATCGCCTTTCCAGGTGCCGACCGCCAACAAACTGATTTCTACGCCGATGGCACCCGCGCCATTGAATTGTACGACGCCGCAGTCAACAGTTATTTCCTGAAAACGTTTGGACGCAATCCTCGCGAAATCACCTGTGAGTGCGAGCGCAGCGGCGAGCCCAGCATGGTGCAGGTGTTGCACCTGTCCAACGGCGACACGTTGAATCCCAAATTGGCGTCGGATCAAAGTGTCATCACTCGGATGGTCGCCCAGGGGAATTCGGACGCGGAAATCATTGACGAACTATTTCTGCTGGCCTTGTCGCGGCTGCCCCAATCTGGGGAGCGGCAGAAATTGCTATCAGTGCTCGGCGAATATGGTCCGCAGGACCGAATGACCGGGTTGCAGGACGCGGCCTGGAGTGTTCTGACCAGCACAGAATTCACTTTCAACCACTAGTGGGTTGGTCTGTCGACGATTGCTGGCCGTCTTGGTAAGGTTCTCGGTTGTTTGCCCTGAAACTTCCCTTCTGCCCCTACCTTTCATCCGCCGACATGGCCGTATTGATTCAAGTCCGAAACGCTCACAAACGTTTTGGCGACCAAGTTTTGTTGGACGGCGCCGACGTGTCGTTGACCGACGACGTCAAAGTCGGGTTCATCGGCCGTAACGGAGCCGGGAAAAGTACCTTTTTGCGGGCCATCCTGGGTGACGAGGAGCTCGAGATGGGGGAGGTGATTCATCACCCCTCGTTGCGAATCGGTTACTTGCGGCAACACGATCCGTTCCAACCCGGTGAATCGGCACTCGACTTTCTGATGCGTGAAAGCAAGCAGCCCGATTGGCGCTGTGGCGAGGTCGCCGGCCAATTTGAACTCAAGGGCGATTATTTAAACGGCCCCGTCAAAGCACTCTCAGGTGGTTGGCAGACACGTGTCAAACTGGCCGGATTGTTATTGAATGATCCGAACCTGTTGATGCTGGACGAACCGACCAACTTTCTGGATTTGCGGACCCAGATCCTGTTGGAGCACTTCCTGCGTAGCTTTAATAAAGCCGCCTTGATCGTCAGCCACGACCGAGCGTTCTTGAAAGCCACCTGCACCGAAACGCTGGAACTTTCGCGTGGCAAGTTGACGATGTATCCAGGCAAAATCGATCGGTTCCTGGAGTTTCGTGAAGAGCGTCGTGAACACGACCGTCGGGTCAACGCGACGGTGGTCGCCAAACAAAAACAACTGCAACGATTCATCGACAAGAACCGCGCCAACGCCTCCACCGCTAGCCAAGCGCGCAGCAAAGCGAAACAGTTGGAACGACTGCAGACCAGCGAAGTCGAAGTCGATGAACCCACCGTTCATATTCGTGCCCCACGCGTCGATCCGCGTCAGGGTACCGTGATGCGATGTCATGAATTAGCCATCGGTTACCCGGACAACACCGTGGCCGAAGACATTTCGCTGGAAATCGAACACGGCCAACGAGCGGCGATCGTTGGCGACAACGGGCAAGGCAAGACGACGTTGCTAAGAACCCTGGTCAATTCATTGTCGCCGATCAAAGGCGCCATCAAATGGGGGCATGCAACCGAACTGGGAACGTATGCCCAACATGTCTACACCAGTTTGGATGACCGCCGAACGGTGCTGGAGCATCTGGAATACGAGTCCAATCCCGATACGACGCGGCAAGACTGTCTGGCGATGGCAGGTGCCTTGTTGTTCCGCGATTCCCACATCAACAAGAAAGTCAAAGTCCTGTCCGGTGGTGAGCGGGCACGCTTGTGCATGGCCGGATTGTTGCTGGGGACCGCCAACGTGCTGGTGCTGGACGAACCCGGTAACCACTTGGACGTCGAAACCGTCGAAGCGCTCGCCGACGCATTGGTTGAATACAAAGGCACGGTGATTTTTACCTCGCACGATCGACACTTCATGCGACGCGTTGCGACCAATGTCATCGAAGTCCGTGACGGTACGGTCCGTAACTATTTCGGCGACTACGATTCCTATCTACAAAGTGTCGAAAGCGAAATCGACGAAGGCGAACGGCAGCGTGACAAAGCCGCCGGTAAATCTCCCCCACCACCGACCGGCAAGGCTTCCGGGGTGCAAGATTACCGCGCCAACCAACGCGAATCTCGCAAGACGGAAAAGGAGTTGAAGAACCTGGAGAAAAAGATCGCTCGCCTGGACGACGAAAAGAATTCGATCAACAAGAAACTCTTGACCGAAACCAATCCCGGCAAAGCGGTCGCGTTGCACGAGCAACTGACCGAGATCAGTCAGGAACTCGAATCAGCCGAGGAACGCTGGATGGAGCTGAGTGATTTTTCCTGACGCGCGAACACACAGGTTGGCCCGCTTTATGCTGTCGGCGGTGAATGTTGGTGTGGAGGATTTATCCGACCGACCACGACTCCCACTGAATCCAACCAATCGAAACAGGTCAAACCTCTTCGTTCTTGCCTGATGCCAAAGGTTTGCCCCCTTGGTTTGCTCCGTTACGGTAGCTGATCCCGCCAGGGTTCAGTCGGTCTGGAATGCAAGGAATCTGAACCGTGGCCGGTCCAACTACGGTTGGAGATGCCTGCTAGCGTGATGCGAACAGGTCGCTCAGAACGATCTGTTCGATCATGGTTTTTGTCGGGTAGTCCTCAGACTCAAGCCGCTGCAAGATATCATCGATCGTACCGCGGTCGGCCGGTTCGACGCGTCTGCCGAGCGAATAGGCGAACAGTTTTTCCGCCAACGCGCGAACGAAAAATGCCTTTCGTTCGACCAGCAACCGCTTCAGCCCGACAATGTCATCAAAGGTCTGCCCGCTGGGCAGTTTTCCCGACGTATCGATCGGACTCTTGTTTTCATAGCGGCTGCGCCATTGGCCGATCGGATCAAAACTCTCCATGGCAAACCCGAGCGGATCGAATTTGCGATGGCACTCGTTGCAAGCCGCCGACGCGCGGTGTTTTTCCAACAGGTCACGCACCGATTTCGAACCGCGAACATCAGGATCGATGGCTGGCACATCATCCGGTGGTGGCGCCGGCGGCGTTCCCAACACATTTTCCAGCATCCAAACGCCGCGGATCACGGGCGAGGTTTCGATCCCGTTGGCTGAAACGGTCAGCACACTGGCCTGACCCAGCAGACCGCCACGCCGGCGGTCAGGAAAGTTGACTTTGCGAAACTCATTGGCGTTTTCCGCGGGCACTAAATCGACGACGTCATAGACACGCGCAAGGTCACGGTTGATGAACGAATAATCCGCTTCCAACCACCGCGTCGCGGGTTGGTTGTCATCGATTAAGTCGCGGAAAAACAAACGCGTCTCTTGTTTCATGTCCGCTTTCAAATCCGACGCATAGTAGCGCCAGAACGCATCGCGATCCGGCGGCATGTCCCCCAAGGCTCGCAGATTCAACCAGGCATCGGTGAATCCGGCAACCATCGCATCCGACTCCGGTGTTGCCAACAATCGACGGGTTTGCTGCAGCAATGCGTCGGCATCCAATTTGCCCTGATCCGCCAATTCACGCAGCCCCGCGTCCGGCATCGAACCGGTCAGAAAGTAAGATAGTCGCGACGCTAGCGCGTGCTGGGAAATCTGGTTTGATTCGGGATCACAATCCGGTTGCAGATACAGAAACGAGGGGGAACATAAAACGGTTTTCAAAACGTCTTTGAAAGCACCCAAGGGTTCTCGGCCTTGGGTGACACGGGCCTGGTAGACAGCCATCAGCCGATCAAGTTCGCCGGATTTCAACGGTCGACGATAGGCACGCGTCGCGAATCGGTCGACTAATTCGGGAACCTGCTGGGGATCGAATTGACCGGATGGCAGAATGCTGCGCACCGTCTCGCTGGGCCACTGGGTAAACAGCGGTCCACGGATGGAAACTTCATGGATTCGAATTTGCGGCATTTTGCCATAACGCAGCATGGCCTTTCGCCCCACCACGATGCCTTTGCCACCACGTGCTTTTTCCGGCAGTGTGTCGTTGTAGATGCGGTGCAATCGCGTGTGTAACGGACGAATCGCTTCCAGCCCATTTTCAAACGTGAACCGCGGTGAAAAACCACGATCCAGTGGCACTTCAAAACGGTACCACTGTGGCGCTCCGTCCTGAATCGTCTGCTCGGCCAATAGCGGTTGAATCGGCTGCATCGTGTGCAAGCTGCCGACGGCCGCGTTTCCGGGGCGAATCCCCATGCGAAACTTTTCACTCAGATCGATCTTCAGATGTTCTTCGGCGTAGGGCGAATCTCGATGCAGGGCTTGGGCCAAGACGCGGATTTCATAGCGTCCATCGGCAGGCACCCCGTCGTGGAATTTCTCCAGCGGACCGTAGGCACCTTCGGGACGATCGGCCAAAGGTGAATCGTAGAGGCACAGGTATCGATGGTTAAAGGCTTCGCGATGGGCGGAATCCAGTTCCGGCTGTTGCCGAAATCCACCGTCGAAAACCCAACTTTGTTCGGCCGGTTGTTGCAGGTTGGCCAACGCTTTCTCGATGATCAGGTCCGCCGCGTCCAGGTACTGTTCCAGTAAGTAGCCGGATGTCACCAGAGCGTTGCCGACATTGTCTAAATGCTCGACCGTATTGTCGCTGGGGAAGCGGTCGGTGGGGTCGAACATGGACATGTCCATGTTCAGCAGATCGCCGATGGTTGCGACGTATTCTCGTCGTGTCAATCGTCGCAAGACGGTTTGCGCCCCCGTGCTGGTCGATTGCTCACGTAAACCCCGCAGCACTTCGGTCAATCCATCAATCGCCTGTTGACGTTGTTTATCGCTCGGCTGGTCGGCGTCTTCGGGTGGCATTTCGCCGAGCGTCAACTGGTCAATAATGTCTTGAAGCGTGATCAAGGTGTCATTGCCAGCGTCGGCCAGATCCAAGCTGTCAAAGCTTCGCTCGCCACTCGGGTCGTCGCTGTGATGGCAATCCAAACAGTACTGCCCCAGAAATTCGGTCGCATCATCTGCGGCAGTGACCGCCGAGCATCCCCACAACATCAGCGCAGCGACAGCGCCCAGGCATCGCCCAATGAACGGCTGTTCCATCAAACCCACTCCAACCCGCGCAGCGTTCCGGTGCTGGTTGAAAATCGTTCGGTTTGCACACCGAACCGCTGCAGCATCGTCAGGTACAGATTGGTCAGCGGCGGGCGATGAGGAGAATTTTTATCAAACCACATCGTGCCTTGATGGCGATAGCCGCCACCGGCCAGAACAATCGGCAGGTTGGTGTTGGTGTGCGAATTTGCATTGCCCATGCCACTGCCAAACAGGACGGAAGTTTGATCCAGCAAATTTGAATCACCGATCTCACTTTCACGCAACTTCGTCAAGAACCGCGAAAACTGTTCGACCTGATAGGACTCGATCTTGATCAGCGCGTCGATCGCGTCTTGGCGCTGGCCGTGATGCGAAAGCGAGTGATAGCCGCTGCGGTATCCAAAGTCACGGGCTTCGAAGTCGCCTCCGATTTCCAGCGTCGCAATCCGTGTCGAATCGGTTTGCAACGCCAATGTAATCAGGTCGTACAGCATCGGCAGGTCATCGACCATGTTGGTCTTGGTGGGGCGATCAAATGGCGCCGTTGGTTTTTCGATGTCGACCCATTGCTTGCTGTTCTCCAGTCGCTGTTCGACTTCGCGGATCGAGGTCAGATACTCATCCAGTTTGTTTCGATCCCGCGAATTCAATTCTCGAGCAATCGATCGCGCGTCGCCGCCAACGGCGTCCAAAATCGATGCCTTCATTCGGAACCGATCCGCCGCTTTCTGTTGGTCCTTGGGAGCAATGCCGACAAACAGTTTCTCGAACAATTGCCCGGGACCGGTGATCGGAGGAACCCGCGTCCCGGCACGACTCCACGACATCTGGCAACCACCATGAATGCCGGAGTCACTGCCGACGGTCAATGACGCGAATCGGGTTTGTCCACCGATCGTTTCAGCCGCCGCCTGATCGAGTGTCATGTTGCCATCGGGCATCGATTTCGCATCGACGTTGCGGACACCCGATAGGAATGCGTGAATGGAAAAGTGACCGCCTTTTAAACCATGATCCAGTCCACCAATCACGGTCATGTCTCGTTTATGATCCGCCAGCGATGCCAGGGTGGTCGAAAGCGTTTCGGAATCGTGTTGGGGCCAAAAAGCTTCCGGATAAAACCCCAGCATGTTTCCGATACAAACCATGCGCTGTGGATTTTTCCCATTCGACGGTGCCGCCTCAGCTTGTCCACGCAACGAGGCGAATGCGGGTAGAGCAATTGAAACACCGGCGGCACGAAGCAGCGAGCGACGTCGCAACCGAGCAGAATCAGGGCGATTCATCGGTGATTTGAACCTTGATTGGAAAGGGTGGGATCAGCGGACCAAGGGCGGGGGCTGGGGGGGCGAGAGGCGCGAAATCGCTTGATCAAGCATCTACGCCGCATGGCTTCATTCTACACCATCTCGTGCGGCTTGAAAAAAACAATCGTTTTGGCAATCCACGCTGACTTTGCCGACCATCCGGATCGACTGCCAGCGGTGCGGATCGTTGTGACGATGGATTCAATCGTCGACGTTTTTTCACCATTCGACTTCAATAATTGATTGCATTATGGACTGGAAGTTGCCCGAGCGGCTGGGGATTTGGAGACTTGGGGCTCTGCTGCATGCCAATGAGACCGTTTGTGTGACTCGGGCCCAACCGGTCGATGCGATCGGCAGTCCGCGCTGGGATTATGTGGTCAAATTGGGTGATCGGCAAAACGTCCAGTGGTTGATTGATCGTTCGATCAACGCCGGCGCAGCTCTCGCCCACCCCAATATCGTGCCCGTTTTGGATGGTGACGCGACCGGACAGTTGCCCTATCTAGTGATGCCAGCACTGGAAGGCAAAACGATGCAGTGGCATTTGAAGCGTGGCCCCAAAAAACCACTTCCCGTTGCCCTATGGTTGGTGCGTCAAGTTTGCCAAGCCATCGAATCGATGCGGTTGGTCGGTTGGACACATGGCAACATCACACCGAACAACTTGATTGTCGGCAGCAACGGTCACGTGACGCTGATCGACTTTGCATCCGCACACGACGGATTGACCGACAACGGATTCATTCCACCGCTACAGGTATTTCGCTCGGCGACTAACTACATGGCTCCTGAAATATCGCAGGGGACGGAATCGACCACTCATGCCAGCGATCTATTTGCTACGGGAAAAATTTTGTGGGAATGGTTGACTCGAGTCGACACCAGCAACGAAATCCAATTGAGTCCGGTCTGTGAACTGGTCGAACAAATGGTGGACCAGATCCCGACTAGGCGCCCCACCGCAGGCGAAGTGACTCAGGCGCTGTTGCGGCTGGAAATCGACACGCTGGGCGATCACATTGGCCCGGACAGCAAGCGCCGGGCCGCGTAGCTAGACCAAGCAAGCACTGCTGCTGTCACACACCAGTGAGGGCAGCGTTGCTGCCGGAGTCGGCGCCGGGCTAGCTGCTTCGATTGTTTCCATCGGCATCGGCATCAGCACTTCCGCCGCCGGGATCAGACGCACGTTTTCACAGCGTGACAAATAGAATTGGCGAGGTTCTTCACGGCACAGGCAAAGCCCTAGAAATCGTTCCTGGCCGACGAACCGGATCGGGCTGACGATGCGGCGCGTTCGATTGCCTTTGGAATCGCTGTAAATCATTTCGATGACGAATGTTTCCGAGTCCATCATGGCGCGACGAAGTACGTTTTTCATTTCTTGATCCCCCGAAGGATTGGTTTGGTACGGGTAAGTCGTCCGGGAATTCCCATCACGACTGTCCCGTGGTGTGCAGAGGAAGTATCAGCGCGCGGCGGACACGTTCGGTCACCACCCCCGCCAAACCACTGAAAAGCCCGCAAAAACTGGGGTTGCAGGGCACTCGCCCACTGCCGGATTCACCGGGGCACACGTGAGTATTGAGGTTTCGCTGTTATCACAACCCGACGCGTGAGCGAGGGATTTAGGGTGTTGACTGGATCCCTCGCTGACGCGTCGGGTTACCAAAAACCAGGGCCTGACGCGAAAACGCATCTTCAACGGCGCTGGTGTGGAGGATTTATCCGACTCGGGTCAGGGTTTTCTGCGAAGAATAAAGCCGGTCGGATAAATCCTCCGCACCAGAGTGCGACCGGTTAACGAAATCGACCGATCGGCGATCGGACCGCTATTTCGATGTCAACTCGACGGCCAGATCTTTGGCACCTTTGAGATCCAGTTTGCCGGTGCCCAGCAATGGAATCTTGTCGACTTCGAAAAATGCGTCACGTGAGGGAATAAACAGATTCGGCAGCCCGGCTTGTTTGAGATCTGACAGGATCGATTCGACGTCTTTACACAGCGGGCGATGCAGCACAATCAGTCGTTCGCCTTTCTTGCTGTCGGGGACCGACGTCACGCACAAACGAACCTCGCATTCATCATCGTCTCCATCGCCCGCCTTCGCATCGCCACCGTCTTTGCTGGCTGCGGCACAGGCCAGATTGATCTGGTCTTCGACTTTGATATGGGGCACCATCTCGCCACCGATCTTCGAAAATCGGCTTAGCCGGCCGGTGATGAATAGGAAACCTTGATCGTCAACGTGGGCGATGTCACCGGTTTTGTACCAACCCGCTTGCAACACTTCATCGGTCTGTTCTTGCTTGTTCGCATAGCCAGTCATCACGTTCGGTCCGGCAATCATCAGCATGCCATCTTGGCCCGCGCCAAGTTCTTCGCCGGTCTCATTGGAAACGATTTTGGCACACACCCCTGGCAGCGGTCGTCCCACCGAGCCTTCTTCGCGGTCGGGTTGGAATTTCGCCTGCGATCGACTTGGTGGCACATTGACCGAGACCAGGGGGCTTAGCTCGGTTGTGCCGTAGCCTTCGACCGGTCGCACGCCAAATCTTTCTTCGAACGATGCAAACAACTCGGTGGGCATTTTTTCAGCCCCGACGACACAGGTATCCAGTTTGGAAAACTGTTCGGGCGCGATCCGACGGATGTAGCCCCGTAAAAACGTCGGTGTGGCCAACAACACGGTCGCGCCATACTTTTCAGCCAGCTTGCCGACCTGTCGTGCATCAAGCGGATTAAAGTGATACACGCCACAGGGTCCCAACACTTGGGCCGCCCACAGCGTCACGCTGTATCCAAAGGAATGGAAGAACGGCAACACGCCCAACACCACATCTTGGTCGGTCAATCGGACCGCTTTCTTGATCGTGTCGACGTTGTGGCTGATGTTGGACTGGCTCAGCATCACGCCTTTGGGCATCCCCGTCGAACCACTGGTGAAAATCACGGTCAACAGATCATCGCCGTTGATTTGATTCAGCCCCAACACGCGGTCCAATAGCCAGGCCGGCACCAAATTGGCCTGCATAAACGCGATCGCTTTATCCATCGTGGTGATCTTTTCCGGGATCGATTCCAGTTTGATCACTTCGGTATCAATCGTCAGGTTGAGCTTGCTTAAGAACCGTTCACTGGTCAGGACATGTTTGACACCGATCTCTTTGATGCAGTGATTGATGACTTCACTGGTGACTGTGTAGTTCAGGTTTGCTGAGACGCGTCGATCGAGTGCCAGGGCAACATTGGTGATCACACCGCCGGCGCTCGGCGGCAGTAGGACGCCGATGTTTTTTTCGTCGCGAGCGAAGACTTCACGTGAGAGCACACGTCGCAGAGCCAAGGCCCGGGTCAATGCTTGCCGCCCACTGACTTCGCTGCCCATCGAATCGGCAATTTGCAACCTGCCGCCACGGTGTCGCCAGGCACGGATGACCGAACTGGCCAAACGTGGGAATTCTTGACGGTGTTCGACCGCGGCTCGTGCTTGCAACTGCTGCACCTGTGACCGCACCAGATCAATCGGCGTTTGATTAGGCAACGGTTTGCCGACGAACAGCGTCAACTTGCGACGAAATTTCTCTGGCCATTTGAAGAAAAACTTGCCACCGGAGAAGCTGAACAAGCTGCCCCACATGCCATCCAAATACACCGGCACCACGGGGGCGTCGTTGCCCTGCATGATTTTCCGCATCCCGGGTTTGAAAGCTTGTAGTTGTCCGGTCCGCGTGATCGTGCCTTCGGGGAAAATGCCGATCACGTCGCCCGCCTTCAGACCTTCACGCGCCGCGATCAGCGCCCGAGCGATCGATTTGGGATTGGCCAACATCAAAATGGTGTCGAAGGCTGCGGCCAGCCATTTTGCCAATCCCGATCCAAAATTGGATCCGTCGACGACAAAGCGAACATTCCGCGGCAACATCCATAAGATCAGGATGCCATCGATCCAGGACACATGATTGGAAACGACTAGATAGCCGCCCTGCGAGGGCAGGTTTTCCAGGCCGATGACCTGTTTTCGATAGAGAATCGATAAAAACGGTCGAAAAATTGCGCGGACAAACAGCCGCGGCAATAAGACAGCCGACGCAGCGATCAGAAGAAGGAGAACAATCAATGCTCCCAGGACATACCAACCCATTCGCTGAGTTCCTTTGTCAATTGACCAAACGGTTCGGATCGTTACGGGGTTTTATTCCAAAGTTACGATGAGCTTTGGGAAACGAAGATAGGTGATTGCAGGGTCCGCTAGCAATATCATCGCGGCTAACGAATCGCTTTGTCCGGCAGAGCAGTTCCGATCCCGGCATCAAGCGGCATTTTGTCCGATGCTTCGTCCAGGCCGACCGCCTGCATCGCTCGCAGCAGACGTTGCTGCATCTCAGCAACCGTGTCTTGGTATTCCGGATGGTCGATCAGGTTCGTCGATTCTTCGGGATCGTTGGCGATGTCATACAGTTCGGCCATGTGCTGGTCCGGCGTCCCGTCGCCATGTGGATAACGCGTGTACTTGAACCGGTCGCCGCGGACGCAGCGCACGTTCGGTGTGTAAGGAAATTGTTTTTCGTAGTTGTAGGAATACAGCCACTCGGTCCGCCAATCGCCGGCATCACCACTGATCAACGGTTTGATCGAGTGACCGTGGATGTTTTCCAAGGCCGTGGCCCCGGCGGCATCCAAAATCGTGGGGGCGACATCGGTCGTCAGCACTTGCTGCTTGATTCGCAGCGGGCCGGATTGTTTGGTCCAGGCGGGATAGCGAATGATCATCGGCACCCGGACACTGGCTTCGTGAGCGGTGCGTTTATCAACCATGCCATGCTCACCTTCGAGTAACCCGTTGTCACCCATGAACACAAACATCGTGTTGTCAAACTGGCCGATCTGTTTCAGATAGTCAACCAATCGTCCCACGCTGTCGTCGACCGAAAGGATCGTTCCCCAATAGGCGCGAACCATGCGTGAAAAATCGACCACGCCACTCGCTTTGTCGTTGGGGAATTCTTTTCGCCAATCAAAGATCGGGCCATAAATGCCATGCCAGGTCGACAATCGCTCAGTGATCCATTCGGGTTTGTCGTCCAGTTGAAACGACGAATGCGGGTAATTGACTTCGACTTCATCAAAGACGTGTTCGTACTTGGGTTCGGGAAAGTAAAAACTATGAGGCGCCTTTTGACCGATCATCATCAGAAACGGTTTTGAAGCATCGGACTGCTGATGCTGTTTCATCCAGTCGATCGCCATGTCCGTGACCACTGTCGTGTAATAGCCCGGCACGACTTTGGCACCCTGACCATTTTGATTGAAAGCGGTGTCGAAGTAGGCTCCCTGGCCTTTGTGAGTGACGAAGTAATCGAATCCGGGGCGGGGCGTGTCGTCGGATTCGCCCATGTGCCATTTCCCGATGTAGGCCGTTTGGTAGCCCGACTGTTGCAACTGACTGGGGAAACTTGCCAGCCCGGCGGGATAGTCGGTGAAGTTATTGGTGACGCCATGGGCGTGGGCGTACAAACCGCTCAGGATCGTTGCACGACTGGGCGAGCACAAACTGGTGGTGCAGAACATGTTTTCGAAATACAGTCCCTCGTCGGCCAAGGCATCGATATTTGGCGTTTTCAGGTGAGGGTGGCCCGCACACGACAATGCGTTCCAACGGATGTCGTCACACAACACGACGACGACGTTCGGGCGAGTTTGTGCAGAGGCATGGACGCTGATCACCAGCAGCAAGCAAAGGGCGAAAATCTGTCGCATATCAGGGCTAGTTCGGCAGGGGAAGGGAAGCGGGGAACAAGTCAACCATTGCCTAGTCTATCAATTGCCACTGCGATGTGTCCGGCGCGCCGCCTTTGCGGTTGACTTCCCTGACCGATCGCACCAACTGAATGGGTAATTGCACCAGCCCGATGACGATCAACCCGACATAGGCGATGGTCAAAATTCCCGTCGGTGTCGCCAATTGGTTCCAGGAGGCATGCGATCCCGCGATCGTCAATCCGAGCAGACACAACACCGCCTTGAATTCGGTCGGACCAAACTTTGCCAACGTGAACTCACCGATCAATTTGGCTTTGATGTTGGTCAGCACGGCAATCGCAAACAAACAGACCACGGCGACCAAGGCCAGATCCAAGCGGGCACAGGCGACGCCGATCCCAATCAGATAGTAAGCAAACGAAAGTGGATCGGTGAAATGGTCCAGCAACTCGCCGCCGTTACGACATTGCCCCGTACTGCGGGCGTGTGTTCCATCCACACAGTCCGCCAAGTGGTTGCCAACAATCCCGATCGCGGCCAGCACACCGGCCCACCAATAGGTCGTTGAATAGGCCAGTCCGATCGCGCCGACGATCGCTGATAAATGCCCGATCAAAACGATTCCCTCAGGCGGAAACCCGGTGGGAATAGGCAGACGTGGATACAAGGATTGCAGTTTTGGACCGACATACGGATCAAGCAAACTGTGTGATATCCGAGCGCTCATCGCTTCATTCCTCATTGCATTGGTCGATGTTTTCCGAAGCCCCTGTTTCACCGGGCTGTTGATTTGGCAACCCGACGCGTTAGCGAGGGATTTAGCCTATTGACGGGATCCCTCGCTAACGCGTCGGGTTACCGTTTCCACTCTAAGTTGCCTTCAAAGATTCAATCAACAGCCCGTCACTGCCGGGCCTCAACCATCAAGAGCCTGTACCACACCGCTTTGTTTGCACTGTTTGCCAATTTGGCTGACGACAAACGGAAATTTTTACACTCCGGTGGATCGACACTGCCGCTGCAAATGCCCGAATCACTGTGTTTCACGGCATCGGCTACAAACGATTTGAATCGCCCCAACGCCTCACCACAGGCACCGCCATCGCCGTCCAGGCCGCCTGTTTCACGGCAATCGAGATAGGTTTCGATGGATTGGTACCGATCTTGCAGCCTGTCCAAACGAAAGATTACCACCTATTTCGAGAGCCGCGCATCTTGCAGATGCTCCTACTTGTTGCGACAAATCCAATGAGACGCCTGACCCCCAGCCTACTATCGACAATTGCAATCACCTCTCTGCTGTGGGGAGTGGAAGCGTCTGCACAGCCAGACACGGCCATCACGCGGATGCGCCCGCTGGGGTCTCCCAGCGCAGTCGATCAGTTTCGCCGCGACCGGCCTCACCCGGTGACCACTGCCGGGTATTCGGCAGATGGATCAACGGGGCATTCAGCAGCGGTTCGCCAAACGGTTTGGATGCAAAACGGTCTTTCCGCGCCGCCGTTGGAAGGTTCGGGGATTCAGTTACCTGGCAGTCAGCCCACGATCATGCCGAATCCCAATGCATTGCCAAACGAGATCCCCTTTCCGGAAGCCAATACGATCACGGCAGCGCCGCAGACGATGAACACCCCTCGTGCGCTGCCAACGCAGGATCCATCCCAGACGATCTTGTCGACAGATGCCGCGATTGTTTCGTCATCGGACGCCACGTTCATGGCACAGCCTCAGTTGACCAGCAGCGGGTTCGCGACGGTTGACAATTGCAATCTGATCACCGGCCCCAGCCCCTATCAGTCGGCCGGCGGATTTGGTTGTGGATGTGGGCCAGTTGTCCCCACCACCTATGCCGCTCCCGCCAGCGGCACCTACGGCGTGTCTCCGATCACCATGCCTGCCGAGATCCCTTCGTCGGCCACGATTGTCCCACCAAGCGTCTTCCCGCCCACGACGCAAACCATCGTCGCCCCGGCGGCGACAACCGCGTCAGCCCCCCGAGCGCTGGTTTCACTGGGACAAGATAAATATGCCGTCCAACTTGGACAGGGCTTGTGGGGCCAACCGGTGGCCTATGTTCCCGGCCAGGGGCTTCGCAACTGGCTACGCTATTTTTCGTTCTAAGCAGCAGTGCAAATCTCGAGAAACTCAGCAGCCCCGGCTTGCACAGCGGATGTGGCTTCGATAACTTACCGCCCTTGAAAAAAAGCAACCAAGCGGATGTGGCGGAATTGGCAGACGCGCTAGATTCAGGTTCTAGTGTTCGATAAGAACGTGGAGGTTCAAATCCTCTCATCCGCACTGCAAATAACGGGTTTTCTGGCAAACGCTGGAAAGCCCGTTTTTTTTGCGCTATACCATCTGTTGCCCGGCCCGATAGGCGGTGCCGCCGCAGGTTGCTCTGCAATTGTGTGACGAATTGGGCCGGACAAACTGAATTGTTCCGGCCCTCAAAAGCTGGACGACTGGCCGTCTATTCGCCGTGGTCGTTGATGTCCTGGCCCGTCACTTTGGCGAGTTCCGCTTCGTAGTCGGCAATCGCTTGCTGATCGACACCATCGGTCACCGTACGATTCGCCTCGTCGCCACATCCAGCAACCAGAGCAACAACGAACATCAGGGACAATAGAGAAAGAGCTTTCATCGTGAGGACTCAATTAGAAAAAAGTTGAAAAACAGGACCCTGCTGACAGACGCGGTGACCTGCCAACCAAATTGGGTCGGCATCGCGTTTGATGTGACCAACTACTGATTCAGCTGTTCGTCGATCGTCTCGCCGCTGGCACGTGTGCCAAGTGCTCCCCAAACGCCGTAGGGACTTGCGGAACCAGGGGCTTGAGCACCGGTACCATTTAGCCACACATTGCCGGCTGATGAAGTGCCTGCTTCGATGGAATCGGAGATGAAGATGACAGCACCATCACCCATCAAGACATGACAGCCGCCCTGATGGCGACTGGACATCGTTGCAATCAGAGTTGTGCCGAGCGTGTTATAAGGACCACAGACTTCACTATTAGGTGAAAGGATCGTCATGCATCCGGAAAACAAAGGTCCATGATCGGCCCAGCGGTATCCGCGACCAAATAGTTTTCGTGATTGCATGTAGTACTGTGGATCCCAAAATCGAGGTCGTTCGGGATTAATCAAGGGTTTGCAGACGGTTGGGTTATCACGAATGCTTGCCAGCGAAACCCCGGGTGCACTGCTATTGGGGGCTGATTCAGTGGTGATGGTTCGATTGTCGTTGTCACCCAAGTCAGTCATGATTTCGCCCATTGCAATGGTATTAGACAATCCATCCAGACAATCTCGAAAACGGGTCTTATCGATCGGTTTGAAGAAGCCACGGTGTGCCGCCCTGGCTTGATTCGAGGCACCTGCTGTCTGCTGCGTTCGCTGCGCATTCCAGGGGCCAAAGTAGACTCGCCAGCAGGAATCTCCGACGCAGGCGGCGTAGTTGGTTCGGCCCAGCGCGGGGAGCCCAAATCCGGGGTCACTGGGGCAGCGGTAACCCGGAATTTCTGTCGTCCAGGGGATGTATTGAATTTGATCGGGAGTCGATCCCATTGACGGCCAAGGCGGCGATTGAATCCCACCATCGGTGCGCTGCTGACTGGGATTCGAGATTTGGTCCCAAAGCCCTTGTTGTTCGATAAACGGCAGCGTGGGAACGAGCATGCTTAATCGATAGCGGTTCCCTAGTGCCGAGGTGCGGAAGTACTGGTCTGGTGTGCCCGGCTGCGTTCCCGTTCCATGTGTCGGCACCTGCTTGTAAGCCGAATGGTAATTATGGATGGCGAGACCGATCTGTTTGAAATTGTTGCTGCAACTCATCCGCCGCGCGGCTTCACGCGCCGCCTGAACCGCCGGCAGTAGCAGTCCGACCAAAATTCCTATGATGGCGATCACAACAAGAAGTTCCACCAATGTGAAACCACGATTTTGAGAACTCTTCATGGTCTTCCTCGATTACAGGGTATGACTCAACAAAGAAATAAGGGGATCGCAGTTAACAGAGTGTGTGGCGAACGGCGATTTGTTTACCGTACTGCAGGCAGCGGCGTGGTTGTTTCTTTTTTAGCCACAGAATCGCAAACTTTCTCGAGTTTGCTGTTGCGAGTGTTGAATCAAATCGTTCCTCAACAACGTCGAACGACCACGCCAACATCGCGCCACTAAGAATCTCGCAAAAGAATGATGGCCGGGTGTTCAGGTCCAGGTCTCTTACGGACTGAATACTCAGCCAGTCGATCAACGCCATGCTGGTGTTCGCTAAGGTCAGCTCTTGCGAGCGCAACGAGCAAACCGCAACCTAGGTTTCGAACTCTCTTGGCGCATCATCGCTTCTTTGTCCAAGTGGCGCGCAGCCGCTGGGCATTCAGAAAACACTCGTCGGCCAACTCGTTTTCGTCGAGTGATAGATGTAGTTGCCCCAACGCTTCGTAGGCCGACGCCCGTCGCAGTCCGTCGCTCGCAAAAATCGCTTCCATCAAATATGCCTTGGCGGCAACGGTGTGCCCTTGGCGGGCCAGCAACTGGCCGAACGGTTGCAAGGCACGCTCAAACGTGCCGAACTCAAACAGTTTGGTGTAGCGCTCGATCGCGATGTCGGGCTGGCCCAATTTGTCGCTGCAATCGGCCAGGAGATACCAGCTTTCCAAATCACGCGGCAACAATCGAATGGCGTCGTCGGCACTTCGCTGGGCTTCTTCAAATTTACCGGCCCAATGCAAGACCTTGGCCAGATTTCGAAACGCGACCCCTTGTGCCTGGCGATCGATCCCGCCGCGGACTGTCGCGATCGCGCGTTCGATTTGGTCGGCAGCAGGCGTTGTCGCGACGATCTGGCGCTGGGCCAACGCAGCGATGATCTGCAGCGCCAATTCACGATGCACATCAATGGTTGGGTGCACATGATCCAAAAACGATTCGGCACCAAAACAGCGGTGCCCCAATTGCGAGCGAACCGAATCGTTCAAGTAAGATTCAAAATCAACAGGGATCACGTCTGGCGACCGCATCGATTCGCGAACGATCGATTTGATTGGCGTCGTCGCGCGCAGCGGACAGACATCGTGGTCGATCGCCCGCTGGAACGCGATCGCGGCATCGTCGCCACGCCCCAGTTCCAACAACGTCTTGCCAAGTAAGTAATCAACCGCGGCGTTTTGCGGATCCGTTTGCTGAATCAATTCCAGCGTCTCGAGCGCGCCTGCAAAATCGTTCTCCGAGTAAGCCTGCTGCGCCGAATCAAGTTGTTCATCCAATCGGCCTCGTGTCGCGTCATCGAGCTGCTCGTCAAACAGGGCTTTAAACGGGGCGCAATCTCGTAGACTGGAAACGGGAGTGACGATCGCTAACTTTGCACCGCAGTTCTGTGCGATCGCCTCCATCCGCCGTAGGTTGACGCGAAAGTGTTGTTCGACACCGCGGTACCATTCTGGATCGCGGCGGTAATCGGCTGGCCCCACACTGTGGTTAAGCATCTCGTCGACTTCCGCCGGCAAGATCGCTTTGTTGGCCTCGACGTCCTGAACGCTGGGGGTGGAAGCTTTCCAGCGGTCAACGATGCGATTGATTCGACGGCCGAGATGTGTGCGAGAGAATGCGGCGGCCAACTGCTGTGTCGCTTGAGAGCTGTCGATCAAATCCTCATAGGTTCTCCATTCCAAAAACTCGTTTTGGCCGGTGTACAACACGAACAGGTCGACATCGTAGGCCGACATTTCTTGCATTACCCTGGCCACGCGGTAGCTGGCATAGCTAACACCGCCCGCATTGATCACTTCCCACTGAGTTTGCGGCTGAACCATCGGCAACAACTGTCGCAGCCAACCACAAAACGAGGTCGAATCATCAAACGGGCGCCCAAAAGTCGTCGAGCCGCCCAAGCAAACGATCCGATAAACGTTGTCACCTTTGACCGCAGGAAATGACTGGTCATTGAACCACACCAATTTTGAAACATTGGTGCGGAAAACTGGCTGGCCGGTTTCATCCTGTTGGCCGATGAACAATTCAGCGCTCCCGGTAAACCCAACCCAAGGATCCTCCAATGAGGGTGGATCGCCATAATCGATGGCAGCCAAAGCCAATTCGACCACCAGAAAAAATGCTCCGACGGAAACCAGCGAAAAACAGATTTTCTTGGCAAGGCTGATCCGTTGTCGGTTTGGCCGACCGGATGATTGAGGTTGCTCCGCCGACACAGCAGATCACTACGCGGTTGTAAGGTGGGATGGACTGGCGACTGACTGGCGATTCACTCCAGGCGTTGCCGCAACAGCACCTTGCAACGCCGGGTGGTGCGATCGCATCATACCAGACCAAAGTTGACTTCACGAGCAAACTCGCACTCTCCCGTCCTATGCCCAATCAGTCACGCACCGTTTCTCCCGGCCCCAACACCAACCAAGTGATCGATGCGGACGGAACGATCTTGAACGTTCCCGACGGTTGGCGGTTGTTGCCGCCCGGCGATGCCGGATTGACCCGCCGGGTCAAAGCCGCGGGGCCAACGTGGACGGTGAAACAAAAGCGGGGGCGTCGTGTTTTTTCGCAGGGGGTGTGGGCGGATGCACAACAGATCGCCTCGGCCAAACAGACGTTGGACGCGGAGCGTTCCACCGACGCCTATGCCAAGAAACGAAAGAGCGATGCCGCCCGCCGCGAAAAAAAGCAAACCGAATATGTCGGCGAGTTTGAATCCGCGGTGATCAAGTTTCTCGCATTCGATGATCGATACCAAGACGTCTCGCGACAATTGGCCGATGCGGTCACTCGCCACGCCACACCCGTCGGCAGCGGCACCGTCGCGCGGACGCAGCGGATCCCGGTTCAGCAGCGTGCTGAATCGGCCGTGATCGCTTGGATGCGACACCAAACGACGGCCTACGACAATCTGTCAATCCCACGCGTCAAGGGCAAGCGACGCGAGGTGCGGCGGATGTTGGCCGAGCAGTCACGCCGACTGTTGGAATCCTATCGCAAGGGACGTGATGTCGACGCGATTCGTTGCCCGCTTCAGATCGCGCTGCAAAAAACGATCGACATTGAAGCGTCTTAGGCGTTGATCGCTGCCAAGGCGTCGCTGATCGCAACCGGTTGACGCTGGCGGCCCAAAAAGTAATTGACATGGGTGTAGCCGGCGGCACGCAACAACTCCATCGCGGACTCGTAACCATCCCCGACGCGGCCGGGCGTGTGAGCATCGGCACCGAGCGTGACCGGAATCCCACGGATCTGCATCTCACGTAGCATGTCGGGAAACGGATTCATCTGGGAAATCCGTTTATTGACGCCACTGGTGTTCAATTCCATCGCCACGCCAGTTTTAGCGATCCGATCCAACGCCGGCCGAATCACATCTAAAATCGCAACCGGATCCCAGGCTTCGCTGGTAAAGTTCTTGATCAAATCCGGGTGCGCCAGCGAATCGAACAAACCCGTTTCAGCCGACTTTGCCAACAGATTGAAATAGGTCCGCTGGACTTCTAGCAAATCGTCCTGCCAGTAGTCGCGGCGAAACTCCGCGATCTGGGGATGCACTGAACCGAGCACGAATTGAAAATCGGTGCTCGAAAGTTGTTTCTCCAGATACGTTTCATAGCCTTCGAAATAATCGGCTTCCAATCCCAAACCGACATCGATTCGCCCGCGCCATTGATCCGTGGCCTGAGCGACCAAGTCGACGTATTGGTCGAACTCTGATTCGGCCATCCGCACACCAGCTGAAAATCCAGCGGGCATCGGGTTGTGGCAAGTGATATGAATCCCTTTCAAACCGCGAGATTCGGCAACCGCAGCGTACTCGGTCGGATAGCCATCGGCGTGCTTGCAGAGCGGC
Organism: Stieleria tagensis; assembly: GCF_024129865.1. Lineage (GTDB taxonomy): Bacteria > Planctomycetota > Planctomycetia > Pirellulales > Pirellulaceae > Stieleria > Stieleria tagensis. The sequence goes on along the minus strand of NZ_JAMYFE010000019.1, from coordinate 29,130 downwards.
GTGTGAGAATGAGATTCAAATAAGACGCGTTCTTCAGTCGTAATCAAAACAAACTCTGGGGAATGCGATGAGGATGCGTGTGCAGTTGGTCTGGGTCTGACCGGAAACCCACTAGAAAGGTTCGTCGTTGTCGTCGACCGGATCGCCACACCATTTCTTCAGTGACTCGATCACACCATCGCGACCCTTTTGGCTGGTCCACAACGAATCATCGACGTCCAGACGAATTTCATACTCACCTTCACGTTCACACTGCTCGTCTCCACAAAAATGCGGCAAGTCAGCGACCCAAACGATTCGGTAAAGTGGTACGTGCTTGTCATCGACAACGATCAACGGTGATTCCATACGATTGGTCACTCGATTCTTCAGGTAGACGAACGGAGAAATGCCGCGTTTGGCATTCTGGGTACCACCTCCATGTTCCCAGAAATTACGATCTGGGCAATCCGTTTTTATCCCAGGTTCGGTTTGCGGCGGCAAACCGACACTGTCAATTCCACGCATCGGCCTGTCAATAACATGCGAAAATCCCGTTTTGCTGCCGTCCTGTCATTGGCCATCACCCTTTTGACGGCGCCCTGCGACAGTGCCGATCAAACCATTCCCGCAGCCGTGAAAATTCGAGGAAACTTGGATCACAGCCGTCAGGTCTTTACATCCACCGGCCAGGGGAATGTTGTGTTCTTGGGCGGATCGATCACCGAAATGGACGGCTACCGGCCGATGGTGATGCAATCGCTGCAAAAACGCTTTCCGGACACCCAGTTCCATTTCAGCAATGCCGGGATCGCATCGACCTGCTCACACACCGGTGCGTTCCGAATGCCACGTGACGTGATTTCCCAGCACCCGGACCTGTTGTTCGTTGAATTTGCAGTCAATGACGACCAGGACGCCGGGCACAGCCGGGCCGACGCGGTGCGGGGGATGGAAGGCATCATTCGTGCCGCCAAAAAAGCCAATCCCGAACTGGACATCGTGATGACGCACTTCGTCAATCCGTCCCTACTGGCGACCACAGGCAAAGGGGAAACGCCGACCAGCATCGGTGCCCACGAAAAGGCCGCGCAGCACTACCAGATCAGCACTTGCAACGTGGCGATCGAATTAAACCAGCAGATCAACGCCGGCAAAACCAGCTGGAAAATTTACGGCGGCGTGCACCCCAAACCTGCCGGAAATCGCATCGCAGCCGATCTGATCGAACAGGTTTTCAATGCGAATCAGTTTTCCCAGGCCCAGCAATCTTCTCCTTCCCCGCAATCTCAAGCCTCTCCGGTCATTGACCTACCCGCACCGATCGACGCCTCCAGTTTCTTCCGTGGCCGATTCCTGGACAACCAAGCCGTGCAACTCGGCAGTGGCTGGTCGCGGGTCGAACCGGATTGGTCAAACATCCCCGGTTCAAAACGCCCCCGCTACACGGGGCGTCCATTGACCGTCAGCGAAACACCGGGATCGGAATTGGAGGTTCAGTTTTCCGGGACCGCATTTGGCTTGTTTGTGGTTGCCGGCCCCGATGCGGGCGCAGTCGAGTTTTCAATGGATGGCGGTGACTGGCAAACGGTCGACCTTTACCATCGCTACAGCAAAGGGCTTCATTACCCTCGCACCGTCGTGTTGGAATCAGGGATGGAGGACACACCACACGATGTCAAATTGCGTGTCGCGCCCAAGAGCAACCCACAAAGCAGTGGCAGCGCGATACGGATTCTTGAGTTCGTCGCATCCTAAGCATCGCGTGAACAACAATTGGCGAGTTTACCGTAGCTGATCCCGCCAGGGTTCAGTCTTTTACCGTGCAAATCTGAACCCTGGCGGGATCAGCTACGGCGGTTATTGATCATGCGATGCTGAGCCTTTGTCCAACACCCCGTGACCCATGGCACTGTCCGTGAAAACGAATCCAGCGTCACCCGATCGCTCGCGTCCGCGGTATCTGGTTCCCGGACTGTGTGGTCTTGCTGGGCTTGTCCCCATCTATCTTGTCACCTTGTTCGTCACCGGTTTGCCACTGTTGGCGGTCACCCTTGCGGCGATTGCAGCGGCGGTTGGATTCATCGGTTGCTTGCTCGTTCGCAATCGCGGGAAAATGTCGTTGGCGATTGTTGTGATTGCATTTCCGATCATCGCTTCACTGGCTTTTCTTACGATCCAACTCTTGGGGCCGCTCGCTCAGCGAGAACGGTCGATTGCCGTTTTGCGCGGAAGTTCGATTGGGTATCGCGTGCGGTCTGCGGACCAGCTCGGTGAGTGGCAGCGAGACCGGAATGGAAGGATGTTGCCGACTTGGATCGTGAATCAAATTGGGCCTGATTGTCTGTCGGAGCTGACAGCGATCGACGGTGACCTGGGGGCGTTTCAATCCATTCAATTCAATGACATCGATCCCTCCCAGTTGTCCAGGATCGAACTGAATCGGTATTACCGCGACGGCCAAGCGGTGTCACCGCAGCTGGTCAGCTGGCTCAATGGTGTCGATTCGACAAGACTTCGTTTCAGATTGTTTGATCTCACACAAGCGGACGTAGATGCGTTGGCAGAGTTGCAGCGGGACTATCAATTAACCATTGAAAACGTGGATGAATACTCGGGAGATTTTTCGCGACTGAAGTCCGCATCCAGCCTTTCGATTCGTGGTGCTGAACTTACGAAACAGCAAATGCGACAGTTGGCGGCGTTGTCAGCAACGCGAATCACGCTGGACGGGTTTCAGTTGACGGCTGACACGATTGCCAGCCTGAACGATCGATCAACCGATCGTTCCAACTTGACGATACAAAATACCAAGCTGGATTCTGCCGCACTCGGCGCGTTGCTCTCTGTCCCACGTTGTGGCATCACACTCAGTAACGTCCGACTACCGGTTCCGGGACTCGAGTCCTATCTGATCGGCCTGGTGACCCCGGAAGATGCTGATCAGCGAACGATTCCAATGGCCCGATCCGTGCTGGTGCTTCAAGGCAAACCCACGCTCGCCGATGCGAAACGCATGGTGGGCCTATTTCATTGTCAGCAGTTCATGATCGACCTGGTCGTCTCGCAGCAGCAGGTCGATTCGTTTTGGGACTTTCCGGAACTGGAAACGATTCAGGTGCTCCGTCCCGAGGACCGCCGCGAGCAGACGTTCACGCGAAATTCTGAATGAATAAGCAGGTCAGGTGCTAAATGCCGCTGACTGTTTGATTGCATCGCAAACGCGAAGTGTAAGTTTTGAAGTTGCGTTTCTATGGTAACCCGACGCGTGAGCGAGGGATTTTGGGTGTCAACGGGATCCCTCGCTGACGCGTTTTGAAGCCAGCGCTCTAGCAATTCACTCGCCCGCTTGGAGCTTGTGCAGTTCACCCGGGGTTCCTGCCGAACCTGCCTCCAGCAGGTTCGGCAGTGACCCCGGGCTAAGCTATGGAACGCCGTTGGCGTAGAGATGGGATTGAGTGCATGCGACTCTCCCAAGGGAGAGTGAAGGGATCGAAGCAGCAATTTGCTGAGTCATTTGAGTTGAAAAGGCTGTTTAGCGCTGGCTTCAACACTGATGCTTCGGGTTACCAAAAACTATAGCCTGACGCATAAACGCAACTTCAACACGCTGTAATTACAGGGGCAGCCCCAACAACCATTTGACATCAATCGCGCGGGTTATTGGGGGAGCTTCAACGCTGCCGCTAGGCGTTCACGCTGCTCGCCGGTCGCCAGCAGCATCGAGTGGTCGAACAGGCAGAGTTGTTCGCCCAGGATCCGACAGCGACCGAGTTGTCCCACTTTTCCACAGCGACGGTCACTGCTGCGGTGCATCGAGCGATAACCAGCGCCGACCGGCAGCCCCCGCGCAACAAGCATTGCCAGCAAATGATCTCTCCCGGGGACAGACCCCGGTGCACCCGCGTGATCTCTCCCGGGGACAGACCCCGGTGCTCCTGCGGGGACAGACCCCGGTACACCTGCGGGGACAGACCCCGGTGCGGCGTTGACGTTGGCGGCCAATTTGTAGCAGGTGGCGCCACAGACTGGCTGCAGGTCCCCGACGGCATCCCGCAGCCAATCGACGGCGTTGAGCAGAAACTGCGTCGTTTCGTGTCGGATTTGATTGCATTGCTCGAGACGCAGCAGTTGTGGCAGCAGCGCGGCGGCCTGCAATTCGCTTAGAGGCATGGCGTTGCTGGGGCGATCCAACAACACGTTCCATTTACTGGCCACTGAATCATCATTTGTCAGCAAAGCCCCGCCGGTTCCAGCGGTCAGCGGTTTGCTGCCACCGAAGCTGTACACACCGACGTCGCCCCAGGCGGCGGCGGGGCGTCCGTCGACCCACATGCCGGGGACTTGGCAGGCGTCTTCGACCAATTTCCAGCCCCGGCGATCACAGAGGCTGCGAATCGAGGCGATCTGGGCGGGGATGCCGTACAAATGCGACACCAACACCGCTCGAACACGCGAGTCCGACACTTCATCTAGCTGGCCGGGATCGATTGAAAAACCAGCGGGATCGGCATCAACCAGCAGCGGGCGGGCTCCCAACAGCTCGATGGCACGAAAGTTTCCTGGATAATCGTAGCCGCAACAGATCACTTGATCGCCGGGCAGAACGCCGACGCTGCGAAGTGCCAATTCGACTGCGACCGAACCGCTGCTGGTCAATCGGCAGCGTTTCGATGCGGTCAATTGGCAAAGCTGGTCGGCCAATTCGACGGCGGCCGGTCCTTGATATCGCCCCCAATTTCCGCTGGCAATCGACTCTGCAACCGATTCGGCGATCTCCGGCCACTGTGGCGGCCAAGCAGGAAACAATGGCGAATCGGGCACAGCAGGCGGCTGCCGCTGGCGAGCACCCGCTGGGGGCATGGGTAATCTGGAGCGATCAGGAAGGGGCTGATTTGTCATCCGAGCGGCATCCATATGGGAAAAGTGTGGCGAAAGCTTGACGACTTCGCCCTTGGCTGGGCTTGTGACCAATTTTGGGCTTCCATATCATGCCGCACTTGTATTTTGCTTGCCGGAAACTGTCGTTTCTGGGGTCGATGCCATCACGTCATCGGCGAGCGTTGCCTCGAACGCGGCAGCGGCGTCCCAGAATTGGCAGATTAGAACCCATTTGGTCCGGATTGTGATCCAACCTTTAACTCAATTCGAACCTTCCTTGTTAGCCAGTTTGTCTTCATTCGAATTAATGACGTCCCTGCGCCCGATTGTGGGAATGCTGTGGGATTTCAAGTTGTTTCTGGGCGACGATGCAGCGCCGGCAGCCGCTGGCGACAAACCGTTGATCCTGCAGTTGATGGAAAATCCGCTGTTCCCGATCGCGGGGATCATGTTGATCTTCTATTTGACTCTGATCGGACCGGAACGCCGCCGCAAGGCCGCTGAAGCGAAACGCCTGTCAGCGATCACCAAGAATGACCGGGTGATCACGAGCGGCGGACTGCATGGCACTGTCGTCAGTGCACCGAGCGACAGCGATGTGATCACGATTCGACTAGATGACAACGGCACGCTGCGTGTCAAAGTCAGCCGCTGGGCGTTGACGGTCGTCAGCGACAAACCCAGCAAAGAGGCTTCCAAGGACGACTCGTGAAACCAATATATCTGGCCTGACGCCGAATCCACCGGACACTCACTGTGTCGCCCTTAGCCAATCGATTTGGCCCTAGCGACCCACTTCCCACATCTGCATTCGCCCCCGAATGCATCCACCCTCGACTGCGAAACTACCAACGATGGACTGCCTTTCACTTGCTCAACCGCTGACCGATCTGATGTCAACGATCGATCTCGCTTCGATCAGCGGATGGATCGGCGACGCGCTTCCCAGCAACTTGCTTGCCCAAGCGGAAGCCGATAAAGGTGTCTCCTGGACACAGCTCGGATGGCTTGCCGGTGCCATCGCCGTTTTGGTGTTGCCGTTCATGCTGGGCGGTTTTTTGGCCAAGCAGCTGAAAATGCCGACGCATTCGACGCGAATCGGATTTGTCCTGTTTGCGATCACCGCTAGTATCGTTGTGCTCTGCACGAGCCTACCCAAACAGGGTGTTGACCTGCGAGGCGGCACGATTCTGGTCTATGAAATTGATCCGTCCAAAAGTAATCCCACCGCCGACGGGGAAGCCAGTTCGATTAAATCGCAGGATCTGGTCGGCCCACTGACCAACCGCATCAATCCCAGCGGCACGCGGGAAATCATGATCCGCCCGTATGGTGATTCGCAAATCGAAATCATCATTCCCGAAGTCGACCAGCGGGAAGTGGCTCAGATCGAAGAGATCTTGGAGCAAGCCGGGATCTTGCGATTTGCGATCGTCGCCAACCGTACCGATCACCAGCACGTGATCGACCTGGCGGAAGAACAAGCGAATTCACCAGACCGTGCGATTCGCATGAATGAAGTGATTCAAGACGTCAATGGAGACGTGGTCGGACGCTGGGCGATCGTTGACCGCGAAACGGTTACCAAGTCGGACGAAACCGCTCCCTTCCGCGTCAACGTCGGCAACGCCATCGTGCGAAATCCGGACACCGGAGAGATGCTGGATTTGCCCGCGGGCGTGCAAGGTCGCGATGGCGAATTGCTACAAGCCCAATGGGTCGACCAACAGAACATGTCGGGGTTAGAGATCCTGATGATCATCGATCCCAATATTGACGTGACCGGCGAAGACCTGGCGTTTAGCTCGACGACGTTCGATGAACAGGGTGCTCCAGCGGTTGCGTTTAACCTGACCGATGCGGGCAGCGGAAAATTCCGTGTGTTGACCACCGAAAACGCACCGCAGGGCAATCGACAACGACAACTGGGAATCGTGATGGACGATCACCTGTTATCGGCACCCAACATTTTGCAACCGATCAGTAAGCAAGGTCGAATCACAGGCAACTTCACGACTCAAGAAGTCAAATCGCTGGTCGATGTGCTCAAAGCCGGCCAGCTGCCTGCGGCACTGACAAAACAGCCGATCGCCAAGAATCAAATCGATGCCACGCTGGGTGCCGATACCATCCGCAAAGGGGTGATGGCAATCGGCGTCTCCCTGCTGCTGGTGCTGCTATTCATCCTGTATTACTACCGTTTCGCCGGCATGATCGCTTGCTTGGCCCTGGTGCTGAACCTGGGCATGATTCTGGCCAGCATGGTATTGATCAACCAACCGCTGACCCTGCCTGGATTGGCCGGTCTTGTGTTGACCGTCGGTATGTCGGTCGACGCAAATGTGTTGATTTTCGAGCGGATTCGCGAGGAGATCAAGAAAGGTGCCAAAGACCGGATGGCAATCCGCAACGGTTTTGCCAAAGCCACGGTGACGATTGTCGACGCCAACCTGACAACCTTGTTCACCGCGATCGTGTTGTACGCGATTGGTACCGACCAGATCCGCGGCTTTGCTGTGACGTTGATCCTGGGCATCCTGTACTCGATGTTCACCGCAATCTACATGTCGCGCACGTTGTTCGATATCGCCGAACGTCACAACAAACTGACTCTCAGTATGTCCGACAGTGTCAACAGTCTCCGCCAATCCCTCTCGGGTGATGGTGTGCTGGATTTCATCGGCAAGAGCAAGATTGCGTTGACGCTCTCGGCCATCTTGATGCTGGTGGGCGTTGCCTCGCTGGTCGCCCGCGGCAGCGGCATTCTGGATATCGACTTTGCCGGTGGTTCGTCAGTTCAGTTTCGTGTCAATGAAACCACCAGCACCGAAGAAATTCGACGAATCGTTGGCGCCGGAATCGGTGAAGAAAACGGTTCGCCCGTTCAATTCACGGTCAATGGTGTGACCATGGAAGGTGCCGACGAAGGCACGGTCTACAAAGTCGACTCGTCGATCGAATCGGTCGAAGACTTGCAAACTCGCGTCGTCGAGGCATTTGCCAACGAACCGTCTGTCGATCTGGTGACCTACGACATCAGCATCGCTCCAAGTGCCGCGCAAACCTCGGCGATCAGTGCCGATACCAACGGTATCCGATTGACCGCGATGCAGGACGAAACCGAAACCGAAATCGAGTTGGATACGGTCCAGCCGGCAGAGAGCGCAACGGAGCCCCCAGCGGAAACAGAATCACCAGCCGAAACACCGGCTGCTGACGACAATGCCCCGGCAATTGATGCCGGCGAGTCTGCCGTTCGCGAAATCACCTTTGGTGTCGATGGGTCGAAAACGGATGCCCTGATCAGTGGGACCACGTTGATCAAACGCATGAAAGAAGCCGCGGACAAATTGAATATTCCACTGAACGAACGAGCCGTCGAATTGGTTCCCAGCGGTGAAGGGTCGGAAAAGTGGAAGGTAGGTTCGAGTCTGCCGTTTGCCGCGTGGCGTGTCACGTTGCCGATGGGCAATGACAACGCTGACCGAGTGATGGCCGCCGTCGAAACGTCGCTTGGCAATGAACCGGTTTGGGTCAGCAGTAGCAGCGTCGGAGCTCGGGTGGCGGGTCAAATGATCGGACGTGCCTTGGTGGCCCTGTTCGCAAGTTTGATGGTCATCATTCTGTACATCTGGTTCCGTTTCCAACGCGTCGTCTATGGCTTTGCCGCTGTCGCCGCCCTGGTGCATGACGTGTTGATCACTCTCGGTGCGATCGCGATCAGTTACTACGTTGCCGACGCTCTCGGATTCCTATTGATCGATCCATTCAAAATCAGCTTGACCGTGGTTGCGGCCTTGTTGACGATCATCGGTTACTCGTTGAACGACACGATCGTGGTGTTTGACCGCATCCGCGAAACCAAGGGCAAGGCACCGCGTCTGACCAGTGAAATGGTCAACACCAGCATCAATCAAACGCTTAGCCGGACGTTGCTGACATCGTTGACCACGTTGATCGTTGTGCTGCTGTTATACGCCTTTGGCGGGGAAGGCATTCACGCCTTTGCATTCGCATTGGTTGTCGGTGTGTTGGTCGGTACCTACAGTTCGATCTTCGTTGCCAGCCCGATCCTGTTGTGGCTGGTCAGCCGTAATCAACCCGCTGCGGAAACGGTTTAGTCGACCGCCTGTGGGCGGATGCCACGCAGTTTTTTAGTGTCGTCATTGCAGCGAGTGACGACTTTTACCCCTCCCGCGATTGTTGTGAAATTTCGCCTTTGCGTGAGACATTGGTTTTCCTAACCCGACGCGTGAGCGAGGGGTTCCGTTAACACGCCAAATCCCTCGCTCACGCGTCGGGTTGTGAAAAAACGCAAACGCTCATTAACCAATCGGGTTGTGATCCAAACGCAGCTTCAACAGGCGAGAGAGGCGGCTCTCATCAAAACAACAGACAGAACAGACTAGCGCATGCCGTACTTTAGACTCTCCGCTGCCCCGGCTCTCTCTGCGCTGCTTTCACTGCTGTTGATGCTCGTTCCCTGGCTCGGTGCCGTCATTGCTCAGCCGCCAGTGACTGTGACCGATTCGCTGCGAGATGACATCCAGTTCCTAGCCTCGGATGAACTCCGGGGACGCAGTGTGACCGACGAAACCATCGTCGTCGCGCGTGACTATTTGGCCGATCGCATGCGCGGCATTGGCCTACAAATGGACTCGGTTGACGGCCAACCGTTTCAGTCGGTCAAAATCGCGATCGGTAGCGAAGTCCGCAGCGCTGACAACAACCAGTGCCGTTTCCAACTGGCCGACGGGAATTCCATTGACGCCAAATTGGGCGACGGATTTGGGCCGCTGGCAATCGGCCAAGAAGTCGGATCGGTCACCGGCCCAGTCGTTTTCGCCGGTTATGGAATCACATCAGCGACTCATTCCTATGACGATTTCCAATCGATCAATGCCCAAGACTCGATCGTCATGGTGCTGAGAAAGGAACCCGGTTCCAGCGATCCCGACAGTCCGTTTGACGGAGTCAAAAACACGCGCCACGCCTATTTTGCGACAAAAATTGCCAACGCGATCGAGCATGGTGCCAAAGCGGTGCTGATCGTCAACGACCCCGCCAGCACACGCCAAACGGTCGAAAAAGAACAACAGCGAATCGATCAAGAAGAAGACCGCAAACAAACGCTCGCAAAATTGCTGGTCGACCTGCCTGCCGAGGCGGTAAAGAATCGTGCGGCGGCCGAAGCCAAGATCGCCGGGATCGATCAGCTGATCAAAGCGATGCAAGCTGATCTTGATTCAGCCCAGCGCGGCGTACTGGGTTTGAGCGAAGCGGGGACTCAAACCAATCAAACCAAAATGATCCCTGTTGCCTCGATCGCACGTGATCTAGCCGACAAACTCCTGCGGTCGTCCGGCCAACCAGGGCTGGAACAGATTGAAAAGCAAATCGACGAAACCTATCAACCGGCCAGCCGAGCGCTGGACCAGGTGACTGCAACGGTTTCAGTCGATCTGAAACCGGCCGCAACGGTCAGCGACAACGTGATCGGACGCTTGCCTGGCAAAGGGCCGTTGGCATCGCAAGTGGTCGTGATTGGCGCACACTACGACCATGTTGGTATGGGCGGTTATGCGTCGATGGCACCGGGGACGATCGCGGTGCACAACGGCGCTGACGACAATGCGAGCGGCACGGCGACAATGCTAGCGTGTGCCGGCGAACTTTCAAAACGATTGAGCACTGCCCCGTCACACCGGACATTCTTGTTCATCGGGTTCACCGGTGAAGAACGTGGATTGGTCGGTAGCCAGACCTATGTCGAAAACCCGGTGTTACCGATCGAGAACACCGTAGCGATGATCAACTTGGACATGGTCGGACGTTTGCGTGACAACGAATTGACCATTTACGGCACTGGCACCGCCGATGGTCTGGATGCATTGGTCGAATCGGTCAACCGTGGATTTGGTTTCGATTTGTTTAAAGTTGCCAGCGGATACGGGCCCAGCGATCATCAATCGTTTTATCGGGTCGGTGTTCCGGTGCTGTTCTTTTTTACGGGCCTGCATAACGACTATCACCGCCCATCTGATGATTTCGACAAAATCGATTTCGGGAACCTAACCCGTTTAACCGATATGGTTTCAGAAGTGGCATTCCAGTTGGCGGTGCGTTCACAGCGACCAAGCTATGCGGAAACGGATGCTCGAGTCGAGATTCGTCGTCAGATGACGGCGTTTTTGGGAATTCGGATTTCTGTCCGCAGCGGCGTGGTCCAGGTCACAGAGGTGACCGAGGGTGGGCCGGCATCGATAGCGGGTTTGCAAATCGACGATCAAATCCAGCGCATTGGCAAATCAACGATCCGAACAACCGCAGACGTGTTGTCGTGGGTCCGCAATCATTTGCCAGGCGACGAATTCGAAATCCTGGTCCGTCGAGGAACAAACCAAATCACGCTTCGCGGAAAGCTTGAAAAACGACCTTAGAAAATAGGCTGATCAATCTTTACGCGGCTGGCGTGGGTTGCCACAATCCAAACCAGTGAACAAAAGCCGAAGCGATTTCGGTACGTCAGTGAACCGGTGGAATTCTTTCAGGCAACGGATGTCTGAGGGGATCCATTTCGAATCGGAACGGGAAACGATCTCCTTCGATTCATTGCTGACAGCAAAGGACGTGCGACTCAAAAACGCAAGGAGAGCGAAAGTGCGAACCGTTCGCCATCAAATCTGTGGGATTGCCATCGGATTGGCATCGATGTTGGGCGCCGGCCTGTCGACCGGTACCGTTTCAGCACAAGATACCGCTCCGCACCGCGTTGCGGTCGTGGACGTCGCTTCTATCTTCAAAAACCATGAAGGTATCAAGCTACAAGTGGCAAAGGTCGAAGCTGATCTAAAAGCTTACGACGGAGAGCTGAAAGAAAAACGCGAAATGCTTAAAACGACCGCGGCCAAGCTGAAACAGCTGACGCCCGGAAGTCCAGAGTATTCCGCTTTGGAAGAGCAGTTCGCGGAAATGGATTCCAAGCTGCGATTGGATATGGCTCGCAAACGCAAAGAGCTAGCCGATGCCGAAGCACGGATCTATTTTGACAACTATCAAAAGATCTCCGAAGGTGTGAAGCTGATCGCTAAACACAACAAGATCAACTTGGTGCTTCGCTACAACAGCGAAGAAATGGACCAAACCCAAGGTGAATCGGTGATCCGCGGCGTGATGAAGAACATCGTTTACCACGACGATGCACTGAACATGACCCCGACCGTGATGACGTACTTGAACAATGTGTTCAAGAACGAAATCGCCCAGGCCGGTGCGGCGGCACCCCGACGTTAGTCTGGCAATGCCGGCTCGAATCACGAGCAAATGATCAATCAAAGCGACGGACCTCAAACTCCGTCGCTTTTCTTTTCCACCGACAGTTCCTTGGTCTGACCCGGGATGTCAACGGTCTTTTGGGCAGGGAGGCTTACCGTGAATTTATCGCGCAACCAGCATTCGATCGCCTCGGTTTGCGAGGTTCAGGGCCGTGGCTATTGGACGGCGAAAGAGGTGTGTGTGGTGATGCGTCCTGCACCCGCCGACACCGGCATTTTACTCGTTCGATCAGATCTGCCTGACCGCCCCAGCTGTCCGGCTCATGTCGAACACCGCAGTGATGCAACCCTGCGAACCAATCTATCGCGTGGGAACGCCCAGTTCGAAATGATCGAACATTTGATGGCGGCGCTTTACGCCATGGAAATCGACAATTGCATCGTCGAAATCAATGGACTGGAATTTCCTGGCCTGGACGGTAGCAGCAAACCCTACATCGACGCGCTCTGCGGCGCGGGGCTTGTGATCCAAGCTGCCCAACGGCCACGCCTGGTGATCGAACAACTGATCACTCTCCGCGAGGGTGAATCATGGATCTCGGCATCGCCGATCCAAACCGGTGTCAGTCACTTCGGTTACCAATTGGCGTTTGACCACAAAGGTCCGATCGCAAACCAGAATTACGGGTTTGCCTGCACACCGATTCGATTCAGTCGCGACGTCGCAGGTGCACGAACATTCGTCACGCAAAGCCAGGCTCAAGCCTTGCACGCCAAGGGTGTGGCCAAGCACGTCAGCTATCAAGACTTGTTGGTGTTTGATGATGACGGGCCGATCGACAATCAACTTCGCTTCAACAACGAATGCGCGCGACACAAGACCCTGGATCTGGTCGGCGATTTGGCGCTGGCGGGTGTCGAGTTGGTGGGGAAATTCGTTTCCTACCGTGGCGGACATCATCTGAACGGTCGAATGGCCAAAGCGTTGCACGAGTTGGCCGTTCAAACGCACGCCAAACAACGTTTCAATTTATTTGAATCGCGACCAAAAGCTGCTTGAGTGAAATCGACGAATTCATTCATGGTCGCAGATTCTTCCATTTCTTCCGCCGATCTTCGATTTTCCACCCAATTCCTCTCGATCTTCAGTCGATCGATTCAGTAACGTCAACTTGATCCGCGGCACAAACATGAAGTTTTGCCGTTTCATTCCAATTCCTTCCGAATCATTGATTGCCATGAGTGTTGTCATCGCTCAAACAGCCGTTGTTGATCCCAGAGCGCAGCTCGGAAGCGGCGTCCGAATCGGCCACTTTTCGGTGATCGGCCCCGATGCAAAAATCGGCGATGGAACGCTGATTGAAGAGCATGTGGTTGTCACGGGTCGCTGTACGATCGGCGAAGACAACCACATTTTCCCTGGCAGCATCATCGGAGCTCACCCCCAAGACACCAGCTACAAAGAAACACCGACGCAGGTGGTGATCGGTGACAACAACATTTTTCGTGAGCACAGCACGGTCAACCGTGCCACCGAGAAAGAAGACGGCATCACGGAAATCGGAAACAACAACTACTTCATGGCTGGCACCCACATCGCCCATGATTGCAAGATCGGCGATCGCATCGTGATCGCCAATAACGGCATGTTGGGCGGACATGTTCGAATCGGAAACGATGTCACCTTGGCCGGTGGAGTCGGCGTGTCGCACTTTGCTAGTGTCGGGCAATTGAGCTTTGTCAGTGCGATGAGCCGCGTGCTGCACGATGTACCGCCCTACACCATCGTCGATGGCCAACCGACCAAACCCAGAGCGATCAATTCGATCGGTTTGAAACGTCACGGTTACACCGCCGAAGACATCGCGGTCTTGACCGCTGCTTTCAAATTGTTGTATCGATCGCGTGTCGGTGTCGAAAAAGCCCGCGAGACGATGTTCTCCAAAGGCCCGATTCGTCCCGTCATCAAACATCTCTTTGACTGCGTCGATCGTTCCTGCAGCGGACATCACGGGCGTGGCCAAGACCAACGGAGCAAGAAAGTAGCATGAGTCGATTACGTGTTGCGGTTATTGGAGCCGGCCATTTGGGCCGCATTCACGCCAAACTACTCGGAAGTGTCGATGGGGCCGAATTGGTCGCGATCAGTGACCCCGTCGATTCCGCGCGTGACAATGCCTCAACACTGTTTGACGTGCCTGTCGTCGCCGACTACCGCGAATTAGTCGACAAAATTGACGCCGCCGTGATCGCGGCTCCCACCGATGCTCATGCCGAAATTGCGACGGATCTACTGAAGGCCGGCAAACACTTGCTGGTGGAAAAACCATTGGCCACCACGGCGGCCGACGCCAACAAACTGGCGATGTTGGCCGATTCGCGTCGGCTGACGCTGCAGGTCGGCCATGTCGAACGATTCAATCCCGCCTTCACCGCACTCGGTGACGTCGGTGTCGACGCGAAATACGTTGAAGCCGTCCGTGCCTCGCGATTCCCCGGCCGTTGTTTGGACGTTGGTGTGGTGATGGACCTGATGATCCACGACATCGACCTGGTCTGTGCAATGACCAATGCCGCGCTCAACAATGTTTCGGCCAGCGGCTTGGCCGTTGTCAGCGACCACGAAGACATCGCCGAAGCACGCCTGGAATTTGAATGTGGATTGGTCGCCAATCTGAAAGCTTCCCGTGTCAGCCCCACCCCGGCGCGTGGCATGCAAGTGTTCGGGTCCAACGGGTTCGCAGAAATTGATTTCTCCGGCCCCGCCCTGCACATGGTTCGTCCCAGCGACATGCTGGTGCAGCGATCATTCGAACTCGATCAAGCGACCGACAATCCGTTGGCATATGCGGACGAACTGTTTAACGATCACTTGCAGATCAGTTCGACGGAACTTGAACCTCGAAACGCCATTCTGGATGAGCTGCACGATTTTGTGATCAGCATTCAGTCGGGAATGTCGCCAACGGTCAATGGAACCGCCGGTGCTCGCGCTGTCACGATCGCCGAACGGATTGTCCAGGCTATCGCAGACCGTGCTTGGTACGCAGGCGCGACTCCCAGTGAAATCGGCGCCATGGCGAATGTGCGAACACGCATCGACGCGGCGAGTCGCCAACGTCGCGCTGCCTAGCCACGCAGTAGTTCGGTCAATTGATGATCCAGCTCTGACGCGGCACCCTCGGGGTCGTACCACCAATCGCGTGACCAAACGCGCAGCATGGTCCATCCCAATTGCTCCAACACCGTGGCACGCGTTTTGTCGCGGTCGCGAGCATTTTGTGAACGGTGGTACGCCAAACCGTCACATTCAATGCCCGCGAGAAATCGCTGGCTGTCGTCAGGATGTCGAATCGCAAGTGGAATTCGAAATCCCGAGGCTCCAATTTGCTCGGCGACATCCCATCCCATGCGTTTTAGTCGCTGTGCCATCGCAGCGACAAACTGCGAACCGATCTCTTCGGCGGCAGGATGTGCCGGATCAAAGTTTGCAACGCTGTCGGATTCCGCGAACGCTAGAAAATGTTTCAGATCTTGAACGCCACGTGATTTCGACCGCTCGGCGTCCAATTGGTCGGCAGTGAACGACGAAAACACGATCAGTTCTTCTCGAGCTCGGGTGATCGCGACATTCAATCGTCGCTCGCCACCCTCACGATTAAGTGCTCCAAACGTCAGCGGTACTTTGCCAGATGCGTCCGGCCCAAACGTAATCGAGAACAACATCAGGTCTCGTTCATCGCCCTGAACGTTCTCCAGATTTTTGACCACGGTTGGTTCGATCCGCTGTTCATCAAAGAACCAACCGATCTCCGGTGATTCCCGTTGGGCTTCATCTAATAGGTCTAGAATCAACGTTTGTTGTTGACTGTTGAACGTGACAATCCCCAACGTTTTGCGTTGTTCGGCCGGTAGCTGCAACCAAGCTTTCATGCGATTGATCGCTTCGGCAACGATCGCCTGGGCTTCCATTTCGTTGGTTCTGGTTTTGCCGCGGTCGTAGTGGGTCTGCGGCAAGTGGCGCAGTGAGACAGCGCTATCACTCGTTTCCGGCGATGGAAACGTGACCAATTGATCATCGTAGTAATGGTGATTTGAAAATGCGATCAGCGACTCATGCCGGCTCCGATAGTGCCAGTTCAGCTGCAACAGAGGCAGCCCCGATGCCTTGGCTTCGTCCAAGATGCTCTCGAGATCTCGTTCATAGTCCAGCAGTTCCTCGTCGTCTTCATCGTCGTCACCGCCGTCAAAAAAATTGGTCGGCGGCAATTGTTTGGGGTCGCCGACAATGATCGTTTGACGACCTCGGGCGATCGCACCGATCGCGTCCCAGGTCGTGATCTGGGATGCCTCGTCAAAGATCACGACGTCAAAGGCCGGTTGATCTGCAGGCAGATATTGCGCAATCGAGAGCGGTGACATCAACAAACATGGCGCCAGAGATGCGAAGTGCTGGGGCATCAACGAGATCAACGAGCGGATCGATTTGCTGGGACGCTTGAGTCCGATTTGATGACGCAGCATTCCCAATTCGCTTTTTCGCGGTACGTCGCTTTGGGCTGGCAATCGATGCGCGATTGACTGTCGCACTCGATCCGCCGCCGCGCCACGGGCGGCGGAGTCGAATTGATCAAATTCGGCAATCACATGTTCGTGCTGCAAACGCTGGAAACGTCGCAGTACGTCACTGGAATCGATCACCAGTGGCAACCACCAACGGACGTAGGCCAAACGAAATCGTTCGACGGCCGATTCAGTGGAAACTGCGCCGCACTGGATCGCGTTTGAAAAGGGTCCCAGACCCAGTTCAATCGAACGTTGGTGCACCGTCTGCCATAGCGTCCAACGTTGTAATCCAGTCCGGTTGGACTGGATTCGCTGCACCATTTCGGATGCATCGGCCAATGCGGTCAGCGAATCGCGGGGAGACGCTTTGTCACCGGCTAAATGTTCGAACAAACCTGCTGACGCATCGTATTCTTCGTAGCTGGCCACAAAGCGTCTGGCGATCGAATCAAGTGCCGATTCGGTTGATAAACCTTCCAAACGCAGCGTCAATCGATCACGCAACGCACTCACTTGAGATTCGGAGCCGGCGATCGAACGACCGATTTCCTGAATCAATTTCTCGATCGATTGGCACCGGCGTAGATGTCGGTCTGTCGCCGCGATAGGCGTCTTGCGGTGCTGCCACAAATGATCACGTCTCGCCAATGGATTGGCGTCGATCCGCGCCATTTGCTGCTGCATTTCCCGAACCAATTGCAGATCATTGGCCGGGTCAAGAACGCCGAGATTGGCAAAACGCTGCATCCGCTTTTGCAGTTTGTGTCGACGCAGCGCCGACAGCGGCCAGATCGACGCGCTGGCATCGCGCCAGTCCCGATCCATCTGATCGATCGGCAATTGGCGTAAGACATCATCGTCGATCGTTGCACCGCACGCCGATGCGGCGGCATCGTAGCGGGTGATCGCCTGTTTCAGATCGGACAGATCAGCCGGCAACTGTGCGAGTTGTGGATCAAACACAGTGCGGTAATCTTCCCCAGCAGTGTCGACCAGTTCTCGCGCCAATTGATAAAGATGGCCTAATTGTTCGGCTGGGGCGTCATCACATTGCAGTCCAATCGAATCACAAAACTGCGTCAAATGAGGTCCGAAACTGGAAATCGTTTCGGCCAACCGATCGCACTGTTGCAGCAGATCACGCTCCCATTGGATCGACCACTCGGTATGCGTGATCGCAGTCAGTGGATCCAAATCACGAACCGCATCAAAATTCCGTGCCACGTCGCCGACGACCGTGACCAACTGTTGAAATTGTTGCAGATCATGTTCATTCGGATCATTCCAATGAAGTGATGGCGTGTCGATGGATTGGCCTTGAATCGAAACACCCATTGCCTGATAGGGCGTCCAACCGTTCGCGGCCCGCTGGTGAACGGCGTTGACATATTCATTCAATTGATCACGCCGCAGTTTCAGTTCTGCGTTGATCTGAATCCAGTCGTCCTGTGGATCTCCATTTTGATCTGGGCGTCCATTCTGCCAAGCTTGATCCAGTTGTCGCAAGAATCGCTTGCGTTCGGCTTTGTTGCTGTGTAATTCGACACAGAAATCTCCCAGACCGTGCTGATGTAAACGACGCTGGACGACGTCCAACGCAGCTGTCTTTTCCGCAACAAACAACACGGTTTTCCCCGCCGCCAAACACTGCGCGATCATGTTGGCGATCGTTTGACTTTTGCCGGTGCCCGGCGGTCCGACCAAAACAAAATCGTGGCCTTCGGCGGCCGCCATCACGGCGGCCAATTGTGTTGAATCGGCGTCCAAGGGATGCACTAAATCGACTGGATCGTATCGACCGTCGATCTCTGCCGGAGCGACAATCGCTGTGTCGACTGCGGCAAGGAACGGTTTGTCTGGATCTCGGACCAGATGCCGGACGACACGATTCTGTTCCAATTGGTCACTGCGATCGACCAAGTCTTTCCACATCAGGTACTTCGAAAACGAGAACCGAGACAGCGCGGTTTCCGCAATCACCTCGAACCCTGGGATCTCACGCACCAGACGTCGCACCGAATCTAGGACCTGTGGAACATCAACGCCAGTTTTGTCCGTCGGCAGTTCATTTTCAAACTGCGAGAGATCACAATCGAAGTCGCGTTTTAGCTTTTGGATCAACGTCGCGTTGAACCGCACATCGTCTTCGTGGTGGGCCAATTGATACAACGAATTAGCACTTTTGCGAATCAATTTGACCGGAACCAATAACAGCGGGGCACGCAACGTGCGTGTGTCACTGGGATGTTCTTTCCAGATCAAAAAACCGACCGCCAAAAACAACGTGTTCGATCCGCCTTCGGCCAAATCGTTGCGTGAACTGCGATACAACGCGGTTAAACGCTTCGCTAGATCTTCACCGCCCAAGGTTGCACAGACTTCACCGCGCTCAAGTGCTGCGCTTGCGTACTCGGATTCCAGGTCTTCGTGCTGCGTCGTTCGATGATGTTCGGCATCTCTGCCGGCGGTAACATTGGCATCAGGCAAGGAAACGACCCGCAGCCGTTTGCCTTGGGACAATCGGTCTTCCAATTTAGAAACTTCGGGACAGACAAAAGGAATCGTTTGCTTTGTCCAACGGAAGTGAAGCAGCCGATTGCGGAGCGTCAAATCCAACAGCTTTCGATGCCAACGATCGATTCGGCCGTCCGGTGTGGTCGGCTTGGTTTCCGGCGGCAACGGCCGTGGCCCCGGATCATTCACCGGCAGGTCCAAACCATGCGATCGGATCTGCGCATCGTTTGAAGTGTCGCTGTCAGGACGATGATGTGACGCCAGCGGCCGGATCTTAACCATCCGTGCGCGCGCGACATCGATCGCAGCAACAAACTGCGGTTGTTCTTCGACGTCTAGATTGGATGCGGCAACTTTGATTGCATCGTCAAATCGTGCGGCCGGGCGATGGGTCAACAATGTCGTTTCGAAAACGATCAATTCCTTTCCTGCGATCGCTTTGCGGACTTCACTGCAATCGGTTTCGATCAGACGGCCGAAACTGCTTTCGATCATCCAAACACCGACAAAGCAGTGATCGCGTTTAAGCACAATGATCGGGTGCAACCCCATTGCCTCGAGTGCCGCGGCCAGCAGCAACGTGCTATCTAAACAGGTTGCCAACCCGGCGTCTAAAACGGTACTCGGACGGCGCGTTTTTTGACCGACCCGTTCGAAACTTTTGGGGGGACTGGCATAACTGAGTCCTCGATCTGCAACCGCGGACCAAAGTGCGGATGCCAACAGATACACGCGACTGGGGTCGTTGCAGCGGTAACCATCAAGCGCGCCTGATCGGCCATGGTCGACCAAAATATCGCTCGCAGATTTCAGCAACAGGTTGATCGCCGGATCGTTGGGTTGAACAAAGGCCGATAGCAGTTCGCCCATCGCACCAACGCCGCCCCATTCGTCGCGGGCTAACACACGCAGGTCGTGCTGGGCATCGCCGATCAATCGATCTTGATCGTACAGTCTAATTTGCAAACAACCTTGCTCGGCTTCGTTCAAGGCATCCAAGTATCCGGGGTCAAGCCGGATGTCGCCGGTCGGCAAGGTGATCGTCGTTTCAGAATCGATACGATCAATTTGCCAGACTTTTGGTTGGACAAAACCAGGTGCTGAGGACAGCTCCAATCGCAGATCGGACAGACTGTCATTGGAGTTGTTGGTGATCGCCAGATTGCGCAGCAGCGGACTTGAATTCTGGTAGCTGGCGTAGTTCACGCAACCGGCCGAATCAATCTGAATTTGAATCGGCCGGACCGTGTCCGATGTCTCGTCGTCTTCCTCGGCCAGCGGCGACGATGGCTTCTGCGAAGCAGGTCTCATGGAAAAGCCCGTGCGTGGGTCTTACTAAGAATCCGCGCGACCCTGTTCTGATCGGCCGCAATCGAATTCTATGCCCTCGATTCACCGAAAGTCATTGCCTGGGCAAAGGATCCAATGGCTTTTCCAACGACGGCCGGGTTTTGCCGGTTGGACAGATTGAACGTCGCCCCCGGTTGAAACGCCGACAGATCACTTGCCGTCCTCGTTGCCCAGCGAGCGATCGCTACTCGATCGGTTCGGGTTCAAAATCGCCCGGGTTCACCCAACCCGCATTTAGTTTTTCGCCAGCGATGTAGCGTTCGTAAAATCCGGCCGTTGCGGGACTGGTGTACTCATAGCGGTCAAACACGTCGCCGTTGCCAAACATCCGCGGGTCGCCTTGGGATTTCAACTCGGATTCCAATTGCGCACCGAGCGACTCGATTTGACTGGCGTAGTGGGGATCTTTGGCCAAATTGATGACGCAATCCGGATCGGACGCAACATTGTATAACTCGATCTCTGGCCGCTTTCCAAAACACTGTTTCCAAAACGTGGTCGCTGTTCCGCTGCGACGCATCTCCAAGACCTCGGTCTTGGTGGGGCCACCATCGCAGTTCAGATAACCTGTTTCCGGATTGCCGGCCGGCCAACGATCGGTGGCAAAATTATGCAGGTACAACAGGTCGCCTCTGCGGATGCCACGAATCGGATAGCCGCCGCGCTCGGGACGTCCGATGTCGTGTCGTTCTTTGCCGACCAGGACGTGATCGCGTGCCGGGACGGGGCCGCTGGCGGCAAAGATATCGAACAGATCTTTCCCGCTGGTCGGCTGCATGATGGGACCGGCTTCGTTGATGCCAGCCGCTTTCAAAAACGTGGGTGCTAGGCCGGCGAAATCGACGAAGTCGGTGACGCGGCGTCCGGGAGATTGGATTGCCGCCGGCCAACGCACCGCCAATGGAATGTGGTTTGATTCATCGTAGGCTTGGCCTTTAGCGCGGGGGAATGGCATGCCATGATCGCTGGTCGCGACGATCAACGTGTTGTCGAGTTGCCCGGTCTGTTCGAGTGTTTCCAAAATACGACCGAGATGATCGTCGTAGTGCTCGACTTCAACGGCATAGTCCAGCATGTCGTTACGTACTGTTTCGTTGTCGGGCCAGTACGACGGGACACGGTCGATCGAATCCAACGTTTTGCCTAGCCGGACGCCTGCGCCGTATTCATAGCCGCGGTGTGGTTCGGTGGTTCCGTACCAAAACACCCATGGCTGATCGGCTGGAACGTCCGCTAAAAAACTTTCAAAGTTGCCAGCGTAGTCATTGTTGGAGATCTTTTTGGCCGGCGGCTGAGCTTTCTTTCTCGAATAAGCTTTCCCAGTGATTGCGCGCTGATTGCCGTTCGCATCGTTGGCGATCCCGGGCCCCCAGCCTTTGCCCGTGTAGCCGGCGAAATACCCGTCGGCAGCTAAGCGTTCCACATAGCCACCAAACTTGGCCGGAAAGTAACACATGTGGTTGCCGGCTTCTTCGAGTTGCCACGAATAACGCCCCGTCAGAATGATTGCTCGCGAAGGCGCACATTTGGCATTGGGTGTAAAAGCGTTGTCAAACAATAACCCTTCGCGGGCGATGCGATCAAAGCTGGGTGTCTGGACCCACTGGCATCCATAGGCACTGGCGTGACCATAAGACCAGTCATCGGCGATCGCCAACAAAATGTTGGGGCGAACGGTAGGTTCGGCCCGCGCAGCATCCTCGGCTCGGATCGACTGACCGGCCCCCATCCCCAGCAGCAGCAATATTGTCAGTAAGGAATTCGACTGGAATCGCGTTGGCATGGCAGATCATCGGGAAGGCGATTGAAGGGGGAACAGGCCAACGATTTTAGCACAGCCGACGCGATCGGGAGACTTGATTGCTAGCCCAGGGGGAGATACACGAATTGCCGGCGGTGTAAGCCGCCGGCATTACATGTGTTCAGACCGACTGAACCCTGGCGGGCCCAGCTACGATTTGGTCGCGACGGAGTCGATCCGCAAACCGAGTGGAAAGCGGATTTTTGGATCAACCTAACTGATCTACGGTCGTGGCGCGGCCGCGGCCATCACGGCCAAGTCGTCTTTGCCAATCCGATCACAAAACTCACCCAGCGATTCGCCTTCGTTTGCGTTGGATTTGAAGGCCGACATGATCCCGATCAGTTCGTCAGCCAAGTCAGCCGATGGCACCATATCTTTGTAGATGTATGCCAGGCGATTGCCCAACCATCCGCCACCGACGTACAGCGTGTATTTTTCGCGGGCCTTGCCGACCAGCGCGATGTCGGCGTTGTAGGGACGCGCGCACCCGTTGGGGCAACCGGTCATCCGGATCGTGAATCGTTCCTTGTCCAATCCTAGTTTGGCCAGGGGTTGTTCCAAGTCGTCGATCAGCGATGGCAGGCGACGCTCGCTTTCGGTGACCGCTAGGCCACAGGTGGGAAACGCGACACAGGCCATCGACCAGCGACGGACGGTGCTGGTTTCTTCGGTGGTCCGCGCATTGTGTTTTTTCAGAATCGCAATCAGCTTGTCTTTGTCGCCCGGATCAACATCCGTCACGATGATGCTCTGGTGACCGGTCATCCGCAACTCGGTTCCAAAGGTGCGACAGATCTCGCGCATCATCGCTTTGAGTTGACGATGGTCGTTGTCGTACAGGCGACCGTTTTCGATGTTCAGCCCATAGGACAATTTGCCATCGCCCTGGTCTTGCCAGCCCATGTGGTCATCAAAACCGGTGACGTCATCGGCGGTGCAATCTTCCAGCGGCTGTCCATAATATTCTTCGACGGCGCGACGGAATTTTTCGACGCCCCATTTGTCGACCAGATACTTCATTCGCGCAAGTTTGCGGTCTTCGCGGTTTCCGTAATCGCGTTGGACTTTGATCACCGCTTTGGCGACATCCACGGCTTGCTGCGGAGTGCAGAACGCCATCCGTTTGCTAAGTGCGGGGTAGGTTTTTTTATTGGCCGGCGTGTTGCCCATGCTGCCGCCCACCAAGACGTTGTAGCCGATGATTTTTTCATCGCGTACAACCGCCAAAAATCCCAGGTCTTGGGTATAGATGTCGATGCAATTGTCTTCGGGCAACGCGATGCCAATTTTGAATTTTCGTGGCAGATAGCGGGGGCCGTACAGCGGTTCGACGATCGGGCCGCCGCCTTGCAATGTTTTTTCGCCGCTGTCCGGGTCGGCCACCCACAGTTCGTGATAGGCCGGTGTTTGAGGCGCCAGGGCGACCACCAATTGATCGGTCAGTGCCACCATGTCACGGTGCACCTGGTCGTTGCGTTTGGCCGGGCAGCACATCACGTTGCGATTGACGTCGCCACAGGCCGCCAGCGTCGACAACTCAATCTCGTTGATCCGATTGATGGTGGCTCGCAAGTCTTGCTTGAGCACGCCATGCAACTGCAGCGTTTGCCGAGTCGTGATACGCAGCGTCGAATCGCCCAATTCGTCGCACAAATCCAGTTGAGCGAGCATTTGATCGCTGGTGATCCGGCCGCCAGGAATCCGGCAGCGAACCATCATGGCAAAAGCTTTTCCGCCGCCCGTTTTCTTCAATTCGGCACGTTTGTCACGGTCATCTTGCTGGTAGGTGCCGTGGAATTTCAGCAATTGGATGTCGTCTTTGCCGAAGTGATCAGTGTCAGCAGCCAGTTCGGTGTCGATGGTGCCTTTTAGATACTGACTTTCCTCTTTGAGCTTCTCGACCTGGCTAAGCTTGGGCGCTTCGGTAGACATCGAGTCAAAAATCCTGTGTGATATCGAATCGCGAGTGACGCGAGGAGTGAACGGTAAATCTATTGCAACTATAACGGTCGTCCGCCTTTACCACTATGGCGATGCGACGGACGGTTTGCCGCAGCAAACCGACCTATCAGTGACGCAACCACGCATGACGAGACAAAAATGACGGCACAGATTTTGGATGGGAAAAGCGTCGCGGCAGAAATTCGACAGGAAGTTGCCGCGGCGGTCGCGAAATATGTCGCTGACAGCGCCGCCGCCGCACCCTGCCTGACGGCCGTTTTGGTGGGCGAAGACCCCGCCAGTCAGGTCTATGTGAGAAACAAAGCCCGTGCCTGCGAAAAAGCGGGCATCGACGGTCGAACGCACCGCCTGCCGGCCGACGCCGGACAAGCTGAATTGATGCGGCTGATCGCAGAGCTGAACGCGGATCCCGGGGTCAATGGAATCCTGGTTCAGCTGCCCCTACCCAGTGGGGGAACAACCAAATACGACGAACGAGAAATTCTGGATGCGATCGACCCCATGAAGGACGTCGATGCATTTTCACCGGTCAATGTCGGCCTGCTGATGCAAGGTCGACCGCGTTTTTTACCCTGCACGCCACATGGCATCGTCCAACTGCTGGGACGATCCGGATTGTCGGTCGCCGGCAAAAAGGTTTGCGTGGTCGGTCGCAGCGACATCGTCGGTAAACCGATGGCAATGATGCTGGCACAGAAAACGGGTTCGTGCGGACCCGGTGTTGCCAACGCCACCGTGACGTTGGCCCATAGCCGGACCGCTGATTTGGCGGCGGTGTGCCGCGAGGCCGATTGCCTGATCGCAGCCGTCGGGCGCCCGGAAATGATTACCGGTGACATGATCAAACCCGGCGCGATTGTGATCGACGTGGGAATCAACCGCGTCGGTGACAAACTGGTCGGCGACGTGGCCTTTGACGATGCCAAGCAAGTTGCGTCGGCGATCACCCCGGTCCCCGGCGGTGTCGGACCGCTGACGATCGCGATGCTGCTGCACAACACCCTAGCGGCCGCCAAGCTGCAATCGTAGTCAACGCACGACAGCCGGCAGTCCGTTGACCGGGGATTCGAGCGCGGTGGTCCGCTCGATGATCAGTGCCGGGAAATCTTCATTCATTTCGATTCTCTCGGCTTGCAGCAGTTTGGGGTCTCCCGATTCAGGCTGCATCTTGAGCGTCGCGTTGCCCTGCAGCGCCCATTGCTTGTCGGTCAGGTGAAACGAGTCGCCCGACAGGGTGAGTTCGTCGTCCATCACGACCAAGGCGTTGCCGGTCAACTTGAAATCAACCGATGCTGGCTGGTCATCGGACCGCTTCAAGACCACCGTCACTCGATCCGCGGTCATTTGTTGCAAACTGTCGCTGCGGATCTTCACCTCGCGTTCGGCAGTGCAGCGAAGTGTTTGCCCATCGACCTCCACCGTCATCTCGCGAGCTTCGATTTCCAGCGTGTCCTCATCGGTCATCGGCAACCCCACATCGCCCAATTTCAAATGGACCGGGCCGGCACTCAGGACAACCGTTGAATTATTTTCGATCTTGAACTGGGTCAATTCGGTAGCCTCGATCGCTGCCTGAAACGCGAGCAGTTTGGATTTCAATGCGGCCGGCAAGGGGACCTCGCTAGCGAGAGGCGATGGGGCGGATTTTTCTTGGGGCACAATCGCTTCGGGACCCGGAAAATGGGTCAGTGGCACCAATCCACACTTCACTGCGGCTCGTTCATTGTCAGACGGCAGGGACCACTGCTGCTGTTGTGTTTCGAACTGACCGGCATACTCAACGATTTCAGGCGTCATGGTGACCAGCCGAACCCTGTTTTCGGCCTCCAACCAGGCCACCAGCACCGTCTCGCTGGCTCGCATCGTGACCTCAGCCGAAAACTGTTTGGTTTGCAGTTGCGGTGTTTGCAACCGTGACTGTTTCAGTTTGGTCGGCAAGTCAAATCCGGTGACGCTGGGGATCTCTGTTTGTTCACAAGCAAATCGTAACGCAATCACGTCGCGGTCCAAGACATGCGCCAACAGATGCGTTTCCATGCCGTCGAGCAACACTTCGATGGCCGGCTTTGCCCCTTCCGATTCACTCCAGTTCATCGACGTAATGAACGGTCGTTGACGGGCGGTTTGCACGGTCGCATGTTGTGAATCAAACAGCGTGACCTTGGGGGTCTGCATCAGGTTGGCCAACTGGTCTCGTTGCAACATCTGTAGCAACGCCTTGGTTTCTGCTGCATCCATAAACGTGATCAACAGCGGCACGCTACTGCGACTGGTCAATGACGAGGCCGCTTTCCAGGTGGCAAATTGGGGCAGCCGGTCCTCTGACAACGCTGACTGAGGTGTCTCGCCGGCGACAACGTCCTGCTGTTGCCGCGGCACCGCATACCACTTCGTTCCAATCGCGGCAAAAAGTTTGCCGATCTTTTCATGGTCGGCTTCTAAGAAACGGGTCGCAATTGAAATCTGGGGTAGATCGTCAAAGTCCAGTTTTGTGACGACCTGGGCCAACTGTTCGTGTTGCTCTGCGGTGGCAAACACATGCAACTGCGATCCGATCCAAGCCATCGTGGATGCGGGAGCGCCCCTGTCGCGGTCGTCCCAATTCTGCATCCGCATTCGCAACGAAGACTCAATGTGTTGCTTCCGCTGGGTCTCGTTCAACGGGCTGGATCGCTTTCCGAGCATGTTGCTCAAGTCATACTTGCGCAGTTCGATCGCGACGGAAGGAACAGCTGTCGGCACTGCGGTCAACGGCCGCGGGGGCGTTGCTGGTGCGGGCGGTCCGATCGGCAGCTGTGGCGCAGCGACCGGCACGGGCGCAGCAGGTGGCGTTGCAGCAGCAGGTGGCGTTGGCGCAGCAGGTGGCGTTGGCGCAGCAGGTGGCGTTGGCGCAGCAGGTGGCGTTGGCGCAGCAGGTGGCGTTGGCGCAGCAGGTGGCGTTGGCGCGGCGATCGGTGGCGCAGGCAAGATTTGTTGCGGGGCATCTGCGGTCAGGTCACCTGGCAGTACGCCGACCGCAACCGCCAGCAGCGCTACCGCACCCATCCAGTCAATGATTCGCCTGCGCTTTGGTTTCGTCTTCATGATTCTCTCCAATCTCTGACGGGTTTGACCAAACGCACTCATACTCGGTGCGATCGATCGGGGAATGGAAATCGACAGCGGCGCCGCGGCAGCCATTTCAATGACGTTCAACAATTGCCGCGCATAGCTGGCTTGGGGGCACTGCAATTCTCGGATCACGGTGTCGTCACACAACAACTCGGTTTGGATCGAAAGCTGTCGCGATGCCAGCCAAACGAGTGGATGGAACCACCACAGTCCAACGGCCAGGTTTTGAAAAATCCCCCAATGCAAATCATGGCGACGCAGATGGATCAATTCGTGCGCCAGAATCGGGTCGATGGATTCGCCCTGCTGCTGTGATTTGTCGCCGACCAAACTCGTCGGCAGAATGATTTTTGGGTGCACCAGCCCGAACACGCAGGGCGAGGCGACTGCCGGGGAAAGCTGCACCGTGACGTTTTGTGTCACGGCTAGCCGCTCACGCAGCACCTGTGTGCGGCATTGAATCCAATCCGGGGCGGGACTGAGCGTTGGGCTTAGACGCCGCCGCAAACGCCGCACCAGAATCACTTGCCGCAACCAGAACACCATGCTGCCCAGCGCCCAGCAATAGACCAGCGCGGCACCCAGCGATTTCGCAGACACTGTTCGCACGGTTGCCGCAGCGGTGCGAGGCGTAAAAAGACTGTCTGCGACTTGGCCAACAGGACGCCTGTCATTCACCGACGCAATGGCGGTCGTTGGCGCCAGCGGCTGATCTGGGACCGAGGCCTGATCGGCGACACGGAGCTGCTCGGCGGCAACTATCCGGTCCGCTTGACCAGCGTTGCTCCGGTCCCTCCCCGGCCATTGATCGACTGTGATCAAAACCAAGGGCACCGCTGCAGACGAATGCTGGATTGCCGGCGGGGCGCGTTCAATCTGTTCGACATCGGTGTTGGACGTGGACGTCCAATCCAGTAGCGCGATCGGATGTGGCAACAATGGTGGCAGCACCGCTTTGATCAGCACCAGTATCCACAAACCATACATCAGCCGCGGCGAGCGATAGCGAATTGCAATCGCGACCAACATCACGACGGAGGCCAATAGCGTCAGTTGCCAAGTCTGGGCCCACAGCAAATTCAACAGCGAATTCATTCGGATGTCCCCTGATCGAGTTCATCCACCATTTGCCGCAGTTGACTGATCTCCGCGGAACTCAACGAGCGATCTTCGACCAAGTGCCGCACCAGCGGCATCGCATCGCCGTCAAACAGCTGATCGACGAGTTCGCCGACCGTTTGACGGATCACCGTTTGAGGGCGGACTCGGGCGCGATAGTGACGGGTGCGACCGACCAGCTTGGCCGTCGCATAGCCCTTCTGCTCCAGCCGCCTCAGATAGGTTTGGACCGTGGCGAATTCCATCGCCCGCTCCGCCGGCAATGATTCATGAATCTGGCGAACGGTTGATTCACCGCAATCCCAAAGCACTCGGGCGACTTGAAGTTCGCCCTTTGAAAGTGGCGGCCGGTCTTCCATCACGATCCCTCAGATTGCACCAACGACATTCAATTACATCTGTACGTCAAAGAATACACGTACAGATGTAATTCAGTCAAGGTGAATGTGGGAACCGTGCAACAGCTGCATCTGGTGGTCTGCGGATGGCATGGAATTCGTGAGGGTCTGGACAATCACATGCACCCAATCCCATCTCTACGCCAACGGCGTTCAATAGCTTAGCCCGGGG
>NZ_JAMYFE010000189.1 GCF_024129865.1 Stieleria tagensis | reverse complement strand
TCGCTATAGTCGATGTCGATGCTGCCGTAACCGACATCGCCAACCGTGATCGTGGTTGCCGTGATGGTTTGGCCACCGACTTCTCCAAACGACATCGCGCCGGCGCCACTGTCGTTGATCGTCAGCGCCGTCGCGCCGTCGATGTCCAGCGACTGAGTCAAACTGCCGACGGCTGCCGCATCAACGTTGACGACGCCGCCGGTCGTGATCTCGGCGGTCGCCGTGGCTTGGGCGACACCGATGGTTTGCCCGTTGGCGTTCAGATTCAGATCCCCTGTTCCCACCCCGATCGAATCATTGTCCAGGGTGATGCCGGATGCGGTGGCGGTTAACGTGACGGTTCCGTCACCCGAGTTGTTGACGGATTCGTTTCCGCTGGTTCCGGCCTGGAGTTCGATGCCACCGGCATCGATCGTGACCGCGGTGCCGTCGCCGCCGCCGCTGACTTGGCTGGCCGCTGCAACCGTCACTGTTCCCAGTGCATCCAGGTCGACATCACCGCCGATCGCTGCGCTGACACCGTTGATTCCACCGGCACCACTGCCAACGGTCACGTCGCCGATGTCCCGAATGGCAACGCCACCGGAGTCGGTCGTTTGCGCGGCCAAGGTTCCGACGTTCGTGTCGATGGCGCCGGTGTTGCCAATGCCGCTGGTGGCCGACAGGGTCAAGACGCCGTCGGTCGTGATGTTGGTTGACGTGCCGGAAACGGACTCGTTGATCGCGCCATCGACGGCTGTCACGGTCGTTGCAGCAATTCCGGTATTGATCGAGTTGACCGAAACATCACCGGCCAAAGCGGTGTAGTCAAAGTTGCGGTTACTGGCGTCGTGCTGGACTAGATAGAGCAGGTGATTGGTGTCAATCGCCAGGAAATCGGTATCAAAGTAGTCGACAATAATCGTTCCATAGGCCACATCGCCGACCGTGATCGATGTGGACTGAATCGTGCTTGCGGTGACTTCACCGAGGTACATGTCTCCAGCCCCGGTATCCGTGATCTGCAGTTCGGTGGCCCCCTCCAGATCGACATGGTTGTTGTTCGACCCGATGGTGGCGGCATTGAAAGCCACGGTGCCTGCGGCATTGATTTCGGCGGTCCCGGAGGCTTGTGCAGCAAGAATACTTTGCGTGCCGACATCGATGCTGACCGTTCCGGATCCTGCTCCCACAGAATGGTGGTCCAGCGTGATGTTGCCAGCGGTGGCGGTCAGGGTGATGGTGCCTGATCCGGTGTTCTGCACGGTTTCGGTGCCTGCGCTGCCGGCATTCAAACTCATGCTGGTGGCGTCCAGTGTCAACGTCGTCGCGTTTCCACCGGCCAGGACTCGGCTGCCTGTGGCGATGCTGAGCATGCCGCCGGCATCGATATCGACGCTGCCACCGGAGGCCGCGGTGATCCCACTGACACCGCCGGAACCGACGCCGATGGTCAATGCGTCGAGTTCGTTGATGAACACGCCGCCGGAGGCTGTCGTTTGGGCCGCGATCGTGCCGACATCGGTGTCGATCGCTTGTCCGCTGCTGCCGATCCCCGTGG
>NZ_JAMYFE010000188.1 GCF_024129865.1 Stieleria tagensis | reverse complement strand
TACCAAAACGGCGGTCGTCAGGTCAAGAGATACAAAAATGAATGCGTTCCTAGGTTGCGAGCACCGGGAACACGCGCTGCCCGGCGGGATTCGGCGGCATGTTCACCCGGGGTTCCTGCCGAGCCTGCCTCCAGCAGGTTCGACAGTGACCCCGGGCTAAGCTATTGAACGCCGTTGGCGTAGAGATGGGATTGCGTGCATGCGACTCTCCCAATGGGTGGCACGCGAAGCTGCACGACCTCTCCAAGGGAGAGTGAAGAGATCGAAGCGGCAATGGGCCGGTCGATTTGAGTTGAAAAGGTTGTTGAGCGCTGGCTTCAAAACTCACGCTTCGGGTTGCGTCGCGCGGTTGCGCCGCAGTTGTCCGCAGGCCGCATCGATTTCGTCGCCTTTGCGTTGACGGAACATCACGTTGACGCCGGCGGATTCCAGGATCTGGCGAAAGTCGGCGATCGAATGTCTGCTGGGCGTGTGGTACGGCAATCCTTCAACGGGATTGTAGGGAATCACGTTTAACAACACGTTGCGAGATTTGAGGATCCCCGCCAATTCTCGAGCGTGTTCGGCGGCATCATTGACTCCACCTAGCAACACGTATTCGAATGTCAGCCGGCGTCCGCTGGATTCAAAGTAACGATCGGCGGCGGCCAGGACGGCGTTGATGCCAATCTTGTGATTGACCGGAACCAATTGGTTGCGAAGTTCTTCGTTGGGTGCGTGCAGGCTGACCGCCAAATTGTAGGGCACGCCATTTTTGGCCAGCCTGTCGATCGCCGGCGGCAGTCCGACGGTGCTGATTGTGATTCGCCGCGGGCTAATCCCCAGCCCATCGGCGCTCTTGGCGATCTCCAGCGCGCCAAGTACCTGTTCCAAATTGGCCAGCGGTTCGCCCATCCCCATCATCACGATGTGGCTTAGACGTTCGCCGTCATCCAGACGGGCCTGCAACCGCAGCATTTGTTCGATGATCTCACCGCGGGTCAGGTTCCGGTCGACGCCGTCCAAGCCGCTGGCACAGAAAACGCATCCCATCGCACAACCGACTTGGCTGCTGACGCAGATACTGCGTCGATTGCCACCACGCAGCAACACGCATTCGACTTCGCCGCCGTCGGCTAAGCGAACCAATAATTTGTCGGTCCCATCACGACTGGTTTGAACAGCCGCCTCGCGGGCGCCGAACACGATAAATTCCTGGTCCAGTTTTTCCCGCAATTTTTTCGGCAGATCACTCATCTGGTCGAACTGCGAAACGCGTTTTTCGTAGACCCAGCCAAAAATCTGTTTGCCGCGAAACTTCGGCTCCCCGTGATCAACCAGCCACTGTTGCAATTCCGCGAGCGACAGATTCAGCAAATGCCGGCGGTCGCTGGAGGCCGAATCATCGGCGGAGCCAGATTGGGTTTGGATGACGGGCAGGTTCACGGATCGATTCGGTTGGCGAAAAACAATGGCACTCGACAGGTGGGCTCACCGGCCAATAGGCTACGGCGGCGTCTCATTCCCACCTGCCGTGATTCCCAGTCTAACCGTCAGATGAAAGAAATCGAAGTCGTTCCGACCGAAGCTTTGGACCGTTACTTGAAATTGACCGCGATCCCAGGCCCCAGCGGCAAAGAGAAGCAGGTCGCCCAGGCCATTGTCGACGAATTGATCGCCGCCGGACTGGATCCGTCCCAGATCTCCTATGACGGCGCCGAGTCACGGACGCGATTAAAAGGTGATTGTGGCAATCTGATCGTGCAACTGCCGGGTAGTGGCAGCGGCCCCCGAACCATGCTGTCGGCTCACATGGACACGGTGCCGATTTGCGTCGGCAGCGACCCGTTTGTCGATGGCGATCAAGTCCACAGCCGCGGTGCGACCGGATTGGGCGCCGATGACCGCAGCGGTTGCGCTGCAATTTTGACCGCGGCAATCACTCGTTTACGCGCCGGCGACCATCAGTTCCCGCCCGCCGTCATCGTCTTTTTCATACAAGAGGAAGTCGGTCTTCAAGGGGCGTGCCATCTCGATATCGCCAAGATTGGTTCGGTCGACCGAGCGTTTAACTTTGACGGTGGTCCGTTGGACAAGGTCACCATGGGGGCGATCGGTGGCGAGCGTATGGAAATCAAGCTGACAGGGATTCCGGCGCATGCTGGTGTTGCTCCCGAAAACGGAGCCAGTGCGATCGTGATGGCGGCCAAGGCCATCGCCCAACTCGATGCAACCGGCTGGCATGGAAAGGTAGAACAGCCGATTGGTGTCGGGACAGCCAATGTCGGCGTGATTCAAGGCGGTGATGCGACCAACGTGGTCACACCGGAAGTCAACCTGCGTGCCGAGGCCCGTAGCCATACCCCAGCGGTCCGCAGTCGAATCGTGGCCGAGATCCGCGCCGCGTTCGAGAATGCAGCGGCCAGCGTCAGCAACGCCGCAGGAAAAACGGGACACTGTGAATTCAATTCTCACGTTGACTACGAAGCGTTCGAATTGCCGAGTGACGATCCCTCGATTTTGGCGCTGGAATCAGCGCTGCGGTCAATCGGCCGGGAACCCTATCAACGACTCGCCGGTGGCGGTCTGGATGCCAATTGGTTGAACGTCCATGGAATCGCGTCGGTCACCGTGGGATGCGGACAAATGAACATTCACACCGCCGACGAACGATTGCACATTCCGGACTTTCAAGACGCTTGTCGGATCGCCACGATGTTGATTTGTGAGCCCCGGCGGTGATCGACGAAGACCAACCAGTCTGCTTGTGCTTTGATGTTTCGCGACGCAAGGTCATCCAGTTTATCCGCACGCAAAAACCAACGACTGCGTCCCAGTTGTCGGAGTGCTTTGGCGCCGGGACGGGCTGTGGTTGGTGCCGCCCCTATCTGAAACAGTTGTGGGCTTCACACCATCCCGAATCCGAAACGTTGCCAGACGCGGCGGATTATGCGGACGGCCGGCGACGTCATCGCAGAGAGCAAAAAGATCAGTAGCAACCCAGCTGCGGGTCTGGTGAAACGCCCCCCATTTTCCTCGAACCGATTTCCCACGATGTCGATTGACCAGTCACTGTTTGAATCTGTTTGCCAGACCGCCCGTGAGGCAGCCGTCTTTCATTCCGCCGCCGATGCGTTGGAGTGGGACGAACGCACCGGAATGCCGATCGCTGCGGGTGACTATCGCGCTCAGCAAGTCAGCACCTTGCGATCGACGGCCCACCGCATGCGCACCGAGACCCGATTCGGCGATGCGTTGAATTCATTGGTTGAAAATGCAGGCGACGTTGACCCACACGGCGATGTCGGCGCGACCATTCGAGGCCTGCACCGCGATTACCAGCGGGACTGCAAACTCCCTGTGGAACTGGTGTCAAAGCTGAGTGTGGCCGCGGTGCGCGGACAACAGGTTTGGGACGATGCCCGCAAACAGGACTCGTTCGAACGATTCAAACCGGCGCTGGTCGAAATGATTTCGCTCA
Source organism: Stieleria tagensis (assembly GCF_024129865.1). GTDB lineage: Bacteria > Planctomycetota > Planctomycetia > Pirellulales > Pirellulaceae > Stieleria > Stieleria tagensis. Next base: position 1,512 of record NZ_JAMYFE010000188.1, on the reverse strand, counting down.
AGCAGGAAGCCGGCGCGCGACTGGCCGACGGTACCGAGCACAGTGTTTACGAAGCATTGATGGACGAGTACGAACCGGACGCGAGTGTCCAGCAGTTGGCGCCGGTGTTTGCCGATCTGAAAACCCGATTGGCTGATCTGATTGCCCGTGTCAAAGACGCACCGAACCAACCCAACCTGGATCTGCTACGTCAAGATTTTCCGATTGCAGCGCAGCGTGAATTCAGTCGCAAGGTCGCTGCTGCGGTTGGGTTCGATTTTTCACGAGGCCGGTTGGATGAAACCAGCCATCCCTTCTGCACGACACTCGGCCCTAACGATTGCCGCATTCTGACACGGTACGAATCCAATTGGTTTCCCAGCGGATTGTACGGAACGCTACATGAAGCCGGGCACGGCATGTATGAACAAGGCATGCGTCAGGATTGGTTCGGATTGCCGCCGGGCAGTTTCGTGTCGCTGGGGATTCACGAATCACAATCACGATTGTGGGAAAACCAAGTCGGCCGCAGTCGATCGTTTTGGCAGTGGTTGTACCCTCAGGCAACCGCGGCGTTTGCCAACAGTCTGGCAGCGGCCGATCTGCAGGAAATTTATTTCGCAATCAATCAGGTTCGCCCCAGTCTGATCCGCGTCGAAGCCGACGAAGCGACCTACAACTTGCACATTCTGATACGATTCGAATTGGAACAGGCGTTGATCGGTGGCGAATTGAAAGTGGATGATTTGCCGGACGCGTGGAATCAGCAATATCAAACTTGTCTGGGCATTCAGCCTCCGTCGGATGCCGATGGCGTGTTGCAAGACGTTCACTGGAGCGCGGGCTTGTTCGGCTATTTCCCAACCTACACGCTGGGCAACTTGGCTGCGTCTCAACTGTTTGACGCTGCTTCCGAACAATTGGGCGATCTTGACGGAATGTTCAGCCGAGGAGAATTCCAACCGCTGTTGGAGTGGCTGGGCAAGCACGTTCATCAACAGGGACGATGTTACAGTGGTTCCGAATTGATCGAAAACGCCACCGGCAAACCGCTCTCATCAGATCATTTGATGAACTACTTGGAAACCAAGTTGCAGCCCTTGTACGGTTTCTGAGTTTCCGGCACCGCAATGACAGCTGCGTTGTGACGCTGCGCTCTCTCTCGCTTGCGGCCGGTTGATTTAATATTCGAAGGTAAATTGGCGTGCGAATAGTAACCCGACGCGTCAGTTTTGAAGTTGCGCTTTTACGGTAACCCGACGCGTCAGCGAGGGATTTAGGGTGTTAGCGGGATCCCTCGCTGACGCGTTTTGAAGTTGCGCTAAACAGTCACTTCACCTCAAATGACTCAGCAAATTGCCGCTTCGATCTCTGTACTCTCCCGCAAGGAAGTCGTGCAGCTTGGCGTGCCACCCATTGGGAGAGTCGCATGCATTCAATCCCATCTCTACGCCAACGGCGTTCGATAGCTTAGCCCGGGGTCACTGTCGAACCTGCTGGAGGCAGGTTCGACAGGAACCCCGGGTGAACATG
>NZ_JAMYFE010000187.1 GCF_024129865.1 Stieleria tagensis | reverse complement strand
TCACGCGTCGGGTTACCAAAAACCAATACCTGACGCAAAATCGAAACTTCAAAAAAATCAACCACAACACGATCACTTGGCTAGCAAGTCACGCCGCTACTGAGCGATACAGAATAAATGTTCTTGGCCGCGGATGAACAATTCATTACCGGCCGGTGCCGGAGTGGCGTCGACCGTTTCGCCGACGGAATTGACCGCGACGATCTGCAATTGATCTGACTCTTTGATCACAACGGTGGTCCCGCTGCGGCCGGTTAAATAGACGTGGCCTGCCACGGACATCGGCGATGCATAGGTGTTGCTGATGTTCGGCAGACGTTGGGTTTGGTAGTGAAATTCCCCGGTCTTGGCATCGACACAGCTGAGCAAGCCACTTTTCCCTTTGTGAAAATAGATCCGACCGCCTGACAATAGCGGCGATGCAATGTCAGGTGCGTCCTGATGGATCGTCCAGGCAACCTGTTTGCTGCCTTCAATGTCACCGGCGCCGTCGGGGCGGAATGCGCCCAGGAATGCTCCGCGATAGCCGCTGGTGACGTACACCAATCCGTCACCTGCAACCGCCGAGGCCACGGGACGCTCGGTCTGGCCGCTACAGCGCCACAACTCCTTGCCCGTTTCCAGGTCATAGCTGCGGGCATAGTTTTGTCCGTTCATCACCACCTGCTGTTTACCGGCGTGCTCAAACACCAACGGGGTTGCCCAGCAAGACGGTTCGTCACGTGGCGTTTTCCAAATCGTCTGTCCGGTCGCTTTGTCGAGTGCATACAGCGCCGAATCGCCTTCGTGATCCCACGGCACCAAGATCATCTTGCCGACCAGCGTCGGCGAACTGCCTTCACCAAAACCGCGTCGAGTGATCATCTGGCCGAAATCATTGCGTTTCCATTTCAGCTGGCCGTCCATCGTGTAACAGTACAATCCACGGGAACCAAAATGGGCATAAACGTGTTGCCCGTCGGTACAGGGCGAAGCGGACGCATAGCCGTTGGTCGAGTGTGTTTCCTGATGCGGCGTCGCAGTGGTTGCCGTTTGCTGCCATAGCTCCTTTCCCGTCGACCGGTCGAAACACAGGACTTTAAATTGCAGTTGGGTTTGCGATCGAGCTTGATTGCGATCTCCGGAACCAGCGACCGCAGTGACCACAAACACGCGGTCATTCCAAATCACGGGCGAACCGGAACCGAGCCCCGGAAGAGGCACTTTCCATTTGATGTTTTTCTCGGGCGACCAAGTGGTGGGCGGATGGCCTGTGGACGCGCTGCCATTTCCAGTGGGGCCGCGCCAATGCGCCCAGTTTTGGGCCACTGCTGGAACCCCCGCTGAAAACTGGAACACACAGAGTACGGCAAGTGTCAACAACACACTGCGAAGCATAGGTACGCCTTTTTGGTCAATTGTGAAAGGATCGGTTGCGGCCAGTTTAACACCGCCAAGAATTTCCGCGGCGTAGGGGCGTGTCTGGAAAGCGATCAATTTTTTGACAAGCCGATCACAATGCGACATCCTGGATGCCGATTTAGCGCCCCGCTGTCCTCGAGTCCGCTGTCCCCGTGGAAGAGCTTGTATCGATGTTGATTGAAAAAACGGATCTGATTCAAAAGATCGCAATCTGCGGCGGGCTGAAGACGGAAACGCTCCGTTTTGTGCTTCAACAATCGCAAGAAATTGAACGCGTCTCAGGCGAATTTTTCTTTCGCGAAGGCGACGCCGGGGATTGTTTGTACGTGCTGAAGTCGGGAACAGCGCTGGTCCAACGGAGTTGGCAAGGACGAGAGATCGTGCTGGCCCGGATCCGGCCGGGCGATTGTTTCGGCGAAATGTCACTGATTGATTTGCAGCGCCGGTTCGCCGCGGTCACCGCCGAAACCGACTGCACGGCGATCCGCGTCCCCTACAGCGCGATCTGCAAATTGGTCCAATTCGACATGGAACAATACACGATGGTGATGATGAACTTGGGGCGTGAAGTCAGTCGCCGACTGCGCGTCGCCGGCAACCGACTATTCCACTATCAACAAGAGTTCGGTCACCAGTGGTTCGACGAAGAACTCACCGGCGACGTCTAAAAAAGCACTGTCATGGTCG
>NZ_JAMYFE010000186.1 GCF_024129865.1 Stieleria tagensis | reverse complement strand
CGCAGCGCAATGACAAGAAGCAGATCGACAAGCTGAAGTCACGCATCGACCAGAAGAATGAGGTCATCGCCGAGTTGATGCAGGAGAACATCCAGGCAAAAAAAGACAATGGGGAACTCTAACCGGTCGCTGGGTTCCCCACGAAATTCGAGACCAAATCATCGATTACATCGGTCTTTGGAAAGACAAAACCGGTCTGCCGGCGACCACGCTGATCGCTTGGATCGGATTGCCGCGAAGCACCTACCACACCTGGAAAGATCGCTACGGCAAACCAAACGATCACAACGGAAAAATCCAACGCGACTGGTGGTTGGCCGATTGGGAAAAGCAAGCCATCGTTGACTTTCACGACGCCCATCCACTGGAAGGCTATCGGCGTCTGACCTACATGATGATGGACGCCGACGTCGTCTCCGCATCGCCGGCAACGGTCTACCGCGTGCTCAGCGAAGCCGGACGAATGGGCAAGCGTGCCAAGGCTTCAAGCAGTAAGGGCAATGGCTTCAAACAGCCCGAAAAACCGCACGATCACTGGCATGTGGACATCTCCTACATCAATTGTGGCGGGACGTTCTACTACCTGATCACGGTGCTCGATGGCTTCAGCCGAATGATTGTGCATCACGAACTTCGTGAGTCGATGAAAGAACTCGATGTCGAGATCGTTTGCCAGCGGGCGCTGGAAAAACATCCCGACGCGAAACCACGTCTGATCAGCGACAATGGTCCCCAGTTTCTCGCCGGGGACTTCAAGGCGTTCGTTCGGCAAAGCGGCATGACTCACGTTCGAACCAGCCCCTATTACCCGCAAAGCAACGGCAAGCTGGAACGCTTTCACGGCACGCTCAAACAAGAGTGTGTTCGCCCAGCGTGTCCGCGTGATGCAGCGGAGGCAATCGCGAAGATTGCCGCGTACGTGGAGCATTACAATACTCGGCGGCTTCACAGTGGGATCGGCTACATCACACCGGCCGATCGGATGGCTGGCAAGAGTAAGGCGATTCACGAAGCGCGTGACCGCAAACTGGTCGAAGCACGTGAGCGTCGCAAAGCCGAGGCCAAAGCGGCACGCCAAGCGGCGTAGTGCTTGGTTGTGAAAGAACTTTTGGGCTGAGCTGTCTTCGTCGGAGCCGGCCATCGGTCGCTCGCCAGTCCCTGGCGATCGATGGCCGGATTCGGCGAATGACAGCGGCTGTCTTTGTTGGAGAGGTCCGAGGGAGTGACCGTCGCCCAGCCAACCAACTACAATGACAAACGCGGCACGTGACCCC
>NZ_JAMYFE010000185.1 GCF_024129865.1 Stieleria tagensis | reverse complement strand
CTCACGCGAATCCCGGAACGGGTCAACGACCGTGACCGATCGATCATATTCATCCTGCCACGCTGATTCGTCGGAAGCATCAAACGGGATCGAATAGTCAATTTCACGACGCAGTCGCGTTGACGACCCCGGCCCCGAATTGATCCGCAATCGGCTGTAGGTTGCCCCCTGCTTGGCCAGGATGAACATCACTGCCCAATCCGACGCCCCAAAGCAGCGTGCAAACGTGTTCTCATCAGTCGCACTGGGATGAGCAGAACTGCCGGGATGGGTATGAATCCAAATCCGGGCGAACTGCTCGGGAACTCGCCCTTGATCGACTTGATCATCAAAAAAGTCGGCAACTGCCGCGTCGCTAAACTCCACGCTGACCGCGGTGCAAACTTGATCGATCATCACGACGTCTTCGATCAACAGCAGATCCGACGCATCACTGATGCCAAACGCACCGACCTCCGATCCACCCGCATCACGCAGAAACTGTAGTTTCGCCCACGCGTAGGGACTGAACCTCAGTGGCTGCGTTTGTCGGCGTCTGCGTCGGTGGTTCGGTTTCTTCTTCTTGTTCAAGGCAATCATCACATTGGTTCTCCGAAAGACAGTCTTCACAAAAAGGGTTGTCGCAACGTTCGCAAGATTCCAGGCAGCGGGTGCATTGCCGTGATTCACAGCCATGGCAGACTGTGGTGCAGTCATCGCAGATCGAATCACTGCAGCCGTCGCAGGAACAACTGCACCCGTCACAAACTGGGCCGCCGCAGCGGGCACAACTTGAGCACTCGTCTTGATTGACAGTCCCGCCACAATCCCCACACTGCACTCCAAACCAATCTTCCAGGCTGGTGTAGGCACTGCAGCGGTTATAGGTTCGCAGGATCTGCCGCACGATCACAAAGAAGTCGAACAACCGTGTTTGTTCAACCGCACGCTTGATCGCCTGGCGTCCCTCCCCTTCGCACAGGGTCTCGTCCTGTACATGCGGGTGGATAGTCGAATCACAGCAAACCGCTGACTGCGAATCTTTCGCCACGATGCGGTAGCATGGGGGCTGGCCAAGGTGCCGGAGTTCCAGCACGATTTCAAACCTGCCCAGCTCAACTCCTTCCAGCTCGATCGGTTCGGTCGTCACAGCAATGGTTCCGGCCTTAGCGTTCAGCGCCACGGCATCGAAGTCCGACTCGAGTGCCGACAGGTCTTGCAGAATCTCAGACGTGCGACGACAGTTGCCTTGGACGGGATTCTGGTCACACATCGACTCGGCGCGGTCTTTCCATCGAACCAGCGAATCCAGTTCGCTCAAACACTGGCGACGAATCCGCTTGGCAGCGAGAGACCAGCCTCGGGTGGAAGCCAGGGCCTGCAGACGCTGAAGCCGTTGAATTTGTGTCACGGATTCGGCGGGGATTGGATCAGCCTGCTCGCTGGACGGTCCAAGACGATCTTGCGCAGCGATGATTCGTCTGGCGATTCGATATCTCTGTAGCACCAGCCTGCGATCACTGCGTCTGTACGGGGTTAGAGCTTGCCGAGACACGACGCACCCTCGATCTTGGTGGGAGTGATCGAAACCCGATCGCCTTCCTGCAGGGCTTGGTCGCGGGGAACCGGCAACCGATTGACGCGAATCAGGTAGTTTGATTCACGGCCGCTGCCGACACGCTGGTTGAACAGTTCTTGCACCGACGTGCTTTCGGGAAGCTCGATGTAGTCGGCGAAGCCTGCTCCATCGTTGTTGATCAGTAAGATTTGCATGGGGTTGGTTTTCTGTGTGAGGGAATGGGGTGACTCGAGGTTGTCGAATGAGTTCTTGAACGTCGAACTCTTCGGGTACCACGAGGGTAAAAAGACTGGCCGGCGACACGTTGATCATGCCGCCGGCCAGTGAATCGAATCAAGATTTCTTGCTGCATCGAACAGCGATTAGAAATCGAAGGGC
>NZ_JAMYFE010000184.1 GCF_024129865.1 Stieleria tagensis | reverse complement strand
CAAAGAGCGTGAGCGAGGGATTTAGGCTGTCAACGGGATCCCTCGTTCACGCTTCGGGTTACCAAAGCACAATGCCTCACGCAAAATCGCAACTTCATACGGAGTGTGCTGGGTTACCGACCGACGGCACTTTCGCACCCACTGGCACTGTCCATCCCGCCAGTGCCACGCCGCCTGGAGTTGACGCCCGAATTCTTTTTTCGGTTTCTTGAATCCGTCGACCTGAATGTGGACGTAACTGATTCGACGCAGGTGGAATCGATACGGCGCTCCGTGAGCGACTGCCGTCTACGCATGGTTCCGCTGATTCATGATTGCGCTCGGTAGTGAGCCTAAACGAATGTGGCTACTGCTTGAGTCAATTGTTGCTCGCGATCCACACTCAAAGAACATCCTATGACGGCTCAGCGTGACTTCTCAGCGAATTTTTCTCAACGTGCCCCCGGCCCCACCGCGCGACAGTCGTTGACTGGCCGCTTTCGGCAACGCGGTTCAAGCCAACGCAGAGGCTCGAAACAACGTCGTCTTTTGCTATGCGAACAGCTGGAAGTGCGACGGGTGTTGACCAGCTATCTGGTGGACACAGTGGCCGATGTGGTTGCCGAAGATGGCATGGTCAGTTTGCGTGAGGCCTTGATGGCGGCCAACAGCAACCTGGCGGTCAACGAGGCACAGGCCGGACAGTCCGCCGAACAGGCCATCGATACCATTGCGTTTGCCGGTGAATTGGGCGATGCGCGGATCGAGCTTTCTCTGGGAGAACTTTCTATCTCGGAATCTGTCAATCTGCGTGCCGGCCGGGCGTCATCGGTGGTGATTGATGCCGCGGCAGGCAGTCGAGTTCTGAACGTGGCGGCCGGGAGTGGGACGGTGATCTTGGATTCACTGACCCTTAGCGGCGGCCTCGACGAAATCGGAGGCGGTATCTGGGTGGGCGCCGGCACGCTGTTGCGAATGCAAGACGTTCAATTGATAGACAATGTAGCCACTGGCGATGATGCCAGTCAGGGTGGCGGCGGTTTGTACAGCGATCAGGCCGACGTGGTGATGACCGGTGGAGCGATTCGCGGGAATCTGGCCAATGGTGCAAGCGGTTCCGGTGGCGGGGTTTTCAACGCGGGCGGCAATCTCAGTTTGCGCCAGGTCACTGTGGCTGAAAATGTTGCCAATCGTGCCGGCGGCGGTATCGAACAGTCCGGTGACGAAGCCGAGAGTCTCTTCAGCGAAGTCATGTTGGTTGACAACATCGCTGGACCCGATGGTGCGGCCGCTCCCGGAAATGGCGGCGGGCTGCATGTTAGCGGTGGTGGTGATGTGGATCTGTCGGACAGTGTGGTCAGCAACAACAGCGCCGCACGCGAAGGCGGTGGGTTGTGGAATGGTTTGGGGACGATGACGATTCATGATTCGACGGTCAGTGGGAATGTTGCCAGTGGGAACGCGGCGGATGACGGCGGTGGAGGGATTTTTAACAACGGTGGGACGTTGAAACTGTTTGGTGGGGAACTGGTCGGCAACGTTGCTAACGGCGATGCCGGCAGTGGCGGCGGGCTGTTTAGCACTGCAGGTCTCGTTGTCGCGGATCGAACTCAGATCCAGTCCAATGTGGCCAATCGAGCCGGCGGCGGAATCGAAATCGTTCGCGGTGATTTGACGCTTACCGACGTGATGTTGGGTGGGGCCGCGGAAGGCATGGGCAATGTGGCCGGACCCGATGGATCCGCCGCGCCGGGGAACGGTGGCGGTTTGCATGTCACCGGTGACGCCGGTCAAACGGTGACCCGCATCGTGATCACAGGTGGGGTGGTGCAGGGCAATGTGGCCGCATCCGAAGGCGGCGGATTGTGGAATCAATCGGGCGCGCAACTGTCTGTTTCAGGGCAGACAGAAATCATCGGGAACCGAGCGCTCGGCGAAAGCAATACCGAAGGTGGTGGCGGAGTCTTCAACAACGGCGGCGTGTTGAGTCTGGTTGATGTCACCGTCCGAGACAACGCAGCGACCGGCGCAGCTGGCGGCGGTGGCGGGATTGCAAACGACGGTGGCAGTGTCAGCATTGTTGATTCCGTGATCACAGGCAACGTCGCTGATGGATCAAGCGGCAGCGGTGGTGGTCTGCTGTCACTTGGCGGCAGCGTCGACATCACGGCTTCCTCCTTCGAATTCAACGGTGCCAATCGTGCTGGCGGTGCGATCGAAGTTGTCGATGGGGTGGTGACATTGACCGACAGCCATCTGATCAATAACGATGTTGATGGGACAGCAACCGGTGGCGTTGCCGCGCCTGGCAATGGCGGCGGTTTGCATGTCACCGGTATCGCGCAAGTCAACTTGATCGGCGGAACGGTGTTCGGCAACGTGGCCGCCAGCGAAGGCGGTGGATTGTGGAATCAAGCCGGCAGTACGATGACTGTCGACGGTACTCTGATCGAAGCCAACACGGCGCTCGGTGATCAGTCCGACAACGGTGGCGGCGGAATATTTAACAACGGCGGCGTGTTGGATGTGATCAACGCTGACATCGTTAGCAACTATGCCGACGGTGCCAGTGGTTCTGGCGGCGGCGTGTTGAACGTGGCCGGTGGCGTGGTGACGATTTCGGACACC
>NZ_JAMYFE010000183.1 GCF_024129865.1 Stieleria tagensis | reverse complement strand
CAGCGGCTTTCTTGAACCATGGGTTGCAACGGAGACATCTGAGGCATCGTGTCTAGGCGGCGCGGGGATTTGGGCTGAAAATTCCTGACATTGTTTGCACCTGAATTTTGCTGTTTATCGACAGGTTTTCCACTGCTGCTTCACGACGACTTCATCAGCTCGTACAGTGGTGAGCCGGACGCTTTTAATCTCGCGATGTATCGGTCTTCGTCGTATCGCTCCCCGGTCTGCCAGAGTCGGAAGATGATGCGTTGCCATTTGTACGCTAAAGCACGCTTGGCAATTTGGGCCGCGTGTTTTTCTTCTGCGTGCTTTGATTTCTTGTGCTCGTAAAACGCTTTGGCCCAGCGACTCTGGGTAATGGAAAGCCCGGCGAGTTCGTGAAACGTTTGCTTCATGAATTTGGTGCATGCCCAACGCGCATAGACGTGCTTTTGCTTTCCACTTTGTTTTGTAACCGGCGCAATGCCTGATGCTGCCTGTAGCGACTCAGCGTTAGGGAAACGCTGTCGATCGTCTCCGAGGGCGGCAATCAATCTTGCTTGGGTATTCGTGCTGATTCCCGGGAGTGAATCTGCCATTTCAAAGAGGTCGTGTTGAGGAACCAACTCCTTGAGCCGCCCGTCGTAGCGTTTGATGTGCTTGGTCAATATCTGCAATTGCTCGACGATTGCAGCGGCATGCATCGAGGCGGTTGCGATTGTCGCTGGATCGTTCGTTAAAGGCGTCGACTCAATCAGCAGTTTGACGTAGCCGTCTGCCTTGCGTTTTATCCCGATCCCATGGAAGAAGCTTCGAAGTCGTGTTTTGCCGGCCTGCTGTGTTTGCTGAAGTGTTTGGTATTTGGCGAGGAATTTGAGAAAGAACTCGCTGTATGAACGGGCCGGTTTGAGAGCCAATGCGGCGGGAAAATAGCATTTCAGCAATGCAGTCAGGCGGTTCGCGAGGTCGGCACGCTGGTCAACCAGTCGTCGCCGATCTTCGGCGAGAGTGGCAATCTGACGCGTCAGCTCGTTGTTTCGCCGCAGCGGACGCAACTGTTGGCGATAGTGGTCGATGAACTGTGCCAACAGACGTGCATCGAGGGGATCGTTCTTGCCGCCGCCATGCGCAAAAGCCTTCCGGTAGCTGGCCAGTGCTGCCGGATTGACGGGGTGGATTTGAACATCGCTGAACTCGAGCAATGCATTCACGATGGCTCCCTTGGTGGCTTCGATGGCGATCGCAAACACTGCTCCTGGGCAGAGTTGCCGCCATGCCTCAATTTGCTTTTCGATTTCATTGGGATCTTGCTTGAAACTTCCCGAGTGGTTTTCGCCGCCTGGTGCGATGAGATGGAAATCGTGTTGTGTGTCGGCCCAATCGATGCCGACTGAGACAATGGGATGTGTTGCCATGGGAGAGACTCGTGTTGAAGTTGTAAATTTGAAATCGCTTGGATTGGGGCCTGCACGGCGACGTCCTTATGGATGGTCTTTTGGAAAAGGCGTCATCTGAGCAGTCGTTAGGCAGATCCCGTAGCTGATCGCGGCGAAGGTCTCCGTTAAGTCGTCACTGCAGGCAATTCCTGTGTGCGGCGGGCCGGAGTATTCGTCCGTAATCAGCCAAGCGGTGTCCGGGGCACTCGGCCGATCCGAATACCCCTAGGAGCGTAATTGGCACGAATCAAATTTCGCGTCCGCATCTGTTTCCTTTGGCTTTTCCATTGCCTTGAGCTGCGCGACTGGCTCCGGCATGGTCAAGCCATTAAGATGGATGCGGTATGACCATAAGG
>NZ_JAMYFE010000182.1 GCF_024129865.1 Stieleria tagensis | reverse complement strand
CATCGACATCGACTATAGCGACGGTGACTTGGTCGATATCAACGACAACCATCAAATCAACTCGGTCGTGCACAACAACAGCGACCGTCTGCTGGACTACACCGCCACCCTGGGCGACATCAGCGTCAATAGCATCACGTCCGGAAACGCTGCAGTCACGTTGACTGCAGCGGCCGGTGCGATCGCCGAAGCCGCCACCAACACCAGCACCAACATCTCAACCGCCGGCGTGTTGACGCTCTCAGCCGCCACCGGCATCGGTGCCGACGGAGCCGACCAGGCGCTCGACACGAATGTCGGCACCCTCGCCGCACAAACCACGCTCTCCGGTGGAATCTACATCAACCAAACCGGCGACTTGCTGGTGGGCGTGGGGGACAACGGAATTGACGGAATCACCGCGGCGACTGGCGGCAGCGTGGGTCTCGAATCATCGGGCAACGTCAGTTTAAACAGTGGCAGTCGGGTCATTGCCGGCGGCAACGGGACATCACTGGCCATTGATGCTGGCAGTATCAATTTGAATCCTGGCACCGCGGGAACCGAAACGATTCAAAACACGGGATCCGGTTCCATTGAATTGACGGCTGATGCCGGTGACATCACGCTGGACCACCATTCAATTGGTACCGGAAGTGGCACCGTCACCGTCGATGCCGGCACAGGCGACATTCTGGTGGCCCAGTCAGTGGGAACTTCGGAAATCAATTCCACTGGAACAGTGACTCTCAGTGGTGCAGCGATCGGCAGCACCAACGCCTTGGAAATCGACGGCGCGACAGCGCTGGAGATTTTTGATAACGGTACCGGCGCCATCCAAATTGCCGAACTGAGTGCGGACACCATCACATCCACGGCGATTACAGTTGGCAATGTTGGTTTCGGAACGATCGACATCGTTTACAACAACGACGACTTGGTCGACATCGATGACAGTCACGAAATCAACTCGGTGGTGCACAACAACGCCAATCGTGACTTTGAATACACCGCCACCAGCGGTGACGTCCGTGTCAATGAAGTCTTCGGCGGTTCCGCAGCCGTGACATTGACGTCCCTATCCGGATCGATCGATGAAACCGTTTCTGATACGAGTATCAATGTCACTACCGACGGCACATTGACACTGTCAGCCTCCACGGGGATCGGCAGCAGCG
>NZ_JAMYFE010000181.1 GCF_024129865.1 Stieleria tagensis | reverse complement strand
GCCCTTCGATTTCTAATCGCTATTCGATGCAGCAAGAAATCATGATTCGATTCGCTGGCCGGCGGCATGATCAACGTGTCGCCGGCCAGTCTTTTTACCCTCGTGGTACCCGAAGAGTTCGACGTTCTAGAACTCATTCGACAACCTCGAGTCACCCCATTCCCTCACACAGAAAACCACCCCCATGCAAATCTTACTGATCAACAACGATGGAGCAGGCTTCGCCGACTACATCGAGCTTCCCGAAAGCACGTCGGTGCAAGAACTGTTCAACCAGCGTATCGGCAGCGGCCGTGAATCGAACTACCTGATTCGCGTCAATCGGTTGCCGGTTCCCCGCGACCAAGCCCTGCAGGAAGGCGATCGGGTTTCGATCACTCCCACCAAGATCGAGGGTGCCTCGTGTCTCGGCAATCACTAACCCCGTGCAGACGCAGTGATCGCAGGCTGGTGCTACAGCGATATCGAATTGCCAGACGAATCATCGCTGCGCAAGATCGTTTGGGACCGTCCAGTGAGCAGGCTGATCCAATCCCCGCCGAATCCGTGACACAAATTCAACGGCTTCAGCGTCTGCAGGCCCTGGCATCCACCCGAGGCTGGTCTCTCGCTGCCAAGCGGATTCGTCGCCAGTGTTTGAGCGAACTGGATTCGCTGGTTCGATGGAAAGACCGCGCCGAGTTGATGTGTGACCAGAATCCCGTCCAGGGGAACTGTCGTCGCACGTTTGAGATTCTGCAAGACCTGTCGGCACTCGAGTCGGACTTCGACGCCGTGGCGCTGAACGCTAAGGCCGGAACCATTGCCGTGACGACCGAACCGATCGAGCTGGAAGGAGTTGAGCTGGGCAGGTTTGAAATCGTGCTGGAACTCCGGCATTTCAGTCAGCCCCCATGCTACCGCATCGTGGCGAAAGATTCGCAGTCAGCGGTTTGCTGCGATTCGACCATCCACCCGCACGTACAGGACGAGACCCTGTGCGAAGGGGAGGGACGCCAGGCGATCAAGCGTGCGATTGAACAAACACGGTTGTTCGACTTCTTTGTGATCGTCCGGCAGATCCTGCGAACCTACAACCGCAGCAGTGCCTACACCAGCCTGGAAGATTGGTTTGGAGTGCAGTGCGGGGATTGTGGCGGGACTGTCAATCAAGACGAGTGCTCAAGTTGCGCCCGCTGCGGCGGCCAAGTCTGTGACGGGTGCAGTTGTTCCTGCGACGGCTGCAGTGATTCGATCTGCGATGACTGCACCACAGTCTGCCATGGCTGTGAATCACGGCAATGCAACCGTTGCCTGGAATCTTGCGAACGTTGCGACAACCCTTTTTGTGAAGACTGCCTTTCGGAGAACCAATGTGATGATTGCCTTGAACAAGAAGAAACCGAACCACCGCCGCAGACGCCGACAAACGCAGCCACTGAGGTTCAGTCCCTACGCGTGGGCGAAACTACAGTTTCTGCGTGATGCGGGTGGATCGGAGGTCGGTGCGTTTGGCATCAGTGATGCGTCGGATCTGCTGTTGATCGAAGACGTCGTGATGATCGATCAAGTTTGCACAGCGGTCAGCGTGGAGTTTAGCGACGCGGCAGTTGCCGACTTTTTTGATGATCAAGTCGATCAAGGGCGCGTTCCCGAGCAGTTCGCCCGGATTTGGATTCATACCCATCCCGGCAGTTCTGCTCATCCCAGTGCGACTGATGAGAACACGTTTGCACGCTGCTTTGGGGCGTCGGATTGGGCAGTGATGTTCATCCTGGCCAAGCAGGGGGCAACCTACAGCCGATTGCGGATCAATTCGGGGCCGGGGTCGTCAACGCGACTGCATCGTGAAATTGACTATTCGGTCCCGTTTGATGCTTCCGATGAATCAGCGTGGCAGGATGAATATGATCGATCGGTCACGGTCGTCGATCCGTTCCGGGATTCGCGTGAG
>NZ_JAMYFE010000180.1 GCF_024129865.1 Stieleria tagensis | reverse complement strand
TCAAATTCTTATTGGTTCTGCGTTGGCTCGCGTTTCGTCTGAATCCAGAATAGCGATTATTGTATCGTAGTCTGCAACGATCTCGTCAGTCCGAACCCAGTCCATGTTCTCGATTGTGTTTTTGCCGTTTCGTGCCCAATCCAAAGCGGATGTTCCATCATCACAGACTGCTGTCATGTCCGCGCCGTGAGCAATCAGCAATTCGAAAACCGCTAATGCGCCGCTGCCCGCAGCATCCATAATCGGTGGCTGCCCAAATTGTTCTGAGCGGCCATTCACATCTGCTCCCATTTGGATGAGGAACAGGGCAATCTCGTGTTGGTGTGCGTCCGCCGCGATCCGCAGCAATTCGGTATTGGCAGCGATGTCAACACCCATTTGATGCAACTCAGAAGCCAAGTCAACATATCCCCATTCGCATGCACTTTCCATCGCGCGGCGACGCTGTTCAGCAACGGGAATGCTAGCTGGGTTGCCGTTTTCGTCGAAGGTCTTGTAACCATCGTTTTCAAGTAACCGGCGGATATCAGCGCGAGTCAGTTTCAATTGGCTTCAATCGCAGAACGGTACGGATCACGCGGTCGCCGCGAGCGACTAACCACTTCAGCAAACTTAACTCGGCGACTCGTCGTGCATCCGATTGTTCTGTGCTTTAGTGAAAACACGATTACGGTGCCAGTATCATCTCGGCTTGATGTAAGAGATCGATGACTCCGGAAGGATAACCCAAGGTGTCTTTTCGTGGAATGGAAGATCGAGAATTGGCTCTAAGCGAACGTAGTTTTCGGCCACCGCGGTAACTTTCCACGGGGAGGTGAGGTTTTTCAAGGTTTGTTCGATTCCCGCCAATCGATTCTCTTCTGTTGGCTGATCGTTGGAGACAGATTCGTAAGTTCTTTTCACCTTGGCAGCGTTCGCTTCCCATTGCTCAACATAATCTCTCTCTAGAATTTTGACCGAGGTAATCCCGTTTGAAAACGAAAGGTCGATTACAGTTCCCTTTGGCAGAAAGCCAATCAGGCGGGATGGATCACTTGCCGTATCCTGAAGTTGATTTGCGCGTGCTGTGTGGACGTATGCAGCAACGGCAATCGCCAAGAAGGTCGACGCAATGAATGCTAACTTGAGCGATCTCATTTGGAATCTCCAGATTGGGTTTTGAAACCTTGATTCACAGAACGTTAGCCGTCACCGAGGTCGGGCGGTGGATTGACCACTTCATTTGACACGACTCCCGACCTTCGTGTGCACGGCATGGTTCTGCCTCTTCGTCAGCGTCACTGCGTCTGCTGGCTTCGCTCCCACGGATGCCCTGGGGACTCCCGAAAAGCGTACCAACCAACCGGCAGGTCAGCCAGCTGACGGATGGATGGATCATGCTCTGCCACCTGGGATAAGGCGACAATCATTGCGTTTTCCTCCGTCACGTCTCCGCCATCAAGGAATTGCCAGCCACCGTCATCCAAATCGTGAGTTACGTAGAGGACCGGATTGCTGCCATCCATGATTCGATCAAGCGTAATTACGGCAAGATTCTGAGGGCTTTCGAACGGCCATTCGTCGTCCGCCCTTCGAGAGTCGTTCATCTGCGTCTCAGATATGTTGGGAAGCTGATTAGATTCGGCATCACGGCGTCCGCAACCCGTATGGATCAAAACGAGAAGTAGTGAGATACGGTAAACGCAAGTCATTGCATCGGGCAAGTTCTCAGCACTATCTTTGTGGCAGAACGTCGGCGATCACGCGGTCGGCGGGAGAGATCAACCAGTTCAATCAAACCTGCCTCGCCGACTCGTCGTGCATCGCATTGTTCCACATCTCTCAGAATCTAGTCGGGGAGATCAGTTTCGAATTTTCCAATGATCTCGCCGCCGTTGGTATAGCAGTCTAGTCCGTGCTCTGGATCCCAATCACAGTCACCGCTGAAGTTCAAATAGCGATTACTAGGGCTGGAATTTCGCAGAAGCCAAATGCTTGTAATACGGTAGTGATTCCGGATCTCGTCTGCGGAGTTTGCGCTTAGCCCAAAATCAGTTGGGTCGACTGGACAGTCCATAAATTGCCGTTTCGCCCATTCATCGAAGTCATCGACCGATGGGAAATCTTCGAGAGATAGAGACTCATAGAACGAAAGGTGATCATCCGTAAGTCCGCGTCGCGGAACGCCGATTTCAATGATCGTTGGATGTGTCGAAATCGAGATCTTTGCAGAGAGAAATGGACCATCCGCGGACAATGGTGGTAAGTCAAGTAACGGTGTCATTTAGATTGTGGAACGTTAGCGATTTCCGAGATCGCGACGATTGATTTGGAACTCAGACGAAACCTGATTCGCGATTCCGGAACATCGTCTGGTTCCCGTCTTCTTTGTAGTCCAGCTGGGTCAGCATATTCGATCTTCGACGCCCATGCCAATCTTCAGCCTGGATTCGGGCACCCGTACCATCGGCCCGCCCAGGGTCAGGTCGGCAATCAAGGCGCCGGATGTCGGTAGCGGATCAGCTTGGTCACACACTGACGATTGATTCATGCAGAGCGTTTTGCTGGACAACTGCGATGGGCGTTTCACAGTCCATCAGGAGCGTGTGAACAACGTCAAGCGACAACGGACTCTACCGGCAGTTTGAAGTTCAGCAACCGACCGCCGCCGTTTGGAGTGTCCACCGCAACGAGCAAGCAGACAGACACATCCGCACCTTTACGCGAGTCACCACGGGAACGGTAGCGATGTGCGGGCGGCGGCTCTTGACTTGCAAGCAAACGAAATCGGCGACTACCGCCGCTCCGTCACCATCGCATGGTTATCGGCCATTGTGCACTCAAATCAAGAGGGATGCAAACGATGCGGCGACGACGAACAACACGGCCAAGTTCGCAAATGCTGCGAACTGCTGGCGCCGATGCCATCTGCCAGCGTGCCGTATCGCCAGTGATGGGGCTGCGATCAGACACAAGTACGATATCCAGATCAAAGCTAAAACGACCCAGTCAAGTTCGCGAAACATATCTGGTGCCTGAAGTCCGTGGTAGTGTTCGTAAACAGTGTAACAGCTTGCGATACACACGGCAGGGAAGCTAAAACACATGGCAACTACCGTTGATCGTCGGCAGGCAACCCAGGAAAGATCAAGTACGCCGCACGCAAGTGTGTATGCCGGACGATCAGCTTCGTTCGTTCGATGGAACAGACGGTAGAAGAGTGTCGGCCAGAAGGCAACGACGATGAAGACAACTGCGATCGTCTCGGAGACAAAAGCTCCCAACAGATAGGACGCACCAAGAATTGGAGCAGCCGGAAGGAGTACGCATAGCAGCGCAACGAAGAAATCGCGTGAGGACACCTGAGCAACGCGTGGTTCAGGCAAAGGCGAGCCACCTGTCTGACTAGATGTTGCGTATGGATTCAAATCAATATTGCTCAGTCCGATAACGATTGGGATTAACGAGTCGGCGGCGAAGGACGTGGACCACAGTTCCAGACCGGATTCCGCCGATCCGTTACATCCTTTGGTTACGAGCAGTCTTGGCCGACGCTGGAAGTGGCTCGAGGGTGGATCTCACAG
>NZ_JAMYFE010000018.1 GCF_024129865.1 Stieleria tagensis | reverse complement strand
AAGGCGCTTACCCTGCAACCCAACCAACGGTCCCCATTAAAACCCCCGTCGCGTTCAGCGTCAAACCCCGTTCGCTTGGGGTCTGTCCCCGGTGGGCACTACTTGGGGTCTGTCCCCGGTGGGCAATGGCTATGTTCGGTACCGAAATGTGCCATAATAGGGTGCTCTATTTCCCCGCCTCACTTCCAACCCCAAGTTCCCGATGCTAAACCGACGTCAGTTTTCACTCGCCAGCGCCGCTGGTATCGCTCTCAGCTCGTTACCACAACGGTCTTCTGCACAAAGCCCCAATGAGAAATTGGGCGTTTGCATTGCGGGGGTCAATGGTCGCGGCGGCGAACATATTCGTGGTTTCAATGTTGATCCGCGGACTG
The DNA here is from genome assembly GCF_024129865.1 of Stieleria tagensis. Lineage (GTDB taxonomy): Bacteria > Planctomycetota > Planctomycetia > Pirellulales > Pirellulaceae > Stieleria > Stieleria tagensis. The sequence continues at coordinate 176,651 of NZ_JAMYFE010000018.1, read as the reverse complement.
AGATTTTGGCGATCGTTGACATCGACGAAAGTGTCGGTCAGCGGCGTGCCGAAATGATCGAAAAGCTGCAGGGTCGAGCACCGATCGTGTTCAAAGACGTTCGCGAAGCCCTGGACAACAAGCAGATCGACATTCTGACCTGCGCGACCCCCAATCACTGGCACGCGCTGATGGGCGTCTGGGCGATGCAAGCTGGCAAAGATGTCTACATCGAAAAACCGATCAGCCACAACATTCACGAAGGCCGAGCGCTGGTCGAGGCGGCAAAGAAGTACGGCCGTATGTTCCAAACTGGCACGCAATCACGCAGCAGTACGGCTTGCCAAGAAATGGTGGAATTTCTGGCCGACGGTGGAATCGGCGACGTTAATTTCGCGCGTGGCCTGTGTTACAAGCGACGCAAATCAATCGGCGCGTTGGGCGATTATTCGATCCCCGACAACGTGGATTTCAATTTGTGGAGCGGGCCGGCGACTTACACCGATCCAAAATTAACACGACCGAAGTTTCATTACGATTGGCACTGGCAGCGACACTACGGAAACGGCGACTTGGGAAATCAAGGGCCACACCAAACCGATATCGCTCGTTGGGGATTAGGGCTGAACCGTCACCCGGAGTCAGTGATCAGCTACGGTGGACGTCTGGGCTACCAAGCTGAGCGTAAAGACGATAACTACGTCGATGCCGGCGATACCGCGAACACCGAAGTGTCGATCTACGACTATGGCGATAAATGCATCGTTTTCGAAACGCGTGGTCTGGATGTCACCGAATCTGCGGGTAAAGAAGTCGACGCGATGTTTGGTGAAGGCCCCGGAAACAAGATCGGGGTGATCTTTTATGGAACCGATGGCTACGTCGCGCAGACACGTTACGACTATTGCCGCGTGTTCGACAAAGACATGAATTTGACCAAAGAGTTCAAAGCCAAGGACGTGGGTGATGCTCATTTCGGCAACTTCATCGATGCCTGTGTCAGTCGGGACGGCAATCAATTGAACGCCGATGCAATGACCGGTCACCTTTCTGCCGGCGTCAGTCATCTGGGGAACATCTCGTACTACCTAGGTGAAAAGAACGTGACTCCGATCGACGAGCTCAAGAAGGTCGTCGCCGGAATCAAAAGCCTAGATGACAACGTAGTCACGCTTGAGCGAACGATCACCCACCTGCGATCCAACGGTGTGGATTTGGACAAGTACCCGATCGCACTGGGACCGCACCTCAAGTTTGACGGCGAAACAGAACGGTTCATTGGCAACGAGGAAGCCAATGCCATGTTGACTCGCGAATACCGCAAAGGATTCGAAGTCCCCGATGGTGCAAGCGTCTGATCAAGCGATCGAACACGATCATCAAACTTGAGATTTTAAAAAGCCACCCGCGAATCAATCGTGGGTGGCTTTTGTTTTCGCAGGGAGCTGCATTCGAGTGTTGACGATTGGTTTCAGCTTTCGAAGCGTAACTTCAATCGTTCACCAGGCTAATTGAGGGGCCACTGCGCCGGCTCTCAGCAAGCGCCTCGTGCTTTGATTAACGCTGGGAACGTCATTGCAATCAGCCACAGGTCCACGATGAAAGAACATTCGGCAACGTAGCGACAATCAAGTTCGAATTGTTGATCGAACCCCAGTTCGCCACGGCCGCTGACTTGCCAAAAACAGGTCAATCCCGGCTTGGCGGCCAAACGAACCATGTGCGGGGCGTCGTAGCGAGCCACCTCTTTTGGCAGCGCCGGACGCGGCCCCACCAGGCTCATTTCACCACGCAGCACATTCCACAATTGTGGCAATTCGTCGATGCTGGTCCGGCGCATGAACTGGCCGATGATTGGAATCACACGCGGGTCATTGCGCATTTTGAAGGTGACTGAATCACCATGCTCATTTTGTTCACGCAGCGCATCGAGCTGTTGCTCGGCGTTGCGTGTCATGGTCCGAAATTTATAGATCGTGAATTCCGATCCGTTCAGACCGACTCGCGTTTGGCGAAAGATGATCGGCCGACCATCTTTTAACAGCACTGCAATCGCCGCCAGCAAAAAGATTGGCGACAACACAATGATGCCCACGATCGAGCCGACTACATCGGTGACACGTTTCATCATGCGATACACAGGAGAGTGAACCGCGGGACAGGCAAGCAGATCAAAGATACTGCCATAACTGTCACCGACAATCACCGAACTGCGGTCACCTGGTAAGGTGATCGATCCCCCCGCTACACTCACCGCTTCAGAAACCGCTCCACCCTGCTGCCGGCGATCCGTCACATCCACACTCATATCGGAGTCTCCCTTTTGACTCGAGCGAATTCTGATTCGACGTCTGCATGAAGCACAACGTCGTTCGGTCGCGAGGATTCTAATGATCACCAGGATTGGAGCAACTGAACATGTGCGTCCTTCGATGAAGAGCAATGCGCGTAAACGCTTCTTCAATAAGTGACAGTTGATGTGCCGCGCCGTAACAGTTGTTAATGGGGCGCCGAATCACATCATGCGTGATCGCGTTCACGGAAACTTCTTTAGAAACATCTGCAATGACATTTGGTTGCAAATCAAAATCACGCTCTCGCGACACAGAGATGCAAGCATGCGAATAGACGAGCGATGATCACGCGCAATCAAGTTGCTCGGGGGGCGAGAGAACACCAACCGTTTCAGCAGTGTGGACGATCGAGGCAGTCAACACACTCGACCGCGGCGCTTCCAGTGATGGGCGCAGTTGGATTCAAATCGACTGCCAGCTACGACAGTGTCAGTGGTCCTTGTTACGACAGTGATTGTTGCGATCGAGCGTTTAGTTGCGATCGAGCAAGTCGCGTAGATAGTCGCCGTAGTCGTTGGGAAATCGATCGGCCAAAGCTTCTAGTTGGACGTCGTCAATCCAGCGGTTGCGCCAGGCGATTTCTTCTGGGCAGGCGATCTTTAACCCTTGGCGATTCTCGATGGCTTCGACAAAGTCAGAGGCCTGCAACCAGGACTGGTGAGTGCCAGTGTCCAACCAGGCAAAACCCCGTCCGAGCAGTTTGACGTGCAATGAGTCGTCGTCCAGGTAGACGCGGTTTAGATCTGAAATTTCCAACTCCCCGCGGGGCGATGGTTGCAATGATTTGGCGATTTCGCAAACGCGTTCGTCGTAGAAATACAGTCCCGTAACGGCGATATTGCTTTTCGGATGCTCGGGTTTTTCCTCGATGCTGACAGCTTTTTGCGCTTCATCAATTTCGACAACGCCATAGCGTTGCGGATCGCCGACGGGGTATCCAAACACCGTCGCGCCATTGCTGCGGTTCTTGGCTTCTAGCAGCATCTCGGAAAAGCCAGTGCCATAGAACAGGTTATCGCCCAGTATCAAGGCACTGGCTTGGCCGTTCAAGAACGTTTCGCCGATCAAGAACGCTTGGGCGAGGCCTTCGGGTTTTGGCTGGACTTCGTACTGGATCGTGATGCCCCATTGAGAACCATCACCGAGCAACCGTTCAAACATCCCGATGTCATCGGGCGTCGAGATGATCAGGATCTCACGAATGCCCGCCAGCATCAGGGTGGATAGCGGGTAGTAGATCATCGGTTTGTCGTAAATTGGGAGCAACTGCTTGCTGATCGCAAGCGTCGCTGGATACAGGCGGGTTCCTTTTCCACCCGCCAAAATGATTCCCTTGTTAACCGGCACGCAATTCACCTTGGTCGAAGAACAATGAAGACGGATGAGTAAGTTGTGGTGGACGCCGCACCCTTGATGATCAAGTGGTTGGCGCAGTCGAACGCACGCCAATCCGGCGGTACTCGCCGTTGCGCACTCGTTGAACCCAACTCTGGTGGTCCAAGTACCAGCGTATTGTTTCTTCCAACGCTTGCTCGAACGAGTGTTTTGGTTCCCACCCCAGTTCGTTTTTGATTTTCGAAAAATCAATCGCGTAGCGTTTGTCGTGTCCTGGTCGATCGGCTACGCGCTGGATCAACTGTTTCAGCGGTCGGGATTGACAGGGGGCCTGCAAGCGGTCCAAGCAGTCACAGATGGCGTGCACAATTTCCAAGTTGGTGCGTTCGCAATCACCACCGATGTTGTAGGTCTGGCCACAGGTTCCGCTGCGTAACACCAGTTCGATTGCATCGCAGTGATCGTCCACGTACAACCAATCGCGGACTTGTTGTCCATCGCCGTAGATCGGCAATGGTTTGCCATCCAAGGCGTTCATGATCATCACCGGAATCAGTTTTTCCGGGAACTGATAGGGACCAAAATTATTGGAACAGTTGGTGATCAGCGTCGGCAATCCATAGGTGTGATGATAGGCGTTGACGAAGTGATCGCTGGACGCCTTTGACGCGCTGTAGGGGCTGTTTGGAGAGTACGCAGTGGATTCGGTGAACTTTCCTTGTGGGCCGAGCGATCCAAAAACTTCGTCTGTCGAGACGTGCAGAAAACGGAACGCATCACGGCGGTTACCTTCCAAGGCATCCCAGTACTGAAGGGCCGCGTGCAACATTTTGAACGTTCCCAAAACGTTGGTCACCACAAACGCCTCCGGCGAATCGATACTGCGATCGACGTGGCTTTCTGCAGCCAAATTGATCACAGCGTCAATCTGATGCTCGTTGAGAAGCTTTGCTACCAAGTGCTCGTCGCCGATGTCACCCTGAACAAAAACTACCCTTTCCGAACCGAGTTCCTGTTGGATCGATTCTAGATTTCCGGCGTACGTCAAACTGTCCAACACGACGAAGCGATGTTCCAAACGATGGTGCAACCGTCGTAGCAGTGCGCCGCCGATAAATCCCGCTCCGCCGGTGATTAGCCAAGTCTTCATCTTCGATTCCCGAAAGCGACATCAAACCAATTGCACGATGTCTGAAACAATGAAACGGCCAGCGAGTGTGGCCTAAGCGTACGTTCTTTGATACCGCCCGAGTAGGTACGGGCAAGACAAAAATTGTGGATGGTTGACGGTCCACACTCTGGAATCAAACGGACAAACCATCAATGATGTGGGCGAAAGCGTTGGGACTCTTTCTTTCCATCAACTCACTTGGGCAAACGTCGAATGATTATTTTACTAGGCGCAAGCGGATACGTCGGCCGGGCCATCGCCGGGGCGCTGCGCGACGCCAACGTACCGTTTGCCGGTCATGGACGGTCCACCGTCGATTTGGCGAACACCGATGCAATCGAAGCAATGTTGAAAGAAACCGAAGCCGATTTCGTGATCAACTGCGCCGGCTTCACCGGGAAACCAAATGTCGATGTCTGTGAGGTTCGAAAAACAGAATCGCTTGACGGCAATGCGGTCTTGCCCGGCCGAATTCGTCAAGCCTGTGAGCGGGTGGGGATCCCGTTCGGCCATGTATCTAGTGGATGTATTTTCACTGGTTCGCGGCCCGATGGCAGCGGATTCAACGAACAAGATCCGCCGAATTTTTCTTTTCGCACCAACAATTGCAGCTTCTATTCAGGCACCAAAGCGCTGGGTGAAGAATTGCTGGCTGATTGTGATTCGTGCTACGTTTGGCGACTGCGAATCCCCTTCAACCAAGTGGATTCACCCCGCAATTACCTGACTAAATTGATGAGCTATCCACGGTTGTTGCAAGCCACCAACAGCCTGACTCAGTTGGACGAATTCGCTCGAGTTTGTGTGCAATCTTGGCAAAATAGAATTCCATTTGGCACTTACAATGTCGTCAATTCGGGCAGCATCACGACTCAACAAGTGACGGAATTGATCCGCGATCATTTGGCTCCTGAACGCACCTTCGACTTCTTTGATAGCACGGAAGAGTTCATGCAATTGGCTGCGGTTGCGCCACGTTCGAATTGCATTTTGGACAATTCAAAATTGCTTGCGACCGGAATTGAAATGTCGACTGTCGAAGACGCGATTGTTGGCGCGCTGACCAATTGGCAGCCGCAGCAATCCGTTGCAGCACAGGTTTGATGCAAGTGTGCAGTCAAGCGACGGTGGAGTTGCCGGGCCGCTGCAGCCGGTCTGAGCTGATGACAGTCCATCGACGTGAGAAAAGAACTGAAAGTGTCAGCAATCACAGCTCAGATTTTTGATTTATTGCTGCAAGTCGTTTTGCTAATCGCGTCTTGTCGCCCGTTAGCGGTCGTTACGGGGACGCCGTGGCACCTGCAAGACCGCGTGTTACGGCTGTGCAGCTTGTGTGGTTGCAAGCCACTCCATACTATCTGGCCAGTATTTCCTGCTTCCACTTCTCAAATCTCTGGAGGGATTAGATGAGGAAATTCGTACTCGGGTTATCAATGTTGGTAACCCTCGCGATAGCCACGACTGCATCGGCGATGCCGGTTGTTGTGGGTACCGCAGCAGATAAAGCGAACGTGCTTGGCTTCCTGAACTTTGACTTCACCGGCGTATCGCCAGTGACCATTGACTCCGGAACGCTGACCATCAGTTCGTCGGTAATGGGCACTCCCACCGTGGTATCGGAAGAGGTCGATTTCGGCGCTCCCACCGCGACGGGGACTTTGGACCCAACCAGCGGCCAACCCCCCTTCACGTATGTCTTTGACATCGTGGGTGGATTGATCTCCGCGACGTCAGGCGGGATGTTCCAGCTGGACGCTGTTGGCGCAGCCGGGCAAACCTATCTGGCAATCATCACGGTTCCAGAATCTGGTGGCGGTGGCGGTTCAGTCGTTCCCGAACCCGGCACACTATCCATGCTCGCCTTGGGCGGTTTGGTTGGTTGTTGCGGGCTCGTCCGACGCCGACGCAATTAGAACTTTAACCACTGTTCACAGTGCGTTGATTGAATCTTGTCGAGACTGGCCCTGTTGGGGTCAGTCTCTTTTTTTGACTTATCGCTTGGTGGTTGGGAAGCATATCCCCCCACAACCAGCGCTGGTCACTGCGGTGCATCGGCATTCCCAAGTGTCGCGGAGTCAGCACGTTGGATGCGGTGTTGATAGCACAACTCCAAGGGCGTTGATCTGTTGATTAGTGTCTGTGAACGTTGATCTAGCGCACCGCATTTTGAAAGGCTTAGTGGACGAATTCGTAGTTGTGGACGATGCCCAGTTCGCTTCCTACATTTACCGACGATGCGATGAATGCGAGTGTCGAAACGACCCGGCAAGCGATTCATCAGGGGGGCATCGCTCCCACATCAGAAACCAATCCACGTTGCGCTTCTGGGGACCCATGCGGTCACCCAAGCGGACGAAGTCCAGACCCACAGACCCAATCGATTACTAGCACACCCGTTCAAGACGATGCGCGACTGAAAAGTCACACGCTGTGGTCAATCCCGATCGATGCCGTGACAATGCCTCAAGCCGTCTCACGAATTTTGGGTTGGGTTTACGATTCCAATGCCTGTTGTCGAATCGTGGTCACTCCCAATGTGGATCATGTGGTGCAACTTCATCTCCGTCCGGAGTTGAAGGAGATTTATCGGGCAGCCGACATGACGCTTGCTGATGGATGGCCGTTGGTGTCGATGTCACGCTTGTTCGGCCGACCGCTACCAGAACGCGTGGCCGGTTCGGACTTGCTGCCGGAGTTGTGTCAGGCGTGTGCGGTCAGCGGTTCACCGTTGCGGTTGTTTCTGTTGGGTGGCATGCCAGGCGTCGCTGAGCGGGCAAAGGTGGCAATTGAGTCGAAGTGGACCAACGTCAGCGTCGTCGGCCATTGCAGCCCGCCATTGGGATTTGAAGGTGACGCGGCGATCAATCGTTCGATCTGTGATCAAATCAACGATGCCCAGGCGGATCTTTTAATTGTCGGCCTTGGGTTTCCCAAACAAGAACTTTGGATGGCCGCGCACCGGTCTGAACTGAAGGTGCCCGTGGCATTGGGGTTGGGCGCGACGATTGATTTCTTGGCCGGCGAACAAGTTCGCGCGCCACGCTGGATGCAGCGATCGAAACTGGAGTGGTTGCATCGATTGGCGTCCAACCCGCGTCGTTTGGTAGCCCGCTATGCGACCGATGCGATTTACTTTCCCTGGATTTGCTGGGGCCAGTGGCGGGATCTGAAACGGGAATCGTCGCCGTCCCAACAGCAAGTTGGCGGCCCGCAACAAGATCCAGTCCAGCAACGAGGTAGCGTGTAGTGCCTGCGTTGATCCCGGTCGCACTGTTCGGTTGGATTCCAATCGTGCTGCTGATGTTTCTGTTGTTGCGTCCGCGACTGGCGACGGGAATCGCGTTTGCCGCCGGTTGGTGTTTTCTGCCGATGGCGACCTACGAGTTGCCGGGCCTGCCGGACTATTCCAAAACATTTGCCACGTCCGTTGGCGCGCTGCTGGGGTTGATCGCGTTTCATCCGCAGATGTTGTTTCGGCTACGATTTAGCTGGATGGACCTGCCGATTTCGGTTTGGTGTCTGTGTCCGTTTTTCAGCAGTTTGACAAACGGTCTGGGGCCCTATGACGGACTTGCGACGGTCGTGAATCAATCGATCAGTTGGGGATTGCCCTACTTGATCGGACGGGCGGTTTATCGAACGCCGCAGGACTTGGTGTCTTTGGCAATCGCAATTTTGATTTGCGGCATCTTGTATGTGCCGTTGTGTTTGTGGGAGATCCGGATGAGCCCCCATCTTCACCACAACATCTACGGGTTCCATCAACACAGTTTTGGCCAAGCCAAGCGATTCGGGGGCTGGCGTCCGACCGTGTTCATGCAACATGGTTTACAAGTTGCGCTGTGGATGGCCAGTTGCTTTGTGCTGGCGTTTGCCGGTTGGTACTGCGGGCGCATCCGTCGCTGGCGTGGCTACCCGACGTGGCCGGTTTTGTTGGCATTGGGATTCACACTGATGCTAAGCAAGTCGTTTGGCGCATGGCTGTTGGCTTTTGCAGCGCTGGGAACGTTGCTGATCATGTCGGTTTCGCGAAAGCCCTGGCCGCTGCTGCTAATGGTGTTGATGGTGCCGAGCTATTTCGTTGCTCGAACAACCGGTTTGTTTTCCGGTCGTGCGTTGGTCTCGTTTGTCGAAAACAATCTCAGCGCCGAAAAAGCGTCGTCGTTGGAGTTTCGGCTGGACAATGAAGACCTGTTGATCGAACACGCTTGGAAGCAACCGATTTTTGGCTGGGCCGGCTGGGGGCGCAACCGTGTTCGCGACGAAGCGGGGAACAACCAAACGGTCACGGACGGTTTGTGGATCATCACGTTTGGAATCAACGGTTGGGTCGGGCTGATCAGTCTGTATACCGCCCTGTTATGGGGGCCGTATCGGATGATTCGTCGGTCGTCTCCCAAGTATTGGCGCAAGCAACCGGAGTTGGCGGTCGCGGTGGGGTTGGCGACCGTCTGCATCATCAACACGATTGATTCATTGCCCAACGCAATGGTGATCCCGGTGTTTGTTACCGCCACCGGTGCGGTCACATCGGCCGCATTGTATTCAACCAAACGGCGTCGGCAGTTGGTCGCCAGCACACATTCCTCTCAGGCACCCAGCCCACAAGCTTCGATTCACCACGCGTACCCGAACAATCAAACGTGAGCACTCTTAAACGAATCTATTCACCTGAACCCGCGCTTCAGCATCCATCGATTTTGCTGGGTGATTTGATGGCCGATGTGGTGACCGGTCGTGAATTGGCATGGCGTCTGTTCATGCGTGATTTGAAAGCCCAGTACCGGCAAACCTATTTTGGCTATCTGTGGGCGTTTCTGCCCCCGTTGGTCGCCTCGCTGACGTTTATCTTTTTGCAAAGTCAAGGGATTACGAAAATCGAAGGAACGGGGATTCCATACGCCGCCTTCGCGATGATGGGAACGCTGTTGTGGCAAACCTTTGTCGAATCGATGCAAAGTCCCCTGGCAGCAGTGACCAAGGCCAAGCCAATGTTGGCCAAGATCAATTTTCCACGTGAAGCCATTTTGATGGCCGGCATGTACATGGTCGGCTTCAACTTTCTAATCCGATTGGTTTTGCTGTTCCTGGTGATGGCGGTGTGGAAGGTGGTCCCCACTGCGACGTTGTTGTTGTTTCCATTGCCGATGTTGGGATTGCTGATGGCAGGATTCTGTATCGGTCTGGCATTGGTTCCGGTGGGCGGTCTGTACGGGGACGTGGTCAAAGCGATTCCCATCGTCGCACAATTTTGGATGCTACTGACGCCGGTGGTCTATCCGGCACGTTCGAGCGGACTGGCGGGTGTGTTGGCGACCTGGAACCCGATCTCGCCGCTGATCACAACCGCCCGCGGTTGTCTAACCGGTCAACCGCTGGACCAACTGTTCGAGGCGATCGTTGTCACTTTGCTGTCGATTGTCGTTTCATTGATCGGGTTAATTGCGTTCCGCTTGATCATGCCGCACCTGATCGAACGGATGGGTGGTTAGTCAGCTGGTCCACGCGTCAGAAACCATGAAATCGATTTGTCATCTGTCGACTCGCGATGGTGGCGGTGGCGCTGCATTGGCGACCTACCGACTGCACCGTGGTATCCAACAGCACGGATGGAAGTCAACGATGCTGGTAGCCAAAGGTCCTTGCGAGGACACCACGGTCCAGCGTGTCCACCCGCAACGAAAATCACTGATCCGCCGCGTGATCTCGCGAATCCCTGGGTGTCGGCGGAAACCAGACCCCACGAAGACGTTTAACGTCACCCAAACGACCTCCTTTGAATTCTGTTCGTTACCAAAGTCGCCTTACACCAATTTGAGCGAATACATCGATCCCGATGTGGATCTGGTCCAATTGAATTGGGTCGCGGACTTGTTGGATTGGCAGTCGTTCTTCAAACAAGTTCGTTGGCCGCTTGTTTGGCGATTGGCGGATATGAATCCTTTCACCGGTGTCTGCCATTATTCAGTTGACTGTCGGCGGTTCGCCACGGGATGTAGTCAGTGCCCCCAATTGTTAGATCCTGGGTCCGGCAAAGCGGCTGAATCGCTTCGCATCAAACACGAGGCGTTAGCGCAGATACCCGACGACCAGATGACCGTTGTCACGCAAAGTCAATGGATGCGAGAACTGGTGTCGGAAAGTGTCCTGCGGCGATTCAAGCAAGTCACCATTTCCAACGGCGTGGACAAAAGTGTCTACCGCCCGCTGGATCGAATGCAGATGCGACAGAAACTGGGGATTGAAACGACGAAACCGATTGCGATGCTGTGTGGATTGGGGAAATCCGATCGGGGTGGCGTGAATCGATTGCTGAAGGAAATTGAACATCGTCTAGGTGATTCGATTTACCTGCTGTTGGTCGGTCGATCCACGATCGCCAAGCCGACGTTTACCGATTCGACAGTCACCGCTTCGATTCCCCAAGATCAACTTCCAATGTGGTATTCAGCAGCAGACGTGTTATTGTTTCCGTCACTGCAGGACAACTGCCCGAATGTGGTGCTGGAATCCCAGGCATGCGGATTACCCGTGTTGGCATTTGACGGAAGTGGAACGAGTGAATTGATCCGTGAAGGTGTCAACGGATGGCTCGCGCCATGTGGGGATTTTGCTGAATTCTGCACGCGCCTCGAAACGCTTCTTTCGACCGGTGATCTGGCGCGTGTTCGTCAGCGTCCTGATGAAATTTGTCGATCTGCACGCGACTATTCGGAGATGCTGTCTGACTATCTCGCCCTGTACGACACATTGGTTTGATCCCAATGCAGAACGAAATTGACCACCTGTCGACGGCGTTTCGCCTTGCTAGTTTGAGACCTTGTTTTTCAAGAAGTTGCCAACGATGCCAATGACCATTGCCCCTACAACGGAACGCACTTCAATCATGCCGATTGACCCGCCGCAGGAAGATCCGCTGGTGGTTGTCAGCAATGTGAAAAAGAAGTTCTGCCGCAGTTTGAAAAAAAGTCTGTGGTATGGAATGCAGGACATTGCGCATGAACTCAACCCATTTAGCCGGCGAACCGACCGCGCCGACCATTCATTTGTTGCCGAAGACAGCGATTTGCGTGCGGACGAATTCTGGGCGGTCAACGACGTTTCATTCGAACTCCGACGTGGCGAATGTTTGGGACTGATCGGCCACAATGGCGCCGGTAAAACGACGTTGCTAAAGATGTTAAACGGGTTGATCAAGCCCGATAGTGGCCGCATCGAGATGACCGGTCGCGTTGGCGCCCTGATCGCTTTGGGGGCCGGTTTCAATCCGATTCTCAGCGGGCGCGAAAACATCCATGTCAACGCTTCGGTGTTGGGTCTGAAGAAGGATGAAATCGAAGACAAGATGGAGGAGATCATCGATTTTGCAGAGATCGGCGAATTTATCGATGCTCCCGTACAAAGCTACAGCAGCGGGATGCAGGTGCGTCTTGGATTCGCGATTGCAACCACTGTTAAACCCGACATCCTAATTCTGGACGAGGTGTTGGCCGTTGGTGATGCAGCGTTCCGTGCCAAATGTGAGTTGGCGATTAGCGAGTTGATGGATGACGCCGCGGTGATACTCGTTTCTCACAATGCGTTGCATATTCGCCGCCTGTGCAATCGCGTGTTGTGGTTGCGAAGAGGCCAGACCGAGGGCCTGGGACCGACCGACGACTACTTGGATCGGTACGGAACATCCCTCAGCGAGGAGAAGAAAATTGAACAAACCCTCGTCTATTCTGATAGCGTGCGGCGAGTGGATCTAATCGATTCCCAGGTCCCAAACCAATTCAATCAGCCGTTGAAATTGCAGATCAAGATTGACGCGGCGGAAGAGATTGCGATCAATAACATCGTGATCGGTATTCATGAAGTTGGCGTTCGGCAAGTCGCTCAGTCCGCTATGAAGGTTGACTATCGTGTGGTGGGCGAGCGGATTTTGAACTTTGAAACCGAAGGAATTCGATTGAAGGACGGAAACTATTCGGTGACCATCGCAATGTATGGCGAGCAGTTTTCTGAATTGCATGCTCGCTGGGTAGGGGTGCTTGGATTCAAGCTTGAATCAGGAATCTACGGCGGCACTCCCTACCACTTTGAATCGGTTGTTCATTGATTTGGGGGGATTCGTTAACTTTTATGCAACATCTCAAATCCCAACAGCTGAAAGATTATACGACGTTGAAGGTCGGTGGCACGGCCGACAATCTGTTCATCCCATCCAACCTGGATGAACTGAAGGAGTTGGTCGGCGAGCACCAACGCAAGGGCTATCACTTACTGGGCAATGGGTCCAATATCTTCGTTGCCAGCCGTCGAATTCGTAAGCCGGTGATCTTGATCGGGCAAGCGCTTCAATCGATCGAAATCGATCAGACATCGGGAGTGGTGCGTGCTAATGCGGGCGCGGACATCCGCAAAATGATCACCGACAGTACACGCTGTGGTTTGCGAGCCCCTGTTGAACTGTTGACGATTCCGGCAACCGTTGGTGGCGCACTGTTTATGAATGCGGGCCGCAGCACGCTTAAGACCACGATCTCCGACCACCTGCATTCGGTCGAGGTGTTTGACGGGCGGAATACTTTCACATTGGACAAACAGCAGTGTGAATTTGGGCATCGTCATTCGCTGTTTCACCGGCGCCGTGATTGGACGATCCTGTCGGCTGAATTTCGATACCAGTCGATGCCGTCATCGGAGTTGCAAGCCATTCGCAGGTCGTCACTGGATGCTGCGAAAGACAAATGTTATCGACGGCACGCGAGTGCGGGCACAGTGTTCAAAATCTGTGATGATCGGCTGATCAAAAGAATGCGCGGTCGGCGCTTTTCAGATGCAGCATTTTCCGAATCGACGACCAACTGCATCTTGAACTACGGCTCGGCCAAACCGTGGCAAATCAGAGCTTTGATATCACTCGCGATCGCGTCCCATTGGATTCGTCGCAAGTCAATTCATTTGGAGTTGGAAATTTGGTAGTCACAAACTCACTGCAGAACGCTACCTGAAGTCATGTGGAACTACATCGATGGTGGCAACATCATGCCGGAAGATGGAAGTTTGCGGCAGCGACTGGCATTGTGGTTTGGACGCAAAATGGCGGTGCGCTATCCGCGAGTTGAAGTTCCCAAAAGTTGCAAAATACATCCGCAATCACGTTTTCATCCTCGTCAGGGTCGGATTGTGCTTGGAGAACGTTGTCAGATTGCACCCGGTGCCGCGATTCAGGGCAGCGTGACGATTGGCGACGATTGCTCGATCCAAATGAACTCAATCGTTGTCGGCTATGGATCCAAAACAGATCCAAACGGTCAGATCGAAATTGGAAATGACGTTCGCATTGCTGCACAGGTCATGATCATTGCCGCCAACCATGTTTTTGCCCAACGAGATATGCCGATCCGCAAACAGGGATTGGACCGTCGTGACATTCGAATTGAAGATGATGTTTGGATTGGTGGTGGCGTTTCAATTGCCGCTGGCGTTTCGATTGGAAAGGGTTCGGTGATTGGCGCTCGATCGGTTGTTACACGCGATATTCCACCTTATTCAGTGGCCGTTGGTGCGCCAGCGCGACGCATTGGTGAGCGTGGAGAGACGGTACTCAGTTACGCAATGTTAAACGAATCTAAATGACTAAAATCGGTGTCGTAACGTACCATTACGGTTACAACGAAGGGACGCTATTGCAGGCCTATTCGACCCAGCAACTGTTGGCTCGACATTGTCCCAGTGCAACGGTGCAGTTGGTGGATTGGCGTTGTGCGTCCAAAGAACCCCGCGTGTTCCCAGCGGCCACCGATGACCGTCAACGGGCTATGCGAGCCTTCTTTGACGAAAAACTCGTCCTCAGCGAACAGACACTGTACGACAGTGACCCTGATCTTGTGTTCCGCAAGCTCAAAGGCCAGTTTGATCTGCTCGTTTTAGGAAGTGATGAACTTTGGCGGCTGGATTATTGTCGGGGTCGCAAGTGGCGGATTCCGCGGTTGGTGCAGACCAACGTGATGGCGCCGCCATTTCCGAATGTGTATTGGGCCGATGCTCGAAAGGTCGGCTGCCCCTGTGTTTCTCTGGCATCGAGTATCAGTGAACGAAACCAACTGCAGTTGGTACCACGACGACACCGCTCTCAAATGCGGCATGCCCTCAAGAACTTGAGTGTATTGTCGGTACGCGATTCTCGCAGCCAAGACTTTGTCCGCCAGATTGTTGGAGACAGCACCAAAATTCAATGGTTGCCCGACCCAACGTTTGCGTTACAGTTCGACCGCAAGAGGAAAGCGGCTGATCTGAGGGCCGAAATTGCGCGTCATGCGCCGAATTCGGAGAGGCCGATTGCGTTGGTGATCTCTCACAGCGAATCTGACGCACTTGCCCAAACCGTCCGGATGTGCCGTGATCGGGGGATGCAAACTGTGGGACTGACGCATGCTCAGGCGGATTTGGATGTCGATCTGTCGAAGCAATTCATTGACCCGCTGACCTGGGCCGCTGCACCTGCGATCGCTGACGTCGTGATCACGGATCGATTTCACGGAGCATTATTCTCGCTTCAAGCTGGGACGCCCATCATTGCATTGGATTATCGGCCGCAGCGAAATGGTAGTGAATCGAAACTGGCGGATTTGTGTCGCCGGTTCGATGTAATGGATCGATGCCATCAGATTGCCCATTTCAATTCAGAAACCGAGGCTGTGATCCAGCGGCAACTGACCGGTGATGATTGGGACCGAACCAGGATTGATGAAGTGGTCAGAGAGTTCGGCACAAGATTGGATGAATTTGTTCGCACCCAAATTCTAACATTGTTGCCGGTAGCTCAATGCAATGCATGACACCATGAAACCACTCGAAGAAATCTTTCACCAATTGCCCGAGCCCCCGGAAGGCAAAACAGGTTGGCCGTGGACGTTGGATTCCGATGTTCCGCATCCGCCAACTTCGGCACTCGACGAACTGCCATCGATTTCCATCGTGACTCCTTCGTTTAACCAAGGCCGTTACATCGAAGAAACCATTCGAAGTGTTTTGCTACAAGGATATCCGAAACTGCAATTCATCGTCATCGACGGTGGCAGCACCGATCAAACGGTTGAAATCCTGCAAAAATATGGTTCCTGGATCGACTATTGGGTTAGTGAGTCTGACGAAGGCCAGTCCGATGCGATCAACAAAGGGTTTGCAAGGTGCAGCGGAGATGTCATCAATTGGCTTTGCAGCGACGATTCGTTGACACCCAACGCCGCATGGCACGTTGGGATTGCGATGCGTGATCCAACGGTAGATGTACTGTTAGGTGATTGCAAAAAGATCTTGATTTATGACGATGGTCATAGCGAACCAAAGCTTCATCAGCACACCGATGAAACGTTCGACCGGTTGCCTTATGACAACCAAATTGCGCAACCAAGTTGTTTTTACCGACGCAGCCTGATTTCCAGATCGCCAGCCGTTGATCGATCCCTGTACTACTGTATGGATCGTGAACTGTGGTGTTATTTGGCTGGCCAGTCGAAGCACTGGAAAGTCATCCACGAGGTGCTGAGCGTTTATCCACACTGGCCGGAATCGAAAACCGAGACGCGAGGCCGAGAGGCGGTGTTTGAGCACATTCGTGTGGCACGCCGCTATGGGTCAGCCCCTGTCTCGCTCTTGTACCTGCACGCCCTGACACGTTGGCCGGCGCAACGTCTGATCCACTGGACCGAGTCTGGTCGTGTGGCAAGGGCCAGCCGTTGGTATCTGAAAAATGTCTCACGCGTGCTGGCGAAAATCTACGGTATTCGTAGCGCTCACGCCCTCAGTTGGTGGGGCGGGATTTCATTCAAAAGCCGGCGACAACTGAAATAGTCATGGCAAAATACGTCTATATTTCAAGCGACTGGGACGACGGTTGGTACGTCGATCAAACGGCCGTGGCTTGGCTTTCGGTCCGGAAGATCGATCCAACAGCCCGGTGTGTCGTATTAACCGATGCCAAGACTGCGGAAATGGCACCGAAATCGATCCAACGCCTGCAATCCACCGGTGCCACGGTGCAGATTGAATCGACTGATTTGCCGACAGCAGTCGCGACCAGTCGCTTCTTAAAGACAGGTGTGGTGGGGCTGGTCGAGCCACCGTTTTGGACGCTCGACAGTGACACGTTGATGCTACGACCACTCGGTGAGGTGCGACTGGATCAAGGGCAAGCCATTGCCGCTGTTCATGATCGCAATCATAAATCGGGTGACCTGATCCGTCCGGAAGATGCGTTGTCCGCCATTGACCGGACGTCGTTCGATCAGATGCCACGCCACTATTACAACAGTGGCGTGATCTATTGGTCGTCAAATTCCATGGCAACGGAAATTGGGAATCGTTGGCATCATGATTGGATGGCCCAGTATCAGGCAACCGGTGAGCATCGGGACCAATACACATTTAATTTGTGTCTGGCTGATATGAACGATCCAGTGTGCTTGCTCGATCCGACGTTCAACAGTTTGGCAATCAACCAAGACAACTTTCGTGTTGACACAAAAATCTTGCACTTCTATGCGTCGTTGGCCAAGCGATCGAGTCGTTCGGTGATGAATGCACTGACCGAAACGTTCCGGCAGACCGGCAAGCTAGACGATTCCATTTTGCTGACGGCTACAAAGTCGCACTTGGTATGGGCGAGTGGAGTGCGGTGGGAGCTGGCGCGTCGAAATTGGCGTGGACTGGCCAAGGAATTGCAACGCAAGTATCTGCAGTCAACAGCTGCGACGTCCAACTAATCAGATCGCTTTAGCACGACAAAAATTTCGAAATGCGGATCACGTTTCTTTCTCCTCCACCGAATATGTCTGGTGGCGAACGCGTCGTTGCGATCTACACGCGCGAGTTGATTCGCATGGGGCATGATGTTGAAATCGTATGTTCTCAGCCGCGAACCTATTCGGCAATTGCGAAGATCAAATCAGTTGTTCGCGGGCGTGGGATTCCAGGTCGCAAGTCTGGGATGAATTCGCATTACTGCAATTACGATGTCCCCTTTCGAGTGGTCGATCATCAGGGGGATTTGACTGCCGCAGACGTTCCCGATGCCGATGTTTTGATTCCTACGTTTTGGACCACCGCACACTGGGCGGCCACCATGCCGCCACAAAAAGGGGCACGCGTCTATTTTCTGCAGGACTATGGCATCCCCGGTCAAACCTGGGAGCAAATTCAACCGACTCTTTCCATCTGTCCGCATATCATCACGCTGTGTGACTGGTTGGCCGAAGAAACGCGGCGTCGCTGTGATTCATCCCAGATCTCGATCGTCCGAAACGCTGTCGACTTGGATCATTTTGTGATGGGGGATGTCCAGCGGATTCCTAATCGGTTTGGAATGGTCTACCGAA
Source organism: Stieleria tagensis (assembly GCF_024129865.1). GTDB lineage: Bacteria > Planctomycetota > Planctomycetia > Pirellulales > Pirellulaceae > Stieleria > Stieleria tagensis. Next base: position 158,448 of record NZ_JAMYFE010000018.1, on the reverse strand, counting down.
GTGCGCCCAGCAAAGGTTGTAAAGACGCGTTTCTTGCGCTTGCCAAAGCTGCTGAGCAAACGTCGATTGAACTGCTGACGTTTGGACAACAGCCGTCTCGTGCTGAACGAGAACTGTTTGACAATGTGCAAGTCTTGGGAAGAGTTCCCGAGTCGGAATTGCCGGAAGTGTACGGTTCCTGTCGTGGCTGGATTTTCCCTAGCCGGTTGGAAGGATTTGGGTTGCCGATCTTGGAGGCGATGGCGTGTCACACGCCAGTGATCGGAACGACGGCGGGAGCCGGTCGCGATTTGATCAGCCAAGGCGGTGGCATTCTGGTACCCGTTGCGGACATTGATGCAACGGCGGATGCCATTGTGCGGATGAGCACGATGGACGATGCCGCCTGGAAAAAACTTTCGTCCGTCGCATATCAAACTGCGAGTGGCTACAGCTGGCAAGACGCTGCGACTCGGTTCGAGTCAGTCCTGTTGGCAGCCGCGGTCTGAGACCAAACTGTAATGACAAATCAATCTCTACCTACCGTCGCTGACCAAGTTGACGTTGCAGCCGATGATTCGGTCGCTTCTCAGACTCGGCTAGCGATTGTGATTTTGAACTATCGAACGCCCGCGTTGACCATTGATGCGCTGACGTCGATCGCCAGTGGTCAGGATTTGAATGACGTACAAGTGGTTGTCGTTGACAATCGCTCGGAAGACGGATCGGGCCAGCAGATTCAAACGGCGATCGAGCAAAACGAGTGGAATGATTGGTGCCGACTGGTCCAATCCCCAACCAACGATGGATTTTCTGCTGGCAACAACGTCGGTGTCCGAGCGGTGCACGCAGACGCCTATCTGCTGCTTAACAGTGACACCATTGTTCGTCCCGGTGCACTGGATCGTTTGCAAGCAGAGATGGATCGCAATCCAGATGTCGGTATGTTTTCGCCACGTTTGGAGTGGCTCGATGGAACTGCGCAAGTCAGTTGTTTCCGGTTCTTTCGGCCTGCGACCGAATTGGTCAGGTGTGCGGCGACGGGCTTTGTCACACGGCTGTTCAATTGGGCAGATGTGGCTTGGCAGACAAACGCTGACGGCGGACACGATCGTTGCTCACCGGATTGGACCAGTTTTGCCTGTGTACTGATTCGTCGCGAAGTGTTTGAGACCGTTGGATTAATGGACGACGGCTACTTCATGTATTACGACGACATTGATTTTTGCCAAACTGCAAATCAAAACGGAATTGTACTGTTGCATTGCCCCCAGGCCAGGGTCGTTCACTTGCGGGGCGGATCGTCAGCGGTGAAACAGCTGAAAGCGAAACGGAAACGCCGTCCACGCTATTACTTTGCCGCACGCAGTCGCTACTACGCAAAACACTTTGGGGGTCTGGGATTGCTGTTGGCGAATCTGTTCTGGTCGTTTGGGTTTGTCATTTCAGGGACGCGACATCTGATCACTGGACGGCCACCGAGACATTGCCAACATGAATGGCGTGACATTTGGACCAATTTCTTCCGTCCACTCTCGGGACCAAACCGATGAATCGAACGCCGGACTTTATCATCATCGGCGGCATGAAGTGCATGACCAGCACTCTGCATGAACAGTTGGCGGCGCAGCAGGGGTTCTGCATGTCGAATCCCAAGGAACCGTTTTACTTTAGTGATGATGCGGTCTATCAGCGCGGTCCGCAGTGGTATGCATCGATCTGGGAGGATCCCGCACCTGGTGACCTGTGCGGTGAATCATCCACTCACTACAGCAAACTGCCGACGTACCCTGACACGGTCCAGCGGATGGTGGATGCGGTTGCGGATGTGAAATTGATTTATGTGATGCGTCATCCGATTGATCGACTGGTTTCGCAGTACGTACACGAATGGTCGATGGGACTTGTGACGGATCCGATCGATCGAGCAATTGAAACGCTACCAATTTTGGTCGAGTACAGTCGCTATGCGATGCAACTGCAGCCCTACTTGAATGCATTCCCGCGTCAAAATCTCTTGCCGGTTTTTTTTGATCGTTTACGCAAACATCCCCAATCGGAACTGGAACGCATTGGCCGGTTTCTTGGTTCTGACCAAGTGCCGATCTGGCAACCTGAACTCGGGGCACAAAACATCGGAGCCCAACGGATGCGGACAAGTGTTTGGCGGGATCGAATTGCCTATGCACCAGGGATCAGTACTCTGCGCCGCGTCTGTGTCCCAAAATCCGTTCGCAACAGGGTGAAATCGTTCTGGCAAATGCAGAAACAGCCTACGTTGTCGGAGGAATCGATCACTTCGTTGACGAAGGTGTTTGATACAGACCTGGAACGACTGTCACGATTATTGGATTTGCCCGAGACGTTGTCCTGTGCCACGTTCAAACAAACAGTGGACTGGGATTTGTCCACTGTTCCGCCAGCGGAAACATCGCGTTGCTCGATGACGAGCGAGGTATCCGAATGAGTTCACCACAGCCTTTTTTTGTGGTTGGGTCAGTGCGTTCCGGTACGACATTGCTGAGGTTGATGCTGGACCACCACCCCCAAATCTGTTGTTTCGGCGAGTTCGAATATTCCATCGACCTGCTGAATGAACCCGATCAGTGGCCGACGGGACAACGCTATGCGGAGTGGTTGGCGGACGAGCGACGGTTTCAATCGAATCGATTGTCGGCCGATCCAAATTCCGACTACCAGACGATTGCAAAGGGAATGTTTACCGAGATGACTGGTCGCTGCGGCAAACAGTTGGTCGCCGCGGGAGCTTCGGTTCACCGTCACTTTGATCGGCTACAGCGTTTGTGGCCGAATGCAAAGTATGTCTACCTTTATCGCGACGGACGTGACGTTGCTCGGTCTTGCATGGCGATGGGATGGGCCGGAAACGTTTGGGCAGGCGCACGCTACTGGGAAGAAGCCGAGGACACGTGGGCGAAACTGAAAGGTACGATCCCTGCTGACCGTTGGATCGAAGTGCGGAACGAAGACTTGGTGACCGATACCGAGCATCAGCTGGATCGCATTTGCCAGTTGGTTGGCACCGATTTTGATCCAGCGATGCTGACCTATCCAGAAACGACGACCTATTCGTTGCCAGATCGGTCGCTGTTGGAACAGTGGCGTCGCAAGCTATCTCGACGCGAGCTGCAGCAATTGGAAACGCGGATCGGCGACCGATTGAAAGAACGCGGATACGCCGACAGCGACGTTCCGCCCAAACCAATTGGGCCACTGACAACGGCGCAGTTGAAGCTGCAAAACACGATTGGTAAACATCAGTTTCGCATCCACCGATTTGGAATGCGGCTTTGGGCGCAGGAACTGGCGGCTCGCAAACTGGGACTGCGTTCATTAGAGCGATCTGCAAAGCGGCAGACGCGGCAAATCGCGATCAAGCACCTGAAGTAATTGATGCGCATCGGAATCTTACTGACCGAATTCCCCAACCAGACCTCTGTTGCAATGTGGCGGGTTGCTGTCGCAATGCGGCAACTTGGAAACAAGGTGTTCCTGGTTTCGACGCGCGCGAATTCGAACCCCGAAACGTTTCGAGATACCTTTGGCGCCGACATCGACAATGTTTTCAATGCTTGGCCGCCGAACGTGGCTGCGTCATTGATTTGGATGTTGGCGCGACCTATCAAGTCCCTGCGCTGCTGGGGCTACATTCTGTCGCTTCACAGCGAAACGATTTCCGGGAAACTTAAATTGCTGGCAGTGATGTTGGGCAGTGCTTCGTTGGCACGCTATTGCCAACGCAACAGGATTCAGCATTTGTTAGTTCACTCGATGGCAAACGCGGCCCACTTGGTCTCGATGGCAAAATTGTTAGGCGGTTGTCCCTTCAGTTTGCGTCTGGGGGGAGACCTAGAAGTTTACGGTGGTGATCACAAACAAAAGGTCCGTCAGGCGAGCTTGATCGTTGCTGCGGCGGAAAACAATCGTCAGCAGGTGATCGCGGAATTAGGTGTTGATCCGGCGCGAGTGATTCAGTCCTCGTTGGGCGTTGACACGGAAACGTTCATTCCCATTGTCTCTGATAGAGATCCTCAGCAGCCCATCCGCTTGGTCACCGTTGCTCGATTGAACAAGAACAAAGGACATCAATACGCGATTCAGGCGGTGCGAGAGTTGACCGATCGTGGTGTTGCCTGTCATTACACGATTGTCGGACAGGGACCTTACCGCGAGTCCATTCAAACACAAATCGCAGAACTCGGACTACAGGATTCGATCACCTTGGCGGGAGTGGCAGACCAGGCTGCGGTAATCGGACAGTTGCAATCCGCTGATATTTTTCTATTGCCAAGTGTCGGGCTGGGCGAAGCCACGCCGGTTTCAGTCCTCGAAGCAATGGCGTGTGGATTGCCGGCGATCGTTTCGCGGATTGGCGGAACACCACAAATGATCAATGACTGGGTCGACGGAGTTTTGGTGGACCAAGCGGATGCGAGTCAGATCGCTGATGCGGTGCAGCGGTTGGAGATGGATTCCCCGTTGTATTCAAGCGTGGCGATGGCGGCCAGGCAAAAGGCGGTTGATACGTACGACTGCAAACAAGTCGCTGCAACGTTGTTGGCGTCAATTAAGTCGATCGGTCACGATGGCGAATGAAGTACATCATCCAATGAATTTAGGGATTGTTGCAATCGCGAGAAACGAAGGCGACCGATTACGTCGTTGCCTGAATTCGTTGTTGGATGAAGTCGAATCCGATCGGATTGTTTACGTCGACTCGGGATCGACTGACGGCAGCGTGGAGCTGGCGGAGCAGTTGGGTGTTGATGTCGTGAAACTGGATTTGTCGATCCCATTCACCGCCGCCAGGGCCCGCAACGCTGGGTTTGCGCGGTTGACGCAGCTGCACCCCGAATTGGAATTTGTGCAGTTTTTGGATGGTGATTGTCGTCTTCAGCCGGGCTGGTTGGATGCCGCCTGCTGTGCGATGGAGTCCAACCAAAAACTGGCAGCGGTCTGTGGAAGGCGTCGCGAATCGGCGCCGGAGGATTCGATCTATAACGCGTTGATCGATCGTGAGTGGAATTCTCCCATTGGAATTGCTCGTTCCTGTGGCGGCGATGCGCTTTTCCGTCGGGTTCCTCTAGAGGCCTGCGGCGGATTCAATGAGAGCATCATTGCCGGTGAAGAGCCCGAGTTGTGTTACCGGCTCCGCCAGCGTGACTGGCAAATCGAACGGATTGATTGTGAAATGACGTTGCATGACGCGGATCTACAATCGTTTGCCCAATGGTGGAGTCGTGCCAAGCGGTACGGGCATGCAGCGTTTGAAGGTGCGTGGCGATACGGTGCGACGCCGGAAAAATTCATGCGACGACAAGTTCGCGGGATCGTGTTGTGGGGTGGTGTGGTTTGGATTGCTGCGGCGTTTCTGTCGGTGTTGTTTTGGCCCTGGGGACTACTGGCGTGGGGCATCTTTCCGATTCAAGTGGCGCGGCATTCTATTAAGTTCCAACAGCACGGAGATCGCTGGGGTTTCGCGTTTCGTCGTTCCCTACTGCAATTGGTCTGCAAGCCTGCGGAGTTAGCCGGTGGCATTCGATTTTTGTCCAATCGTCTGTTGGGGCGGTCCAATACGTTGATTGAGTACAAAAGTAGCCCCGCTAGCTAAATCGTGACCGATCAAAATCCTATTGCTCAACACACCGTGTTGTATGTCGTCGCGGCCTATCCATCGGTCAGCGAGACCTTTGTTTGGCGCGAAGTCGAACACTTGCGCCGCTTAGGGATCCATGTGTTGGTTGCCACGCTACGCCCCGTGGATCAGCCAGCCAGTGGTGTCAGAGCAGCCGACATCACGGTCTATGGACCAGCAACAGCGGCGACATTGTGGGCCGCTGCGGGTGAGTTGGTGAGACATCCGATTGCGACCGCAAAGACCCTTCTCACCGCCGGCAAGGACGCGCTGTTTCCGGGAGAACCGACCGCATTGCTGCAGCGATTGAAATCGCTCGTGCAGGCGATCGCATCGATCGGACTTGTCGGTCGTTTGCGCAGCGAGTCCATCGATCACGTGCACGCGCACTTTGCGCATGCCCCAGCGTCGATTGCGATGTACAGTTCACTGCAACTCGGCAAACCCTGGTCCTTCACGGGACATGCCAATGATTTGTTTCAACGCCGCCATTTGCTGCGTCGCAAACTCGAGCGGGCGAGTGGCGTTGCCTGTATCAGTCGTTGGCATCGCGAGTTCTACCAACAGCAACTGGATAATCCGCGAAGCAACTTTGAAATCATTCGTTGTGGCGTCGATTTGCCGACAGCTTCTACGCGCGAGTTGTTCTCGGAGTCGTCCATCCGGATCGTTTCCGTCGGACGCTTGGTGGAAAAGAAGGGTTTTGCCACACTCGTCGATGCTTACTCGGATTTAGCCGTCCGTTTTCCAGGCAAGTTTAGATTGACGATAGCCGGTGATGGCCCGATGTCAGACGTGTTGCGACGCCAATCACAGGCATCCGGTGCACTGCCGCCGGTCGAGTTCACTGGGTCATTGGACCATGCAGAGGTCAAGGACTTGGTTGCCAGTAGCGATCTGTTTGTGTTGGCGTGCCAGCAAGATGCTTCGGGCGACAAGGATGGCATTCCCGTGGTGCTAATGGAAGCGATGGCCGCTGGGATACCAACCATTTCCGGAGACATCGAAACGATTCGCGAATTGATCCAGGATGGTGAAAACGGACGTTTGGTTCCAGGCAAAGACACCGCAGCATTAGCCGACGCGATCACAGATCTGGCATTTGCCCCGGACCGCGCAAGGGCATTGGCCAGCGCCGGTCGCCAGCGGGTGGCCACCGAATTTGCGACGGCTGTCAATCTTCGTCGTCTGCTGAATCTCTTCGATTTTCCAGCCGGTTCGGTGACTCCGCCACCGAGCGCACCATCAGAACAAATTGTCGACGATCTACAAAACCACATCGTCGAAACATCACACCACAGTCACAAGCTTGTCCCATGAACGGCGAATATTGCATCATTGTCCCCTGCCGCGACGAAGAGGCGTACGCGCGGACCACGCTGGACGCGTTGGTCAATCAATCGGTTCTGCCGGCACTGGTCTTGATCGTTGATGACGGGTCGACTGATTCGACACCAGAGATCCTTGCCGAATACGCCCAACGCTATGATTTTGTCCAGGTGATCACGCGGACCAATCGTGGGGCCCGGAAAGTTGGCCCCGGAGTGATCGATGCGTTTTACGCTGGATATGATTCGATTGATCCGCAGCAGTTCGAGTACGTTTGTAAACTCGACTTGGATTTGGACATACCGCACGACTATTTCGAGAACCTGATCCAGCGGATGCGTGACAACCCACGACTGGGTACCTGTAGCGGCAAACCGTTCTACCCGGGTCCGAGCAATCTCGAAAACTCGTTTACGGGTGAACTGATCTCGGAAGCCTGCGGAGACGAAATGTCGGTGGGCATGATCAAATTCTATCGACGCGAGTGTTTTGACGAGATTGGTGGCTTCGTGCGTGAGGTCATGTGGGATGGAATCGATTGTCATCGCTGTCGGATGTTGGGATGGATTGCGGAGTCGTACAACGACCCCGAATTGCGTTTCATCCATTTGCGTGCGATGGGATCAAGCCAATCGGGAATCTTGACCGGTAGAATGCGGCATGGATTTGGGCAATGGTTCATGGGCACCAGTTTGACCTACATGACCGCCAGTTCAATTTTTCGGATGACACGCCAGCCCTACGTGATCGGCGGAATGGCGATGTGGTGGGGCTATGTTCGTAGTCTGTTGAGTGGAAAAACGCGATACGGCGATCTGGAGTTCCGCCGCTACCTGCGGAACTACCAATGGAAATGTTTGATTCACGGAAAATCGCAAACCACAACCACTGTTGATCGTCGAAACGAAGACAGTTGGTGGCAGACACATGACGATGCGGGACGCCGGGTTGATCCGCGGCATGATCGCGCGACCGATCCGGTCAAACGTCTATCGAAGGACCACGTGACGGTACAGTGAACATGTCTAGTCTGTCCTCTGCAACACTCAATCCCAATCAACAACGGTCCAGGATGGTTCAACCCGAGAAGTCCAACTTGCGAGTTCTGCTGGTTGCTGAAGCATGCAATCCGGAAATGATCAGCGTGCCGCTGGAAGGTTGGTCGCATTCAACAGCCATCGCGGATTTGCCGCAGGTTGATGGATTGATCGTCACCCAAGTGCGAAACCGCGAAGCAATCTTGGCAACCGGCCGGCAGGAGCCGGCGGATTTTGTAGCGATCGACACCGAAAAAGTTGCCGTGCCCGCATGGAAATTGGCCAACGCGGTGCGTGGTGGTGCAAACAAGGGGTGGACCACAGTCGCCGCGATTCGATCGATCACCTATCCGTATTTCGAGTCCAAGATCTGGAAACAGTTTGGTGGTCAGATTCGGGGTGGTGAGTTCGATGTCGTGCATCGATTGACCCCGCTGTCGCCGACCACGTCCAGCCTGCTGGCGCGGAAATGTCGCCAAGCCAACGTGCCGTTCATTTTGGGACCGCTTAACGGTGGCGTTCCCTGGCCACGGGAATTTGATTCAGCCAGACGGCGCGAGCGAGAATGGTTGTCCTATGTTCGTGACGGATACAAGCTGTTGCCCGGATTTAAACAGACCCGCAAGAATTCCAGCGCGATCATCATCGGGTCGCAAGACACCTGGAAGCAGATGCCCGCGCGGTATCACGAAAAGTGTATTTACATTCCGGAAAATGGAATCGATCCGGCTCGGTTCACACACCGCCGCCAACGCCATACAGAGGGGCCGCTGAGAATTGTTTTTGTTGGACGATTGGTGCCTTACAAAGGCGCACACCTGTTGATCGAATCTGCGGCGCAACTGATGCGAGATGGGAAAGCGACGTTGACCATTGTAGGCGACGGACCGGAAATGGCGCGTCTAAAAGAGATTGCCGAGCGCGAGCAGGTGCAATCACAGGTTGAATTTGTGGGTCGTGTCCCCCATCAACAGGTCCAACAGCACTTGATCGAATCGGATCTGTTTGCATTCCCAAGTATCCGCGAGTTCGGAGGGGCCGTTGCGCTCGAGGCGATGGCCGTTGGACTGGTGCCCTTGGTCGTCCGCTACGGTGGTCTAGCCGAATTGGTCACCGAAGAGACTGGCTTTTTTGCAGAGATCGGATCCCGCGACGCAATCGTCGACAGTTTCCGCGACACACTTGAGCGGGTTGTGGCGGACAGAGAGTTGATTGAGTCACGAACGAAACCGGCAATCCGCCGCGCCAGCGAACAGTTCTCCTGGCAGGCTAAAGCACAGCAGGTCCGTGAGGTTTATCGCTGGGTCGTCGGGCAGCGGACCGAGAAACCGGACTGGGGAATGCCGCTGGCTCAGCTGTAACGTTCGAAGTTGCATTTTCGCGTTAGGCATTGGTTTTTTGGTAACCCGAAGCGTCAGCGAGGGATCCCGTCAACCGGCTAGATCCCTCGCCCACGCGTTTTGAAGTTGCGCTTTTATGGTAACCCGACCGGGCTGTTGATTTAATTAGCCGGTCGCTAGTTGGTGTGGAGGATTTATCCGACCGGCCTGATTCTTCGCAGAAAACCCTCACCCGAGTCGGATAAATCCTCCACACCAGCGCCGTTGAAGTGACGCGTCGGGTTACCAAAAAACAATGACTCAGGCGAAAGGGCAACTTCAAAACTCACGCGTCGGGTTACCATCCAAGGAAACGAATCACTCCAGGCCAGGCTGTCGCTCGCTCGGTGCATTGTTGCACGGTGCGAACGACCGCCTGGCCTTTACTTCATCCAATCCCAATCACATCATGAAATTCTCGTACCGCAACGTGTCGATACTGGTTGCGATGTTGGTCGCCCTGTCGTTGATCGTCGTGGCGTTTCTGTCACTGCGGTCTGGTTTCCTGTTTGCCGACGATGGCGCGATCGGAAAATCGCAACCGTCCGGCGATGCGATTGCAACCCCGGCGCAAGCCTCGACGCAGATCACCGCAGCAGTGCAAACAGCACCACGACAATCCGCGGCTGAACCGTCTGATCTGAACTTGGAACTGTTGCCGGCCGAGCAAGAACCGACATGGGATCAGGAGAGTGCGGTGATCCACAACGGGCTAGCGCTCTCGCTGGTCTTTCGCTTTCGCTCAGTGCCAGCGAACTACTCTCAGCCGCAGTGGACCGGTCAAGAATTGCGAGTCGTCGTCGGCAGGACCGAGATCTCTGCGCATTTGCATCCGGTTCATTGCCGTTTGCACGACACCGATCCGAAAAACATTCGCTGGGTGTTGGATTGGTACATTGATCCCGAACACCGTATTCAACGTGGACAAAAGGTCTATGTGCGCTGGACCAACCCATTGGCGGCTGACGGCAACGGCAATTCAATCGTCGCCAAAGGCACGCACGAAATCGTCAATCGATCGTTATTGAATGGTTCCGGGACCTACAGTTTTGACGTCCAATCGCAGAGTGAGGCTGTCGTTGCCAAACCCTGGTCAGAGGTTGGCGCTGATGCATTAGTCTCCTTCTTAGATGCTAACCACTGCCAGGGCGACAGTGAAGCATCACTGGTGAGCGGTCAATCGCGGCCGAGTCGTTGGTCGGCAGTTGCCGGACTGGACGCGCCCGCGGAAAACCTGCAAGACAATTCGGTCGAGCGTGGACCGGTCTGGTTTGCTGGCGAGAGCGAGTATGGGATTCATGGCAATGCGGTCTTTGCCGGCGGCGGTGGGAATTCTAGTGACGAAGGGGTGTTCACGCTGAAAAGTAAGCAATCGCCCGAAACGGGATTCACTCGTATGTGGGTCTGTCGGCAAATGGGCAAGGCCTTTCGTCCGCTTAACGCGGTCAATGAGTATGACCCCAAGGGACGCACCATCTCTCAGCATCCAGACGAGTATATCGAAGGGGTCTACGCGGATGGTAGTGTGGTGTTGTTGACGCAGTCCGTGGATGCCGACCGCAAGATGCACTGGCGGTTGAACGGCGAACCACTGGCGTCCATTCGTTTGGATCGAGTGCGTCCAAGTGCAGGGGTATCGCTATTGGCCGGATACAACGGCCGTGATGCAACGCGAGACCATCTGGCGTGTTTTGCACAGTGGAATCGGCCTCTGACCGGCGATGAACTGGCATCCGCTGAACAGTGGGCGATCGATCGCTACGGACTCTCCCGTCATCGTGATCTGTATGTCGCCAACGATGGAGATGATGCCAACGACGGATTGAGCCCAGCGACGGCGAAGAAAACACTGAAAGCGGTCCATGAATTGATTCCGAGATCAGCCGACAAAACGCGTGGAGCGGTCGGTACCTTTGCTCGAGTGTTGCTCAAACGAGGCAGCACATTCCGCGAGCAATTGATTTTCCCCAATTCGGATCAGTTCATTGGCGGCGGAATTTCTTGGGACAAACCGCTCTACTACGGCGCCTACGGCGAAGGTGCCAAGCCTCGCGTGGTCACCGTGAATCACACCGACCGATCCGCGTACATCGTCGTTTCGGACTTGGATATCGTCGACATGCAACGTGTACCACCGGAAGCAAACGGTGGCAGCAATCCACGGTTTCTGGGCGTTAAGGCACCGGATCGAGTGGGGATTCGAATTGGCGACGAACTGTGTCGGGTGCTGTTCACCCACTGTGATATCCGCCATCACGCCGATGGCATCATCATCACCGGCAAATCGTCAGATCGAGCTAGCGAAGTCGTCTTTTCTAGGAACCGAATTCATGGCACGGCGAAGTATCGAAATGTGAATGGGCGCAACGGGCGAGCGTCAGGTATTTTTGTTTCCTTTGAATCGCTGCGATGCGTTTTAAGCGAAAACGTCTGGGACATGAATGGCCACATCGATCCCTCTCGCTATCCGGATCTGGACCAAAGCCCGGCAACGATCTACAGCCACCATCAGTACCTTTCCTCTGCCAACCAAGGCTGCCGGATTGATTCGATCGGTGAGTACCTGACGTCCGCGAGCAACAACGCAACAATGATGCGAACCGCTGGAGGACGGGTTTGGCTGAACTGCTACGAGCGTAATACCATTGATGGCTATTGTGGCGACGGACAACCCGAGCACGTCGACTATGGTGCTCCCGGATCGGTATGGCGGACAATGCATTGGGCCGGAGAAAAACCTATCAATGCGGACGTGAAATCGGGGGCCGTGACCGCGATCAATCAAGGCTTTCATATCAAAATCGGTTCCGATCACCGGCTCAGTGAATGTGTCTTTGATAAAGGTCAGGCGGCGGAATCCGTGGCTGCCAAGTCACTGTTTGTGGAGAACGAATACGGAGCCGACGGGATCTCGCGGGCTGATGTCAGTCGCTGTCTGGTACTCAATGCTCCCGGCACGGCGTTTTCAATCTTCAGTGATTCCAATTACAAACGCGGCACGATTCATGCTCACGGATTAGCGGTTTCCTGCCAGCCAGGGTTTCAAACGGTTCAAACCAATTCGAGTGATCTGATTCATCTGGACGAGAACCTTGAGAGTGGATTCAAGATCGTACAGCGCCGCACTCCGATGGATTTTGAATCGCATCTTGGTGGTTCAGGATCGGTCACGAGAGATAGTTTCCGCGATCGAGTTTCACAGTTGGAATTCGATGATTCGAACAGTCCCATTGCCCTGTCCAACTGGGCCCGACAAGGATATGTCTTGCAGGAACAAAGTGACCACTACGGTGTCCCCAAACTATAGGCTTTGAAGTCGCGCTTTTTTAAGCCCAGCGGGCGACAAAATAGCTGCCGGCGGCGTAAGTCGCCGGATGCGGAAGGAAATGCCGCTACTGGTCCGGAGGGCGACACAATGATGCAAGTGCCCTTGTGCCAGGCTGTCAAAAGCACAACCTCAAAACTCACGCGTCGGGTTGGGATAAAACAACGCCTCAAGCTGCCGGACCGGGCTCACAGAGGCCAGCGAATGACGACGTTTCGCCGCGACCAGTCGTAGGGCGTCGGATTCAGTAACACATTACAATCAGTGGGCGTTTCTGTTGACAACGAACCCTTCCGCTGCATTTGATCTTTTGTGATGCGTACCTGGCCCTGCCTATTTGCCCTACTGTTGCTGTTTCAAATTGATCGCGTTTGTAATGCGACAACCACTTGGGACGGGGCACACGATACCAGCGAGATTGAGGTCACGATGGTCTATTTTGTGCCTTCGGACCGTCAGGCGTTGCCGGACTGGAAAGAGCGACTGGAATATTACGCGAGTCGGATTTCGGCATTTCATGGTCGCGAGTTTCAAGGGCAATCGAAACTGAAGACCGTCATTCATCCGCAACCATTTCGATCGCCGCAAACGACCACGCAGCTGCGGCAGGGGGATGCAAACCGGATTTTCTTTCGCACATTGGGTCAGGTCGATCGCGAATTGGAATTCGCTGCGGAAAAATCATCGGCGTTTCCGATTCTGTTGGTCCTGAGCGAAATCAATTGGAAGCCGTTGGACGATTTCTATCGCCTACATCCTGAAAATGGACAATTGGTTTTCGAAGGGAACTACAACGATGGCCAACATTTTCCCGGCGCGACTTCCGGTGGCGCAAGAGCGACGTACTTGGCCGATCGCGGCGTGGGATGGGGTTTGGTGAGTGCCGATGGTTGGCGGGTGCCGTATCGCGGATCGGATTGTGTGGTCTATCACGAAGGCTGTGGTCACACGGTTGGCCTGCCTCATCCCGAACCTGGAAACGGGTCAGTGATGAGTCTGGGACAGTACCGGGGCTGGATCAGCGAGTCATGGTTGGACCGGGATCAGAAAGCCAAAATGGGTTGGCAGCCTGAAACATCCGAGCCATCAGAGGATGCATTCGCATTGTTTTCAAAGTTCCGAGCGATCCCACAGCCAACTATCCCGCGCCCCGGTCAAACCGTCACGTTGAAGCTCGACTGGCCGCATGATGCCAAATTGAAATCGATGCGGGTTTGTTATCAGACGGCCGTCTCGGGACCCTGGGTCGACGTCCAGCAGCCGGATGATTCCAGTCTATCCGCATCGGTTTCACTCGCCAGTTTTGATCGTCCGACGCCGGTCAGCTACCGAGTTGATGTGGAACTGGAAAATGGTCAATCGACACAGCTGTGGGGCTACTTCCAGGTTCGTGAAGACGACCAAACCGTTCCTCAACCGTTTGACCGATCGATCGATTTGGTGGACCGATCGCAGGACGCCGTGGCAGGTGTTGTTGCGCCACTTCCAGCCGGAACGATCGATTTGTTGGCAAAGTTGGACGTTGATCGGGCATGGTCGGTGGGGGAGTGGACGACCAGCAACGGCCAACTGACATCGCCTAAACAATACGGTGCCAGGGTGGAATTGCCCTTTCAACCAGCGTCGGAATACCAGTTGACGTTGATCGTCCAACCGCTCGATGAACCCAATGGATTGATCGTGGGCGGACGCAGCGGTTCGCATCGTTTCCTCAGCCTGTTTAGCTATCGCCAAGGCGAGTCTCGATTGAGCGCGATCGAAAATGTCGATGGACGAAACGTGGGCAATCAGACGACGTTCACAGGAGACGTTTTTCAGAAGGACCGCCTGTCCGAAGTGATCGTGACGGTCAACCACGACCGGGTGCGGATGCTGGTTGATGGGCATCTGATCGCCGATTGGAAAGGACGCCCCGAGCAGTTGTCATTGGGCGACTACTGGAAGACGCCCAATGAACAGTCGTTGTTCTTGGGGAGTTACGATTGCCGGTATCGGTTTCACCGCATCACGGTGACACCACTCGTTGGTCGAGCAACCGAGCGGGTAAAATGACACCCCATCTACTGTATGGTCGCTCCCAGATCCCGGTCACGATTCCCAGCGATGCCAATGTCACGGTGATTCGCAAACCAAGCATGCCAACGCTGACCGATCCGATTGCGGCAGTGCATGCGGCACTTGGTTCGCCCGTTGCAGCACTGGGGTCCCACGTCTCGCCGTCGTTGATGGAATTGGCACGCGGATCGACGATCGCTTGCATCGCGATTTGTGACATCACCCGTCCAGTTCCCAACGGGCTTTTTCTGAGACCGATGATTGAAACACTGGTCAAGGGAGGGATTTCAATTAGCAACATCACGGTGTTGGTGGCCACTGGATTGCACCGACCCAACCTGGATGACGAACTATTGCAATTGGTTGGCGATCCCTGGGTGATTGAAAACGTCCGTGTGGTCAATCACGACGCCCGCAACGACGCGGACCATGTGGAGTTGGGAGTCACGCCGACTCGGGGCACCGTGGTCAAACTGGATCGCCGCTTCGTGGAAGCCGACATCCGCATTGCCACCGGTTTGGTTGAACCACACTTTATGGCCGGTTATTCCGGAGGCCGCAAAGTGATCGCGCCCGGTTTGGCGCACGCGGAAACGATCACCACCTTTCACAATTGCCGATTCATGGCGGATGCCAAAGCGTCCAATTGCAATTTGGCGGGAAATCCGTTGCACGAAGAACAATTGGAGATCGTCAAACTTTTGGGCGGTGCGTTAGCGCTGAACACTGTGATCGACGAAGATCGCAATCTGGCGATGGTGAACTTTGGCGAGATCCTACACAGTCACGCGCAAGCCGTCGAATTCGTTCAGCAGTATTGCCGTGTCGGTATTGATCAGCGATTTGAAACGGTCGTGACCAGCGCCGCGGGGTACCCGTTGGACAAAACGTATTACCAAACGATCAAGGGAATGGTCGGTGCAATTGGTGCTCTTCAACCCGGCGGCAATCTGATCATTGTTTCAGAGTGTGAAGAAGGATTAGGATCAGACGAATTCGTGTTGGCCCAGCAACGACTGATTCGAGAGGGTGTCGCCGGATTCATGGATTTGATCCGCGACAAATCGCATGCAGCGATTGATGAATGGCAAACCCAGATGCAGATCAAGGCGATGGAGGCCGGATCGATTTACCTGTATTCATCCCTGCCGCCGGATCAGATCCAATTGACGGGAGTGACACCGGTAGATGACTTGGAAGAGACGATCGCGAACTGTGTTGCAACGAGTGCCGAGAAAACGCTGGCGATCATTCCGGAAGGCCCGTATGTGATCCCGTTTTACGATCCGGAGCGTGTTCGGGGTCTGGGATGAGTGGAGAGCAGTGGGTCTGGCACGCTGAAGCGTTAACTCGGGCGGTGGGGAGATGATGGGACGGCGACGCGACGCGAAGAGATCGAAGTGGCAATTTGCTGGTTCGTCTGAAGTTGCGCTTTCGCGTGAGGCATTGTTTCTTGGTAACCCGCCGCGTCAGCGAGGGATCCCGTCAACTGGCTAGATCCCTCGCTGACGCGTCGGGTTGCGATAAAAGCGCAACTTCGAAACGGACCGGCGGGGTAGGATGAATTTGTCGAGGGTCGCCTGAATCGGCGATCGAGCAAATTGAATTCATTGAGGACTAGATCGATGAGTCGTATCAAGTGGAAAGACTCTCCCCATGAAAAACTCTTCTGGGTCGCTGCGATTGTGATCGCCATCGTTTCACTGTTGATCTTTGCCCGGCGAGTCACCGGGTTGTGAAATCGTTCTGTAGCCACATCGTTCGCAATGGCTTGCGAAAAGACGAACCGCTATAGCCGCGGTTTAGGCGCTGTGACAGCGGGTTGCCAAGGTGCGATGCCGGTCATGTTGGTTTTACGTCGATAGACTTCGCCGCCGATCGTGACAAACAGAGTCTTGAAATCGTCACCGGCAAACACGCAATTGGTGAGTTTGGCAGTGGATGGCGGTCGACTGGTGATCACGTGCACACGACCCGGTTGGTCAAAAATCTGCAGCCCTAATTGGGATGCCACGACTAACTGTCCGTCCGCCGTCATCGTGGTGCCATCGGCGCGACTGAGAATTTCATCGGCTGGAAGGTGCAAGTAGCCGTAGGGTTGGCCGGCGGAGAGCGTGCCGTCGGTTTCAATTCGGTAGGACCAAACGTAATGCCCTTCGGAATCGACAACGTTCAGAAATCGTCGGTCTGGCGAAACGATGATGCCGTTGGGTTTGGTGGGACCTTCACCGACTTTGACGGCTGAATAGTTCGTCTTGTCAGCGAGCGAGACATAGTAGATCGCTTTCTCCGGTGGGCAGGTGAAGTAGATGCCGTGGTCGACGACGACCAGGTCATTGCAGCCCAATCCCTCCACAAGTGTGGTTTGATTGCCGCTGGGATCGATCCGAACCAGCGTGGCCTGCTCGTTTCCGGCGCAATACAGATTGCCGTCGGCGTCGAACATCAATCCGCTGCCGCCTTTGATTTTGGCAAACGAGGTCACAACGGGCGTCTCAGAGGTCGGCTCACTGATCTTGAATATTTCGCCACCGCCACCGGCATCAATAAAGTACACGTCCCCGTTGGGAGCCACCGCGGGGCCTTCGTTGTAGCGATGTCCACTGCTAATTCTCTGCCACGTCTCACCGGCCACCAAGCGGTCTTTGAGTTCTGGATGACTGGAGAAGTCGACGGTGATCGGTTTGTCAAAATCTTGCCACAGCCAGCGCATGGCGTCCGGTAAGATGGCGGTTCCGTGCTTGCTGTTGTGGCCGCCGGTCCCCCAAACATGTTGGACCGGATATCCGGCCCACTCCAGTGCGGACAACATTGTGAGGTTTGCGTTCCACCAACTGCCGCCGTAAATATTCAAGTCGTTTTCACCGTCTTGCAAGAAGACCCGCAACGGTTTGGGTTCGCATTTGCGAATCAGGGTCGGATACTCGTTCCCGCCACGCAGCCCCACGAATGTGCCGACGGTGCTGAAGACGCGGCGGAACTGATCGGGACGATGCCAAGCCACCCCAAACGCCGCGATCGCGCCGCTGCTGCTGCCGCCGATGCCATGCAGATTGGGGTCCTCACTGATCGCATAGTTCGCTTTGACTTCGGGCAATAGTTCGTCGATCAGAAACGTCGCGTACCGATCGCTGAGCGTGTCATATTCAAAACTGCGGTTGAAGCGGTCTTGAGCACCGTCGCCGCCCGGAACCACACCGGGATTCACACAGACGGCGATCGTGACCGGCATTTCGCCAGACGCGATCAAGTTGTCGAACACCACCGGAACTTGCCAGCCACCTTTTTCACGCACATAGTTGCGTCCATCTTGAAAAACCATCAGCGCAGCGGGCTGGTCGGCTTTGTACTGGTCGGGGACGTAAACAAAATATTCCCGCTCGGTGCCAGGAAAGACTTTGCTTGATGCAAACGTGAACGATTCAACGGTGCCTTGGGGGACACCGGGTTTCCGCAGCGAATCTGGATGATCGGGATAAGATTCCTGGGCGATCGCGGATCCACAGGATCCGAAAGAGAACGCGATCAAGACCAGCAGTAGCAGACGCAGTGGTTGGCGCATGGTAAAGGTGTGCAACAGAGAGGAGGGAAAGAACCGGCGGATAGGAAAGCGCCATATTCTAGATGCTCCGTCGTGCAGCGACCAGCAACCGCGACTGCGCTATCGATCAAACCATTTTTTGATGGTGTGAATCGTGGTGGCACGTCCGGCCCGAGCGATCGAGGTGGTCAACGGAATTTCTTTGGGACAGACCGCGACGCAGTTTTGGGCGTTCCCGCAACCTTGAACACCACCAGGACTGGTCAATGCATCCAATCGTTCGCCCGCAAGGGCTTTGCCGGTGGGGTGATTGTTGAACAACATTGCCTGTGAAAGTGCATGAGCTCCGACGAAGGCCTGATCAAATTCTCGATCTTGCCGGGCCGCAAACTGCTCATCCGTTTCACCGCTCTCCTGAGTCAGTTCGATCTTGGTGTATTGCGGGCAGGCGTCCAAGCAGCAACCGCAACTCATGCATTGGCTGAGCGGGTAGTTTTGTTCTTGGGTGGCACGCAACTGTCGCTCGCCGGATCCCATGTTGTAGTAGCTGTCCACCGGCACCCAGGCTTTGACCCGTTCCAGGCCGCGGAACAAACGTTTGCGATCGACGATTAGGTCGCGGACCACGGGGAACTTGGACATCGGTTCGAGCACCAGCTCGTCGGCGTTGTCTTCTAACAATCGATCGACCAGTGCGCTACAGCTTTGTCGCACGCGACCGTTGATTTGCATGGTGCAAGATCCACAGACTTCCTCCAGACAACCACAGTCCCAGGAAACCGGCGCGACTTTTTTGCCGTCGACGTTCTCGGCGAGTGCAGCAATTCGTTGCAGCACGCTGATCACGTTCAATTCCGGCTCGTATTCAATCTTGAAAAGTTGCCAATACGGTTGTTTGCCGGGGGCGTCCTGTCGTTTGACGCGAACGTTGATAAATTCGGGGCGTTTCTTGTTGGCGGAATCCATGGCAATCATTCGTTGATTATTGAATGTTATCGAAGCTGTGGTTGGGCAGTGGTCAGTGAGCGCCGTGGGGCATCAATTGGAAGCCATTGCGGGCGCGGCTTTCTTGGCCGCGGCACGTTCTTTCCAGACTTGTTCGATGATGTCGGCACCGACCAATCCGTACAGACGTGGGCGCGGGGGTTCCAGCGACGTATCAACCTGTTCGTAAGAAAGTTGAGGCTGCATGCTGGCCGAGTCCCATTGGGCGATCGTACTTTTCAGATACTTTTCGTTGTTGGCTTCAAAGGCATCGCACCACTCTTCGGCCTGGCGGCGACGTGCCGCGGGATCCTGTTCGGTCAACGATGGTTTTTCGAAGTTCGGTTTGTAGTGTGCACCACGGCATTCGTCGCGTGCTAACGCGCCGGCCAAGATCGATTTGGCGATCGGGAACATGTCCTGGAGTGATTTGGCAAAGATCACGTTCTGGTTGGACCAGCTGCCGGTGTCCGATAGGCTGACCTTCATCGCCCGCTCGTGCAGATCGCTGACTTTGCCAATCGCGTCGGTCAATTGATCGTTGCGGCGAACGACGGTCGCGGCTCGCGTCATGATGTCACCGAGTTCTTGGTGAATCAGATAGGGGTTTTCATCGCTGCCGGGATTGCCGGTCAACAGATCGTCGTGGCGTTTCTGTTGTTGATTGACTGCATCGGCGACCACCGACGATTCCAATTCGGCGTGTCCGCTGGATTGGTTTTC
Organism: Stieleria tagensis; assembly: GCF_024129865.1. GTDB lineage: Bacteria > Planctomycetota > Planctomycetia > Pirellulales > Pirellulaceae > Stieleria > Stieleria tagensis. The sequence continues at coordinate 138,440 of NZ_JAMYFE010000018.1, read as the reverse complement.
GACATAGTTCAAAATCGACGAACCGGTAAACAATCCGGTGAAGATGCACGACAACAAAGAATTGGCACCCAGTCGGTTGGCACCGTGGTAGTGATAGTCACACTCACCGATTGCATACAAACCTTCGATGTTGGTCATGTGATTGCGAGGGGCGCCTGCTTCCAAACCGCCGTCGGCTGATTTGACATAGTCAGCCCACAGACCGCCCATACTGTAGTGCACCGCGGGGAAGATCCGCATCGGTTCGATACGCGGATCGACGCCCTGGAATTTCTCGTAAATTTCCAGGATGCCGCCCAGTTTGCGGTCGAGTTCGGCTTTGGGGATATGCGTCAAATCCAGGTACACGCACATCTGCTGGTCATCGACGCTAAGTCCGTCATTGACACAGATGTCAAAAATTTCACGTGTCGCAATATCGCGCGGGACCAAGTTGCCGTATTCCGGGTACCGTTCTTCCAGGAAGTAATAACGTTCGCTGGCCGGAATGTCGCGAGGTGCACGGTGGTCGTGAGGTTTACGTGGGACCCAAACGCGTCCACCTTCGCCACGCGCCGATTCGCTCATCAACCGCAGTTTGTCACTGCCTGGGATGGCGGTCGGGTGAACCTGGATGAATTCGGCGTTGCCGTATTTTGCACCGGCTTGAAAGCAGCGACTGGCGGCACTGCCGGTACAGAACACACTCATTGTGCTGCGACCGTAAACCAATCCACAGCCACCGGTGGCGACCACCACCGCGTCGGCGGGAAAGGATCGAATTTCCATCGACACCATGTCTTGGGCGACCGCACCGCGGCAGCGTCCGGTTTCGTCCTGAATCAGACCCAGGAAATCCCAGAATTCAAACTTTCGCACCAGGCCTTCTGATTCACGGCGTCGAACTTGTTCGTCCAACGCGTAGAGCAACTGCTGGCCGGTCGTTGCGCCGGCAAATGCCGTGCGTTTGTAGAGCGTGCCGCCAAACCGGCGACGATCAATAAAGCCTTCGCCGGTGCGGTTAAACGGAACACCCAGACGGTCCATCAACTCGATGACCTTGGGCGCCCAAAACGCCATCTCTTTGACCGGTGGTTGATGATTCAAAAAATCGCCACCGTAGACGGTATCGTCAAAGTGTTTCCACTCGTCATCACCGAGTTGGCGGGTTTGATCATTACAGCTATTGATGCCACCTTGGGCACAAACACTGTGAGACCGTTTGACGGGGGTCAGGCTGATCAAGTCGACTTCGACGCCCAACTCAGTCAGTTTCATCGTGGACGACAGACCTGCGAGTCCACCACCGATGACTACGACACGATGCTTTGACATGACGGATATGATTTTGCGTGGAGAGTTAAATGGATTGTCAGTAGCGGTCGGCGTTAGGAAGCCGGGACCAGGTCGACGTTGGAAACTTGAAGGCCATCGGCTGGTTCGTCGACCGATTCCCCGGGCCGCAGATCACGCTTGTGCGGGTTGTTGGGAACCATGCCGCCTTCGACTGCGCTGTCATACATGCGGTCTTCCACCGCACGCATCTCGGCGATGTCTTCGTCACTGTTGAAAACGGCGGCCGACCAGGCGGACAGCGAGACGATGGTCAGCAGTGCGCCCAGTACCAAGCAGACCTTCGTCGCTCTCGATTGGGCTTTGGGTGTGATCCATAATCCCCAAGTGATCCCCGCGGTCCACAAACCGTTAATGAAGTGGTAGACACAGCACAGGACACCGACCAGGTAAATTGCCGGCCAGAGAACACCAAAACCCACTTTCATGGCCGCAGCCAGCGTGCTGCCGGCATTGTAGGGTCGAAACTGTCCCAGACCGACGCGATTGAGCGCGCTCAGCCAGCCATCGGCGTGAAAACCACCGTGCAGGTGCATGATGTGCAAGAACAGATAGATCAGTGCCGCGAAACCCGTCCAACGCTGCCAGCTGTAGCGTTTATTGCTGGTGAATGGGTATTGGCTACTGTTGATTCGAGCGGATCGGGCGATCCAGATACCAACAGCGGCATGAAAAATCAGGGGCGCAAAGATCCCGCCCCACTCGATCAACGGCAGCAATTGGCCGGGGCTGTGAATCAGATACACCGCCCACTGAAAGGTTTCGACACCGTTTAGCAGACTCGCGTTGGTCGTCAGGTGAATCACCATGTACAGACCGAGCGGGATGATTCCGGTCAGCGAATGCAGCCGCCGGATTGCGAATTCGTGTTTAGTAAAAAACGACAGCTCGCTGGTAGAATCAGTGCTGGAGTCGGACACGTGACTGTTTGTTCGTTACGTTTGGGGGTGACGGACGGCATTTTCGACGCGAAAGGGTTGTGTTCACGCCGCTGCGATGATTTTGCTAAGGTTTCACTTCACTACTTTAGGCTTCAATGGCCCGATCGCCTAGATCGACCAATTGACGCATGGAACTTGCGGGATGCAAAGTCGCAGATGAACATTTGGTGGATCGTGGGCCTGTCGGTCGCTGTCGTGCTGGTCTGTATTTTGGTCTTTCGACTGCACGCGTTTTTGACCCTGTTGTTGGCTGGTTTGTTGGTGGCCGGACTGACCAGCCGCCAAGCATTGGAACAATACGCCGAATCTGAGGTTGCTGCGGAAAGTTTTACCGCCAAGCAGGCAACTGGGTTTACCAATTCGTTGGCGGTGTCTCGGTTAACCACTGCGTTCGGATCGACGGCCGGAAAGATTGGAATTCTAATCGCTTTGGCCAGCGTCATCGGCGGCTGTTTATCAGAATCCGGCGCCGCAGCCACGATCGTCGACCGAATGTTGAAACTGACCGGTCCGAAACGCTCTCCCGAGGCGTTGGCGGTCAGTTCCTTCATCATTGGCATCCCGGTGTTTTTCGACACGGTGTTTTACCTGATGGTGCCCCTGGCCAGGTCGCTCCGCCGTGCGGTCGGCAAAGATTATGTGCTGTTCCTGATGGCGATCATGGCGGGTGGATCGATTGCCCACTCCTTGATCCCTCCCACGCCAGGCCCGTTGCAGGTCGCTGAGATCTTGGACGTTGATGTCGGCGTGATGCTTGGGGTGGGGCTGATCGTCGGTGGGTTCAGCAGTGTGTTGTCGCTGGCGGCCGCCAGAGTGATCAACCATTTCGTTGAAGTTCCGCTGCGAGAATTGCAGGGAGATTCCGAATCGGATTCCGAGCCAAATGCCGCGGCGGCGGGGCTTGCCGAAGGAGATCGCAAGTCCCCGGGGCTAATGGAGTCGCTGTGGCCGATTATTGTGCCCGTGGTCTTGATCACCATCGGATCGGTGGTTTCCTACCTGACCAAATCCGGTCGAATCGAGACCACAGAGATGACACGTTTGCTATTGCTGGTGGGAGACAAAAACATCGCAATCGCGATCGGATTGGCGTTTGCGATGTCGCTGCTGCGATACATTCCCACGGGACCGCGAAGTTCGTTGGTCGGTCGTTCATTGGCATCTGGCGGCAATATCATTCTGATCACCGCCGCCGGCGGGGCGTTTGGAGCGATGCTGCGCCAAGCCGGAATCGCTTCTGCGGTCAGCGATTTGGTCGATGCTGACGCAGGACTGATTCTGTTGCCGTTGGCATTCGCAGTCACCGCGGCGATCCGAACGCTGCAGGGTTCCGCGACGGTGGCAATGATCACCTCGGCCGGCGTGTTGCAAGGGTTTGCCCTGGCCGATGATCTGCCCTTTCACCCGGTTTACTTGGCGATGGCGATCGGGGCTGGCAGCAAGCCAATTTCTTGGATGACCGACAGCGGGTTCTGGATCATGACAAAAATGAGCGGGATGACCGAAGCGGAAGGGCTGAAGGTGATTTCACCGATGACCACCGCTATGGGCCTGGCGACATTGTCGGTGAGTGTTGTGCTGGCCTGGTTGGCACCGGGAATTTAGCCACTTTCGGCCGAAACACGCTATAATTCAGTTCCCTGCCTCTGTTCGTATCCCACCTGTATCAACTCTATGAAACGCCATCACTGTGGTCGCTTTCGCGATTCTGGATTGTCACGTCGTGAAATGTTGGCGTCTGTCGGCAGCGGGCTTGGCAGTCTGGCGGTTGCCAGTTTGCTCGCTGATGATGCCGATGCAGCCACAACGTCGCCACTGGCGCCCAAACCGACACATTTTCAGCCGCGCGCCAAACATGTCATTTTCTTGTACATGGACGGTGGCCCCAGCCAGGTCGACACGTTTGATCACAAACCGCTGTTGGACAAGTACAACGGTGCGGACCCAGCCCAAACGATCGGCAACCTGGCCCCGACACAGTTCGACAACGTCGGCAAAGTGCTGGCCAGTCCCTGGAAATTCAAACGTCATGGGCAAAGCGGCGCGGCTGTGAGCAGTCTGTTTCCGTACCTCGCCGAAGTGGTCGATGACCTGGCATTCGTCCGTTCAATGACCAGCGAGTTTTCCGAACACACCTCCGCGAACTACTTTTTGCACACCGGCAACGGGCTGCAGGGTCGTCCCAGCATGGGGGCCTGGATGGGCTATGGTTTAGGCACCGAAAACGCCCAACTGCCTGGTTTCGTTGTTCTCAATGGCGGTCTGATTCCCCCCGGCGGTTTAGATTGTTTCGGCAGCGGTTTTTTACCCTCGGCCTATCAAGGCAGCGTCTTTTTGCCGGGAAAAAATCCCGTTGCCAATATTCGTCCCCACGAACCAAACGACCGGCTGCAACGCAATAAATTGGATTTGATTGCGTCGTTCGATCAAGGCTTCCTGGCAGAGTCTGATGATGACCCCGAAGTCGAAGCGGCGATCCAAAATTATGAAACCGCCTATCAGATGCAGTCGGCTGTCCCAGAGCTGATGGAGCTGTCCGACGAAGACGCGGCGACCCAGCGAATGTACGGTTTGGAGTCCAGTTTCAAAAACACGAACGTCTTTGGCCGTCAGTGTTTGATCGCGCGGCGATTGGTCGAACGCGGCGTGCGTTTCATCGAATTGACCTGTCCGTCTGGAAACGGCGATCGATGGGACCAACACCACAGTCTGGTCGATGGCCACGAGAAAAATTGCCGCACCGTGGATCAACCGATCGCGGCATTGCTAAAAGATCTCAAACGTCGCGGACTGTTGGATTCCACACTCGTCGTCTGGGCGGGTGAATTCGGCCGCACCCCTTTTGCTCAAGGCAGCAATGGGCGAGATCACAACCCGTTCGGATTCACGATCTGGATGGCCGGCGGTGGCGTTCGTGGCGGCGCGTCGGTCGGGGAAACCGATGAATGGGGATACCATGCCATCCGAGACCGATTTGAAATTCATGACTTGCACGCGACCATGTTGCATTTGTTGGGGATTGATCACACGCGTTCGACGTTTCGATTCAGTGGCCGCGACATGCGTCTGACCGATGTACATGGCCGACTGATCGAAGGGGTGCTGGCATGAGAGGGATCGCGCTGACTTCATTGATGACCTGCGTGTTTTGCGTGTTGCTGACGTCGGCCGGCGCTGCGGAAACGCCTGAAAATAAATCCGGCACTCCAGTTCCTGACGCCGCTGACTCTGGAGGCGCTGACGACACTCAAAACGAGGCCGCCCAAGCCGAGTTTTTTGAGACTCAGATTCGTCCGCTGTTGGTCGAGCACTGCTACGATTGCCATAGCGGTGATGATGTCGAGGCGAGTCTATGGCTGGACTCGCGGCACGGTTGGCAGACCGGTGGCGATTCGGGGGCAGCGATTGTCGCCGGCGATGTCGAGAACAGCATCCTGATCGATGCGGTTCGCTACACGGAAAATGTCATTCCGGGGATGCCTCCCGATTCAAAACTCTCCGACCAGCAGATCAAACTGTTGGAACGATGGGTGGAAATGGGAGCTTTTGATCCACGCGAACCGGAATCCGATTCGGCCTCCGCAGCAATCAAATTTGACCTGGAAGGCCGCCGTCAATCCCATTGGTCATGGCAACCGATCACATCGCCAGCGGTTCCTGATGTTAACGACGCGAGTTGGCCCCGCGATGATCTTGATCGATTTATTCAAGCCAGATTGGATTCAGCCGGACTGGTTCCGGCCGCTGACGCCGACAAGTTGACCTGGCTGCGGCGGGTCAGTTTTGATTTGACGGGGCTGCCGCCGACTATCGATCAGATCCATGCCTTTGAGAATGATGATTCCCAGCATGCCAAAACAACGGTGGTCGATCGGCTAATCGGATCGATGCACTTTGGCGAGAAATGGGCTCGACATTGGATGGATCTGACGCGTTACGCAGACAGCTATGGCCATGAATTCGACTATGCGATTGACCATGCCTATGAATATCGCGACTACCTGATTCGCGCCTTCAACGCAGACGTTCCCTACGACCAGTTGGTGCGTGAGCACATCGCCGGCGACCTGATGACCGACCCTCGGATGAATCCCACCGAATCGTTCAATGAATCGATCATCGGCACGGGGTTCTGGTATCTGCACGAAGCCACACACGCGCCGACAGACGTTTTACAAAACGAAGCGGACATTGCATCGAACCAAATCGACGTGTTTGGCAAAACATTCCTGGGGCTGACGATTGCCTGCGCCCGATGCCACGATCACAAATTCGATGCGATTTCCACGGCTGACTACTATGCCATGTTCTCGCACCTGCAGAGCTCCTGTCGCCAAGATTACCCTCTGGATCCCGGTCAGATCAACGCAGGTAAATTCCAGCAGATCGATGCCCTCCGCGATCAGATTGCCGACAGGTTAAGCGAGTCCTCGGAATCACCGCGACGGCGGGACAGGGAACTCGCCAGCGCCCCAGATTGGCCGCGATTTGAATCGAAGTCCGTTTTGTTGGCCGATTTTAGAGGTGACCGATTACCGACCGATTGGCAGACCAACGGCCATGCGTTTGCACCGATCGATGACAGTCTGCGCTACGCTGTTTCAACCACCGATTCCGAACTGGTTCCTGACACCGTCGATAGCGGTGCCAGAGGCGCTAAAGCGGCAGGGACGTTGCGGTCACCGAGTTTCGAACTGACTGACACTCGGATTCACATTCGACTGCGATCCGACGCCCATCAAATGGTTCGGTTGGTGATTGACAACTATGAAATGAACAAGGTTCAGCAGTTGTTATTTGCCGGCACGATCTTGCAGAAGAAGAACATTGATACGCAAGGGAAGTGGCGCTGGATGACATTGTCCGGTGACATCAAAAAATACATTGGGCATCGCGCCTATTTGGAAATCGTTGATTCCGGGCCCGGTTCGATCGCTGTTGACCAGATTTGGATGTCCGGCAGTGACGCCCCCGCAGACCAACCAACAAAGGTCGTTCCACAAATTGATCTTGCAGCGATCAGCAGTAAAATCCAACAGCTGAAGCAACTCGCAAAATCACTGCGACCGCCTCGTTTCGTGATCGCGATCGCCGAAGGGACTCGCCGGGAGATGCCGATTTACATCCGTGGCAGCCACACCAACCAGGGTGCCAAGGTGCCGCCGCGCATTTTAGAAGCACTTGGTGGACAAACCGGCTCGCGTTTGGATTTGGCCGATCGAATCGCCTCGTTAGACAATCCGCTGACGGCGCGGGTGATGGTCAATCGCATTTGGCATCATCTGTTGGGGAAAGGAATTGTTGCTTCGGTCGATGATTTTGGCCCTCAAGGTATCGCGCCCACTCACCCCGAGTTGCTGGACCATTTAGCGACTGAATTTGCCCGTGATGGTTGGTCCATCCAAAACCTGGTGCGGCGAATTGTGCTCTCACGTACGTACGGTCAATCAAGTGTTGCCAATCCCGCCAACTCGGCGGATCAAATTGCCAACTCGGATCCGACCAATGCACTGTTGCATCGGATGAACATTCGCCGGTTGCCGGCTGAATCCATCCGCGATGGCATCCTGGTGGTGGCGGGAACGCTTGACCCAAAACCGTTTGGTCCGGGTGTGCCGACGCACCGCACGCCGTTCATGACCGGACGAGGCGCTCGCGAAAGCGGGCCACTGGATGGTGATCGCCGCCGAACCGTTTATTTAACGGTGTATCGAAACTTCTTGAACCCGTTCCTGATGACGTTTGACATGCCCAACCCGTTCGGGCCTCAGGGGCGTCGCAGTCGGTCCAATGTTCCCGCACAATCGCTGGCGATGATGAATGATCCGTTTGTGATTGAACAAGCGGAACAGTGGGTGAAACAGTCCATCGCCGCGGACAGGAATTTCGACCAACATCCCAAGCGAGTGATTTCCGACATGGTATTGCGAGCTCACGGTCACCACGCCTCGGACGCGCAAATCGAGCAACTTTGGCAATTTGTGCATTCACAGACCGCTGCACGAGGCGGTGATCAACAGGCCGCCTGGCAAGACTTGGCACAGTCGCTGTGGAATATGAAAGCGTATCTGTTTCTGCGTTAGCCGGGCCACTCGCTTGATTTTCACTGACACGTTATGCTGCGGAGGTTTTATCTCACGCCCCTTCACGCTCAAACTAGCTGCCACTTTCCAAAATGACTGCTCTCGCAAAACTCGCACTCGAAGACGGCACGATCTACACGGGAAACGGTTTCGGAGCTCAAGGCGAGATCACCGGCGAGGTGGTCTTTAATACCTCGATGACCGGGTACCAGGAAATTTTAACGGATCCCAGTTATCGCGGCCAAATTGTGGCGATGACCTATCCCGAAATCGGCAACTATGGCGTCAATTCAATCGACGTCGAACACGAAAAACCGTCCTTGTCGGGATTCATTGTTCGCGAGGAAAGCCGTGTGTTTAGTAACTACCGCGCCGAAGGGCCGCTGGGTGGTTATTTAGCCGATCATGGGATCGTCGCAATTTCTGGTATCGACACCCGAGCCCTGGTGCGACGGATTCGCGAAAAGGGAGCGATGCGAGGCATCTTGTCGACCATCGATTTAGACGACAATTCGTTGATCCAAAAAGCCAAACAGTCCGAGGGATTGGTGGGTCGTGACCTGGTTCGCGAAGTGATGCCGAAACAATCCATTCAATGGGACGGAAAGCTAGACGATTGGACGGCGGTCGAAATCAGCCGTCGCGGCGACGCGATCAAGCCTAACGCATCGCATGTGGTTTGCATGGATTTTGGAATGAAATGGAACATTCCACGCCATTTCGTGTCCCGCGGAAATCAGGTCACCGTGGTTCCTGGTGACACCAGCGCCCAAGCGATTTTGGACCTGGCACCGGATGGTGTGTTCCTCTCCAACGGCCCCGGCGATCCGGAACCGTTGGAATACGCACAAAAAACCATTGCTGAACTGATCGGCAAAACACCGGTGTTCGGCATCTGTTTGGGCCATCAATTGTTGTCACTGGCTTGCGGAGCGAAAACGTTCAAACTGAAATTTGGTCACCGCGGTGCCAACCAGCCCGTGTTGGATTTGGAAACCGGCAAAGTAGAAATCACGACGCAAAACCATGGCTTTGCCGTCGAAGAGGCTTCGTTGCCGGACTGTCTGGAAATCACCCACCGCAATTTGAACGACGACACGATTGCCGGCTTGCGGCATCGCGAATCCGCAGCGTTTGGCGTCCAGCATCACCCCGAAGCTTCGTCAGGGCCGCACGACAGCCACTATCTGTTTGATCGCTTCCAAGCGACGATCAGTGCCTAATTCGCAGCCGATCAATCCCTACCAACCGCCTCGCGATGCGTCGGTTGGGCGGGACTCGGGTTCGCAATTTGATCTGGGCGGTGACAACGATCCACCGCTTCGTTTCCAATCTGATTGGTCCCCTGATGGTCTTCGGGCCAGACGCTCGGTGGGCAGCGCACCCTACATCACATCGCTGGCGCTGCTGTGTCTGCTTTCACTACCGATTGCGATCGGAATGAAGGGTGTGCTGGTGATCACGATCCCGGTCGGTTTGGGTGTGCTGATGTCCTGGATCTTTCAGTCGACGTTTCGTCGTGGGACGCAGTTTCCGAAATTGTTTCCTGCGTTTGACGGCCCGGTTTCTGGATGGGTGAAATCAGACTTTGTTGCCGTCAAGGGTCCGGCCGGATCGCTGACCGCCAAACTGACTCCGGTGCAGGTCCAAACCGACCAGCAATCCATCGACCTGCTGCTGCCGTTCGCGTTCGAACCGGTTCAAATCACGTTGTCGGATCAATTGGGCTCGCTTGCCCCTGATCAGCAACCGGCGAATTGGATTCCACTGGACGTGATGCATCAGTTTTCCAATTTGCAACCGTGCATCGAAGTGTCCGGCCGATTGCTTTCAGGTGATTTGCGTGGCACCCGCTATCACAGCGATTCGGTGTGGTTCAGTCTGGGGATGGGATTCATTTCAGTTTGTTTTTTTGCCGCCGCAGTGTTCCGCTGGGACATGTTGCTGGCGCTGTTAGGCGTCTGCGCCGCATTACCGGCCGGGTGGCGAGTTTTGACGCGACGAGCCGATCTGGGCGAGTTTAAAATCGTTGTTAGTCCCAGCGCTGTGGTGATCACGACCAAGCCCTATCGGACCTGTTACGCCTATCATGGCGATGGCGCCAAACACTTCCGCTGGTCCGATCAAGGGCTGCAAGCAGTCCTGCGTCGCGGAAAATTGGTGATGTTGGTTCCTCGTCAATGGTTCAGTGAATCTGAGCAACAGCAGGTACAACAATGGTATCCGCGTAGCAACTCGGCCGATCGCGATTTCTACATCGAACCGCGAATTTAGCGATCAACGTTTTCAAATGATCCACTGCCGTGGTCGCCACAACACCGATTGCAGTTGAGTTCAAACATGATTGCAGAAAAAACGGATCTCGAAACCTATGTCGTAACGCAACTGCGACGGCGGGAGCGACCAATCGAATCTTATTTTATGACCGGGGCCGTGTCTGGAAGCCTGTGTTACTTGGTGCCATCGCTCATTTTCCTTTGTCTTCCGGAAGTCTATCTCACGCTAAGAAACGGCGGCTACTTCTACTTTTTTCCAGTGAATGCTCTGTGCTTGCTTGCCTTCGGCGGAGCCTGCTTCGGCGTCACCGTGTTCTGGGTCTTATCGATCTCTGTTGCAAAGCTCCGCGTGACATTTGACGGTTCGCGAACCGGTTTCTATGTCGGCTATCTTGCTGGTGCGTTGTTCGGCGCGGTTGTGTTGGCGATTCCACTGCTGGCAACGAATCGCTGGAGTTTTGAGTGGGTGATGTCACTCTACACGCGTGAGATCAACGGTTCCGCCATCCTCTGCGGCTCGCTAGGCGCGGTGCTGGGTTCAATTTTCGGTGGGCTCCTCACTCGCCCCGTTGCTTCGGCTGCACAAACGCCGAAGCCATACTTCGTTGACAATACCGGTCAATGGAGAGAATTAATTCTGCCGTTTTCCCAATCCGATGAACCAATGCGTCGCCAATCTGAGGAGCGGTTCCAATTCAGCATCTGTCGAATATTGTTTCTCACAGCCGCAATCGCTTTGATGTTTTCCATTCCACGATTGATCCGTCTCCAAATGATGGCGATTCCGGCTTTGTCTAGCCTTGCCAATCTAGACCTGATTCTGGCCGTACACTCGGTAGCAGTCTCACTTTTGATCCTGCCCTACCTGGTTTGGGTCACCTTTCGTGGTCCGCAGGCTTTCGCGCGACTGGCATGTGCATGGACCCAGTGCCGGCGCCGTCGCCAAGAATTTTGGACAGGGCCTTTGGGGCGTGACGCTCCCAATCCTTAATGATTTCATGCGCTGGTGAAACTACGCCATAGGGATCGGCAGTTCCATCGGTTTAGTGCCGAGTGGCGCCATCGACGGTTGAAGCCCATATAGAAGACCGTGGCCTGTGCTGGAAACGTTTTACAGTTTCGGCACCGGACGCGTCGGCGCTTTCTTTAACATGCGTTTCATGTCGTCCTTGGGAGGACGGGGGTTGTTGTTATTGCCCGGATTTCGTTGTGCGGGCGGTGACAGATCGGTGAAATCCTCGGTCCACTTCCAGCCAATCGGAACTTCCAGTTCCTTTTCAGCCAATAGTTGCCACGGCGTGCCGGGGTGCTCTTGGACGACCGCTTCTAACAACATCCGCGCGGTTTCCGCTTCGCGTTTCCACTTGCTGCCGACGGTGACTTCATCGCTCGGTTCCAAGATCCAAGTGTTGTTCTTTTCTTTTTCAAACGCCATTCCCAGTTTGGCTTTGGCCAGCATTGCGTTGTAGGTTTCCGTCCGGACCTTTTGTGCCAAGACGCGGCCCATGGCCAGATCGTAGCCCGCGCGCCAGCGTGGACTGGTTTCATTCTCACGCTGTTTCATGCCGGGTTGCAACGTCAACGCCATTTGCATCAGCGGTTGTTCCAGCCGCGCGGCGTCCTGTTGAGCGCGTGTTAGATCCGCAGCCAAACGCGCTTGTTCGGTGCCGATGAAACGCAGACGCGGACGGGTGATGCCGGTCACCGGCTTCATTTGTGCTGCGGTGACCAAGGCATTGCGGAGCGGGCTGGATTTGACTTTGGTGACATAATCGCGAGGCGATAGATAATCCGGTCGGTAGCGAGCCATTGCGACCGGGTCAAAGAAGTATTCCATCTCGGATGCATAGGCCGCGACGTCGCGCTTTTGCACGCGTCGAGCGACGTTCCGGTTGGGGTGAACGTTAAAGTAGATTCCGCCGGTTTCGTAACTCAATCGGGTCAGCGCATAGGGGCCGAAACCACTATCAATCGTCGGTTCTTCTTCAAAGTTCGCGGTGAACGGCAAATTCACCCGTTCCGGCAAAAACGATTCCGGCCCTTGATCGACCGAAGCCCACTGGGGTGTTTGGTCAAATTTGGGGTCCGGGTCGATGTATTTGACCAACGTTTCGCGACGGCCAAATGGGGCGGGGACTCCGATCACATGAACTGGCATACCATACTTGCGACAGACCTCGATCGCGTCTTCGACTTGGTTTTCGTCATCACCTCGTTCGTCGGTCACGACAATCAGCATCACGTTTCGCTGGGGGCCGTTTCCGCCGCGACTTTGACGCAGTGATTTGTAGTTGTCAGCGGCGCTCTTTACAGCCGCAAACACACGTTCGACGCCCGAGGAATCGGTTTCGATATTATCGACGATCTCTTTGACCTCTTGAACGTCTTCGGTCGGCGTTTCCGTGTACAGCGTGATTTTGTCGCCGAAGCCGATCACTGAGTTCAGTAGGCGAGCGTCATGATTCATGCCACGACGTTTGGCAGCGGCCTGTTGGTCATCTTTCGAATGGGCGTCGGCCACGATTCCCAGTTCATCGTAGATGCGATCAAATCGATCGCGAATCTCACGCCGTTGGCGGTGCAACGATCCACTTTGGTCGAACAACCAGACAACCAGGGTCGGGCGTTCTTCCATCGATTTAAGAATTTCAAATGTCAATCGATCCACTGCACCGGCTGCACCGGTTGCCCCTTCGCCGACGGTGCCTTTTTGATTGGTCAGCCGATCCATCGGAGCCATTGGCTGTGAAAAGATCCGATTGACTTCGATCTTGCCTAAATCACTTTGCTCCAGCTCGACCGGGCTGGGGATTTCAGCGACTTCGGCAAACATTTCTGCCGACGCGTCTGCCATGTCAGAATCTGCGGTGCTGTTGGCACCGACTTCGATTTCCGGAATCTCGCTGTAGACGACTTCTTCGATCAGCGGTTCGGACTGTGTTTCCACCGGGGGCGAGACCAACACCACGGCTTGTTCGTCCTTGAACGTCCGCGTCGGCATGATGGCCAGCGAGACGATGATCAAGACGTGCACGGCCATACTACCGAAAAAGGCCGCCGATTCATCGGTCTGTAGAACCGGCTCCTCCTCCATTTCCTCCTCGTCCCAGGCATCGACCGGCTGGGCTTCGGCCGCTGGAATATTTGCGTCAGCGGGCACAGGCGAACCGGCAGACTCCGACGGATTTCCGTCGCGATTGGACCTGGGAGGTTCAGTGCTGCTCATGCTAATATCCGATCCTGGAAGACTTGCCGAGAACATTTGAAACAGTGTTCGCGTGTAAACCTAGTGTGGCTCACTAGACAGTGTCGCTGAGCTTTCACTAACTTTCAACGCAGAAAAGGGTTAATCGACGGCTCACCAGCCCCTCCCTCTGTCGATTGAACGTCGACAAGGGGCGATTTGTACCCATTTTATCGCATTTGGGGGGGCACGGCGATTTGGCCGCTCCATTTGGTTCAACACACCGGCTTGGTAGGAAGATTTGTGACGCATCGATTGATCGCAATTGGAGACATTCACGGGTGTCGTACCGCTTTGGAGACGTTGCTGGAGGCAATTAATCCGGCCAGTTCCGACACGATCGTTACCCTGGGTGACTACGTCGACCGCGGGCCCGATTCCAAAGGCGTCATTGACACCTTGATTGACCTAGGCAATCGCACCCAATTGGTAGGGATTATTGGCAATCACGAAGAAATGATGTTCGAAGTGCTGCAGCGCGGCGGTTCCCACCATGCCTGGTTGCGATACGGCGGTCTGGAAACGCTGGAGAGCTATGGATTCAACGGTGATTTGAATTTTTTGCCGCCGGATCACCAGAGTTTTTTCGATTCACTTGGTGATTATTACTCGGTCGAAGACTTCTTTTTCACCCACGCCGCCTACGACCCCGAGGTGCCGCTGCCCGAACAAGAGATTGAAATGTTGCGCTGGCACTCGTTGACCGATGGCATCCCACCGCAACACCAGGACGGGCAAACCGCTGTCGTCGGACACACGGCGAATCGCGAGGGAGAAATCGTCGATTCTGGCCACCTGATCTGTCTGGACACCTATTGCTATGGCGGCGGTTGGTTGACCGCAATGGAAATGAATTCCAGGCAAGTCTGGCAAGCCAACCAGAAAGGTCAATTGCGGCAGTGAAACCAGCAATCTTCCTGTCGCTGGGCTCTGTGAGCCCGGACCATTGACGATCCATCACATTAGCGACGACGACGCAGGCAAGCTCCGCCGGCGAGAATCGTCAGCAACGCCACGGACGCCGGCTCGGGAATCGCAACCGCACCGACTGTGATGGATCCGGTGTTCGTACTCCAGTCAGTCTCTTCCAAAAATTCATTAAGAAAAACTGAATCATCAGTGTTGACTGAAACTTCGAACTGGTTTCCTGCGGCGTCGGCGGCGGTAGCTGAACCCAAACTGTGCGACAGATCGAAGGATGCCAGTAGCTTTGAAGTGGCTATGGGGACGCCGTTGAGGTCCTCGTCGAAATCATACAGAGTGAGTGTGTTGCCACCGTTAAAGTCAACGGTGCTTCCTCCACTGGCAATTGCATCGCTAGTTAGTGCGAACACATAATCTGTGTCCATCAAGAACGCTTCTGATTGAAGAGCGGCGAACTGCAAGGTCGTACCCACGGTTGCGGCGACCGGGGTGATCTCCAAAAACAATTCAAAATACGACAACGATTCGCTGGGATCGTCGTTCTCAATCATCACATCCAGCGTCAAATTCCCATCGGCTGTGATCGTGCCACTGCCAATGGTCAGCACGAAGTCCGCTCGTGCAGCGGGCGCGGTGAATAAGAATCCGATCGCGACTGTGGCGAGCAGACGAGAGAAAAGTGGTGAGGGCATCTGTGTTATTCCGACGAAAGCGTGACCGTTGACTGCCCCCGCGCAGAACCGACCAATACGAATCTCAACCACGTCAGACTAGTCACTGTCGGCCCCTGAATCGAACGGATTCTGCGGCTCAGGCAAATGTTTCTGCGGCCGGTGGTCGCTAAAATCGATTCTGTTCGTCCCGACACTCACGTCGACGCACTGCTGGCGATTGCGGCGCGCTACACTGGTGAAGCCCTTACGCCCCCGTTTTCACGTTGCGTTTTTATCACAACCCCACGCGACAGCGAGGGATTTAGGGTGTTAACGGGATCCCCCGCCTCCAATTTCCGGTCGTCACGAATGAGTCTCCTTTTGGCACACGCTCTGACGCTTCGCTCTGCCGGTAGAGGTCGGGTCCCCCCTTTGGTGCGGCAGATGAGCGTCGCCGCTGTCGTCCGTGGCTGTTATTTGGCGACGGCCATCGTGCTCGGACTAGGCCAGACGGCGCTGGCTGGGATGAGCAGTGAAAATGTCGTTGTGGTGGTCAACGGTGGCTCAGCCGTCTCGCGCACGCTGGCGAACCACTACGCCGATTTGCGACAGATTCCGACCAAGAACGTGATCGTTTTGAATCAGGTTCCCGAGGGGCTGGTGATCGATTTGGACCCGTTCCGCGATCAGATTTTGAAACCGGTGTTGGCTGAGATCAATGCGCGTGGGATCGCGTCGAGTGCTCGCGTGATCGCTTACTCGGCAGATTTCCCCACTGCCGTGCGGATCCCCACTCATACCGAAAAAATCACCGACGAAGCGACCAAGAAGTACCAGGGGGCGGCGGCATCAATCACCGGGCTGACCTACTTTTATCGCTATGTCTTGTCGGACGAACCAGGGTACCTCAGTTTTGGCGCGAACCTGTATGCCCGCGGGAAATTCATCCGCCACTTTATCAATCCGTTTAGCGGAGAAACGAAAGCGGAATTCGAGCAAGCGAATCAGTTGCTGGAGGAACAAAAGTTTGCCGAGTCAGCAGTGATTTGGCAAAAGCTGCAACAGGCACATCCCGATATGCCTGCGATCGCAATCCGCGCCGCCGAGGCGTTGTCGCAAGACGACCAGTCCGCCAAAGCCGTCGAAATGATTCGCGCGGCGATCAAAGCCGGTTGGTGGTCGGCAAGATACTTGCAAGAAACCCCGTCGTTGCAATCGCATCTGGATGATCCAGCAATCGCCAAAACAATGCCGCTGTTGGATGATAGCCCCACCATCTGGCAGGGACCCGAAGCGTTTTCAGCGAGTGTCGGGTGGACGTTGTCCGGCAGCCGAGTCTCGCTGAAACAAGGCGGCATTCCCTACCTGTTGTCCTGCACCCTTGCCGTTGTCGATCCGCGCGGTTCGACCCTCAGCGGCGCGGTGAGAATCTTGCAGCGATCCAGTGGTTGTGATCGCACCTTCCCCGCCGGACGGTTCGCGTTCGCCGGCGGCAAAGGCGTGCGCGCGACGACTCGCTTTCCCAGCGTGGTCGATGCAATCGTGTATCTGCAAGAGCATCAATTCGAAACCGAGATCTTTCGCGGTGGGTTGCCTACCAAAGCGGGGCCAATCGCTGGACTAATGGTGGGCGCGGCAACCGTCGACGTCTACGCAGCGCCCTGGACGATGGTGCCTGGCGCAATTGCCGACAACCTGACCAGCTATGGCGGAGCTTTCAACGTCGCCGGGCAAACCAAGCTGACGGATTTTCTGAGTGCCGGTGCGGCCATGTCCAGCGGTGCTGTGGCCGAACCCTATTCGTTGCCATTTAAATTCCCGACGCCGATGATGTACGGTTACTATGCACGCGGACTCTCCGCAATCGAATCGTTCTACCAATCGATCGCATCGCCCTACCAACTGTTGATCGTCGGTGATCCGCTGGCCCAGCCGTTTAGTCGTGTTCCCGACGAAATTGTCGACTTTCAATTGATCACCGAAGGCACCAAGCGAATCCGGATGTCTCGTCGGTCGCTGGGTTTGAAGGTTCCCAAAACACCAACGCGGACGATCGAAGTTTCCATCGATGATCGCCGGTTTAAAACCACGCCACCGGTTCCCAACATCGAAGTCAATTGGCCCCCCGATTCGTCCGGTGTTTTTGATTTGCGAGTCACTCTGACGGGGCTAGACCGTACCGAGCCGCGAGTGTCGTTTGTCGCTGAAATCGATGTTCAGGGCGATCATCCCGCGCCGGTTGCCGAACTCGCGCAGCCACCGCAGCGCTCCGAAACTGACGCCGACGACGGCAGCAACGCAGCGCCGATCGAAATTCAGCTCCGCTGTCCTGGGGCTAACAAAATTGACATTCTGCACTGGGGAACAACCGTCGCCACACTGGATGGTGACGATGGAACCGTCACAGTCGAAACCAAATCACTAGGCGGCGGGCCATTGCGGTTTCAACCGCTGGCGCATTTTGATCAGACCAAAGTACGCGGCGCAACCCTCGTCGCACGCTAACTGTAGCTGGCCTGCTGCGTTTTGAAGCCAGCGCTTTTAGCAGGCAGGAGCGACGGTGCTGTGGTCGCCTCCGTTCTTTTAGGCAACCACCTCGGCTGTCCGCCGGTTCTCAATCGCGGCGCGATGGCATTCGTTAGCCAGGGGTGAAACCCCTGGATTTAGCGACGACATACCGCGCAGTCGCGGAGCGAACGACATTCTCTACCGCCCCTCCGGGGCTCGTTGATATTCTTTGACGATCAAGGCCTGGGGCTGACGCCACCAGGCTATCGACTCCCGTCGCTCCGCGACTCAATCACGCTGAATCCGGCGACTAACGCCGCCGGCAGTACATGTGCCGCCCGCTGGGATTAAGAAAGCGCTGGCTTCAAATCCTCTACAGCCAGGCAATTCATTCGATCTCGTTGGATCGACGCAGCGATCGGCGACAATGATTTCAGGCGCCATCTAAATAAGATTTCACGGCGGCACGCAAATCGGCTTGGACTTGTTCCAACGGCTGATCCGCGTTGACCACTGCCGTGCAGCGGCTTGCTGAGGGCAATTGGGTCAAATAGGCTTGGCGGACCGCTTCCATGTACTCTGCGCCACGGGACTCCATCCGATCGGCTGGACGTCCGATGCGTTGCAATGCGGCCGCAGCGGGCATGTCCAGCAAAATCGTTAAATTCGGTCGCAGGCCACCATTGGCCAAATCACCCATTTGCCACAGCAATTCGGGCGAAATCGTCTGCTCCGTTTCACTGACGCTTTGATACACCACGTTTGCCAGCAAAAACCGGTCTGAGATCACGCTGGTGCCTGCCGCAAGCGTGGGTTTGATGGTGCTTTCGACCATCTCACAGCGACTGGCCATAAACAGCATCGCCTCGGTTCGGCGGTGCATACTCAGCCGACTATCGAGCAATAATTCCCGCAATTTGGCTCCAATTTCCGAACTTCCAGGGTCTCTCGTGCGAACATGACTCAGTCCCAGACTGTCCAGATAGTCAGCCAAACCGTCGATTTGGGTTGTTTTTCCAACGCCGTCGATACCGTCG
Organism: Stieleria tagensis; assembly: GCF_024129865.1. Taxonomy (GTDB): domain Bacteria; phylum Planctomycetota; class Planctomycetia; order Pirellulales; family Pirellulaceae; genus Stieleria; species Stieleria tagensis. The sequence goes on along the minus strand of NZ_JAMYFE010000018.1, from coordinate 119,442 downwards.
ATTGCGATGAAATGGGCGGGTTGTTTTGGCATGTGGCAGCGGGAAAACGACAGAAAAAGAAGTATCACCTCGGCAGCCGCACAATTGCACACTTGCCAGCACGCGATGATAGGGGTTAATGGAGCGTAGCCGGCTTCGGAAATGAAGTGGGCTTATCCAGATGTGGTCAAACAATGGGTTTTGGTAACCCGAAGCGTCAGCGAGGGATCCCGTTAACACCCAAAATCCCTCGCTCACGCGTCGGGTCACAACAAAAGCGAAGCTTCAATATGGAACAACTGCGGTGCTTTTCCAGCCAAACACAAATTTCTCTGTAAACGGCTCATTTTGGTGCCTTTGTAAATTTAAGCTTGATTAATGCCGACTGAAGGGATAGATTCTTTCCCTTGGGGCCGCTCGTCTAAGAATTCTTCTAATCAGGAGTGGGTGATGAATTCAACTAGTCTCGTTCGCTTTATACGATCCTGTCCGACCTGCGGACGCCGAATTCAAATTCGTGGATCACTGTTAGGTCGCATGGTGGCGTGCCGACATTGCAACGCCGAGTTTGTCGCCTCGGCCTCTGATGAGCTAGTCGGTTGCGTTGACGACGCACAACGATTGATGGATCGCGTGGAATCGATGTTGCTCCGCACGGACCCAGGTGCAACTGGCACGACCGACGCGCCTCAAATGACAGGTTGTGATCACTGATCGGTGTGATTTTGCTGATACGTTTCGGCCATCAATCGCACCGCGTCGGCGATGGTGGTACGAAATTCTGCTGGTTCAATCACCTCTGCATCCGCCCCAAGCGACAGCACTTTGGGCAACAACTCCCGCGGATGCGATGCGGGGACCGTCAGGATGGATGATTGATCGTCTGCGTCTTCTAGTAGTTGCTCGGGGTGCCAAGGGTCCTCGCGAACGTAGGCGGCACTGCGTTTGCCCAATTTGATCCGCACCAGAGTCGGGGAGTCGCCAGAAAAGATGCCGATGCTACGACCCAGGTATTTCGACAGATCAATTTCCGGATCGGGTTTGAAGTAATCGTCCAGCAGCGTGGCGTGTTGGAATCGATCGAGCTTCCAGTTTCTTAGCCGTTGATCGCTCTCGGTCACCTCCGGCGCAGCTGCGATCACGTAGATGCTGCTTTGATACACCGCCAAGCCATACGGCTCGATTTTCCGCGTCGAAACCGGTTTGCCGATCGACTGGTATTCGATTTCGACCACTCGGTGCTCCAGAATCGCCCGATTGATCGTTTTCAACATGCCTTCTTGGCGTTCATACGATTTTGTGGGTGACCCAAACACGTGCAGCGCTGCCCGGTAACGCGCGTAATGGTCAAAGACTCCGTTGGGCACGGCTTCCTGAACTTTATTCCAGAAAGTCTCGATTCCCCGCCAATATTGCGTGCCCATCAGTGGATACAGCAGCTCGCGGCCGATCGACAGGGCGATCAATTCGGTTGCCGAAATACCGATTTCGTGGACGTCGGTCGTATTCTGCCCCAGTTTAAAAACGCGTCCGCGTTGCACGGTTTCCGACTGGATGTCAAAACCGGCCGCTTGCAGCGCTTCCAAGTCACGCCGCACCGTTCGTTCATGCAGTTTGGTCAGCCCCAGATCGGCGACCAGGTCCCCGCGCAGCTCTTCCAAAGTGCGGCCGAAGCGCGACAGTTCCAAAAGCTGGAGCAATTTGTGTTGACGAATGAGTTGTTCGTTACGAGCCATCTGGGATTCGTTTCCGTACGTTTCGTGACCGCAAAATGGCTGCGGCTATGGAGATACTGATTTTATCGGTGCAGCGATTCTACGCGGCACAGACCTGGCGGAGCAGTGGTGTGTGCGTCTGAGACCTCAATTCGCTTGCCGTCAATTCGCTTCGGCGTGTTCCCAAACGACTGCAATTACATCATCATGCATCTGACAAAAAGTTTTATTCATTTACGACAGCTAGCCCATGCCACTGGATCCCGATTTCGCCGCAGCCTTGGAAAACCACTCCGTTGAGTTGGATGAGAGTGTTGCCGAGCAGTTGCAAGCCTACGCTTTGGCGATGTGGCGGTGGAACGAGCAATTGAACCTGACGCGTCATACGACCTGGGATCTGTTCGTCGGGCGTGATCTGCGGGATTGTTTGCAGCTGGCGCCGATCTTGGATCCGGCCGAAGAGGTTTTGGATTTGGGCAGTGGAAACGGTATCCCCGGCATTCCATTAGCCATTTTGCGTCGCGACATCGACGTTTCGTTGGCCGAATCGGTGGCCAAGCGTGCCAGCGTCTTAGGTGAAATCATTGCCGAACTTGATTTGCCGGTGCCGGTCTATTCCGCGCGCGGCGAAGATCTGTTGACGGACTTTCGTTTCAGCAGCCTGGTGTGCCGCGCCGTCGGTAGCATCACCAAACTCTGTCGCTGGATCGAACCGCACTGGTCCAGCGTCGATCGGATGCTGTTGATCAAAGGCCCCAAGTGGGTCGAAGAACGAAGCGAAGCACGCCATCACGGGTTGATGGGTAATTTGCAATTACGCAAGATCGCATCGTACCCGTTGGGTGATGACGCCGAAGAAGACCAGGGGGCGATCGTCCAGATCTGGCCCAAGAGTCGCGAACTGCCCATGAAAATCAGCTAAATCGCTTTGGCAGTTCAGCTGTAGTTCGGCGTCGGTGGTCGGTAGTCGCCCAAATCGATCGATTGGAACCACTCAATCGTTTGTTTCAATCCATCGGCCAACTTGATTTTAGGTTCCCAACCCAGTTCTCGTTTGGCCAACGAAATATCTGGGCGTCGACGTGTCGGGTCGTCCGAGGGCAACGGTCGTTGCACCAACTTGCTAGAGGAACCCGAGAGCTCGATCACCAATTCGGCCAGTTCGCGAATCGTGAATTCATCGGGGTTGCCAATGTTCACGGGGCCGACAAAGTCGTCATGGTTCATCATCGCAATGATTGCGGTCACCAGGTCATCGCGATAGCAGAACGATCGCGTTTGTGATCCGTCGCCAAAGATCGTGATGTCTTCGCCGACCAGTGCTTGGCGAATGAAATTACTGACCACGCGACCATCAAAAGGATGCATTCGCGGTCCATAGGTGTTGAAGATTCGCACGATGCGAACGTCAACCCGGTTGCTGCGGTGATAATCCATAAACAAGGTTTCCGCCGCCCGCTTGCCTTCGTCATAGCAAGCACGGATGCCGATCGGATTGACACTGCCGCGATACGATTCGACCTGTGGATGAATTTCAGGGTCGCCGTAAACTTCACTGGTGCTGGCTTGCAAAATTCTGGCACCACAGCGTTTAGCGATGCCCAGCATATTGATCGCCCCCATCACGCTGGTCTTCATCGTCTTGATCGGGTTGTATTGGTAATGTCCCGGCGCGGCCGGACAAGCCATGTTGTAGACCTGGTCGACTTCCAAAAAAATCGGCAGCGTGATGTCGTGCCGAATCAATTCGAAATTGGGACGATCCAGCAGATGGGCGACGTTGGACTTTTGACTGGTAAAGAAATTATCCAAACAAATCACGTCGTGTCCTTGGTCGACCAAGCGTTCACACAGATGTGAGCCGAGGAACCCTGCGCCGCCGGTGACCAAGATGCGTTCAATCATCAATTCAAACAAGTTAGAAGGAGACGAATTTGTTGATCAGGTTGTACGCGGCCAGAGGCGATTGTCAATCAACCGAGTCGATCCGACATGCGCCGCGATCAAGGCCACCACGGCGCCACTAATCTTGTCGACTGGTTGCAAAGATCGCCAATCCACCACCGTCGCATAGTCAATTGAATCGACACCTTGGTGGGAATCGCCACCGTCCAAGACCGACCGCATTTGTTGTTCAATGATCCTAGGATCGGTTTCACCTGTGGCCAGTTGCGATTCGGCTCGATCCAGAGCCTGGCTCAACCGCAACGCTCGGGATCGCTCGGAAGGATTCAAGTATCGATTTCGACTGCTCATTGCCAGCCCATCGGGATCGCGCACAATCGGACAACCAATGATTTCGATGGGCACATTTAAATCGCGTACCATCGACTCGATCACACGCAACTGTTGATAGTCTTTTTGGCCAAAGAAAGCATGTGTCGCCGGAATCAAATGAAACAGTTTCAGCACGATCGTCGCGACGCCTTGAAAGTGTTCCGGACGATACTGGCCTTCCAAACATCGTGCGACGTCCGGTGGTAACACCGCTGTGCTATATCCAGGCGGGTAGATGACTTGCGGTTCGGGTAGAAACACTGCGGCCGCGCCCGATGCCGCCAATCCTTCCAAGTCCGCCTCCAATGTCCGCGGGTACTTGTCCAGATCCTCACCCGGAGCGAACTGAGTCGGATTGACAAAAATCGTAGCGACGCTGTGATCGCAATACTGCTGGCTCGCGTTGACCAACGAAAGGTGTCCCGCATGCAGCGCGCCCATCGTCGGCACCACTCCCACGCTCGCCCCTTGGCGACGCAGCCCCCAAACAAACGCATAGACTTGTTCGGGGGTCTTTAAGATCTGCATGTCGATGTTGCGGTAAAAAACGTGGGACAGGCCAGCGCGTCTCGAAGCTGTGATTTTATCGCAACCCGACGCGTGAGTTTAGAAGTTGCGCTTTGATGGTAGCCCGACGCGTCAGCGAGGGATTTAAGGTGTTAACGGGATCCCTCGCTGACGCGTCGGGTTACCCAAAAAAATGCCTGACGCGAAAGCGCAACTTCACAACGCGGGTGCGGCACCACTAGGGCATGCTGGAGGTGGCTTCGTCCAGCACATGTTCGGCGACAAAGATTGGCAGCGGCGGCGAGAAGGTCACCGCGACCGCAATCGCATCACTCGGCCGCGAATCGATTTCGATCATCTCCCCATCATCGGTTTCTAACTTCAAATGGGCATAGTAGGTCTGATCACTCAGATCGCTGATCACCACGCTATGCACTGTCGCCCCAAGTGCTTCGGCCGTTCGGACCACCAAGTCATGCGTTAACGGCCGCGGTGGTTGATAACCATCTTCTTTGACACGGCGATCGATGTTGGTCGCTTCAAAAATTCCGATCAAAATCGGAAACTCGCGTTCGCCATCGACCTCGCGCAAATAAATGACTTGGCTTTCGGTGAGCTCGGAAATAATGATCCGAGCAAGTTGCATTTGGACTGGCATCTGTAAAACCGGTCGGGACTCAAAGCCGTGTGACGTGACGCAGCTGATGATTTTAACATTGATTGCTGGGCAGATGCACGGGTGGGGGCACCACTAGTTTTCCAACCGGAACATGGTCACGCCCAGTGGCGGCAAGTCAATGGTGATGCTGTCGGGACGGCTGTGGTGTTCGACGCCGGTCGTTGTACAGCCCGGGTAGTTCCCAACATTGCTGCCGCCGTAGCGGTCCGAGTCGCTATTGAAAATTTCTTTCCAAAATCCGCTTTTCGGGACACCGATTCGGTAGCCTCGGCGGACGACGGGGGTGAAATTGCAGCAGACCAAAATGGGATCGGTTCCCTCCAGTCCCTTTCGCAGGTACACCAGCGTGCTCTCTTGCCAGTTCATGCAATCGACCCACTCAAAACCGTCGCCGCTGAAATCCAGTTGATGCAGCGCTGGATGAGTCACCACCAATTGATTCAGATCCGAGACCAGTTCTTGGATGCCGCGATGCGTTTCAAAATCCAGCAGCAACCAATCGGGACCATCGTCATGGTTCCATTCGTTCCACTGAGCCAGTTCGCCCCCCATGAACAACAGTTTTTTGCCCGGATGAGTCCACATGTAGGAATACAGCAGTCGCAGGTTTGCGAACTTTTGCCACATGTCGCCAGGCATCTGGCTGATCAATGACCCTTTGCCGTGGACGACTTCATCGTGCGACAGTGGCAGCATGAAATTTTCTGTGAACGCATAAATCATGCTGAACGTCAGTTCATTCTGATGATGACCGCGGTGAATCGGCTCTTTATGCATGTAGTCCAAGGTGTCATTCATCCAACCCATGTTCCACTTGTAGGTGAAACCGAGCCCGCCGTCATAAATCGGACGCGATACGCCCGGCCAAGCCGTCGATTCTTCGGCGATCGTCACCACGCCGGGATGGTGTTCGTGAACGGCGACGTTGAATTCGCGCAGAAACTCGATCGCTTCTAAGTTTTCTCGACCGCCGTATTGGTTGGGAATCCATTCATCGGCTTCGCGACTGTAGTCCAGGTACAACATCGATGCCACCGCGTCGACACGCATCCCGTCGATGTGATACTTTTCCAACCAGAACATCGCGTTGGCGATCAGAAAGTTCCGGACTTCATTTCGTCCGAAGTTGAAGATCATCGTGCCCCAGTCCGGATGTTCGCCTTGTCGCGGGTCGGCGTGTTCGTACAACGCGCTGCCATCGAATCGGCGCAATCCATGTGCATCTTTGGGGAAGTGAGCCGGTACCCAATCGACTAACACACCGATGTTGTTTTGGTGCAGGTAGTCGACGAAGAACATGAAGTCTTCGGGGGTTCCGTGGCGACTGGTGGGAGCAAAGTAGCCGACGGTCTGGTAGCCCCATGATCCGGTGAAGGGGTGCTCGGTCACCGGCAATAATTCGACGTGAGTGAAATTCATGCGGTGACAGTAGTCGACCAAGCGGCGCGCCAGGTCACGGTAATCCAGCCAACCGTGAGTGCGACCGCGGCCTTTCTGCCAACTTCCCAAGTGGCATTCGTAAACGTTCATCGGAGCATGCATCGGATCGACGCCGGCACGTTTCTCCATCCACTCGCTGTCGTCCCATTTGTGTTTGCCCAGGTCGGTGATGATCGACGCGGTCAACGGCGGCAGTTCTGCGGCAAAGCCACAGGGGTCGGTCTTGTCGACCCAGTGTCCGTTACAATCAAGAATCCGGAACTTGTACTTCTGGCCCTCTTTGGCGTTGGGGATGAACAATTCCCAGATGCCCACCGACTGATCCAGTTTGGCTTGATGGGCGCGGCCGTCCCAGCCATTGAAATCGCCGACGACTTGGACGATTCGTGCATTGGGAGCCCAAACGGCGAAATTAACGCCGTCGGTTTTGTCGACCGTACGCAGTTGGGCGCCCAGGGATTCGAACAGCCGGTGATGCTTTCCCTCGCCCAGCAGATAGCGGTCATAGTCGGTCAAAATCGAGGGAACGGAGTAGGGATCCTGCGTCTCAATTACTTTGCCGGTCTTGTCAGCCATTTGAATTCGATAATTGGGGTGCGGCGGTGATGTCGTTGCATCATTATGCCCGATTGTCGAGCCGTCGACCGACAAGTCGCATATGGCTTCGAAAAATCCCGCTGGATGCAGTTTACGCATCGGACGACGCTTTCCGCTGGCCCGGTCGACCACCCAAGCCGACTGCGCCTCCGGCAGGAAGCTGCGAATCGCCGTGGCCGGCGTGCCTCGATAATCGACGCGGTGAGCGCCCAAAATGGAACCGGGATTCTCCATGTCACCGCCCACGAGTCGTCCGAGATCGGTGAGTGAAAGTTGGGTTTGCATGGTCAAGCGAAAACTGGATCCGAGAGAAAATGGAGCAAGCACGGGCCGCAGATTGGCACAGGGACTGCGAACCTGTGGGTGAATTCGAGGGCGACGTTCGCCCCGCAAAAAACAGGCGTGTGACCGTCGGCGGAAGATCGATTCAAGTCGATTCCAGATCTTCCGCCGTAAACCGCCCGCGTCGTCGTGGCACCCGCGGCGAGGGTGATGCCGCGCCGCGACCGAGCAGCAAACCACGCAATCGGTCACTCGGTGCCGGCACTGCTCCCGAATGGCCTGCTCCAGTAGGCAGGCTGGGGCGGTCCACCCGCAACTGTGGCGATTCAGCCGCTGGAGCTGCCGGTTCGCGTTGGCCGTGGCTGACCAGACAGGAACTGACCAGACAGGCTTGCACGCGGTGGATCGCCAAGGCGTGATCAATCCGACGCCACAAATCCGCGTGCTGAACATCGATCCGACGACCGAAGTGTTCCCACATGAAATTGTTTTGCCGCCAGCGTGGTAACGAGTTTGACAGTGAACGAATCAAGTAACGATTGTTACTCAACAACGTCACACCACTGGGGCCTTCGACGGCCTCCAGCCCACGCACGGCGGCCAACAGAGTCAAGCGGTTTAAATCGCCAACCTCGTGATCGTCCGCTTCCAAAATCAATTCCCCGTCGGCAGCCTCAAGCGTGAAGTGCCAGCGTCCATCGACCAGTGTGGTCGAGTGGGCATTGCATACCAGCAAGTAATCCGTTTTGATCGCGGCGGTCTGGTGGGAGGGGAGTCCAGGTTTGGGCACGGCAATCGGCGGATTATGAAGGGCTCGGTTATGCGACATCAGCGAACTGCCGACGGGGTCCAACGGGTAGGAAAGCTTCACGGCAATTAGCTCCGTTAGCGTTGCTTTGAAAATGCACGTCGGACGATCGCCGAAAACAAGGCACGACTGCGGGCGTTGGGGAGGGAGACCTGCAGTCGAGCTTGCCGTGCAAGAGTTGAACTCGTCAAACTCTGCCGCACCGCCAAAGTTTGTCCAGTGGTTTTTCCTTCGCCTGTTTAAAGACGGGTGATATGATTCGGCGATCCGTTACAATCGGCGCGTGATCGCGTTTGACGGTTCGGTTTTCTGCTGACTTCGTCCGACATCGCACGCCGATGCAACGCACACTCGCGCCGCCCCTATCCGTCACCCCCCTGATACCGATTTCTAACCCGCAACATGGCCGGCAAAAAATCAGCCTCTCGCTCTCGCGCCCCGTGGTACAAAAACGGCTTGCGATTCGAATGCACCCAGTGCGGTGCCTGTTGTAGCGGCGAACCCGGTTTCGTCTGGGTGGATGAAGACGAAATCAGCGGCATGGCCGCTGCGATGAACCTGTCGATCGATCAGTTCGAGTCGAAGTTTATCCGACGCGTCGGTGCGCAAAAGAGTTTGATGGAATACCCCGACGGCGATTGCATCCTGCTGGATCCGGAGAACCGCACCTGTCTGGTCTACCAAGCCCGTCCGGTCCAATGCCGGACATGGCCGTTTTGGGATTCCACGCTGGAATCAAAAACCGCGTGGAAAGAAACCTGCGAGGAATGCCCGGGTGCCGGCAACGGCAAGCTGTATTCGTTGGCCGAGATCGAAGTCCAACGGAAAGAAAAAAGCGTTTAGGATCACGCCGGGAGTTTCCCCTGCGGTGTCGCATCGTTGCAGGCCCCGCCAAGGATCCGACCGACGTTGCCCCAGCCGGGGCCTGCCATTAGCCTTGCTGCGCTTCGGCCTGTCGCAGCGCCTCGACCAAGGCTTGGATTTGTGCGACCGTCAACTCCTCGGCTCGAGCGGTCTCGCCATGCCCCAGCGATTGTAGAACCTGATCGACCTGGTTCTTGTTCAACCGATTTTTCATCGCGCTAATGACATTGCTACGCAAGTATTTCCGACGGTGAAAAAACAGCGCGCGGACGGTTTGATGGAAATAATCCAGGTCCGGAATCGCGTCGCGCCGCTCGCGGTCGAGCACCAGTCGAATCACCGCGGAATCGACTTTGGGACGAGGCCAAAACACCTTGGGGCCAAGTACTCGGACGATTTCGGCATCACACAGCGACTGAATCCAGATGCTTAGCGCGCTGTAATCCTTGGTGCTGGGTACGGCAACGATTCGATCTGCCAACTCCTTCTGGATGGTCACCACCATCGCGTCCGGTGTCGGGGTTTCGTGCAACAAGTTGGAGATGATCGGAGTGGCGACGTTGTAGGGCAGATTGGCAACCAACAAGAACCGTGCTTCGTCACCGATTCGGGCCATCGCGTCTGCGATCAGTTCCATCAAATCACCGCGAAGGGCATTTTTGTTTCGCAGTGCATCGCCTTGGATCAGTTTGACGTTTAGCCGCCCGGCCAATTCTTCGCTGGCCAACTGGTGTAGGTTCAAATCAATCTCAACCGATAACACCGCGCCGGCCAGGTCCGACAATCGCGATGTCAAAGAACCGACGCCGGTCCCGATTTCCAACACCACATCCGTTTTTCGCAGTTCGGCGGAATTCGCAATCAGATCGACCAGGTTCAGATCAATCAAAAAGTTCTGGCCATATTTCGAAACCGGGCGCAAACCGGCTGCGGCCAGTCGCTTTGAAAGGTAAGACGCCGTTTGACGGGGTTCATTCACGAGTGAGCTGTATCAGGTAGATGGTTGCGGTTGGTCGTGCAGCAATCCGAGTGAGCGCTGCACATATTTGGCCAATAGATCGGTTTCCAGATTCACCGCGTCGCCGATTTTTCGCTGCCCCAACGTCGTCACCGATAGTGTGTGCGGGATTAACGCGACGGAAAATGAATCCTGATCAACGTCCACGACAGTCAAACTGATTCCATCGATGGCGATGCTGCCTTTGGCGGCGACCTGCGACGCGTATTGTGGCGGTAGTGAAAATCGCAGATTGGCCCACGGCGGGTCTTCGGATCTTTCGACCAGGCGGCCAAGCGTGTCCACATGTCCGCTGACATAGTGGCCGCCCATCCGGCTGCCGACCGCCAGCGACCGTTCCAAATTGACTTGGTTGCCGGTGACAAGTTGGCCCAAATTGGTCCGCGAAAGCGTTTCTTGGCCGGCTTCGAAATCAAGTGTTTCACCGTCGATGGCGACGACGGTTAGACAGCACCCATTGATACAGATGCTGTCGCCCAAGGATGCATCGGTGGCGACCAATTCAGATCGGACGCGGATGCGTTTTCCCGGTGGATCGTCGACTATTTCAACGATTTCGCCCATCGATTCGACCAGGCCAGTGAACATTGCAGAGTGTGGAACGGCGTAAAAGGCGTCAAAAATACTGGGCGGGTAGCCACTTTGGTCCGCATTGGACAGAATGCCGCCCAATTGGACAAGCGCAGGCGCGCCCGTGTCGTCGCAAAACTGTCCCCACAAAACAATTTCCCGTCTCAACCCACTGATAATCTCGAGAGGTCCTCTGATGACGCTGATCGAAGCGATCCACGCCCGACAAATTTTGGACAGCCGCGGCAATCCCACCATTGAATGCGAAGTCCTGTTGGAAGACGGCGCGCACGGACGGGCCGCCGTTCCCAGTGGTGCCAGCACCGGTGCTCACGAAGCCTGGGAGCTACGTGACGGGGATAAATCCGTGTACATGGGCAAAGGCGTGCAAACCGCTGTGTCCAATGTCAACGAAAAGATTGCCGAAACGTTGCAAGGGATGGACGCGCTGGACCAAGCCGAAATCGACGGTGCAATGTTGTCGCTGGACGGTACCGACAACAAAAGCAACCTTGGTGCCAACGCGATTTTGGGGGTTTCGCTAGCCACCGCACACGCCGCTGCGGCTTCGACCGGCCAGCCTCTGTATCGCTATTTGGGTGGTGTCGGGGCCCGTCTGTTGCCCGCTCCGATGATGAACATCATCAACGGTGGCGAACATGCCGACAACTCGGTCGACATCCAAGAATTCATGGTCATGCCACTGGGCTTTGACCGTTTCAGCGACGCGCTCCGCTGCGGCACCGAGATCTTCCACAATCTGAAAAAGGTCTTGAGCAGCAAAGGCTACAACACGGCCGTCGGTGATGAAGGTGGTTTTGCTCCCGATTTGAAGAGCAACCAAGAAGCCTTGGATGTGATCATGCAAGCGATCGACCAAGCGGGCTACAAAGCCGGCGAACAGGTTTGGATCGCGTTGGATGCTGCATCGACCGAATTCTACGACCGAGACAAGCAAAAGTACTCGATCGACGGCAAGCAGCTTTCCGGCGACGAAATGGTCGACTTCTTGGCCGATTGGTGCGACAAGTACCCGATCTGCAGCATCGAAGATGGCTGTGACGAAGACGACTGGGACACCTGGAAGAAATTGACCCAGCGTGTCGGTGACAAAGTCCAACTGGTCGGCGACGACTTGTTCGTCACCAACGTCACACGTCTGCAAAAAGGCATCGACGAGGGAATTGCCAACAGCATTCTGATCAAAGTCAACCAAATTGGTTCACTGACCGAAACGATCGACGCGATTCAATTGGCCGGTCGCAACGGATACACCGCAGTGACCAGTCACCGTAGCGGCGAAACCGAAGACAGCACCATCGCTGACTTGGCTGTGGCACTGTCCACCGGCCAAATCAAAACCGGTTCGGCTAGTCGTAGTGACCGCATGGCCAAGTACAACCAGTTGCTACGCATCGAAGAAATGCTAGGCGACGCGGCCTTGTACGGCGGACCGGACTTCGCAGCTAAACTCAAGTCGTAAGCTGACTTTTTAGACGCCAACAGCGGAATAGAATCCGCTGCGGACCAAAACGAAACGCGACCGGGGAATGCCCGGTCGCGTTTTTTGTTTTCTGCACGTAATTCGATGCTATTCCAATTCAGCCAAGTAACGCTCGGCGTCCAGCGCGGCCATGCAACCGGTTCCGGCCGACGTGATCGCCTGGCGGTAATAGTCGTCGGCGACGTCACCGGCGGCAAACACTCCGGTCACCGACGTGTGGGTGCGGAACGCTTTCGTCCAGCGGATGTAGCCGGATTCATTCATCTCCACCGCGCCGTCTAGGAAGCTGGTGTTCGGGGTGTGGCCGATCGCCACAAACATTCCGCCAACTGGCAAATCACGAACCGAATCATCCAGTGTGCTTTTGACCCGCAAGTTGTTGACCAGTTTTCCGTCACCCTGAACTTCATCCACCACGGTGTTCCATAACACTTCGATGTTCGGATGGTTCAGTGCGCGATCCTGCATCACTTTACTGGCACGCATTTCGTCACGTCGGATCAACAGGCTGATCGTTGCGGCGCCTTTCAGATTGGCCAAATAGGTGGCTTCTTCCACCGCGGAATCACCCCCGCCGACGACGGCCAATGGTTTGCCACGGTAAATCGGTAGCGCCCCGTCACAGACCGCACAAGCGCTGACACCTTTATTCTTGTAATCTTCTTCGCTGGGCAGCCCCAAATAGTTGGCTCGTGCACCGGTTGCGATGATCACCGTTTTGGCTTGCACCGTGTCGCCGCCACTGGTGGTCAGCTTGTGCACATCCGATCCAAAATCAACGCTAACGATATCTTCACCGATCACACGGGTCCCAAAGTTCAACGCTTGTTGTTTCATCAACTCCATCAACTCCACCCCTTGCACCGCATAGTGGGGCTGGCCGTCTTTTTCATGGCCTTGCGGTGCCGGCGGTAGATTCCAATGACGGTCTTTATCCACCGCGGATTCGACGAACGCGCGAACGTTTCCCGCTGGAAAACCTGCGTAATTCTCGACTTCAGTGGTGAATGCGAGTTGCCCCAGTGGAATCATCTCGGGTTTCACCGTGCCCTCGTAAACGACGGGGTTCAAATTGGCACGGGCAGCATAGATGGCGGCTGACCAGCCGGCAGGTCCACTGCCGATGATGATTGTTTTTTCGATCTCGTTGCTCACCGGATGAGAACTCCTTGAAGATGATTTGTGCCCGCTAGGGCTGGTGCATTGTGCGCTTCGGCAGGGGATTATAGGACTCGGCTAGCAAGGCTTCCATGCCAGGCAATTCAGGTTCTTCGGAGGGCAGGTGAGCAATCTCATCCAGAACGCGGCGCCGGCGAACGAACTGCCACTGTCCCGCTACGGCTTGCCCGACATCCAGATCGATTCGATTTCAGAATCGTCGAACACACGGTTGGCGATCAGGACTTCGTCGATCGCGCCATAGAAACGCCGCTGCGAGCGTCCGGAACTGCGTCGGATTTCGTCTGCAGAGGCTCCGAAGTTGCCGAGTTCCATAAAGTCCAGCAACAGCGCTGACGTGTTCGTCAGATTGCCGGTTCCAGTTCGAACGCCATTGACATAGTGAACGATATCCCCTGTTTTCACGTTTGCCGTCACAGCAAAACATGACCATTGCCCCCAGTTGTTGGGGTGGATGGCTGAATTAGGGGCGACGGATGTGTGGTACGTCCAGTTTTTGGGGACGTTGCTGCCGTAGCCGACGTTGAAGGCGCTGTTGGTCTGCTGTTGCGTTAATTCCCAACGAACCGTTTGGACATTCGATGTCGACCGTCGTCTCAATGCCTGCTCAATCATCCGATTTCCCGCTGGAGCAAAGCGGGCACGACGAAGTGGAGATTCGGTCATCAGCAGAGACGTGGTTTGTTGCGTCAAAGCGTCGACGCGCGCCCAAACAAGCAGGGTCAGTGCTTGATAGGCACCTGGGACCTGAAACAGGACCCGATCACCGGCGTTGCGATAAAGGATCGCTCGCTTCGACGCCCATCGTCCAGCCGTCCAGTCGCAACCGATGATGACGCCGTCAGTCACATCGTCGCCGTCAGTGGCAATGTTGCGGACTTCCAGAGAGCCCGGATCAGAATCTTCAAAGGTGTAGTGCAGTAGCACCGCGGGGTCATCCGTCAAATCACGAGCCTGTTGCTGCCACCGTTCGTACCGGCGTTTTCCACTTTCAAGCTGTTGTCTCCTTAGGTCAGCGGGCTGCGGAAAACGGTTTGGCGAATAAGCAACCCGCTCTGGACCGACGGCAGTCATCCGTATTGCCTGATGCTCGTTCAAGGCCAGCATGTCTGTCTGCGGGGCGACGATCTCAACCGAACCTTCTAAAACGTGCACTTCAGGCGGTCGGTCACTTCCAACGTCAATGCTAAATGCCGTCCCCACGTCGATCACATCCATGTCTTTGGTAATGATTCGAAATCCACGCCCCATTTCAGTCACAAAGCAACTTGCCGATCCTTCTCGCAGCACCATTTCGTCGGCCGCACGCAACTCAACTTCGGCCGGCCCGCGTAGCAGCAGCCTGACTCCCGAGAGAAATTCAATCTGAACGGTGCCTGCCAAAAGGCGCAAATCGCCTACTGCGAGCGGGTCGCCGATGACCGGTCGCGTTGATCCATGCCACTTTGCATCGACCGATTGACTGAGCACGGCTACCGCTCCAACAGAATCCTCCGACAGCACTGACTCGGTATTACGCGTTGTGTCCACACGAGTTGCAATTTGGTTCGGCACAGGTTCCGCGGGCACGCTGTGCTGGTTTTGCCAATAGAAAACCGTCACCAACAGAAGTGCTGCGACCGCCCCGGCAGCCAGAACGATTGGTTGAAACATGTTTCCGGACATCGATGTTCGCACACGTGGCTCGTTGGCAATCCCGTCCATCACGCGCGATTCAAAATCGGATTCATTCGCGAGACTGCCTATCGGCGCACCGATCAAGTCCTCCAGTTCAAGCCATCGAGGCTCGCTGGACTGCACGGCTTTCAGCTGTCCCAACAGACTGATTTCAGCGACAAACGCACGACGAAAGGTTTCATCCGTGCGAAGTCTTTCTAACGGTGGGGCCAATGCGGTGTCGTCGACGTCTCCCGTCAGCCACGCGCTCAACAGTTTCTGCAGGTCCGCGTCCATCAGCTTATCTCCTTCTGCACGCACTGACGCAATAGCTCATTGGCTCGATAGTGCAGGTTATAAACTGCTCCCACTGAACTGGACATTTCAGCTGCGACGGACTTCGCCTTTTGCCCGTCCAATCCGGCTCGAACGACGCGCCGCATGCGTTCCGGCAAACGACTCACACAACGCAACAGCGATTCGATTGCCGCGTCGGTTTGCTGTTGTGCATGGTGTTCGAGATCCTGCTGGATCACCCTCGAAACCGCTTCGCGAAAGTTCGCTTCGTTGCTGTGGCGACGGACGGCGGCTCGAAAGTGCATCCGAAGTTCATTGCGGGCGATGCCACGAAGCCACGCCCGAAAGTTGCTGCCGGATTCGTATTGTTCCAAATTGCGAAACGCCTTGAGAAAGACTTCCTGAGCCAGATCGTCCATCTCGTCAACGCGATGCAGCTGGCTGCCAAGGTAGCTGCGAATCATCAGGCTATGTTCGCGCACCAGTAAACGGAAAGCTTCACGGTCACCCGATCGAACTTTCTGTAATGCCTGCTGTGTTTCGATTGAATCAGACAACGATGCTCTGCTGTCGAAAGTCCTGTTGACGATGGGACCTCAACTAAAATGCCGGCACCCATTGATTCTCACAACGAAACCACCGATTTTCTAAATTTCGCCAAACTCTTCATTTCTTATGGTTTCGCTGTGAGATCGCTCTTTGGTCGGCATATTGAGTTGGAAAAGCGGCGTTTTCGACATCCGTGTTGGATTGTTTCCGCTTTAAAAAAGACCGGAAACTTCGTGAACACCCATTCTGAAATGACACACCGCTCAATGCTTCCCCCGTCGTTACGCCTTGCGATTCTGATCTGCATGATCGTTGTCGGTATTCTACCAGCTCCGGTGCATGCTGAATCAAAACCCAATGTCGTTTTAATCCTCGCTGATGATCTGGGGTGGAGCGACACGACGCTGTTCGGCACGACATCGTTTTACAAGACGCCGAACATCGAACGTCTGGCCAAACGTGGCATGACCTTCACACGAGCCTACTCGTCCAGTCCCTTGTGCTCGCCGACCCGGGCCAGCGTGCTAACCGGACTCAGTCCCGCGCGCCATGGAATCACTTCGCCAAACTGTCACCTGCCCAAAGTCACTCTGGCGGCAACCGCCACCGATACTGGCCCCCCAAATCAGAAATGCACGATCCCAAGTTCGGTGTCGCGTTTGAATACCGACTATTACACGTTGGCCGAAATGTTCCATGACAACGGCTACGCAACGGGGCACTTTGGCAAGTGGCATCTAGGGGCCGAACCCTATTCGCCGCTGGAACAGGGGTTCGATGTCGACGTTCCACACCACCCCGGTCCAGGACCGGCTGGAAGCTACGTCGCGCCCTGGAAGTTCAAAGATTTTGATCATGACCCTGATATCCCCAACGAACACATCGAAGACCGCATGGCGAAAGAAGCCGTCGCGTTCATCGAACAACACACCGACAAACCATTCTTTCTGAACTATTGGATGTTCAGCGTCCACGCACCGTTTGATGCCAAACGCTCTCTGATCGACAAGTATCGACAGCAGGTGGACCCTGACAACACACAGCGCAGCCCCACATATGCCGCGATGGTCGAGAGCATGGATGACGCGGTCGGGACGCTGCTGGATACGCTCGATCGGATGGGTGTCGCAGAGAACACGATCATCGTTTTTGCCTCGGACAACGGCGGCAATATGTACAACGAAATCGATGGAACGTCGCCAACGAGCAATACTCCACTACGCGGCGGCAAGGCCACAATGTACGAAGGTGGGGTGCGCGGGCCGGCAATCGTTGTCTATCCGGATCACATCAAACCCGGATCACGCAGCGACGAAGTCATTCAAAGCAGTGATTTCTACCCCACGCTGTTAGAACTTTTAAAGATCGATGCCCAGCCGGGACAGAATTTCGACGGCATCAGCATCGTGCCCGCTCTCGAGGGCCAGACACTCGATCGTGAAGCGATCTTCACCTACTTTCCACATGCGCCGGGCGTCCCCGATTGGCTGCCCCCATCGGTCAGTGTCCACGCAGGCGACTGGAAACTAATCCGTATCTTCTATGGCGGCGACAAAGGCCGGCACGATTACAAATTGTTCAATCTGACGAACGACATTGGTGAAGTCGATAACCTCGCTGATCGTCAGCCTGATCGAGTACGTGAGCTGGACGAGTTGATCGAACAATTTTTGACCGACACCAACGCGATCGTTCCGCTGCCCAATCCCAAGTTTGATCCATCGAAGTTTCGTCCCGAATTGATCGGCAAAGCTTCGTTGAAAGGTACCGGAAAGAACTCAAAGAGCCCTGCTCGTTCTCGACAAAAAACTGTCGCCGGGTGGCAAGCCGGTGGGACCTGCCAACTCTCGCTGAAAGACGGTTTGCTGCGTGTCGCGAGTGACGGTGGCGATCCGCATCTAAGCTACAAGCTACCCGTTGCCGTGACCGATCGGTCACTGGTGCTGACATTCACGATGAGTTCTAACGCAGCGGGGGCAGGGCAAGTGTTCTGGCAGGAGCAAGGTGTTACGCCGACATTCTTCCGTGATCGTAGCAAGCCATTCGATGTCCAGCACGATGGCATTTCGCATGAGTACAGCATTGCTTGGTCAGCCGAACACCCCGTACTCGCTGTCCGCATCGATCCCGCCACCGCAAAAGGTCAGATCACGCTGTCCAACATTCGACTCACGACCGGCGACGGGCGAGAGGTTTATCGTTGGAAAGTCCAGGGAACCGGACGCTAGCGATCACGTCACATCACTCGCTTGCGTTTCTAGCTGGTATGGCTGCAAAGAGGCATGCCAGTCAACCTGCGCCGATCCTCTTTTGAATAAGCATGAAAACACTCTTTCAATTCGTTCTGCTTTTTGTCGTCGCGATCACGTCGCTGGCCGAGGCGTCCGAGCGTCCCAATGTTGTCATCATTCTGGCGGACGACATGGGCTATTCCGATCTGGGTTGTTACGGCAGTGAAATTGCAACGCCGAATCTGGACGCCTTGGCGACTCAGGGCCTGCGATTCACTCAGTTCTACAACGCCGCCAAGTGTGAACCGACACGGGCCTGTCTGATGAGTGGTCACTATTGGCAGAACGCAGGATTTGGCGTCAAACGTGGGCAGACGATGGGTGAATTGATGAAGTCCGCTGGTTACGCGACGTTCGCGGTGGGCAAGTGGCATTTGGACGGGAATCCGGTCGATCGCGGGTTTGACCGTTATTTCGGTCATTTGGGCGGAGGCAGCCACTACTTCCGGTGCACGCCAACGCAACGACTTGATAAAAAACCGTACAAGGAGAACCCCGAAGAGCCTTTCTACATGACTGATGCGAATGCGGACTTCGCGATTCAGTTCCTGGACGAACATCAGACTCAGAATACGGACACACCGTTCTTTCTTTATCTCGCCTTCAACGCACCGCATTCCCCGCTGCACGCTTTGCCGCAAGACATTGCGAAATACCGGCACGCCTATCGAGTCGGATGGGACGAAATCCGCAAGCGGCGCTATCAGAAGCAGCTTGAACTGGGAATCACACGCCCGCAATGGAAGTTGTCGCCAAGACAGTCCAGCGTGCCCGCATGGGATTCACTGCGTGATGACGAGCAGGAATACGAAGCGACTCGTATGGCGATCTATGCGGCAATGGTTGACCGAATGGATCAAGCCATTGGACGAGTCTTAGGCAAAGTTCGTCAAATGGGTGCTGAAGACAACACGCTGGTCATTTTTCTTAGCGACAACGGAGGCAGTGCCGAAGACGTCACAAACGTCCCGCAGACGCCCGCCGCCCTGCTCGGTCCCTCGGGAGCCGGCAAAGACGGTTATTGGGTGGGACTCGGTTGGGCGAACGCAAGCAACACTCCGTTCCACAGCCATAAGGTTGAAATGGGAAACGGCGGTGTCTTAACTTCCTGCATCGCCTCATGGCCGGCGGTCGTAAGGCAACCGAACAGCATCACCGATCAGCCGTGCCACATCATTGACTTGATGGCGACCTGCATGGACGTTGGCAAGGGCGACAATATTTCGCAACCCAACTTTAAAACGGAACAATCGCTCGGACCGCTGCCCGGAATCAGTCTTCGGCCACTGTTGACCGATCAGAAACGCCAATCACACCAGGCGCTTTATTTTCATCTTTTTCACAATCGGGCGATCGTCAGCGAGGGCTGGAAATTGACCACCGATTGGGACCAAGCCTGGCAATTATTTAACCTGACGACAGATCGCACGGAACTCAATGATGTCAGCAAGCAATACCCGCGAATTGCGTCGCGACTTCAACGACAATGGGAGACCTGGTACGCGACCGTGCGCGAGAAACATTTTACAGCCGCCCACGGCGATCCTCAGTATCGGCGTCTCGATGACCCCGAGGAATCGTATCTCCGTCGAACTGGCAACCGCAACGAAACAGAATTGATCTGGCGTTCGCAAGCGGAATCGCTGAAAGGACGCAAGCGAAAGTGACGTTCAGCCTGCTGCGAAGTGAGGGGCGGAACATAGCAAAGACGAAAATCATCGTCGAACGCTAATCATGCGACGTCAAAGCCGCTGATGAACCAACGTCAAGCACGTCCGAAACAATGCTTAAAAACGACGGTTCCTGCGTCGGGAAATGAATCGGATTGGATTGAGATGTGCGAGCAGCCGGAGAATGCGCAACCGGCGCTGACGAATTCCGCAGGTGAAATGAGCCTTTGCAAATTTGTCTTTGGCGCCGAAACGTCTACAAAAAAAGCCGCCAATCGTTTCGATCAACGGCTTTTCGCTTTTTAGTGGAGGTAGACGGACTTGAACCGACGACCTACGCGCTGCCAGCGCGTCGCTCTCCCAACTGAGCTATACCCCCATTTTTGTCTGGCTGTCACGCCAGGGGATCTGTGACGCGGCGACCGACTGAGCGGTCGATGTTGCTGTCACAGGGGCGGTATTATCAGTGCGTCGGCGGATTCGTCAAGCTGTGTTTAGGCATCCGCGAATTTTCCTTGAAATTGGCTGTGCGGTCATGACCTCCGTCCCCCTGTAACGCGCGCGACCGCTACCACACGCTGTGCAGTGCTAGGGGGCGGCAAACCGCGGTAAACGGCAATTTTTGTTGGGTCAGTCGGCGCGGCGGCGGGGCGGGCTTACAATCGCAGCAACAAACCCATCTCCGTCCGAAAATTCCCGTGCGTTTCGCTCGACCTAGCGAACGAGTCCTGCATGTCCACCCGCCGTCGCGCTCGTGAAATCGTTCTACAACTGCTCTATGAAGCCGATATCAACGGGTCTCGCGATGAGGTTTCGGCGCGTCGTTTCATCAAATCCCGCTTGCAGGGCCGCAAAGCCCTCACGGCGTTTTCCGAAAGCCTGTTGTTCGGGACGCTCAAACACCGCGACGAAATTGACCGCCATTTGGGACGTTTGGCCAAAGGTTGGGCGCTCGGACGGATGGCCGTCACCGACCGCAATGTGATGCGGATGAGCGGTTATGAAATCTTGCACAGCGAGACGCCCGGACGCGTCGCGGTCAATGAAGCGGTCGTGCTGATCAAACGCTACGGCGACAAAAATAGTCCGCGGTTCGTCAACGGGATATTGGACCGGCTGCTGAAGGAATTCGAAGCCGGACAATTGGACGCGGCCGCAACAGCGGGCCAACCTTCCGGTGGTGATACGGCCTCGTCAGACGACGCCTAACGGAGCGTTCTGTGGTTCAAACGAGGATGAGTGGATGCCTGAATTGATTCCCTGGCTGGGCGTCACGGCGGTCCTCGCAATCGGGGTGTTTGTTCAGGCTGCGGCCGGGTTTGCCGCAGGAATGTTGATCGTGCCCACGTTACTGTGGATGGGCTATGCCATTCCCGAAGCCAGTATGGCGCTGCTGGTTGCGACGATCCCGCAAAACCTGTTTGGCGTGTATTCGTTGCGTGATTCGATCGTTCCCAAACGTTTGCTATGGCCTGGCCTGGGCCGGTTGATGTTCTTTCCCATCGGCATTGTGGCGTTGATTGCTATCGAGCACTCGTTCCCGACCGAGCGAATTCGCCAGTTTGTCGGCGGTGTCGTTTTGGTCGCCACACTGGCCACGATTTTTTACCGCCCGGTGCCCCGAGAAAAACTGTCGCCGATTTGGAGCTGGATTGCATTCCCGTTGTCTGGTTTTTTGCAGGGCTTGGTCGGCATGGGCGGGCCGGCAATGGTGTTTTGGGTTTCCGCGCACGATTGGAACACTCGCCAAATCCGCGGATTTTTGTTTGCTATGTATCTGATCAGTTTGGCGCCGGCGATCGTGATGTTGTTCCTGTTTTTTGGAACAAGACTGATTGATCCTGCGGTCGGGGCTTTGGCGGCGATCCCGATCCTGTTACTGGTCACCTCGGTCGGACTTAAATTCGGCAACTGGCTGGGACGGGAACGATTGCGAGGCGTTACGCTGGTGCTGTTGATGTTGATGGGGGTCGTCGGGTTGGCGTCCCCGTGGATTCGTGCGAATTGATGGACTGACGGAGTCAAAACATGGTGGTCGCGGAGATGAGTGCGCTTTGGAGCGGCGATGCTTTGATCGCGTTGTTAACGTTGACGCTGATGGAGATTGTCCTCGGCATCGACAACATTGTCTTCATCGCCATCGTGACAGGGCGACTGCCCGAGGAAAAACGATCGTTCGCCAGACGGTTCGGATTGCTGTTGGCGATGGGAATGCGGATTCTGTTGCTGTTGGGCATCGGATACCTGATGCAATTGGTCGACCCGCTGTTCTATTTATCGGACCTGATGCCATTTGAGTCGGTGGCCGAGTACCTTCACGAGAATGAAGAGGCCAATGAGGTCAGCGGCAAGGACCTGATTTTGATGACCGGCGGACTGTTTCTGATGTGGACCGCCGTCCGTGAAATCCATCACAAGATCGAAGGCGGCGAAGAGGAATCAGAACTGGGCAACCTGCCGGGCGACGAAGGCGGCGGGAGCGATGGAATCGATCCTGTCACAAGTTCCAATCGTGGGCAAATCACCATCGGCGGTGTGCTGTTTCGCATCGCGTTGATGGACGTCATTTTTTCGCTTGATTCGGTGATCACCGCCGTTGGAATGGCCAAACACATTCCGATCATGGTCGCCGCGGTTGTGATCAGCGTCGGCGTGATGATCGCGTTCGCAAATCAAATCAGTGAATTCGTCCAAAACCACCCGACCGTAAAGATGTTGGCTCTCTCGTTTTTAATCCTCATCAGCGTGGTGCTGGTCAGTGAGGCCGTCGGCACACCGATCAGTAAAGGATACATCTACTTTGCAATGGCATTTAGTCTGATGGTGGAGTTTCTGAACCTAAGAATGATGACAAAACGTGTCCGTCCCAGCCAGGGCGAAGGTGAGATGGGCAGCATCGGGAAGTGAGAACGTTATTCGTTCACTCGGCTGCCAATTCGGGAAACACGCTGTCGTCCAATTCCGCACGCTTGATAATGGCTTTCAAACGAATCTGAAAATCACTTTTGTAGTTTGCCACCTGTTGTTCGCTCAATCCCAGTGATTCGGCGACTTGTTTGTTCCCCCAACCGCGAACAATCATCAATTCGATCGCCTGCAATTTGCTCCAATTGGAAGAGTGTTTCCAACGATCAATCTGTTCACCGATGGCATCACGGATCAGGTGCTCCTCCAGTCGTTTTCGTTCGACCGAACGAGCGATGGAACTGGCGACGCGGGCGCTGCCGGGCATCTCGAACTCGCCCATCGAACTACTGCGGCCATGCATTTGCATCGCCGGGCGTCGTCCTTCGCGTCGCAAATGGTCCGTCAGTTTGTAGGCACAGATGGAAAACAGGTAGCTTTCCAGTGGTCGCGCTCCGTCATAGTTAGGCAAACTGATCAGGAAGCCGACAAACGCCTCCTGGACAATGTCTTCAGCAGCGGCAGAGTCGCGAATCCGACTGCGGGTGTAGGCCAATAGACGGCCTTCGTATCGATCGATCAACGCTTGCCAGGCGTCGGAGTCACCGTCTCGGATTTGTTGAACCAGCCGCTCGTCAGCGGAGGGTAAATCGGATGAATTAGGAATGCTCATGCGATCTCGTCGCTCGGTTGAAGGTTGTCGATCACACGTTTCACACGTTCGATCGCGTTTTCGCCAGCTTGACGTCCCGCGTCGATTAGCGGATCAACGGCATGGAAATCCTCGATACGGTAATCGCTGGTCTGCGGAATAATAATCAGGTCGCTTTCTTCACGGTGCAGGGCGCTGGAATGTCGTCGACTGATGTCCATGGTTCGCAGCAATGTTGACAGGTAGCTGGGGGTTTTCAGATTTCCGTGTCGGTCTTTGGCGTAGTCTGTCGTCAGTGTCGATCCGACGTCAATTGAAATCACATGGTCACAGCCTTCGCCGCGCAGCACTGATGCGGGGACATTCATCAGCACGCCTCCATCGACCAGCATCTGATCGTGGTGGATGATCGGCCGACCGAAAACGGGATGGTTGATACTTTGCAGTACCGATTGCACCAAATCTCCAGAACGACGAATTTGTTGTTCCCCGCTGATCAAGTCCAACGTAGTGATGGCCAACGGCAAATCGGCTTGGGCAAAGGTCATCTCGTGCAGATAGCGGCGCAGTTTGGTTTCAAATCGGCCGCCACGAAAGCTGTGCAACAAAAACATTCGACGGGTTGATGCCCGCCTGGCCATGAACTTTGGCGGGACCATTTCGTCGCGAAAGAAGTTGCCGACCTCTGTCGGCGCGAATCCGGCGCCGTACGCCGCGGCGACAATCGCGCCGGCGCTGGTGCCAGCAATCGAATCAAACACGACCGCGTGTTTTCGTAGGACTTCTAGAACTCCGATGTGTGCGATGCCCCGAGCGCCACCACCGCCCAATGCCAGTCCAATGCGTTTTCCCACTAATGAACGATGCAGTCGCGTGATCGATGCGGGGTCAAACACGCTGTCGGTACCCCGGCCACGGTATCGGCAGCGAACGGTCAAGGTGTCCGCGATTTCCATTTCAGGCCGTTGGTCCGATTCACCGTCAAACATCAACGCGACGATCGGACGCTGATGTGCTGCGATCGAGTGCAATTGTTCGTCGGCAGTGCTGGAAAGCCCTTGGTTGGCATTGGCAGCAAAGATCACGCGGTTGGAGTCTTTGACCGCCGCGTGGCAGGCTTGCGGACCGCTGGCGATGGTCACAGCGAGCGCCTGATTGCTGCGTCCAGCGATCGTGTAACCAAGTTCGCTGGGGGGCACACAAATCGCGTCGCGATCGAATTCCTGTGCAGGGATCGGCAGATCAGAATCCGTCACCAAGATCGGTTGGACCAGTTGTTGTTCGCGCCGCAATTGGCCCAGCAGGCCTTCTGCGAGCCGCCAGCCACTGGGATCGTCGATCACGATCGCCAGCGAATGCACCCCGCGTTTAGTCACCGCGGGTTGAGCCGAGGCCGAATTCATATGGATCAGCCGGCGGGTCAGGCTACGGCTAAGGTTTTCCAGCAATTCAGGGTAGCTTTTCACCAATCGTCGGTAGTCGTCGCCCGAGAGGACCAGCGTTTCCAAATAGGTCACCGCCGTCACCGTGGCTGTCCGCGGGGATTGGGAGATCACCGAAGCCTCGCCAAAATGTTCACCGGGCCCCATCACACTCAGGGTGCGTTCGACGATGGAGGGACCATCTCCCGACCACACGCGGACTTTACCGGCCGTGATCAGAAACAGTTCGTCACCGGTTTCGCCGACCGTGATGACTGTTGCCCCGGCTTCGTAACTACGCGGCTCGAATGCCGACAAGACATTTTCCAGGCCATCACTGCTTAGTCCCATCAACAAGGAACGTGTTACCGATACTTCGCGATCCATCCCAATTGGTCCTGATGAGCAAGGTTCTTTTCCGCCGGAGGGAACGAGACGACCGCAGAAAACCATTGGCTGCAGACGGATCAGTCTAGCAGGTTGCTCCGGAATCATCCCAGGTGTGGAAACACGGCCCCCGAGAGCTGGGACGTGATCCATCACCAGGCCATTGATGGGGGGAAGCGAAATTTCGTTAAACTGGTGGATTCTACTCTGGCACTCGTCTACCTAGCTCGGAAACGATTGGCCTATCTAAATGGATTGCCTGAGACGGAACGAACTCGAGCCGAACGAAGACTGCTGGCTCCTGGATGCGTATCATGAAAATGGCTTTGTCAGCTGGCTAGACGAGGATATTCATCAGCCGTTGAACGCTAACTCACGGTTCCCTGCCAATATCATGAAACACCCTCGCCTCATCCTGTCCCCTCCAAACGCTCCACTCCATTGAGTTTCCAATCATGTATCGTAGGCTGATTTCTCGACTTTCATTTGTGGGTGGCATGCTGATGCTGCTAGGTCCGTGGGCAGGCTTCACCAGTGCAGTGGTCGACGATGTCGCGTTGACTGCCCAGACGCGCCAACAGATCACTGCAATTGAGTCCATCCCACTCACACTGCCTGTGATGGTTGGGTCGGCTGCCAGCCCGATTGTCAAAATGGAGATCACGGCGACGGGATCACAAAAACCACTTTCGATCACCAAAGTCACTGCTTCTATAGTCGGCGAGGGGGCCGAGACGGAATTCCACAGCGTTCAACTCTTTTGTAGCGGCAGTGATTCGACGTTTCGCAATGCGACGCAGTTTGGCGAGTCCCAAGCAACTGGCACTGGCAAACTGCACGCCTTCAATGGGAAGCAGCAACTCGCCGAAGGGCAGAATTACATCTGGCTGGCAGGCCAATTGAAGGAAAACGTTGACATCGACCGTATGGTGGCTGCAGAAATTGATTCGATCACATTTTCAAATGGCGAAATTAAATCGTTCGCTGTCGATCCATCGGTTCAACGATTGGCCGTCTCGGTGCGCGACGCTGGTGATGACGGAGTCCACACCTATCGAATCCCGGGTCTTGCAACGACAAACCAGGGAACATTGATCGCTGTCTATGACGTCCGGCGGCGTTCTGGGGGTGACTTGCCGGGTGACATTGACGTCGGGATGTCGCGCTCGATTGACGGCGGACGCACCTGGCAGCCGATGAAGATCATCATGGACATGGGCGACGATCCGGATTGGCGTTATGACGGCGTGGGAGATCCGGCGGTGTTGGTTGATAGAAACACCGGCACCCTTTGGGTTGCGGGGACGTGGAGTCACGGCAACCGATCGTGGCACGGTTCAGGTCCCGGGTTAACGCCCGATCAAACCGGTCAATTGATGCTTGTTCGCAGCGATGATGATGGAGTCACCTGGTCGGAACCGATCAATATCACGCACCAAGTGAAACGTCCCGAATGGTGTTTCTTGCTGCAAGGGCCGGGGAAAGGAATTACCTTGCACGACGGCACGCTGGTCTTTGCAGCTCAATATCAAGACCCACCAAACCCCGACGATGCGAAAGCCCACCGTCTGCCACACTCGACGATTATTTACTCCAAGGATCACGGCAACACCTGGCATGTTGGTGCCGGTGCGTTCGACGACACGACCGAATCTCAAGTCATCGAAATCGAACCGGGCGTGTTGATGTTGAATTGCCGCTACAACCGTGGCTCTGTGCGGGTCGTGATGACCACAGACGACCTTGGTAAAACTTGGCGTCAACACTCGACGTCGCAGCGATCACTGATTGAACCTGGTTCGTGCATGGCCAGCCTGATTGATGTTGATCGAGAAGTTGGTGCGGATGTGGGGAATTGGCTGCTCTTTTCCAATCCTGACAGCACACGCGGACGTCACCATCTGACCATCAAGGCATCGCCGGATCGCGGGCTCACCTGGCCGGATTCCCATCGCCTGCTGTTGGACGAGGGCGCCAGCGCGGGCTACTCATGCATGTCAATGATCGATAACAAGACGGTGGGGATTCTGTACGAAGGCAGTCGCTCGCAGCTGACATTCCAACGAATTGCCATCAGTGATCTTGTCAGCGAACAGTCGCCTTCCCCGTAGCCCGGATCGGGTTACTTTTCAAACTCTCCCATCAGTCGCAGGTAGTCACTTTCACTGATCTGATCGGTTAGAAACTGATAGGAGAGCGCGTAGCGATGCATCCTTGCCGAATCTTGGTCAAACGAGTTCGCTTGCAATCGGAGTCGTGAAAGATTGGCATTGTCGCGTAGGTCGGATAGTTTGACGTCGCGTGACACGGCGTCGGATTTACACTGGACGACGTATTGTGCGTAGGTTTGGCCATCCTGGTGGGTCACCCGCTTGAGCGACTCGATGACCTGTGCTGAAAAGCCTTCGCTGCGCAGCTCGTCAAGTGTCACCGCCGTGTCTTCGACCACGTCGTGCAAGATGCCAACGATTCGAGCCGCTTCGTCTTGGACTCCCATCATCACACGGATCGGGTGCAAAATGTACGGTTGCCCTTGGCGGTCGGTTTGTCCGGCGTGCGCCTTTGCGGCGATTTCTAGAGCTTTATCAAGTGTCGCCATGTGAGCTACCCTCGGTTCTTCTGTTGCCAATTGACGACCGATTGTTGAAACCGTTTGGGTTCATCGGTCACATACCATCGTATGCCGAGATCCAACAGTTGGTGCACGTCACTGGCATCGAAGTGGAATGGAAAAACTTGGAAATCGATTCCCGCATCATTCGTGACTTTCAGGGCCTGTTTTAAAAACTCGGGACTAATCTGATAGCGACCGGATTGTCGATCATCGGAATCGTGTAAATGGAGCTGGACTTGATCGACTCCGGTGAATTTAGAATCGACCACACGCTGGAATTTAGTTTTGATATCCTCTGGCGATCCGCCGATCCAGATCATGCTTCGTATGTCTTTGCTAATCTGTTTTAACGTCGTGCAATCCGATTGGCGGGGGCTGCAAATCAAGACCTGTTTGTTGACGGCATAGCGATCGATCAGTGCCCCTAGCTGCTTCAGTTGAACGTCTTTGATGTCCAAATAGACTTGGCGATCCGGTTGACCCTGCATTTTCTGAAACACCTCTTCCAGCGAGGGCACCGTTTCACCCGAATAGTCTGGACTGAATTTTATACCGGCGTCCCAGTTGCGAACTTCAGCGAAGGTCAATTGTTTGACGTTGCGGTCGGCGATTGATTTGGGCGCCGTTGTCGTGCGTGCAAGTGTGGCGTCGTGCAAGCACAGGATCACCCCGTCAGTCGTCGTCCGTAGATCCGCTTCTGGAATCCCACCCAGTTCCCAAGTTGTTGTGAACGCCCGCATCGTGTTATCGGGCGCATCATTGGCACCACCGCCACGATGCGCCTGCCAGAACACAGGTTCCGTCGCCATCACGTCAGAGGACTGGCCGCCACATAGCAAAACGATTGACGTAAAAAGACACAGTGCCAACAGGTTTGGTTTCATTTGATATCGATAGGAAAGCGTCACAATAGCCAGTAGTTCAGTTGAATTTGCGGATCAATCGAGTGTTCCATGTCAGCTTGTTCCTTGGGTGATCCACTACCCGCAAACCAGGGTGCGGGGGAATACTAGCCTGCAGTGCGACTGACGTCATCCGTCACCTGGCACTCTCGGTTGGCCGTCACAGAAACTTCATGATTGATAGCATTGCGGGCTCCCTGGGGGCAGTGGCATTCGTGCAGCCCTTGAAAAAAGCGATTTTCAATTTTTGCAGTGATACGTCATACTGTGCGACTCGATTCGTTGTGGGGGCAATTGTTTCAAGGAGGATCTGCGATGGACGTATTGTCACCAAATCATTCGGAATTCGGATTCGGGGTCGATCCGTTTAACCCGCGTGGTCCGCGACCGATTGAAGCGATCGGCGGCACAACCAAGCAGGAACTGAAGCTGCAATTGATGCAGTCTTGTCCGCGAGTTCCCGGTGTCTATGGAATGCTCGACCGCAGCGGCGATTTGATCTATGTCGGCAAGAGCAAGTCCTTGCGATCGCGGTTGCTAAGTTATTTCAGTGCATCCAGCGAAGACGAAAAGGGCGGCAGAATCATTGAGAACACCCGTGCGATTCAGTGGGAAACCCAGCCGAGTGAGTTTGCGGCCTTGTTACGCGAACAGCAGCTGATCCGCTTGTTCACACCGCGCTGGAATGTGCAGGGAATCCCCAAACGCCAGCGTCCGGTGTATCTGTGTTTGGGCCGACCGCCGGCCGCCCAGTTTTTTCTCTCGGCGAAAGTTCCCGCGGAATATGTGTCCCTACAAGGGCCCTTCTATGGGGCAAGGCGGATGAGCAACGCCGTCGACACGCTGAACAAAGTATTCGGGCTGCGCGATTGCTCTCAGCAACAAACGTTTGAATTTGCCGAACAGATGTCGTTATTCGAGATCGACCATCGGCCGGGCTGTTTGCGACTGGAACTTGGGACTTGTTTGGGCCCCTGCGCTGCCGCTTGCACTCGGGCACAGTACAACGAACGGGTTAGTGCGGCAGAGAGTTTCATGGATGGGTTCAATGACGAACCATTGACCAAGTTGCAGGATCAAATCCAGACCGCTGCTGACAATCGCCAGTACGAATTGGCAGGTCGTGCGCATGAAACATTGAAGTCAATGCAGTACGTCTGTCGGAAACTCTCGATGCTGGCTGGTGCGCGACGTCGGTTTAGTTTTGTCTATGCCGTGCCTGGCTACGACGGTTGTCATAACTGGTATTTGATTCACTGTGGAGAAATCAGTGCCGTAGCGGCGACTCCGATTGGGCGCGATGGCTATCACGCGTTGAAGCCCACGATCAACGCGTGGCGCGCCACACTGGAAAGCAGCGCGGATCGAGGCCACGGCCCGTTTCCCTACACTCTCGGAACCGTTGCGCCTTGGTTTCGCAAAAACAAAGACGAATTGCAGCGGACGTTTGCTCCCGCACAAGCCGGGCGAAAGTACTATCGAAAATCAATGACCGCTTGATCCGACGATCCTGTTTGCTGCACTGTTCACCACTTGATCACGCGCATGGATCGACGGCTGAATTGAGCGTAGTCCAACGAGTCGACATCGCCATCACCGTCAAAATCGTAGGCAGCGTCGAACGACGAACTGGCAAGCGGTTGCAGGAAGGTCATGGCGATACGAACCGCGTCTTGTCCGTCGACGTCACCGTCACCGTCGCCGTCACCAAAATAACGAAAGAATCGATCGTTTGCTGAATTGCCAAATTCCGCCGCCGACAACATTGAAGTGCCGCCCTCACTTGCATGGACAGCGTCTCCAGAGATTCGTAATTCATAGTATCCGTCGACCAGCGAATTCCCGCTGTCGCGTGAGACGACGTCGGCGCTCTCGTCAAACGTCATTTGTGCGATCGTCTTGCCCGACACCGCTGAAGTGCTGATTAGCAGGCCACTGACGATCTGACCATCGGAGCGCCGTACGAGCTGAACGTTGGACGGATCAAGATCGACAAGACGATCGAACGTCGCGTGGATCGACGTCAGACTCGATCGCTGGTCTTGCCCATCATTGATGGTGATTGATTCGACCGCGGGGCGATATCCGAGCATACCCGGTGTTGGAACGGCGGCGTACCAACTGTCTGCCGCATTGCCATAGGCGGATTCGGAAATCCGTTGTAGCGATTGACCATCCCCATCAGCAGCAGTCGGCCAGGGGGCCAAATCATCGTAAACAACTTCGTCAATTGTGACCCGCGGCATCACCGTGGGGTCATCGGCGGGGGCGTCATCGGGTTGCTGCAGTTCGACCCGACCAAAGCTATTGCCCAGCGAGCTAGAAAAGGGTCCGGCAAGTGGCACGCTGGGATCAATCCCAAAGTGGTTGCGAAATGCTGCGACACGGTTCGCATCGGTCGGGCTGGCGGGGTCAAATGAAACCAACACCAATCGCCCATTCTCGGCCAGCAAGGTTCCGGCGGGAAAGTCGAAATCGACGTCTCCACGCAAACGCCAGTTGGTCAAGTTCTTTGTCTCTGTGCCCCAATGGTGGATTTCCACAAACTCCAGATCTTGTGAAGTCATTTCGGGGGCAAGCAGTAAATCAGCTGGTGACGGTTCCGAGGGGTGGTAGTGAATCTCACTGATCAACACCTCGGCGGTTTGATGGGGGCCATTGGGAAATCCGAGCGACGGTGATTGCAGGGGCGCCAAACGTCCCTGGCCATTGGGAACTCGACCAAATGATTGACCGTTAAACGTCGCCCCGATCGAGACCTGGTCAACCATCTCAATCACCGTGTTGCCCAGTGGATCCGCGATCACCAACCAGACTTCATCCCCTTGAGAACCACTCAGTGCAAAATCGTTTGGTCCGGGATTCTCCGGCGTGGGATTAAAGTCGGATTCGTCAAAGGTCAGGTAGCCGCCGGAGACCAGTACGGTGCCAGCAGGGATCTTGAACTTCAACAGATGGTTGGCCGAATCGCTTAGGAACCATCCTCCGATGGGGATGTCATTGTCAGTCGGATTGTAAAGTTCGATCGCATCGCTTTGCGGAGGATCGGTGTGAGTCAGCAATTCGTTGATCACAACTCCTCGCAGATTTGCGGTGACCGATGCGGGGGTTCCGCCCGGTTCGGCACTACCGCGCCAACTGTATGGTTTCGCCAATCGATTCAGCGGAGTTCCGGCGGGATCCTCCAGCACAAGCGATGCGCCGGTGCCATCGGCCGACATCGGCCAGGGATCGCTGTCGCCGTACTCAAGATCCACAATTGTTTCACCTCCTGCGTCAATCACCTTCAACTGTTCACCACCGTTACTCAGATTTCCCAAATAGACACCGGCGATCGAATTCGCATCAACGGCGGGATAGGCCGCCTGGAATGCATCGCTATCCTGGACGACCAATAGTCGCTCGCCGGGGGCCAGTGTCGTGCCAGCGGGAAACACAAATGGCGAACTGGGACCGTCGGTGATGGTCACGCCGGCCAAGTCCAAGGTGGTCGGTACTGCGCTGTGACTGATGTTGGCAAACTCAATAAACTCTGTGTCATCAACCAGCGGGTTGTACTGGATTTCGGTGATGCGCAAAAACTGTTGGTTGAAAGTTGGTGCGCCAACCGGAGTCTGCAGGGTGTCGACCAAAGTACCATCGGCGGCAATCAGCTCGACCGTTTCTCCGTTGAACGTCAATTGACCGTTGTAATTGCCTTGGATGAACAAATCTTGGCCGCCGCCCGGGCCGCTCGTTCGATTCAAAAATGCCACGACATCTTTGACCACGTACAACGCACCGCCAGCCGGCAACACCGTCCCGCCTTTGAAGGTGTGATCGATTCCACCGTCCAATCGCCAACCGGACAGATCCACCGAAAAGCCATTGGGGTTATTCAAACGCACATATTCTTCGCTCTGCAACCCAGATAGCGGGTCGGCATCGTAGTCCACGTCATCAAACGAAAGAGTAGGGGCTCCCGATTGCGATGATGGGACATCCGCGTGATTGTCCAAGAAACTGCGGCGAAGCGGGATGAATTCGTCAATGAGTTGATCGGCGGCTTCAGCAGGAGTGTGTGTGAAATTCGGATGAATTCCCCACAACGATGCATCTTGGATCGCTTCGTCCGCGATCAGTGCTTCCAACTCGATAATGTGTTGTGCCAAATAGCTTTCGGTAGCGTCGCTTCCGGGAACACCATAAAACTGGTCGGCCAAGGTCCGCACACGGCGAACGTACATTTCCCGGAATGTCGGATTGGCGTACAGACGTTGGAATACGCTATTGCCACCCCGATAGATGTTTAAATCCGTGACCAGATCATCTTTGAAATAGGGTGGTGAAACGCTTGCATCCCACTGATGCCCCAGTGACAGATCTTGGTCCCATGGCAGGGCAGACCACAATCCGGTTCCATTGGTATCGCGGTACCAATACATGTTTTTATGACCAAAATCACTGCTGGATCCAACATTGTGAATGGCCAAGTAATTGACCATGTCGGCGATATCCAGATGGTCGAAATCCCAGGTCCGTGCAGCCGCACCGGAAAGATTTTGAGCGGCGTTGACGACCGCTTGGAAATCTGAATGGTCCTCGTATTCGCGACTTTTCTTTTCAACGTTGGTGTAAGCGTTGTTCAATCCGTTGTTGACTTTGTACAGCGGATTATCAGGATCCATCCCCAGTCGATCCAGGTACTCGGTGTCGCCTTCTTCGACGATGTCAAATAGTCCGTAGAAGCTGCCGTTTTGATAGACAACGGTGGAAAATGCAAAATGATGCGCATAGTCGGCTTGTGCGAACAGGTCGTACATCAGCGAATGACGCAACTTGGTTTGATCGGCATAGTTGGTCAGCAAATTGAAGTCGCTGACTCGATCGAGGTCGTCGCGGACTCGAAATTTGTCACCGGAATTAGCATCAAAATCGAACGACTTCTTTGGAAACGCTGACCCCCGCGTGGACTGTCCGTGATTATTGACATTGATATTGTCGTAAAACTGGCCACCGGTGAACAACGACGCCCGCGTGCCGGCATTGGTGGATGCCGCCGACGGGTTCTCCAGGAACCACTGCATCACTGGCAAGTCCGTTGTGATGCCCGGGTCGGCCACCACGGTGCCAAAATACTGTGCCGAATCGACCGCATCGAGAAACCGCGGTTCGTTTGTTTCGACTCCCAAAGTGTCTTCAGCGGTGACACGCCAACGCACCATTTCACCGGCATTGAGTACTGCGGCTGGAACCGTGGCGCTAAACACGCCGTCGCCCGCCGTCGCATCAGCGCCTTGACCGTCGTCAGTCATTACGACTTCGACTTCGTTTTGATACATCACCCGATAGTGCAATCGCACGCTACTGGGTACCAGCGGCGACGTGAAATCACTCACGTTTGCGGTGATGGTCAGCGATTGGTTCTGGACAGCCAATTCGGGGGTTGATTGGACATCAGTCACCGTCGGCCCAAGGGGCAAGTCCAACGCATTCGCAGCACCTGGGGTAGGGCTCGTCAGGTAGCCTGTCTCGCCAGCAATCGATTGAGAAAGCAGTTGTGGTGCGATCAAGAAATCGCTGCTGCCAGGCCGATTGAGCGCGTGGATTGCCAGCGTATTGGTGCCGTCGACCAACAGTCCGGCAACGGCCTCTAAGTTGAAACTAAATCCTGCCAACACCTGTGTGTCGGGATGGTCAGCAACTGCCGGCGTGTTGTATCCGAGAGGTGTCGGTGCGTTTTGATTGACGACCTCTATCCCGTTCAGATAAACAACCACACCATCGTCATAGTACAAGTTCAACTGCAGGTCATTGACTTGGCTCGAATCATCGATTTCGAATTGAATCCGCTGGTAAAGATTGGTGGTGCCGGCGGGAACGGTCGTTTCAATTTGACTGGCATAGCTGGTCACGCTGCCCGTATTGTTTTCGTATCCCGCTGCGGCGCGTCCCAACGAGAACCCATTGGCTGCGGCATCAAAAGCATTCTCGATCCAAGACAGACCCAAACTATCATCCGTCGGTACGAGGTAGCGGGCGACACTGCGATGTCCCACCAATTCAGCGCCTGCAATGCCGTACGAGATGTTTGTGACTTGGGGCGGGTAATCAACACCGTCGTCACCAAATTCGCTGATCACCGTCTGGTCCGGTGCGGTCAGTGCCAGATAACCGCCCGATTTGCTCAATGAAAAATTGGTGTGTTCATTACCGGCCGGGTCAATCAACCCGCGTGACGATGCAAAAACCACCAGATACTCGCCTGGCGCCAGGACTCGCGACGTGGCGAATTCCCATTGATTCAAGTCGTTCGGATCGTCTGTCAAATGGTACCCGGCAAGATCAACTGCAGCGTCACCATCATTGCGGATTTCAATCCAGTCTGAATCTTCTCCGTAGCCGTCTTTCAAACCAGAGGAATTACTGGCGACAAATTCGGTGATGACCGGATTGGCCGCCAACACTCGACGCGATTCGAGGGTTTGAAATCTCAATCGACGTTGTGCAGGTGTTAGCAGACGGCGGGCTTGGCGAGAACGCAAACGAGGTGATTTTTTCAACGACGGTCAACCGAAAGGAGGAAAAGCTGCCCCGCAAAGAGTTTAACCAAAACAAATGCGCGCTGCCTGCTGTTGGCGCTCCACCAAAACTGATCATTGCAATTTTACCGTTGACGGGGGGGCTGGTTTTGTCGATGTCGCCTCGGACGGCCAGTGTTCAACCGCGTCCGCCATTTGGTGCAGCATCCGGTCCAGTTCGCTGCCAAGATTTGCGTTCGCCGAACTGACCCGGGTATTCAACAATGCAACAAAATTCTTGCCGTCATGACGGCGAATCATGATCGTCAACGTACCTGGCAATGATCCGGTATGCCAATGATTGAGTTGGCCTTGGCTGACAACACGATTGCTCCAGCCGAGTGAATAAAATCGCTTTTTGGGAGCTCCCTCCGAATCAAAGCCGGCACCGCCGGATGGCCGTTGGTACATGCGTTCGATACTTTGTCGCAACAAGATCGGACAATGGTCCGGGTCATCAAAGGCTGCGGCAAATTTTGCCAAATCGCTGGCCGATGCGATCCATCCTCCGTGCGAATCCATTGCCTGTAGATACCAGGCACCATAGGGTGTCAGCACTTCGTCGCCAAGTTCCGACTGAAACACGGACCTGCCCTTTTCAGGATGGTAGTAACGGACTTCACCCTCGGTTCGCCCAGCCAAGTGGGTCGCTCCAATTTTCATTCCTGTTACGCCAATCGGCGCCAGGACGTTCTCCTGGACATAGGATTCATAGGATTGCCCAGACACTTTTTCAATCACGCGTCCCAGCAAGCAATAGCCAAAATTGGAATAGGCGTAGCGTTGACCGGGATCAAAATCCAATGGCTGGGACAGCATGCATTGGATCACTGTTGCGGGTTCCGCCGGTGCGTCAACGCCAGCCAGCTTGGCCCAGCGAATCGATTGAAACATTGGGTCAAATGACTGATCACGGTCCCATCCGCCACGATGCTCCAACAATTGGCCAATTGTGATTTGCGAAACCCGCGGATCGGCGTTTTCAATCGACGCCAATGATTGATCCAACTGCAGCGTTTCAATGACAGTGTCTTCCAAATGTAATTCGCCGCGTTCAACCAATTGCATGATTGCAACTGCGGTGATCGGTTTTGAAAGACTGGCAATCCGAAACAGGCTGTCTGGTTCAACCGCTTCGTTGGTTCCCAAGTCGGCCAGTCCGTAACCTCTGGCCAACACCAATCGTCCCCCATCGGTAACGGCAATTGACGCACCCGGTACGCCATGCCTTCGCAGGAACTGACGCATGGATCGGTCGTAGTTTACAAACGGATCGGATTCATCGAGCCGTTCCCCATCGTTGGCCGAAACCTGGTCAAAGGTCACGTTGCCGATGCGGTATTTTTTCCAATCCTGGTAGTCGAAGTGCCACCATTCGTATTCGTACACCGCAAACCCTTCGAGCTGCATGTTTTGACGCAGCAAGTCACGGTACCAGCGCTGACGTGAACTGCCACCGGGATACAACGGGAATGATCGCTGTGAGAATTCATCGTAGCCCGCCACCATTGGAATCGGTGCCCCGGTATCAAGGTCGTACAGCCCCAAATCGACTGCACATCCTCGATTGTGACGTGACCCGCGTTGGGGATCGGCGACAAAGTCTTTCAGATCTTGGGGCGTAGCATCCCAGAACATTTTGGTCACGTACCAGGGGCGGTATGCATCGTAAACGACCAACCCCAGCCCTCTCGATTTCAATCGTGCATTGACGCGCGCGACGGCTTCTGCGGCGGGTCGCTGCATCAGTGCCCTGGGTTGTTTGTAAAAAACAGCGCCGGTGAAGTTGTTGTCCGTGGCATAGCGGATGTCTAAACGGATACTGGGGTCGATTGAAACCAGGTCGACAAGATCGGCGTCACGGAAGTCGCCCGATTCCTTGGGTGGCGAGGCCTCGAGTGCCTGTTGCCGGAGCTCAGCAATCGGCTTGACCGGGGTGATCTTGAACGTTTCTCCCTCTCTTGTTCCGACATCGCGGCGCGTAAAAGTCACTTCTGCGGCGACCACCTGTGTCGCAACTGCATTTTCCCCACGACTGAATTTCAGTTGCTCACCATGGTACAAACCCGTCTCTGGAAACGCGTATGTATCTCGACTGACCTTTTTCAGCGGGTAATAGTAGAACCATTCGATCAATGCGTAGAGTTGATTGTCCTTTTCCAAGATGTACAGCGTGTTGTGATCGGGACCGTATTCTCCAATCAAACCTTTCCATGAATCATCGATCGAATTTGGTGGATTATCCGGCAGCCGTACATAGTCGGTGTCGCCGATGGTGAGTTGATCTCCTCCCTTCATTTCGACTCGGGTTCCATACCCCAGCACATCGTCGGTGACCAACGCAGCACCATCGTGACTGGTCCGCAATCGGTATCGAAACACACCACGCTGCAAATAGACACGCCCATCCAATTCGTTGACATGGACTTGTTGGTCGCCATCAACTTGACGATACGATCCGACGATCTGGTCGGCGCGTGACTGCGGAATAGCGGACGTGGTTTGATATTCTGGAAGCGGTTGTTGATCCTGCGACGCGATCATTAAACGCAGGGCATAGTCTGACAACCGGCTGACCACGCCATTGCTTCCGTCCAGCGACGCGATAGCTGCGACGCCAAGTTGTCGCTCGGGCAGAGCCTCGAGCTGAGTCGAGAATCCGTACACTGCGCCGCCGTGACCGAGTTTGGTGTAACCATCCAAGTCTTGAATTCGAAACCCCAACCCATAGCCTGTCGAGTTTCCATCACGATTCTTGACCGCTGTTTTCATCTGCGTCAACGTTTGTGGCTTCAACAGGTTGGTTCCATCGATGTCGTTTCCACCAAGCAGCCAAAGTAGGAATTTGGAAAGGTCCGCAACGCTTGAGTACAAATTGCCAGCCGGACCGGTGCCCAGTAAAAACTCGGGTGCGACAAAACGACGACCGTCGTAAGTCCACATCCATCCGCTGGCGCGAAGCGATTCTGACTTTGCCGATGCGATAAAATCACTGTCGGACATTTGCAGCGGTTCTAAAATGGTCTCGCGAACCCGCTCTGGATGGGTTTGATCCAACTGTGATTCCAGGACCGAGCCAACGACCGCGAGAGCGGCATTTGAGTACTTCGTTTTCGTGCCAGGCTCATAAACAAGCGTTGTCTCATTCAAACTGGCGACCGTTTCATCAAGAGTCGGCTGGCTTGCATCAAAATAGTTTCCGATGGGTGACTCACGGACTAATCCAGAAGTGTGCGTCATCAACTCTCGAAGCGTGATCGCAGTGCCAAATGGATTCTGTGGATGGAATTCAGGCAGATAGGTTTGGACCGGCAGATTTAGATCTAATTTGCCGGATTCGACCAACTGCATCACGGCAATGTCGGTGAACAGCTTTGAAATTGATCCAACTCGATAGACCGTGTTTTCGGTTGCCCGAACACCCCTGTCGGAATCTTGGAATCCGAATCCGTCCGCCCAAACAACTCGGTTTTCTGCCACGACAGAAATTGAAAATGCAGGCAGTTGCTTTTGTTCAACTTCGTAGGCCACCGCAGTTCGTAGCCGATCAATCGCTGGCTGGTAGTCGATAACAGGCGAGGATTCCTCGGTTTGTGCATCAGCCGGAACACAGCACAATCCCAGCAATACTCCAGTCGTCAGTAGACAATGTTGCAACGGATAGTTCATTGGCTCAATTCTTCGATGACGTGATCTCGTACCGTAAACTCATTTAGCCGCAGATGGTCAATCTGGCCGCCACATCCGAATCCGTTCGACAACACCACTTTGCCTTTGTCGACGGTGACTCCGGTGGCCGGCTGATCTCGCAACAAATTGGCGCCGTCCAAATCAGCAAAGTCCAAGAGAGGCAATAGCTGTGCAGCTCCACTGATTCCGATCGAGGTTTCGACCATGCACCCGATCATTGTTTTTAGCCCAAGCGAACGAGCTTGACGTAACATTTGACGGGCAACGGTCAGTCCTCCACATTTACACAATTTGATGTTGATCCCGTGATACATTCCGGAACAGGCGACGACATCTGCGGCGGTTTGACAATCTTCATCCGCAATCAATGGCAGCGCAGAATGTTGGAAAACGGCCTTTTTATCTGCCTCCGACGCGGTGATCGGCAGCGGCTGCTCGATGAATTCCACGCCAAGGTCAGCTAGTCGTTTTGAAATCTTGATTGTTTGCTCGACCGACCAGCCACAATTGGCATCCACACGCAGCACGGCGTCGGTGTGTCGACGCAACTCGGTCACGATTTCCAGGTCGTTCCCTGTACCAAGTTTGATCTTGTAGATGTTCCAGCCGGATTCTTCGTGCAGTTTGGCGACCATGGTTTCAACACTGTCGATCCCAATCGTAAAACTAGATTCAGGCACAGCGTTCCATTGCAAACCCCAATCCTTCCATGTCGCGACGCCAAGTCGTTTGCCGCGCAGATCATGCGCGGCCATATCGAGTGCTGACAGGGCGAATGGATCCTGTGCCAAAGCCACTTGCATGGGCTGCCATGCCTGCGTGGGTGATTGTGTCCGATACAGGTCCAGCTGGGGGATAATCGTTTGCAACGACTGTCGGATCGATTCAAAGGTACGTCCATAGAACCTATTCTCAGTCACTTCACCGTATCCGCAGACGCCGTCCTGTTCCAATTCCACCAGCATGCTGGTTTGAGTTTGGATTGATTCTCGGGCGATCGTGAAGGAATGCTTCAGTGGCAATTCGACTTGAACGACTCTGATTTTCACTGGCCGAGAGACTCCGGATAAAGTTCTGCGCGTCGTTTCAAGCAAGCGTCAACCAATCGGTCGGCACCCGTACGAAACACGTCACAGGTTGGCAGTCCCAGCCGGGATTGCGTTGTCTCGATTTCTCGCAGCGCTTCGTTCGTGTCCAGTTTCCGCGTGTTGATCGCAACCCCAATGAATTTGCAGGGGTGTCGCAGATTTGCGAGCGCGAGGCAGGCCGCCATTTGGTCTTCCATCGCCGGAATGTCGACGTGATCGAGTCCCTTGACCTGAGTCCGACCGGCTTCGTAGCAAAAAATCAAACCGTCCGCAGCGACCCCGTGAAGCAACCCCAAAGTGACCGCCGAGAAGGCCGGATGAGAAATGCTGCCCTGTCCTTCGACCAATAAGAAATCGTGATGCTCATTTGCAATCGCCAACTGTTCGGCGGCACCGCTGACAAAATCCGCCACCACACAATCGATCGGAACACCTTGGCCAGAAATCATAATACCAGTCTGTCCGGTGGCCAAAAACGCTGCATCATGGCCGGCGCTGACCAGACCACGCTGCGTTTCCAGCGATGTCACCATTTTTCCAATGCTGCAGTCGTGTCCGACCGTATGAATCCGCACGCATCCGGGACGAAAGCGATGTGCCGTAGCAGTCTCTTTCAGTCGATTGCGGCGGACATCGATCAGACGACTCCCAGACCGAGCTGCGGCCTGACGGTAGGCTTCATCATCAGTCAAGAAGTCGTGTAGTCCACTGACCACATCCATTCCACGGTGAAGCGCTTCCAGAATGATCGGGCGCCAAGCAACGGGCAGTTTTCCGCCGGGAGGTGCAATGCCAATGTACAGCGAGTCGACATCCTTCAGTTCGGCCAAACCGTTTACGACCGGGATCTGACCGCCGACACCAAACAACGCCTCAGCGTTTCTCTGTTCGACTGATTGATCAATCACAGCGACTACGTCCGCTGTTCGGTAGCGCAGCAGACTGATGGCGGTCTTGGCCACAAACGGGGTCGAGTAACCGTCGGTGAGTACGGCAATCTTGCGGTGGTTCAAATTTAACGAATCGACCGATGCGGCGGTCACTAGGGTATTGTCAGAATCCTGGGACATCAGTTGGCTGTTGGTGGGGCATGGGAAATCAAAGAGCGCCGACGCATGAATCTAATGGATTCCAGTTCAAATTGTCTGCGTCGGTGCGCAAATAAGTTATCATTCTGCGCATCAAATCAGCTGAACTTCCGATGATTGGATCGCACGTCCGTTTGTTCCCAACCCGAGCTGTCATGGCGTGTTGAGTTAATCCCGGTCAAACCTGTAGAGCCGCTTTTCGCTCCGCGAAAGCAAGGTCCAGTTTGGGACTTTCGCGGAGCGAAAGGCGACCATCGCTAAATCCCTCGCATTCGTGTCACGTTTGCAATAGAAACGAAACGAGAAAACACCTGATCAAGGTTCTGATGTGATCCCTTCATCTCGTATCCAGAGTCATTCGATGAACGTCCTGAACTTTGCTTTGGCATTGGCATTTTTATCCTTGGCATCGATTGGTTCGACGCTCGAGGCTGTGGAGCCATTGCCAATGATTCGTGTCAGTGATGACGGAAAGGGATTTGTGCAATCGGAATCTGGGCAACGCTTCATCGTCTGGGGCGTCAACTATGATCACGACAGTGATGGCCGGCTGTTGGACGAATACTGGATCGAGGAATGGGACACGGTGGTCCAGGACTTCGACGAAATGAAACAGTTGGGCGTGAATGTGGTTCGCGTGCATTTACAGTTCGGCAAATTCATGATCAAAGCCGACAAACCGAACCCGCTTGCACTGGGACAACTGGCAAAACTGGTCGAATTAGCGGAAGAAAAGCGGCTGTATTTGGACATCACCGGACTGGCGTGTTACCACAAACAGAATATTCCCGATTGGTACGTCGCGCTCGATGAAAGTCAGCGTTGGAGGACGCAAAGCGTTTTTTGGCAAGCGGTTGCCAAAGTCTGCGCGGGCAGCCCGGCCGTGTTCTGCTACGACCTGATGAATGAACCCGTCCTTCCTGGTAAAGAGGTGGAAACCGAATGGTTGGGTGGTGAATTAGGTGGCAAATTCTTTGTTCAACGACTTTCCCTGGATGCCAAGGGGCGCGACCGTCAGCAGATTGCGGCAGCATGGGTTCGACAGATGACCGATGCCATTCGCCGAGTGGACGCCGATCACATGATCACCGTTGGCGTGATCCCCTGGGTATTTGCATTTGGTGGGGGGAAACCACTGTTCTATTCTCCCGAAGTCGGTGAGCCGTTGGATTTTGTGGCTGTGCACTTCTACCCCGAAAAGGGAAAGATCGACGCGGCCGTTGAGGCACTCAAAAAATACGAAGTCGGCAAACCGTTAGTGATCGAAGAGATGTTCCCGCTAAAATCTGGCGTCGAGGGCATGCGAGAATTTGTAATTCGATCGGCTAGCCACGCCGATGGTTGGATCAGTTTCTATTGGGGCACACCCGCTGCGGAACTCAAACAGAAACCGAACGCAACCTTCTCCGATGCGTTTGTGGCAACTTGGTTGGAGATGTTTCAAACGATGGCCGAGGATGCAAAATCAGGAACTTTGGCGGACTAAAGTTTCAAAGCTGCCTTCATTGGCTGTGGTTTTCTGTAGCTGAAACCGCCGGGGTTCAGACCAACAGAAGCCTGGCGGAATCTGCGACGAGGATTGATGCAATTTTGGGGGGCGCGTCGGTTTAGGGAGCGCCGCGAATGACAAAATAGCACGCGATCGTGATCAAACAGGTTGCGACACACCGCTGGAACAACTGTGTCGACAAGCGGCGACTTGCTATGGCACCGATTTGGATGCCCACGATCGCAACGGGTGCCAACAGGGCAGCGTGCAACAAGATCGGCTGGTCGACATATCCACGAACGGCCAGACCCGCAACTCGGTAGATCGAGACGAACACGAGGAACTGGTTTAAGAACGATT
The DNA here is from genome assembly GCF_024129865.1 of Stieleria tagensis. Taxonomy (GTDB): domain Bacteria; phylum Planctomycetota; class Planctomycetia; order Pirellulales; family Pirellulaceae; genus Stieleria; species Stieleria tagensis. Next base: position 76,405 of record NZ_JAMYFE010000018.1, on the reverse strand, counting down.
TAAAACGGGCTTGTTCCCAGCCTTGACCGAGTGCAAAAGCGGCAATCGGTGGTCCGGCGATGCTGACAGCGCCGGCCAAAAAACCGCCGATTGCACCGGCCAACCAAGCTGAACCGTCACGCTTGGGTTCACTGCCGGCGGCCAGCCGCCGATTATGAAAGCTGATCCAGACCATCACCAGAATTGCGATGCCAGTGCCGCGCACCAAAAGGTCGCCTGAGAGCCCTTCGAAGGCAAATTGCCCGAGCGGCAAACAGATTGCCGCGCCGACGATTGCCCGCCACAACGACGGCCAATCCGCACCTTTGCGATAGGTCCAAGCCGCCATCAGCAACACCGGCACGCCCGCTGTTGAAATGATGATATGAGCTAGGTGTACGTCCAGCACCAGCGGTAGCAGGGTAACCGCCACAATTCCAAAACCGAACCCGATCGCACTATGGATGAATCCAGCGGCCAAGCCGATCGCTGCGATTTGAACAAGCAGCGTCAGGTCATCCATTATCATGCGTCGTCGATCAAATCACGTTGTTTGGTTTCAGGCAAAGTCAGCATAATGAAGATACCAAGCACAAACAGTGATGACATCCCGGTCACTGCATACGGAAGCGCCACGTCCTCCCGCCCTTTCAACCATCCTGAAAAGAGCAACACGGGGACAGCCATCAAACGGCCGCCGTTGAAACAAAAACTGGCTCCAGTCGCCCGAATATGCGTGGGAAACAGTTCGGGGAAATAGATTGCGTAACCCGAATGCATCCCCAGAGTTAAAAATCCAAAAACGGGCAAGATGTATAGCATTTGTGTGTAGGTCTGGGGCAGAAAGCAGACGACTGGAACGATCATCAAAGCCAGCGCGTGGAAACCGATGAAAGTAGGCTTGCGCCCAAACCGTGCGCACAGCGGGCCGAATGAAAGCAGGCCCAATCCCCCGCCGCCGGCCTGTAGAATTCCGTACGCAAATTTACTTTTGCTGCCGGCCTGTTCCGGGGTTGCACCCAACGAAAGCAGCAGCTCACGCACCAGGTCTTGACCGGCAACGGTGACCGACCAAAACGTCCCCAGTCCCACCGCGGCCAATAACATGCCGCGAATGGCCAATCCATTCCATTTTGGGTTCAACAGCAAATCTCGAAAGCTGCCCGATTTTCGGTTGATCGCGCTGGAGCGTGTTGCCTGCCATCGTTCCGGTTCCTTCACACTGGCGCGAACCCAAACGATTAGCAGCGCCGGCAGCACGCCCAACAAATACGCATAGCGCCAATTGGTCCCCACCAAGATGCCTGACAGTGCGGCCAACCACGTCCCCAAAATACTAGACGCATGAAAGATCCCGGCGGCGTGGGCGCGAGCACGTTTGGGAAACACTTCTGCGACCAAACTGGCCGCCACCGCCCATTCACCACCAATGCCCAATGCCACTAAAAAACGTAACACGCCGATGACATAGATGTCGTTGGCAAAGTAGGTCAAACCAGAAAACAGCGAATACATCAGGATCGTCGTGATCATTACCGGTCGTCGACCAATTCGATCCGCCAACGATCCGAAAAACAGACCACCGATGGTCCCACCAGCCAAGAAGATCGCCAGAAAGTTATCGCCCCATGTCTTTACGGCCGCTTCATCGCCATTCAATATCTCCAGCAGCATGTCGTTGCGAGTGATGTTGAAGATCTGGCCTTCGTAAACATCAAACAGCCACCCCGCGCATGCGATCACCAGAATCAACCATTGGTACCGAGTGACGCCTCGGTACCATGGTCCTTGGTTCTGAGCCACGTCTGGTCCGGGATTTCCCGATGAGTCGTTTGAATCGACCATGAAAGATATTTCCTGACTCGGGAATTAGGCGAAGCGGTGTGTCTGCATTTCAGCCAGCGAGGCAAGGACCTTGCGCGTGCCTTGGAACGGGCGCCGCGCATGCATGGCAACGGTATTGTCCAGCAACACAATGTCACCGGCTTGCCATTGATGGTCGTAGGCAAGTTCTTCGGCTAGTTCGACTGCAACATTCACCGCTTCGGCATCCAACTTGGAACCGTCGCCATGTCGAATCGCATCCGAGGGATCGTTTCGAGGGTCTTTCCAACCGCAATAAGCAGCGATCAGTTGATTGAAAAACGTTTTTTGACCTGGCGAAACCTCCATCACGGCGGGCAACTGGGGAGTCGTTGCTTTTAAACAGTCATCCGCGAGCCACTGGAACGTGTACCCCAGATCACTCAGCCGTTTTTCCGCAGCCGTCTTGGATTCGACTCCGAGCGTACTTTGCCAACTTCGCCCCATCCCAGATTTTGGATCGTCCACCCCCGGCATCACATTGGTGTAACGCAATCCGGTTTGTTCACATTTAGCGGCAAATTCAGGACACCTTTCTGACAGCTGCGTGAACAAAATATCGCTTCGGCACAACGGAGTCGCGCCACCGGATAGCGGTGCAATCTCACAGAAGAACAAAATGTATTTCGGATAGAGCGGCGTTTGCGCCATTTCGTGATGAAAGTAGATTTTGACTTCCGGCGGGGCTTCATTGGCGGAAAAAACACGTGGCGTACGATTGACACGTACCGCATTGGACAACGATTTTGCGTAGGGAAAATTGGCGATGTTCAGCGCAGCAATGAATTGGTCAAAGTCCTCTCCGGTCGGAGTCGGGAATCCGCGAAAGGCGACTGCTCCATGCCGGCTGGATTGGGCCAGAAACAGATCGCGATTATCGCTGACCCATTGAACCACTTCCTCCAACGACAAATCTGGATTCTCACATCCGTACGCATAGGGAAACAGCGAGTCACCATCGCTTCGCTGATGCTCAATCGAGGTGGGGACAATGCCGGGCAATGGTTTCATTGTGATTGCAACCAACCTAGGTGGGAAAGGGACTGACGGGATTCAAGCGCGGATCGCCAGTCTAGCGAACTGAACAGACATCATGTGACATGGGATTGTCGGAAGCGGAGTAAACACAACTCGGATGCGGTCTGGTAAATTGGTTCGGTAGATCACGTTCTCGCTGAAACTCAAGCGACTGCATGGTTGATCCTGTCGACCTCCCCACCCAAATCCGAATCTTATGTTTCAATCTCGGCGAACGTTTTTAGCACGCGGTGCGACTGGGGCTGCGGCCACCGTCGCTTGCTCCGCGACAAATCTGATTGCAGCAAAGAATGATCGGCCCACGTTAGGGTTGATCGGTGCGGGCTGGCAACCGGACACTCGGCGGCAAGGGCGTGGCATCGCAATCGGACGACAGGCCGCCGAACTGACGGACGTGTCGGTGATCTGTGAACTGGACAGCGTGGCCGCGGCATTTGCCAACAAGACTGTCAGTGGCGGTCGCGCCAAAATCGTTGATGACTACCGCACGGTGCTGGACGACCAAGCGATCAATGCTGTTTTGATCGCGACGCCCGACCATTGGCATGCAAAAATCGCGATCGAAGCCATGCGGGCTGGCAAAGACGTTTACTGCGAAAAACCGGTCGCGGTAACGATCCAAGAAGGACAGTGGCTGCGAAAGGTTGCCCAAGAAACCGGACGCGTCTTTCAAGTCGGTACTCAGCAACGAAGCGAATACGACCAACGGTTCTTGAAAGCGATTGCATTGGTTCGGAACGGTCGTGTCGGCAAATTGAATCGAATTCAGATCGGTTTGGGGCCGGGATGGAAAGGTGGTCCATTCCAAACCGAAGCGGCTCCCAAGACACTCAACTGGGAACGCTGGCTCGGTCCCGCGCCGATGACTGAATACATCAAACAGCGGACCCACCGAACATTTCGCTGGTGGTACGAATACGCCGGCGGCCAATTGTGTGACTGGGGGGCGCACCATGTTGACATCGCCCAATGGGCGATCGGTCAAGAAAACGGCGGTCCGCTGTCAGTCGGTGGCGCCGCCGAGATGAATCAGCCATTGATCGCAGGTATGCCGACCCGCAGCGATACCTACAACACGCCGGTCGAGTTTTCGGTCAAGTGCCAGTTTCCCGGTGAGGTAGAAATGGTGATCGATTCGTCTCGCAACGGAATCACTTTCGAAGGCGACCAAGGTCGTTTTTTTGTCAACCGCGGAACGTTGGAAGGAAAGCCGGTTGATGGTTTGCAAGATAATCCGCTTCCAGAAAATGCCATCGAAGACCTTTACCGTGGAAAGACTCCCACCACCCATATGCAGAATTTCGTTGATTCACTGGCGTCGCGAGAGTTACCGATCTCCGACATTGCGACTCATCACCGGATTTTGACAACTTGTCACCTAGCAAACCTCTCGTTGCGACTCGGGCGAACACTCCAGTGGGACGCCCAGGCCGAGCAGGTGGTCGGCGACGCAGAGGCCAACGGATTGATGGCACGCCGCTATCGTCGCGGTTATGAAATTCAAAACGTTTGAATCCGCTGCGGCGGTTGTCGGTTGCCGCACACAATCAAAGTCATGCAAATTGGAAAACAATGAATCAGGTTCGATACGGATTAATCGGTTTCGGCGCATGGGGAAAACACCATGCGGATGCGATTCGAAAAGCCGGGAATGCTCAGCTAGTCGGGATTGCCGCCCATAGTGATGCCACAGCGTCCCAGGCCACCGAAGCATACCCGGATGCGTTTGTGACCACGAACTACCAGGAACTTCTGTCCCGGTCCGACATGGACGTGATCGATGTAGTGGTGCCTAGCTATTTGCACCACGAAGTCGCAACGGCGGTGTTGAATTCGGGGAAACATCTGTTGTTGGAAAAACCGATGGGGATCACGCTCCAAGAATGTGATTCGATGATCCAACTCGCTGAAAATCAGAATCGTCTGCTATGTGTCGGTCACGAATTGCGTCTTTCATCGATGTGGGGGAAAGTCAAACAAATGATCGACGACGGCTACATCGGTGACCCACAGTATTGTTTGGTCGAATTGTCGCGGAATCCGTATCGACAGGGTGCAGGTGGCTGGCGTTACGACATCAACCGGGTCGGCAACTGGATCTTGGAAGAACCAATCCACTTTTTCGACTTGGCTCGCTGGTACCTGGAATCCGCCGGGCTTCCCGAGTCGGTTTATGCCACGGCCAATTCGCGTGATCCAGATCGCCCCGAGTTGCAAGATAACTTTAGCGCGATCGTACACTTCAGTGGGAATGCTTATGCCGTGGTTTCACAGACGTTGAGCGCCTTTGAGCACCATCAAACCGTCAAGGTCACTGGCAGTCAAGGCGCGCTTTGGGCTTCCTGGAGTGGGGCGATGGACCGAACGCGGCACCCAACCTACAAACTACGTGCATTCGACGGTGCGGAAGTGGTTGATGTTCCGATTGAAAAACCGACCGGAGAGCTGTTCGAATTAGAAGACCAGATCGAACGTGTTGCCGAAGCGGTCCAAGACGGACGGCCGCTGCACTGTACCGCCCAAGATGGTCGCTGGTCGGTCGCGATGTGTTTAGCCGCCTCGGAATCCGTGCACCGCCACGCCACCGTGCAAATCGATCAAAGCTAGACCCAATCGCACCTCCTGTTCAGCCGGTGTGGGCCAGCTGGCGATCTAAACAGAGAAGCTTTCAATCGTAGCTGATCCCGCCAGGGTTCAGTCGGTTTGTGGCTGTGGGAAATCTGAACCGTGGCCGGCCCAGCTACCGTTGAAAAAAACCCTTCCCCATTTAGGTCGCTCGTAGCTGATCCCGCCAGGGTTCAGTCGGTTTGTGGCTGTGGGAAATCTGAACCGTGGCCGGCCCAGCTACCGTTAAAAAACCCCTTTCCCCATTTAGGTCGCTCGTAGCTGATCCCGCCAGGGTTCAGTCGGTTTGTGGCTGTGGGGAATCTGAACCGTGGCCGGTCCCGCTACCACTGAAAAAACCCCTTTCCCCTTTTTGGCTGCGGTCGGTGGTGGGGACAGTTTTTGATACACCTTGTCGGCGGTTAAACCGGCCAATAGACAGGAAACCAGGAACCCAACCATGGCCAACACAAGGATCCAACGCGGGACCTTTCTTGCACCCGTCAATTCTTTGCGTGTGCCCAGATAGATTAACGCCGCAGCAAGCGCCGGGATTCCCAACACCGTGCAGGCCTGAGCGATCGTGATCAGGTGCACGGTGCTTCCCTCTTGGGCAACCGATGCGATTGCCACACCCATTCCAACCAACAATGCAGCCGTTGTGAGATGCAGCGGCCACTTGTCGTCCAGTTTCGATCCCTTGCCCAGTGAATCCGACATCACCGTTCCGCCAATCAAGGCGTTGACTAAAAACGAACTCAACCCACCGGCAAGGATCCCAATACAGAAAATGGCTTTGGCGGACGACCCGAACAATGGTTCGAGCTGCCGCGCGACATCGCCGACGGACAGCAGCGCGACTGCGTCTGGATTGCCATAAAAAACGCGCCAAGACGTCAACAAGATCATCGCGGTGACCATTCCCAACATAGAAATGCTGACGACTGAATCGATCACTCCCTGGCGAACTTGTCCCAGTCCCCAACCTTTTTCTTTGACCAGATAGGCTTGGTAGAACGCTCCCCCCACTGAAAACGTGGTCCCAATCATTCCCAACAACGCGAACCAGTCCGGCGGAGTGTCAGGAACCACTCGCTGAAAATCGGTTGGGCTGGAAAAGATCACGACAAAATTGAACAGAAACGCCAATGTCATCATACCGATCAACAACTTCATCAGTGATTCGACGCTGCCGTACAGGTTCTTCAACAGGTACAAGCTCGCGATGACCAGTCCGTTGACGACCAACAAGAACACGGTTCGCAACGGGAACGAGAGTGGTTGATCGCCGAACAGCGGCTCAATTCCGCCCAGCAAGGCGATGTTATTCGACGATTGAAAGAACGCAACGATGGTGAATAGGGTCAAACCGATCGCGACCGCGACGGGGCGCCCGAGTCGACTGGCCAGTTCGTCGCAGGGACTGTTTTCATAGACTGCCCCCAAACGCGCCGAAAGCGCGACCATCGCAATCATCAACACCGACGCCACGGCCACCACCGGCAACCCAAGCAATCCGAGCGAGGCACCCACTTTGGAGCTGGTCAGAATCGAACCGGGCCCCAGCACAACCGCCGCCACAATGATGGCTGGTCCAATGGCATTCAAAATCCGTTTCATGGGTTCATTGACGCTTTGTAAGCGAGTCGAATTGTGATCGTTCCAGGACGTGTAGATCAGATTTTTTGAGACCCTTGTTGATCGCCGATTGGAACATTTCATCAGCAACAGCCTGATTCCCTTGTTCCTTCGCAGCCCAAGCAAGGTGGAATAAGGTGATCGGATGAGGCTGCATCTTGTAGGCTTGATCAAAGTCTGCAAACGCCGCCGTTGGATCACCAAGTTTCAATTTGCAGACACCCCGTGTGTCCAGCAAAAACATTTGGGGGCCATGTGCGTCAATCAACTTGTTGCAGATTTCTATGCCGCGTGCGGGGTCTTTGCCAGTCAGTGCGAGCAATGATGCCAAGTTGTTGGCGGCGGCCAAATCGTTGCCATCATTTTTGACGATGCGTTGGTAAATTTCGATCGCTTGTTCATAGTCACCACGCGTCTCCAGCAAACGAGCCACGATCACAATCAGCGTCGCCTGTTGTTTGCGTTCGGACACCAATTCGCGGTAAACCGCTTCGATCCGCTCCAGGTCCGAGGCGATACAGTCTGCGGCCGCAAAAACCGACTCGGCAAACTGTACCAGTTCATCGTCGGTAGCGTTTGACGCTGATTTTTCAAACGCCGCCGTCGCCGCGCTGCACTGCCCGCGTTTGATCAATTCGTGAGCGTAGAACATTCCTGGGAATTCACTGCTCTGATTCAAATCCTTGGCCATCGCTTGCGCCGCGGCATCGAAACGTTTGGCCGTTTCGTTTTCCCCGGCCTCTACCAATCGGGTCGTCAACGTCGACAGAATTCGAAAACGACTTGAGAAACTTGCCGCGTCGGCGAACCATTTGGCCTCTTCAGAAAGTTCCTGCCGATCTTGATTGGGCGACACAGAAAGATCAGTGAGCAGCCGGTCAAATTGTTTGCGGCGAAACCGAACCTCGGCCAGTAATTCCGCAGTCTGCTCGTCTTTAACTCCTTGTTCGATCAGTCGGTTGACCCACAACTCGGCTTCGCCGCTGTAATCTGACCGCTCCATCTGTAGAAGTAGATTGGCGTACATTTTCAGGTGCGCCGGTTGACGGGCCGATTCATTGCCCAGCAACGGTAACATCGAACGAGTTCCCAGGGTCCATTGTCCGTTGGCAATCAACAAACGTCCGATCAGAAACTGATCACTCAGCGTCGGCGTCCAGCCCGATTTCTGCAGAGCTTGAAACATTGCCAATGGCCGCTCTGGATTTGATTCGCCCAGGAAATAGGCGTTGACGATTGCCAGCGCCCGCTTATCCTCCAACGACTCGGGATCTAGCTTCAGATTCTGTTGGATCAATCCAGTCGCGATCGAAAAATTCTCTTGTTGACCTGTTTCAGCCAGTTGAAGCGCCAATTGACGTTTCGCCCAAACCGCGACCTCCTTCTTTTGGTCGTCACTGTCAGTCGACAAAGACCGCAAAAATTCAGTTGACTCAGCCGCAGGACGCAACGTTTTGATCAGCGCAAACAGCTGTTCGAATTGCTTGACGGAGACCAATCGTTGTTGGTCAATCTTCTTCAGCACTCGTGCTGCGTCGTTGGTTTCTTCTAACTCTAAATAGCCTTGCGCAACGGCAATCAGACCGGCCTGATCGGTCGTCGGATCCAGGGTTTTCTCAAATCCATCGAGCGCTTGCTTGGCTTCCCCGAGCCGTGCATTTCGGTTTAGAAAACCGATCCAAGCGAGGCGAACGGAGTCATCGATTTGATCGTCTTGAAGCGCTCTCTGGTAGGCATCTTCGGCCTGTTGCATGTTTCCGTTGAGTTCACTCAAACGGGCCAACCAGACCCAGTCGCCGGTTTTTCCTGAATCGTTGGCCGCCTGCGCCGCGAGGCGTTCGGCGCGTTGCATTTCGGACATCTGCGCGCTGACTTCGGATGCGATCCGCGCCATATCCGAACTAAACGGTTGATTCCCGCTGCGTGATTGTCGGATCACTTGATCCGCTTCGCTAAACCGCTGATTGCTGGTCAATAATGACACCAAGCGGCGCACCAGTGTCGGTGTGCGCATCCCCAAATCGACGGCTTCTTTGTATTTGACGATGGCTCGTTCGACATCATTCTGACGGTCGTTGAGGTGTCCTGAAAGTGCTGGTATCGCAGCCATCGCTGGACGCAGCACCGCGGCTTCGGCCAAAAAAGTTTGGGCAGCATCGTTTTGTTGATCAGTCAACAATTCATCGCCGGCTTGCAACTCGATCAACAACGCCTGCCCATAATTCCAACGGGCCGTTTTGCCGGCGCGAGCAAGAATCTGATCCAGCGTCTCGCGCAGCGTGTCCACGTCCTTCGATCGATAGGCGATCTCCATCCGCTGATACTGAGCACTCAAGTCTGATGGTTGCTGGCTGATTTGGAAATCCACCAATTGACCGGCCAGTTCGTAATGCTGGCTCGAAATCAACAAGGGCACCATCACATGGCAGAGTTCCAACCGCTGTTGAGTGGTCCAATCAGGCGGGAATGTGCAGAGCGCAGTCAATTGATCTTGAACGTCGTTGTCAATCGCACCCTGGGTTAATACCAAGGCGGCCTCGGCATAACGTACCCGTGGGGTGCGTCCGATTTCTGCTACAGCCTGTTCAACAAGCTGTTTTGCGCTGTCCCACTGCCGACGACTGATAGCCAACAGCACCCGCGCCGACCAAACCGCGTCTGTACCGTTGGCCTCAGCAAGTGCCGCATCCGCCGCGTCAGCTTTTCCCTGAGCCAACAACATTTCGGCTCGCAGGATGGCAACCTCCGCCATCACATCACTGTTTTCGCCTTGTCGCTCGGTCAAGGTCTGCAAAATTTGTTCGACTTGCCGCCAGTCGCGTCGCGGTTCATCGCGGCCAAGGTTTTGTAGCAACAACAGCCGAGCAAAATTGAGCGGCGCTGCGATCGGCACACCGGGTCGCGCAGCAATCGACCGGTATTGCTGGACCGCTTCGTCAATCCGGCCAACCTGCAACAGTGCCGACGCCAATCGCTCGCGCCCCGGCAACCAAGTCGGATCATTTGAGATAATCCGTTGCAATGCGGCAATTTGAGCTTCATGTTCACCCAAAGCACCGTAGGTCGACGCCAGTTCCAAATCGACCAGACGCACCAGTTCAGCTTGTTCGATGACCTCCGATCGAACTTCCTCCAGTCGCTGCACTGCCTTTAGCCGTTCACCGCTGAGCGCCAACTGCCTGGCTTCGGCAAATTTCAACAACGGTTGCGAAAACCCAATCTGTTTCAATTTGGTGAGTTGCTCTTTTGCGCCCTCGGCATCTTGCCGATCGAGCAAGCTGTTGATCTTTTGCCAATACAGAGGCCCCGATTTCGGCATCCGCGCGAGCCCGGAATCCAGGTAATCGAGTGCCTGCTTTTGATACGACTGTTGTTTCGTTGGATCCTCACTGTTTTTTGCCAGCGAGTCGGCTGCGGCTGACGCGTAGCGATAAAAGTCGGCTTCCAGCGGATAGCGCTGGATACCAGACTCTGCAATCGTGATTGCACCCTGATAATCCTCACGCCGTCCCGCGACCAGAGATGCAAACCGCAATGCCTCGGCGCTCTGCTCGGAAAGCTCGATCGCACGCTCGGCATCACTTTGCGCACGTTGCAGATATTCCCCAAGGTTGTTTTTTTGGTCGTCGGTGGCGGAAAGCAAGCGGCCTTTGGTTTGCCCAATGTAGTACGACCCTCGAGCGATGTAGGCGCGCGCGTTGTCAGGATTCTGGCGAATCAAGTCATCGACCACTGCAACGGCTTCGTTTGGCTTGTTCAATCGATCGGCCAACAATCCAGCCAACTTGGCAAAGGTTGCGATGTCAGCGTCACCGGTTTCGATCGCCTTGGAATAAGACTGTTCTGCAGCGTCGTAATCCAAAATGCCGGTGTATGCATCACCTTGCAAGGAATACAGAACTGCGGATTGATCGCTTGATTCTTTCTGCAGTTTTGAAATCCGCTGGATCGCATCCTCGTAGCGACGAATGGGGATCGCCAACCGTGCCAATCGCATTTGGTTTTCTCGGTCTGCACTGTCCAGACGGTCGATCCGCAGTGAAGTCAGAAAAGCCGGCTCGATCTGGCCCAATGATTCTTGGGTCACGGCCAACTCATTCAAGATATCCAATCGATCCGGTTCGATCTGTAACGCTTGTTTCAAGAATCGTATCGACCCGGCAGGCGAACCTTCGTCGCGCGCCAAATGGGCTTGCCGAACCAAGAAATCAGTTTGTCGGCTGACTTGATAATGGTGGATAGCCGCGATGCCAAGACAAAGGGCAACTATCAAGACCAGGCCGATGATCAATACGCGTCGATTCAGTCGCCGCATCAGACTCTATGGGGGGGAAGAGCAGGGAGTTCGAATCTGCGGCAGAGCGAGCCGCAAAGTCGTGGACGTTTGTAGATTAGCAGATTTAGCGACGAAACACGGCGCCCCCTGACACGCCCAGGCGACTTATCTGACTGGCCTGGCAGGGCCCGCCCTGTCTGCGTTCATTCCGGCCATGCAGCTGGCGGCAGGGATTTGAAATTTCGCCTTCGCGTCAGGCAATGTTTTTGGGTTACCAAAAGGCGCTGGCTTCAAAACTCACGCGTCGGGTTGTGAGCAATGCCAGAGTTTCTCGCATCGAAAGCGACAAAGTCGCTCTTTGGCGCTGCCTAGATGGATGCTGGTCTCGACGCTGTCGCATTCCAACCGATCAATCCGGCCAGTAGGGGGCGAACCGTTTCAAACCCTTCGTCGATCGACGGAGCGGCCGTTTGCACCAAGAATTTTGTCACCGGAGGCCAGGTGTGCCGTGAAAGCAATTGCATCTGGACGGCCCGGGCGCCTCGATCGGTGGTGAAGTGGAATTCCCCAATTTCGTAGGTGAAGGCGACAACCACACGCACTTTTTCGCGTGAAAGTAGCAGCAATTGGACGGGCACCAATCCAACCTCGGGGACATCCAACTCGATCAGTTTTTCATCGACTGCCGTCCATCCTGTGTTGCGATAGCAAACCGTCGGATGGTGCGGGCAGACTTCGGCGACGTAATCTGGATTGTCCCAGACCGCAGTGTGCACATACGCAATTCGTCCCGCATCGTCAGTGAACTGCACACTCGCCACGTCCAGCGCGTCGAGTACCTCATACTCTTGGTCCGTGAGCGCTAGTTCGGTTCCGTGCCAACCGCCGATTTCGGCGGGCAGTTCGGCGAAACTGACTTGAGGCGCCGCGATGACCGGTGCTGCGCCGATGCCGTACCAAGACAAACCCAGCGTAAAACAACCGACCAAGGTCAAACTGATCAATCCGATCCAAGATCGACTGAGGGGTGAAAGATTCATCGGAGACCGATCAACTGTAATCGTAGTAAGTTGCGTCGGATGATTTACCGCTGCATTTGTTGACCACCACGCCCATGATTGGTGTGCCGTGAGCTTTGAGCGTTTCTGCAGCCGCAGCAACCTGTGGCGTTCGGCTACGATCTCGCATCACTGCCAACACACACCCATCGACGTGTTCGCCGATCACTCGCGAATCGACCACGGGCAGAATCGGAGGGGTATCGACGATCACAAAATCAAAATGGATGCGCAACTCATCGAACAATTGCGGCAGCGTGTTTTGTGCGGCCGCAGCGAGGTTGAGGTCCTTGCATGATCCAGCCGTCATGAAGAATTTGGAATCGCTGTGTTTGCGAATGCATTTTTTCCATGAAACGCCATCACCGACGATATCGGAAACACCCAGTCCGGCGTCGATTCCCAAATCACGGTGCAAGGTTGGACGGCGGAGATCAAAGTCGACGATCAGTGTTCGGTATTTGGCATCGGCCAACCCACGCCACAAGCTATTTGAAAGCGTGCTTTTGCCTTCGCCCGACACCGCGCTACTGACCATGATGATATTTGCATCATCAAACTTGGCCTTGTTGACCAGGATTGCGACAATCGAACCGACAGAATTTCCGAAGGCTCCGTCGACAATTCGATTCGATTCAAATTGGCGTGCCAAATTACGTTCATTGGGGACACTGCCCAACAGTGGCACCGACAGCTCACGTGAAATCGAATCCGAACCGTTGACCAATTTGCTGCGGGCGTCGTAACCGACAAACGCCAACAGGGGAATGCACAGTCCGGCAAACGCAGCCATCCCGGTCGCCAAGAAACGTTTCTTGGAACCGCCGTCACTGATTTTGGACGACTCGGAGATCACAGACACTCGCGACCCGGTTTTCAGCTCAATCCGAGTCCGCTCGATTTCACTGGACAATCGTGCCAACACATCATCTAGCGATGCGATCTCGGCACGCATCATTTCGACATCGACGGATGAGCGGCCCAATTTCTTGGCTTCGGCACCCAATTCTTTCAAGTCGTTTTCGATGCGTTTGGTCTGTTGCTGTAGCACACCAACGCCGATCTCACGATTCGCCATCAATTGTTTCTGGGCTTTGATTTGCTGTTCGATTTCGGCAATCTTGATGGCGATCTGTCGTTGCTCGACCGTCAAATCGGCGTAAACGTCCATCTCGCCCGACTGTAGCTGCTTAATTTTTTCCGCTTGTGCAATACGAACAATCTCTTCCTTGCGGCGCTGGATTTCGCTCTTCAGTCGTTGCAGTTGGGCACGGCGATGACGAATCATGCCTTCCCCGAATTCGGATTTGTAAAGCTCAATTTCGTCGTACAACCTGCGGCCCTCGCCGTAGAGTCGTTGATAGATTGCGTCTGCGGAGACGACGGCGGTGATTTCGACATCGGTCAACTCATAGCCGTCTGGCAATTCTTCACTATCTGCCGACAGCTCTTGATCGTTGGCAGATGCATTGGCTGCCAAAGGCTGGGATGATGTTGCCACCACGGTTTTCTCGCCGTCGCCGGACTCGCTGGTTGCGGGCTGCTCGGCCTTTGATTTTTCGAGTGCCGCGACCAATTCCGTTCGTGTGACTTCAAGTTTCTCCAGCACTTTTCCGAAGGCTTCCAACTCGCCTTGGCCACGCATCAAATCAAATTCGACTTTGCCTAACTCCGATTGGATTTGGCCGTAGCGTTGGATCGACATCTGTTGGGCGATGCTTAGTGATTCGCTATCGCTGGTTCCCAATGTGTCCGCCAATTTTCGAATGTCGGCGCGTTTGTCGCGAACCTTGCTTTCCGTTTCTGAGAACACCCGTTCCAGATTATCCAGACGCAGACGTCGCTCGTTGACCTCATCGAGCACCGCTTCGTTCATGTAGGCGTCGACGATTGCGTCCAATACCGCCAGCGATGCCGCGGCATCGCCGGATTCGAACGTAATCGACATCACTTCGCTGCGGCCCGGAAAGTCGACCGTTAAACCATCTTTCATCCATTCGCTTGGATCCGGATTGGTTTTGATAATTTCCAGCGATTTGACGCGATCATCCGACAGGGCTTTGTTTAGAACGAATGGCGTTTTAATCAGCTGGCTTTGAGTGCTCTTGTATAGGTCGAACGAGCCACGGCCGCCGCCACTGCGGTCGGCTGTTTGAAACGCCAGTGGAGCATCAACGGCATCGATTCGTAGAAAGGCGACGGCGGCAAATTTCGGTTGCAGGGCGAACCAAGCTGCAGCGGCCAAAACCGGCGCGATCAATACACCACACAGACAAGCAATCGGCCAGCGACGGCGAACCGAATGGCCGATCACCGATGGATCAAAATGAGGCTCATCGTCATCGCCACCGCGAGGTGGCAGTCCCGAACCACCGATCGGGCTCGATTGAGTTTCGACGATCCCAGCCCGTCGGACCCGCGCCGGCCGAGGACCGCTCAGCGACGTTTCTTCGTCGTGAGACTCAGTTTGATTTTGTTCAATACATTCCATCGGAGGGTCCTATAGAACTGCCCGCGCCGCAGGGCTGGGGCGGGCGGGTTGTGAAGGAGCAAGCAAAGCATCCATGAATTTCAACAACAACCAAATCAGAGCGATTGCAACCAGGATCATCGCCATGCCGGCAATGTCGTGGACGCCATGCTCCCACGTCGGTTGATATTGTGCTGTCGCGGCAACCAATGCAATTCGTCCGGCATTGATCAGTATCGCGATGGGAATAATGGAAGCAAACAGAAAGAATTTCTCGGTCGGTCCGCGATCGATAAACATCGCGATTGCTGAAACCAATGCCGCCAGCGAAACCAAGATTCGTAACCCCGAACAGGCTTCGGCGACCCCCACTTCTGTATCCGGCAGCAAGATCACGTTGCCACGCGAAGCCGCGGGAATCCCAGTGGTCTGTAATGCGAATACGCTGACCGATGTAGCGGTTTGTTGCAACCGGTCGCGCAGGGGGCCAATGATCTGACCGGGAATCGGAATCATGAACAGCAGGAATAAAAATGCCGGGAACAACCGCCGGAAAGCCGACACGCCGCACCACACCAGCACGGCCCCGGCCAGCAAAACAATCAACGAAAAAAGCTCCACCGCCAAGATTCGCAGGTACATGCCGGCCCCGTGCAGAATCGCCGACAAAACGATCAATCCGATTCCTAACGCGACCGCTCCGCCCGACTGGTTGCGAAACACTTGTGCGCTGATCGCAGGCCACTTCTGCCAACAGTAAACCAAGGCAACCAGCGGCACGATGAATCCGTGGGAATAATCCAGGTCGGACGACCAAGCATGCATGGCCTGGCCGAGCGTCGATGCATACGTCGCCAGAACGATGACACTTGCCGCCAGCACCAAACCCACGAGCGTCAATGAACGCTGTTCAGGCATCATGCTGTTCCGTTCAGTAGTGGCCCGTTGAAACATATTTCTCGCTGGCTCAGGATCCGTTGCTCGCCAATCCGCAAACTTGCGGGCAACACTGAATCGCTTCCGATCAGGGCGATTGTTGCGTTGGTCGGGGTGAAATAAAAGCGATCAAATGTCTATTGGGGTCACACAACCATTGAAGCCCAAGCTGAGTGAAAGATTTCACCCTACGCAACCGGATCGATTTTGCGGACGGTTAGTTCTTGGTGACCGGCGACCCAACGCTGTCGACAGATCGCTGAGACGTTCTTTGGGCAGGCTAGCAACTGCGTCTCACCGCGTTGTGGTCAACCACTGACCAAGTGTTCGTCGGTCTGTTGGGGTGACACCAGACGCTGCAGAGTGACCTCGCCCACACGAACCATTGCCGTTTCCAAATAGATTCCCAGTCTGCCTTTGCCGAAACTTTGATCCGCCAGCGAGAGCACCACACGGCCGTCAATCGACAGCTCGACGTAGCTGCCAAAGACAATCAATTGAATCTCTGCTTGCGGACCGCAATCCGAATACCAGTAGCCCGACTGTAGCGATCGAAATTGCATCATGTTTTCCCCGCTGCCGGCTTCACCGGTCCCCCAGGCACGCAATTGGGCCACCCCCTTCAACAAATCCAGTGACAGGTAGTAGCCATCGCGTGTTTCCGGATCCATCCGAAACACGACCCCACATTTGCCGATGCCTTGCATTTCCAATTTGGCCGCAAAACAGAAATGGTCCAAGGTTTCATCGAACAGGAAAATTTGAAAGCCACACTCACTTGCCAATTCCAAGTGCGAGTTGGCCGCTTGGCAGATGTCGACCTGTGGCGTCACATCATCGATCAAACTGTGAATACACCGTGCGTCCAAAGTTTCCGACACGCAGTCTTGGATGCCTTCAAAACTAACGGCCCGCAGCAATCCAGATTCGGTTCGCACCAATCGTTTGGGCGGGGGCATCATATTGTCGGCGGTGCGGTCGTCGAGATCCATCGAAAAGAAGTTCCACAACAGCCAGCCCTTGTCGTCTTTGCAGACCCGGCCGGCATAATTGCCTTGGGCCAACAGCACGTTGTCTTGGTAGCTGCTCCATTGGTTGCCGATGGAATCGGTGTGCCAATAACGGATCTTGGCGTCTTCGCGAATGCTGCCGATCAGGTAGTGGTCCTGTTCGATTTTGATCAAATTGGGGACTTCGACGTCGTCATAGAGACGCGGATGATGCAGAGCCGGCAGCGCTTGAAAATGGTGTGGCGAGACCTCCTTCATCAACGCGACACAGCCACGGCGTACGATTGGGCCTCGATTGATGCGGCCCGCCGCTAACAGCCAACCGTCGGTGCCGTCATGATAGAAGAATGGGTCGCGGAAGCTGACCCAGTTGCGGCCTTCGTCCAACGACGCTTCGTAGTACTGCGGATCTGGCTCGAGCGGGAAACAGCTGTCAGGATCAATCATTGCGTGCCGACTATCGGCCTGATCCGAACGACTTTGGCGCACCGCCTGACGAACCCGTTGCGGGTCCTGACGGCCGCGATGATCTTCCCAGTTTACGGGGGCTTTGTGCCAATGAAATAGATCCCGGCTAGTCGCCAGCCCCAGGCGTTGGTATTTGCCCCGGTCGCGGCGGGAGAGTCCGGTGTAGAACATTCGCCATTGTCCGCTTTGATACGGATCCGGCGAAATGTGCATCGTCCACAGCATCAAATCGTCCCAGCTGCCGGGATCACCGATGAACAAGGCATTGTTGACGCGACGCCAATTCAATGCATCGGTACTCACCGCGTGCGCGATGAAATCGTGATTGGGCAAAACCAAATGAAACAGGTGATACAACCCGTCATGAAACAGCACGTCGACGTCGCCAATCGCTTTCCGGCTACCAGCGGTTTCAGCAAACATTCAACATCCAGGGTTTAAACAGTTTGACGAGCAATCAACCAACAACCGATGGCCCAGACCAGTCCGGCAGCCCATCCGGCCAACACATCGGTCGGGTAGTGTACTCCCATGTAAACACGACTGACCCCAATCAGTCCTGTGATCACAATTGCGAGTGTCAAAACATAAAACCGCAACCAAAACCGCTGCAGGACGGGTGCGATCAAGGCCCCCAAGGTTAAATACACCAAGGCCGACATCATCGAATGGCCACTCGGGAAACTGCTGGTATAGACCTGGTCCAGATGCGGCACCACGTCAGGGCGTGGACGCGAAAAAAAATGTTTGAGCAACATGCTGGCGGTGATGCCGGTCGTCGTCGAAAGCACCAACACAACCATCGTCCGGTAAGACCGATTGACGACCAGAAAGCCCGCCGACGCAATGATCACCAAGGTCAGGACCGCTACCCCGCCAAGCGCCGTCAGGTCACGCCCGATCGAAGCCATCCAGGGCGGTCCGATCGGCCGCGAAGGCTCGTCCGGGTCACGCATTTTTTCCACCGCCCAGCGATCAAAGTCTCCGGTGCTGCCCTCGATCACTTCGTCGGCCAGTTCGATAAAACCCCAGGTCCCCAAAACCACGACCAACAATCCGGCCATCATGATCGGTTCACGCCCACGCAAGAACCGAATCGAGACGGAAATCCAGTCCCGTAACTTTTGAAACGAATGCGAGGTCATTGGGCGGTGAGTTCCTTTCAGTTTCGAAAACCAATCGTTCTGACGACGTCACAGCGCAGACGATAGCCACACGAGACACCCTGTCGTGGGATATTGAGCGCGGAAAACCAACGCCAGCGGCTAAGTTTAGCGGAATGGTAGCCAACGCGGTGAGCCGCGCGATCGTTGACCGCCAACAATGTTCGTTTCGTCCCGCCGCGCCATCACACTCCGGCGCTACACTACGACAGCAGCGGCCCAGGCAGTAAGATTCCCTAGGGCAAGCCCGTCAACATTGCGAATCTGAATCCAGCACCCATGATTGTTCATGCTTTCGAAATCGACACGTCACTCCAGTTGGTTCCGATTGACCCACAACAAGCCGTCACCGCCAGCCAGAACTCGGATGCCCGAGTTTGGATCGACCTGCATGATCCAGATACGTCAGAACTGAATCCCTGGTTAGAAAAGTTATCTCTGACGGCGATGTCCAAACGGCTATTGCGAGACGCCCGTCACCACACCGGGTTCTATCCACTGAACCATGAAACGCTATTGGTGATTCCATTTCTACACATTGGAAAGACGGGATTGCGTGAAGCGAGACACCTGTTCGTGTTGTGCCGCGACAATCTGTTACTGACGATCCACGAAGCTTCGCTGCTGACACCACAGCGTAGCATTGAAATCCGCAAGTCCGGCGAGTGGTTAGCGGATCGCAGTATTTCGGCGCTCCTGTCAGCACTGATGATCGAGCTGTCATTGGACTGTTTGGCAAACATGGCAGCGATCCGCAGTCTGATCGTCGTCCTGGAAGAAAAGATGGATCGAGAACCCGATTTAGTGGACGCCGACGAAATCGTCGACATGCGGACCGAATTGCGGGTCCTGGACACAGTGGTCAGTGAACAACTTCCGTCGTTGGAATCATTGCGGACAATTGAAGAATCCTTTTTTGCCAACAAGGACTCGGCATTGCACATGCACTGCGCGCTGGCGAACCTGCAAGCCGCCGATCGTTCCATCGATCGATTGGATCGACGAATTGGTGATCTGCGTGCCGGGTTTCAGATGTTTGCGCAAGACAAGACGAATCACCGGTTAGGATTGTTAACGATCCTATCAGCGATTTTTATGCCGATCACCTTGCTGGCTGGCATCTGGGGCATGAATTTCCAGGACATGCCTGAACTAGATTCGCCGATGGGCTACCCACTGGCAATCGGAATGATGGTGATGATTCCCGCGTTGATGCTGTACTATTTCTATCGCAATGGCTGGTTCGAATAGCATGGCTGAGAAAACAATCGACTCAGACCAACGCGAAAACGAGTCAGTGTTTCGGGTCGTTACCTACAACATTCATAAAGGCATTGGTGGCATTGATCGCCGCTATCGTCCACAGCGGATCATCGATGCGCTTGCGCACTGCGAAGCAGACATCGTGCTGATGCAAGAGGTCGACGACAACGTTCCTCGATCTAAATTTGACTATCAAGTCGAATTGTTTTCGGATGCATTGGGAATGAAACACCATGCCTTTCGGCGGACCGTGCAATTGAAACAAGGGCATTACGGAAACGCCATCCTGAGCCGGTTTCCGATCTCCGAAGTATTCGACGTCGATTTGACGATTCCGTTCAAAAAATCTCGACGCGCTTTGTTGGCCCACTGCAAATTGCGGCACCTGGGGCATGAGCGAACCCTGTGGATTGCCAATGTGCATCTGGGATTAGCCGGATTTGAACGCAAAATTCAACTGCGTCGACTGTTGCAAAACGATCTGCTACGCCGGACGCATCGAAAGACGCCACTAGTGATTGCCGGTGACTTCAACGATGTTTGGGGTTCGCTGGGCAAACAGATCATGCATCCGGCGGAATTTGCGATTGCTGGGCCAAGGATCAAAACGTTCCCAGCCGCCGTCCCGGTGCGTGGTTTGGACCGCGTGTTCTATCGCGGCGATCTGCAGGTCGATCACGCTTTCTCATGCCGCACGGAAATCTCGCGTCAGGCATCGGATCACCTGCCATTGGTCGTCGACTTTCGTTTGCTGACCGAACCACACGAGTGAGTGTCTTGATCTCCGACGCCTCCCTACTGCTCGCACTGCATCTCTCAATTTTGATCGCTGTGATCTTGAGAGTCCTCTTGCGAGAACACCGTGAACCGGCATCCCGAATCGCCTGGATCGCGGTTGTCTGCGCGGTGCCGATCGGCGGGATTGTTGCCTATTTGTTTCTCGGCGAAGTCAATTTGGGACGGCATCGCAAACATCGTCTGCGGCAGCTTTCATCAGCATTGTCTTCACGGGGGGCCGTGCCGGAGAACCCCAATCCGTCGATGCAGGTAATTCCCCGCGATTACCAGCCGTCGTTTGCCGTCGGCCAATCAATCAGTGGATTCGCTCCGGTCACCGGGAACCAAGCAACATTGATGTCCGATTCGAACGTGACCATTGACACGATGGTTGCCGACATTGATGCCGCCAAGCATCATGTCCATCTGATCTTTTACATTTGGCTGGCAGATCGAAACGGGTCCAAAATTGTGGAAGCCTTGCAGCGTGCGGCGAAACGCGGCGTTCGCTGTCGCGCAATGGCCGACGGGTTGGGCTCACGTGGGATCATCAATTCGGTGCACTGGAAATCAATGCGCGATGCCGGCGTGCAATTGTCGATCGCTCTGCCGATCAATCGACCGCTACTGCGCGCTTTCTTTCGTCGTATCGATTTGCGCAACCACCGTAAACTGCTGGTCATTGATAGCCGGATCGCTTATTGCGGTAGCCAGAACTGCGCCGATCCGGAGTTCTTGATCAAACCCAAATACGCGCCTTGGGTCGACATCGTGCTGCGATTTGAAGGGCCGATCGCACAGCAAAATCAATGGTTGTTTGCCTATGATTGGATGACCAGCGTCAATGAAGACCTGCACGCGTTGCTGGTCTCACCGGTGCCATCACAGGAAGGCGGGTTTCCCGCACAAGTGGTTGCCACGGGTCCCGACGTTCGTTGCTCGGCGATGCCCGAGATGTTTGTCTCGCTGATATACTCCGCTCGCGATGAACTGGTGATTTCCACGCCCTATTTCGTGCCCACCGAATCATTGCAAGCTGCGTTATGCTCGGCGGCCTATCGCGGCGTGGACACGAAAATTGTATTCCCGGCACGCAACGATTCCAGGATTGTGGCGGCAGCGAGCCGCAGTTACTACGCTGATCTGTTAGCCGCGGGCGTGAAAATCCATGAGTATTCTGGGGGCCTGTTGCATGCCAAAACGTTGACGATCGATGGGGCGGTCAGCATGATCGGATCAGCAAACATGGATCGTCGAAGTTTTGAATTGAATTATGAAAACAATGTCTTGTTGGCGGATGACGAAATGACCGGCCAGATTCGCCAACGTCAACAGACGTATTTGGACAGTTCGACACAGGTGACGTCGCAAGAAGTTGCCCAATGGTCGTTTTCGCGACGGATCTGGAACAACACGATCGCGATGTTAGGGCCGGTTTTGTGATCGCATCCAAGAGATTTACCAGCATGACGCAGATGATCGTGGTTGGGATCATCGCTGGAGTTCTGTGCGGTTTGTTTTTTGGCGAATCGACGGAATCGATTCAGTGGGTCGGCGACGTTTACGTTGGATTGCTGCAAATGGCTGTGCTGCCGTATGTGGCGGTCTCATTGGTCGCCAACACAGGCCGGCTTTCGCCACGATCGAGCTACCAACTGCTCCGTAGCGCTGTCATTGTCATGATCTCTTTGTGGCTGATTGCGATCATCACACTGGTGATCATGACGATGGCATTTCCTGTCTGGAATACCGGCTCGTTTTTTAGCAGTCGTTTCTCGGAAACACCACCGCAGCCGAATTGGATGGAACTGTTTGTCCCCTCCAACCCGTTTCGTTCGTTGGCAGAGAACGCGATCCCCGCGGTGGTCGTGTTCAGTTTAGGCGTTGGGTTTGCGTTGATGCGGCATCCGCGGAAAGAGCAGTTGCTGGAACCGTTGCAGGTTTTTGTCGAGGTGCTTGGAAAGCTCAACCGCATGGTCGCCAAATTGACTCCGATCGGCATGTTTGCCATCGTTGCCTCGACTGCAGGAACGATTAGTCCCGAGAAGTTCAAACTGCTGCAGGGCTATCTGTTGACCTATGGGGTGTCAGCGTTGTTGCTGACCTTTATCGTGTTGCCAGTCTTCGTGACCACGGTGACGTCACTGCGATATCGAGATGTGATCCGTGTGGCTCGCAATCCTCTGATCACAGCATTCGTGATCGGTAACACCTTCGTCGTGCTGCCGATGATCATCGACGCCGTGAAAGAGTTGTTTGACGACCATCCGACATTAGGACATTCGCATCACAATAGTCCGGGTTCTTTGGTCGCGCTTGCCTATCCTTTTCCCGATGTTGGTCGAATCATCGGGTTGATCTTCCTGCCATTTGCAGCCTGGTTCTTTGGCAATGTGATCGACCCGACGACCTACCCCGCGCTGCTAGGAGTTGGCTTTCTGGGTTCCTTCGGAAAGCCCGTGATCACGTTGCCGTTGCTGCTGGAGATCGCAGAACTACCAAGTGATATTTTTAATCTGTACCTGGCTTCGGGAGTCATTGCGGCGCGGTTCGGAGATCTGATGAAGTCGATGCACTTGATCGTGTTCTCGATCTTGACGATCGCCATCTTGGAGGGCACGTTCACCATCAAATGGGGCCGGTTGATCAGTCGAATCTGCGGAGCACTGCTGTTGGTCGGACTTTCCGCAGGTTTGATTCGTGGCTATTTAACCAACGAATTTCAAGACCACTATTCAAAAGAGAAACTGATCACACAACGTGAAATGCAGTTTCACAAATTCAGCAGTGTTGCCGACGTGACAGTGAAAGTGCTGGAACGATCGCAGCCGAATCCGGACCCGATCGAACCAAATCAATCGCGTGTTCAACGGATTCAACAGCGAGGATTCATTCGTGTCGGATTTGATGCCGGCAAAATGCCTTTCGCCTATTTTCGCGCCGACACGCAGATGTTGATCGGATTTGATATCCAGATGGCCTACTATTTGGCAGATGATTTGGGAGTTGGCATTGAGTTTGTCCCGATCGAACAAGGGAAACTTTATCAGCAACTTTCAGCGGATCACTTCGATGTCGCGATGTCAGCGATCGAAGGGAGCGTGCGGCGAGCGGCCAGCATGCCATCGGTCGACGCTTACATGGACGTGACGCTAGCGTTTGTGGTGCCCGATCACAAAAAGTCCGAATTCCAAGACAAGGCAGAGATTCTAAAACGTCCGCAACTCAAGTTGGCGGTGATCAAAGGCGGCTACTTTGCCGAGCACCTCTTTCGAGCGATGCCTAAAAACACACAGGTCGTGTCGCTTGAATCGCCAGAGGAGTATTTCAACGGTGTGCACCGTGACGTTGATGGTTTGGTCATCAGCGCAGAATCGGGTTCGGCTTGGACGCTGCGCAACCCCCAATTTGCCGTTGCCAACCCTTTCCAAAACCGAGTCCGCGTTCCGCTGTACTACATGACGGGTGATGACATCGCATTCGGGATGTTTTTGAAGAATTGGTTGGCGCTCAAGCGTTCCAACGGCACCTACGACGAGCTTTATGATCACTGGATTCTTGGTGAAGACCCGGTGGACGAAACGAATCGCTGGTGCATCCTGCGAGATGTGCTGGGTTGGATTGACTAGTGCTGCGTCGACGCCAGGTGACCGCATCAAACGAGGCCACCCCGAGTTTTCTGTTTGAAGCCTCACTGGTCTGCCATGCACATCGGATGTCTCGTCTACAATGCAGCGCTGCAGAAAGCACTTCTTCCCCGCGAGTTTGCCGTGACACCGATTCGTTTCCTGTTAACTGCCTGCGTATTGTTTTGTGCCGGCGAACTGTTTGCTGATCCGCCACAGCCTCCCTTGGTCGTTGATCCGGATTGGCAAATCGAACTGGTGCGCAGTGAACCGGACATCGTGACGCCGGTGGCGTGTGCATTCGATTCCGCAGGTCGACTGTTGGTGATTGAATCTCACACGCACTTTCCTCCTGACAACTACTCCGGTCCAAAAACAGACCGGATTCATTTGCTGGCCGACTCTGACGGCGACGGTAGTCTGGATGACCAATCGATTTTTTACGAGGGCGGAATTGCAACGATGGGGCTGGCGATCCTGCAGGATAACTGGATCGCTGTCGCCAACCGCAGTGAAGTCATCCGCATCAAAGATTCCACCGGTGACGGCAAGGCTGATCTGCGCGAAGTCCTGCTACGTTTGAATACCGTCGCTGAATACCCGCATAATGGTCTGGCCGGGTTGGTCATGGGACCGGATGGTTGGTTGTACGTCGGCCAAGGAGAGAATTTTGGCGAGCCCTATGAATTGATCGCCAGCGATGGAACAAAACAAATTGGCGGTGGTGAAGGAGGGAATATTTTTCGCATCCGTCCCGATGGTTCAAATTTACAGCGTGTTGCGACCGGGTTTTGGAATCCGTTCGGCATGTGTTTCGATTCCGCCGAGCGATTGTGGACCGTTGGAAATGATCCGGATGCGATGCCGCCCTGTCGCTTGCTACAGGTTGTTCCCGGCGGTGACTATGGGTTCCAGTTTCGATTCGGCCGGGCTGGAACGCATCCGCTGCTGGCCTGGAATGGTGAATTGCCTGGCACACTACCGTTTGCTGCCGGCACAGGAGAAGCTCCCTGCGCGGTCATGCCGGTCGCCGACCGATTGTGGGTGACCAGCTGGGGGGATAACCGCGTCGAGGCCTATCGTTTGTCAGCTGAGGGGGCGTCCTGGAAAAGCCAGACCGAAACGATCGTGCAAGGCGACACTGATTTCCGCCCCGTCGGCATCGCACAGGCTGCTGACGGATCAATCTATGTGACCGATTGGGTTCGACGCGACTACAGCGTCCACCAAACCGGTCGGATTTGGCGTCTGAGTCGAAAGCAGAGTCAACCGGATACATCTGCATCAAGTTTGCCGGAACTCACGACCGCCGAAAAACTGGCTCAGCAGATCGCGAAATCAAATGATCGACTAGCCATTTTTGAGGCACTCGACGATCAAGACCCGTTCGTTCGCCAAGCCGCAACCACGGCTCTGGCTGAACAACCTAATTTGAAACAGATTGATTGGAGTGTGTGTCAAACATCTGGGCAGCAAATCGGATTGCTCGCCGCCTGGCGGTGGTTGGAATTGTCTGATCCATCGTCGATCACTGTGACCGAGCGTCAAAGGCTGTTGCGCCAGGGATTGGCAAGTCAGTTCGAAGGGACGGTGCTGTTGGCGCTGCGTTGGAGCGCCGAACGAGGAGAACAGTCACTGCTAGACAATATCCAAACGTTGCTGTCGCGGCCTTCGATTTCACCCAAATTGTTTGAGTCCGCTGTCGCGACGATTTCCTATCTGAAGGGTGGCACTTCACGCGGTGTGCGTGATCCGGTCCGGGAAAAACTGCTGTCCCAACTTGCGGCCGACACCCATCAATCCGCATCCATCCGGGCGATGGCGGTTCGCATGATTCCCGCTGACAGCAATCAACCCTCCGATTCAGAATTGTTGCAATGGGCGATCGATAGCAGGTCCGATCAGCTAGTCTTTGAAATCGTTCGCCTGTTAAACGCACGCTCCGGCGATGCAGCAATCAATGCACTGGCAGAGTTGTCCGCTAACGATCATGTCACCAATCGAAACCGCGCTGCGGCGGTCTCCGGGTTGGCCAAAGCGAAACAGCAGCAAGTTGGACTGTTGAATCGATTAGAATCGGAAAGTGAACCCGAGATGATTCGCGAGGAAGCGAGACGGGTGCTGGCCGATCACACCGCGACCGACCAATCCGCGCAACCGGACGCAACGGATTTGTCAGGCTGGATGAAACAGGTGGGTGATGGTGGCGACCCCGAAGCAGGTGGGCGAGTCTTTTCACGTTCAATCTGCATTCGTTGTCACGCGTATTCCGGACGTGGCGCGACGACGGGGCCGGACCTGACTTCGTTGGGAGGGCAAACACGTGAACGGCTGCTAGAATCCATTTTGAATCCTAGTAAAGAAGTTGGGCCGCTGTATGTGCCCTGGAAAATCTTAACCGTCGATGGCAAGGTGTTGGCGGGACTGAAAACGGCCACCCCAGGCGTCGGCCAAAAATTGTCGTTCCAAGGAGCTGACGGAGAACCGTTCCTGGTCGGATTGGAGGAAATCGAGCAGCATTCATTTAGCGATCAATCGATCATGCCAGCGGGATTGCAAAAGACAATGTCGATTGATGAACTCAGAGACCTACTTGCGTTTCTATCCAAGACAGAGTGATGGTGTTGCATCCAACCGAACGCTCAACCCACGCGGCGCCTTGGTTGCAGGCGTTTGGGCAGTTCGCCGAACAGTTGGGGTTTGTGAAATGGGGAATCGCCCCAGCGATCGATGCCAGCGGTTTCAGTGACTTGGTCAAGTGGATCGACAGCGGGTACGCCGCGGAGATGGATTATTTCGCCAATCGGCTGGATGCTTATCGTCACCCTCGCGGTGTGATGGCCGGTACCAAGAGCATCGTCGTAATGGCCTATCCCTATCCTGCGGATCCGCCCGACGATTCAGCAACGTCTGCTGTGAAAGTTGCTCGCTATGCTTGGCCAGGTGCCGACTACCACGACACGCTTCACCACAAAATGAAGCAATTGAAGCGGCTGATTCGCGACCAATCGCCGACGACAAACGTCCGCGGTTGTGTGGACACCGCGCCGTTGCTGGAACGGGAGCTCGCCGTCTTGGCTGGACTTGGCTGGCGTGGAAAGAACACGCTACTACTGAATCGCCAGCTAGGTAGCTATTTCTTTTTGTGCTGTTTACTGTTGGATGTCGAACTGCCTTACGACGATCCTTACCAGACGTCACATTGTGGAACTTGCACCGCATGCCTGGACGCCTGTCCGACCGACGCGTTTCCGGCTCCCGGCGTGCTTGATGCGAATCGCTGCATCAGCTATCTGACGATCGAACACCGAGAAGCGATTCCGATGGATCTGCAACGCAGCATCGGGGAGTGGGCGTTTGGCTGTGACATCTGCCAAGAGGTCTGTCCGTGGAACCGCAAGCCAAGTCGCCACAGCGACACGTCGGATCAAGACGCGCCACTGCGCCGCGTCTCGCTGGAATGGTTTTTCGATGCCGACGAAGATCAGTTTCGCCAGCGATTTCGCAAGACGCCGCTGTGGCGCACACGACTGCGCGGCATCCAACGAAACGCGGCAATCGTGTTGGGAAACCAAGGCCAGCGAGCGTCACTCCCGGCGCTTCGCAAGGGTGCCAGCAGTGACGACGAAATAGTCGCCGCCACCTGTCGCTGGGCGATCCAGCAAATCGAGCAAACAAACCCCAACGTTTGACCTGTCGCCGATCTGTAACTCACTCTGCCTCCAACATCGTCAAACCCCACCGGCTTGAGGTCTGTCCCCGGTCACTCGATAAAGAAAGCATTCCGGTGAACGTTGGTGTGGAGGATTCATCCGACCATGCACCACTCCTTCGATCCAAACCTGGTCGGATAAATCCTCCACACCAACCGGTGGCTGGGCATCGAGGGCGACCGACTCTTGGCTTACTGGACGCCGAAGCGGTGGACGGTGGTTTCGCGAAGTGTGTCGCCGGGCTTGAGCAATGTGCTGGGAAATTCCGGTTGATTGGGGGCGTCGGGATAGTGCTGTGTTTCGAGACAGAACGCATCATGTGATCCGTTTCCGGCAGTTCCGGGGCCGCCGCCTAAATGGTTCGCCGTGTACAGTTGCACGCCCGGCTGTGTGGTTTCGATCTCCATCGTGCGTCCGGATTCCGGATCGACCACCGAGGCCGCCGGGCGGAGCGTGCCGATTTCGCCACGAACGACGTAACAGTGGTCGTAGCCTTTGGTCGCAGGCAGCTGATCCAATCGATCGCCAAGCGCGGTGGCAGTGCGAAAATCCAGCGGTGTCCCGGCGACATCGTTGTATTTCCCGGTCGGGATCAAATCACCATCGACGTCCAATGCCTTGTCGGCTTGGATTGTCGCCACATGGTCTTTTGCCGTGCCCGTACCCGCGCCGCCAAGATTCCAATAGCTGTGGTTGGTCAGATTGACGTGAGTCGGTTTGTCGGAGGTTGCGGAGTAGACAATCGTCAGTTCGTCCGCATCATTCCAGCTGTACTCGGCCGTGGCCGTCACGTTGCCGGGGAAGCCATTGTCCCCATCGGGGCTATGCAGCGTGAATCGTACGCCGACGGTTTTGCTGTCCTGGAATGTCTGGGCGTCCCAGACCTGATAGGAAAAATTCTTCTTGCCGCCGTGCAGTTGGTGTTTTCCATGATTGACAACCAGGGGATACTCAGTGCCATCGATGGTGAAGGACGCGTTGCCGATTCGGTTGCAAAACCGGCCGACAGTGCTGCCAAAATAAGGATGTCCGTCGACGTAGGGTTGCAGCGAATCGAAGCACAGATTGACGTTGGCAAGTTTTCCGGCTCGGTCGGGAACTTCGACTTCCAGCAAGGTGGCGCCAAAATTCATGACGCTGACTTGATGCCCGTGCGAGTTGACGAGTGTGTAGCGGGTGATCGGCTGGTCGTCGGCGGTTCCAAACGGAGCGGTTTCAATCTTCATGGAGGCTGATTGTGGCGGCTGGGCGAAAGTGACGGCGGAAACAATTGCGAGTGCAAAACATGTCAGAGAACGCATCATCATGACCGGTCAAGTGAAGGATTTAAATGGGGCGATTGAACCGCCTTCTAGTGTAACGAGTGGGCTGGATCAGGCGCTGGTGATTGGAAACGTTCCATTGGGCTTTCCCGTCGTCCAAGCCGCACTAAGCGGATACAGCGATCTGCCGATGCGTGTGATCGCCCGTCGCCACGGCGCGAGTTACACGGTTTGCGAAGTCATGTTGGACCAGTTTCTGTTGGCGCTGAACAAGCGTCAAAAGACGAAACACTTTCTAGACATTCACCCCGACGAACATCCCGTTGGCGGCCAACTGATGGGCGCCGAACCCGAACAGTTCTCGCTGGGGGCGTTGAAACTGGTCGAAGCCGGATTCGACATCATTGACGTCAATTTTGGCTGTCCCGTCAAAAAGGTACTCGGTCGTTGTCGCGGCGGGTTTCATCTGTCGCAACCCGCTGTCGCGATCGACATTTTGCAGCGCACCCGTGACATCGTGCCCGACCACATTCCGGTGACGGTCAAAATGCGGCGTGGGATCGACGATTCACAACAGTCGCGGGACGATTTTTTCCAGATTATGGACGGCGCGATCGATGCCGGGTTGGCTGCCGCAACCGTGCACGGGCGAACTGTCCAGCAACGTTACATTGGTCCCAGTCGCTGGGAGTTTTTGCGCGATGTGAAAGCGCATGTCGGCGACCGCATCAAAATCCTTGGCAGTGGCGACCTGTTCTCAGCAGCGGACTGTTTGCGGATGATGCAGCAAACGGGGATCGACGGCGTCACCGTGGCCCGTGGTGCGATCGGTAACCCCTGGATCTTCGACCAGGCCCGCCAGCTGTTTGCCGGTCGGCCGATTCCCGATCCGCCGCGCCTGTCGGAACAGGCCGCCGTGATGCGGGATCATTTTGAGCTGTGCGAACAAACCTATGGCGAAAAGCGTGCGCCAATGTTGATGCGAAAATTCGGCATCAAATACAGCCAAGCACATCCCCTGTACGAATCGGTTCGACTGGAGTTTGCCAAGATGAAATCGCGTGAAGAGTTCGAATCGATATTATTGGCTCGATACAGCGGTGACGGCCCGGGACGGATGATCCCACGTGAATGTCACGGCAGCCAAGAGGAGTAGCGTACTCGCTACACTGCAGAATACCTGGCAAACGGATCAAAACCGATCGCCAGAGAGGCTTGCCCCAGCGTGATCCCCAACCTTTCAATTTTTCAAATCCAATTGACGTGCGATCGATCGCACCACGGCTTCCTATGACAATCTATTTTGAAACCGGCAGTGAAACCACGTCACTTACCAGCGACGATCTGCGCGCGGCACTCACCGAAACGTTCGCAAAAATTGGTACACCCGAGAAAGCACTGCTGTTGCCACCGGACCACACGCGATTGTTTAGCCGCGCCGGTGAAATCACTTCGCTCTGCTACGAAATGCTGGGTGAACGGATCGCCGACATCATGCCGGCGCTGGGCACACACAGCCCGATGAAACCCGAGCAGTTGTCTCACATGTTTCCTGGTGTGCCGTTGGATCTGTTTCGCCCCCACCGCTGGCGCGATGACGTTGTCACACTTGGGACGGTCCCCGCGTCGTATGTCTCGGAGGTAACCGAGGGACTGTACAACAAACCCTGGCAGGCCCAAGTCAACAAATTGCTACGTGACGGAGGTCACGATTTGATTTTTTCGATTGGTCAGGTGGTGCCACACGAAGTCATCGGCATGGCCAACTACAACAAGAACGTCTTTGTCGGCACCGGCGGCGTGGAGGGGATCAACGAAAGTCACTACTTGAGTGCTGTCTATGGCATCGAGCAAACACTGGGGCGCGCTAACACGCCGCTACGACAAATCCTGAACTATGCCCAAGATCACTTTTGCGAAGGGATGCCGATCGTTTACGCGTTGACCGTGGTTCAGCAACTGCGTGACGGCACGCTGCACACGCGTGGTTTGTACATCGGCGACGATCACGAAACGTTTTTCAAAGCCGCCGATTTGGCCTATCGCGTCAATATCACTCATCTGGAAAAACCACCGCAACATGTGGTCGCCTATCTGGACCCCGCCGAATTTAAAAGCACTTGGCTGGGGAACAAAGCGATCTACCGAACTCGATTGGCAATCGCCACCGGTGGTCGACTGACGATTTTGGGGCCGGCCGTGGAAGAGTTTGGCGAAGACGCCGAAATCGACCGCTTGATCCGACGCTATGGCTATCGCACCAAAGAAGAAATCGTGCAATTGGTGGCCGATCACGAGGACCTGGCGGCGAATCCATCCGCAGCGGCCCATTTGGTACATGGATCACCTGAAAACCGTTTCGAAGTGGTCTATGGGGCTGGGAAATTGACCGCCGACGAAATCGCATCGGTCGGCTACACCCCCGGCGACATCAATGCACTGATGCAACGCTACGACGTCGGCTCGTTAAACGACGGATGGCATACCGATAGCGATGGCAGCGAGTTTTATTACATCCAGAATCCCGCTTTAGGGCTATGGCAGGCCGACTTGAAACACCAACCCGGTTAAAATTCCGCCCAAAATTCTCACAACAAATTCACAGGGAGCTGAAAACAGGGGCCAATCTGTATTGGTTCCAGTCCATGCGTTTGCTATTTTCCCGGCACACGGCAAACGACACGATGAACGGGACGTTTTGCTGGTTTTTTTGACGCATTTTGCGATTCGCCGGCCTGTCAATTAGCAGCCTCGGGACTCGTCTCGCTGGAAAGGAGCCCAGAAATGAAGCAAGCCAAAGAAACCCCCGTATGCGTGCATATTCGTTGGATGATCCGACGCGATATGCCCTCGGTATTGGCGATTGAACAGAATTGCTTTGAGTTCGCTTGGACTGAAGAAGACTTCATTCGCTGTCTCCGGCAACGGAATTGCATCGGCATGGTCGCCGAGAAAGATGACAAGATTGTGGGATTCATGATCTATGAATTGCACAAGAATCGGCTGCACATTTTAAACTTCGCGGTTCACAGCGAACAACGTCGGCACGGCGTCGGAAACGCGATGTGCAGCAAACTGTTCGGCAAGCTGTCGCACGAACGACGCAACCGAATCATGTTAGAAGTCCGCGAAACCAACTTGGAGGCTCAACTGTTCTTCAAGAATCTTGGGTTCCGAGCGATCAGTGTCCTGCGTGATTTCTACGACGATACGGTTGAAGACGCTTACCTGATGCAATTTCGCTATCAGCCCAACGCGACTGAAATCGCTCAGCCACACAACCGCATCACACGGATGGCTGGTTAACGCTGATTGGGAATCGGTCGGCTCTCGCCCCGGCGTCGTTCTGGGCGTAAACTTTTGCGATGGCATTCCTGGCAAATTTTACTGCGATCGATTTTGAAACGGCAAACCGCCGCCGCGACAGCGCCTGCCAATTGGCGGCAGTGGTGGTCCGCGACGGCCAGTTGGTCGACGAGCGGATGTGGATGATCCGGCCTGACCCATTCTTTTTCTCGCCGGGCAACATTCGGATTCATGGTATCCGCCCAGCCGATGTCGAATCCCAGCCGACATTCGGCCAATTGTGGGACGAGATCGCGACCTTCTTGGTCGACGACTGTTTGATCGCCCACAACGCCCCCTTTGACATTGGGGTTCTGACCGGGTGCTTGGAACGTCACGGGTGTGACATTCCCGATCTGCATTTTTCCTGCACACGGCTGATTGCCCGCCAAACTTGGCCGGATCGGCAACGCTTTGGTTTAAAACCGCTGTCGCAGTGGTTGGACATTCAATTCAAACACCATGACGCGCTGGAAGATTCGAGAGCCTGTGCCAAAGTTTTGCTGGCCGCCGGAATCGCTCGTCAAGCCGAATCGATGGTCGACTTGGAACAGAAACTCCGCATCGTGCGCGGCAAGGCGGGGAAATGGGGCGTTAGCCATGCGGCTCGCAAGGACAGCAAGAAACGAAAGCCGGCAGCGAAAAAAACACAGCCTGGCGTCCCCAAACGCATGCTTCGGCGTGGCGGCGGCCCCTCGTTGGCGCTGTCGATGAACCCGTTTGACGAATCGTCGATCACGCGTGAAATGACATCCGACTCTGCCGGCAATGAAACCGCCGTAGCCGGACACAGCGCTTCCGGACACAGCGCTTCCGGACACAGCGCTTCCGGGCACAGTGGGGCTGCCCCGGTCGATTGGCAGCGACTGGCGATTCGCGCTGAATTCATCCAGCCGCTACGAGGAAAACGCATCGTGTTTTGTGGCCAACTGCAAATGCTTTCGGTACAGCAAACGCATGAATTGACACTCCGCAGCGGTGGCGTGCATCAGACCACGGCGGACGACGATACCAATTGTATTGTCATCGGCACCAATGGAATCGACCAACAACAAGCCGACGCACTGATCCAACGCCGCGAAATGGAAATCCTGAACGAAGATCAATTCCTAAGCTTGGTTGGATTCAACCGTTAGTACAGGCGGAAAGAGGCATCCCGACCGAAAGTTCAAGCGAACAGCACAAGAACCCGGTCGGATGAATCCTCCACACCAACGTTGTGGCGATCGAAAATCAATCCAGCAGGTGGGTCAAAAGACC
Source organism: Stieleria tagensis (assembly GCF_024129865.1). Taxonomy (GTDB): domain Bacteria; phylum Planctomycetota; class Planctomycetia; order Pirellulales; family Pirellulaceae; genus Stieleria; species Stieleria tagensis. The sequence continues at coordinate 42,656 of NZ_JAMYFE010000018.1, read as the reverse complement.
ACTGCGAAGTTTCGGTTCGAACCAAGTGCTTTTTGGTGGCATCACTTCGCCGGCATCCGAAACCGACATCAGTTGATCAATCGATGTCGGATACATCGATACAGCAACGGCCCAGTCACCGGAATCGACTCGCCGTTCCAATTCTTTGGTGCCACGAATTCCACCGACGAAATCAATTCGCGGGTCAGTTCGCACGTTTTCGATGCCAAAGATGGGATTGATCACACGTTTTTCCAACAATGCGACGTCCAGACAATTGATCGCATCGTTTTGGTCAATCGAATCGGCCGGAATGGTTAGCAACCACCATTGCCCGTCCAAGTAGACGCAGAAGGAACCCGCACTCGGTGGCACCGGATCACTGGTCTTTTCCAACGTACCCACCTCTGCCAAACGCGCGCGAACTTCGTCGGGCGACATACCGTTCAAGTCTTTGATGATGCGGTTGTAGGACAGAATGTTTAACTGTGTTGATGGAAACAGAACCGTCAAGAACCAGTTGTATTCTTCTTCGCCGGTGTGTCCCGGGTTGGCTTCGCGGCGCGCCTTGCCGGCACGCCAGGCACTGGCAGCGCGGTGGTGACCATCGGCCACGTAGAAAGCCGGGACCTGAGTCAGTGCGGAAACATAGGGATCGGCTTGGTCGATTTTCCACACCGTGTGCTGAACGCCGTCATCGGCGGTGAAGTCATACAGGGGATCGGCTTGGATCGCTTGGTTGACCAATTCGTCGACACTGGCGTTATCCCGATAGGTCAAAAAGACGGGACCGGAATGGGCACCGAGTGTCATCACGTGACGGGTACGATCGTCTTCTTTGACCGGACGGGTGAATTCGTGCTTGAGGATTAAGTTGTTTTCGTAGTCATCGACGTGACAACAGCAGACCACACCGATCTGGCTGTTCCCGTTCATGATCTGGCGATACAGAAAGATTCCATCGTTCTCGTCTTGGACCAACACTTTGTCACGCAAGAATCGCTGCAGATTCTCTGCTGCCTTGGCGTAGATTTCGTCCGCATAGGGGTCGGTATCAGCCGGCAGATCGATGTCCGGACGAACGACATGCAAAAATGAATCGCTATTTCCCTCGGCAAGCGCTGCGGCTTCGTCACGGTTGACGACGTCGTAAGGAACGCTGGCCACCCGGGCGGCGTTTTCAACCTGAGGACGAACGGCACGAAAGGATTTGACGCGTGGCATCGGAATTTCTTGGGGGAATGGTGTCAATTGAAAGCTGCGCGAGGCAAACTTTATACGCGCCCATCCGGGTCTGCGACAGCCCCATCGGCAAGACCGCCCGCGAGACACTAAGATGGGCGTTGGTTGCGTTTTGAAGCTGCGATATGATCACAACCCGACGGGATTTTGCCGGTTGATGGGATCCCTGGCTGACACTTCGGGTAACTAAAAACCAATGCCCACGCGAAAACGCTGGCTTCAAAACGCACTTGTTGAGGAGATCCGCCGACTTGACGACTGAATTTGACATCGTGGGGATCGGCGTTTCGGTCTGGGACAACCTGTTTCTGGTCGATGAACTCCCCCACCGAGGCCAAGTCGTCCAGGCCTGTGAACGAGTCGAGGGGATCGGCGGCGGCATCACGGTTGCGCTGGCCACGGCCGCACAGTTGGGTTCGCGCGTCGCTCTGGTCGACTCGCTGGGCGATGACCCGCCCGCGAAGCGGATTCTGGAAACTCTTCAAACATTGGGCGTCGACTGTCGTCAGATCACGCAGCATCTGGGCAAGACCAGTTCCGTCGCATCGATCTGGGCTGACAAAGCCGACGTCGAACGAACCATCGTCTTTTCACCTGGCAGCGCTTGCGACCAATTGTCATGGTCGAATGAACTCGGGGACGCAGTCGCCAGTGCCAAGTTGCTGCATCTCAATGGTCGACATCCCGAAGTATGTCGCCGCGCGATTGAAATTGCCAAGCAAGCCACCACTCTGGTCTCGTTTGACGGTGGCGCCTATCGCTATCGCCCCCAGATCTTGCCGATGCTGATGGGTGCCGATATTGCCATCGTGGCGGCGCAGTTTGCGGCGCAACACTTTCAGATGCGATATCCCAATCGCTCGGTGATTGGGGCGCGGGAATTAGTGGAGTTTTTGTCGGCCGATCTGGGATGCCAAATTGCCGGAGTGACCGATGGGGCCGGCGGGAGTTACTTGAAACAGCAAGGCCAACCAACCATTTTTCAACCGGCGATCGAAGTGGATCAAGCCGTCGACACGACCGGCTGCGGCGACACCTATCACGGCGCCTTTCTACACGCTTGGGTCGCAGAACAATCGCTCAGCCAAGCCGCACAATTGGCGGCCCAAACGGCATCGCAGAATGCCCGCCGAATGGGGGCCTACTCGCTCGCGTCAATGCCAGGTGGACAGTGAATGGCGGTGCGACGCGTGAGTTTTCACGTTGCGCTTTTACGTGGGGCATTGGTAAGACCAAAAATCCCTCGCTCACGCGTCGGGTTGTGATGAAAAACGCTGGCTTCATAACTGACGCGTCGGGATGGGATCAAAACCACGGCTAACGCCCAGCGGCTGATTCGATCAAGACACTGTCTAATCAAGACACTGTTCAGTGAAGCCGCCGGTTGCTACCAGCCCATGACCATGTTGGATTCAATCATCTTTCGGGCCTGATCCAAATCGCTGCCGGTTTCCATTCGGTACAACCGGATCGCGTTGACTTTGTCGCCCGCCGAACGGTTCAGGCATTCTCGAGCCACCATGCAGGGGTCCAAGTTGGTGTTGGTTAACCCCAATGCCCCTTTGCTGATCACCCAGGTGTCCCGGGGGCGTTTGGTCAGCCGCACGACCTCGTCATGCGGGTAGGCTTCATACACGACCACCCGAGCGGCGTCTTCGTCGCTAGCCCAGGTGATGATGATGTGCGAGTCAGTTTCGATTTCAAACAGCGGCATGATTGATTCTCCAGGCCGGCCGGGCATGCTCAATAATTGATCCAAATGATCGGTCAATTAGGTTCTACGCGATAGACCGTGTTATCGGTTCACGCCGGGCCCCTTCAAGCACATAAATCCGAAAGCAACGGCACAACCGGCAACAATCCCCCAATGGGTCGTCGACATTTGGCTGGTGTAGCCCGACAGTTCATTGCCGCTGTCACGGATCCAATCGTTAATCGATGCGGTGAACAAAAAAAATTGGTTGGCGAACATCGCGGATGTCGTGGGTTTCTTAGTTTTCGAGCAAAAGATGCGTGGATCGATTTCGCGATTCATCACCACAACGCTAGGTCTGGAACAAACCCCGGGACTGCAAAAAAATTGCTTTCGTGGAAAAACATTTGCTCTCCGTTTCGCGGGGAATAAGCGAAAAAACGACCCGGAGAATAATTCGCTAGCAGATGATTAAAGAAACGTTTGCGAAACAGCCGAAGCATGGTCTTGCAGCGGGAACGACCATGTATATAATCCCGCTCCATCAGAGGACAGCAACGCCTTCGAGCGAGCTGAATTCTGGCGCGGTAGCTCAATTGGTTAGAGCCCCGGACTGTCGATCCGGAGGTTGCGGGTTCGAGTCCCGTCCGCGTCGCTAGAGAAAAGCCCGGTTGAAAAACCGGGCTTTTTTTATGCGCTCACATTGGCTCAAGAATTGACCGGCCGGCGACGGCGATCAGGTTTGCTGGCGTCGCAGTCGTTAGACGACAGGAATGTTTGCCGGTTCAAGCAACGCGCCGCGTTGTGGGTAGCCACCGTCGACGTTGATTTGGACCGTCAAATGACGACGCCAATGTTCATCGTCGGGGGCAGGGTGGTCGCTGCGAAAATGCACGCCACGCGATTCCGTACGCACCATGGCGGAGGTGACCATGATTACCGCGCTGGTCAGCAGGTTTTGCAATTCCCAACCCGATTCGTCTGAGAATTGATGGTTCATGACGTACGCGGAATACGAGCGAATGGTGTCGGCGGCCTTTTGTAAACCGGCGGCATCGCGTTCGACTCCGACAAACCGTCCCATCAAAGTCTTCAGCGACACACGGACGTCATCGATATCAAACGACTCGCTCGAGGAAGTCACCGATTGACGGATCGGCAGGGCCCGCATCTCGTGGACTTCTTCGCTAGCCGAGCGGGATGCCGCCACGCCCGCCGAGGCACCATACACGAGGCCTTCGAGCAAGCTATTGCTGGCCAATCGATTGGCGCCGTGCAGACCGCTGCTGGTCACCTCGCCGGCCGCCCACAAACCGGGCAGACTCGTTCGGCCTTGGCGATCGACCGTCACGCCACCGACCATGTAATGCGCCCCAGGGCGAACGGGAATTCGATCGCTGGCGATATCCAAGCCAAACTTGGAACAGGCCAACGCGATGCCTGGGAATCGCGCCAGAACGTGTTTGGCATTCAGGTGCGACAGGTCCAAGTAAACACAGGGGTGCGATGTCTTGTGCATCTGACGGATGATGGCTTGGCTGACCACATCACGCGGAGCCAGTTCGGCGCGATCATCGTATTCGGGCATGAAACGGTGACCGGTGGAATCGACCAGGTAGGCGCCTTCGCCTCGCACCGCTTCGGTGATCAATGACCGCGACGAACCGGCGATGTACAGCACCGTCGGATGGAACTGCATGAATTCCATGTCACGCAGCTTCACGCCCGCACGGTAGGCCAGCGAAGTCCCATCGGCGGTCGCCACGGGAGGGTTGGTTGATTCGCGAAAAATCTGTCCAGCCCCACCGGTGCACAGAATAGTTTCTTTGGCCCAAACCATCACCGGCCGGCCACCGTTTTCGCTGATCACCGCGCCGCGACAGCGGCCTTCGTGTGTCAACAGATCGATCGTGAATGCGTTTTCCAGAATCCGTACGTTTGGCAGATCACGCGTGCGCTGAATGACCGCACGCATGATTTCAGCACCGGTGGCGTCGCCTTGAGCGTGCACGATGCGTTCGTGCGAGTGCCCGCCTTCGCGTCCGAGCTCCAATTCACCGGCATCAAAATCAAACTGCGTGCCCCAGCGGACGAGTTCTTCGATTCGGCTGGGGCCCTCGCGAATCACCATGTTGACGACGTCTTCGTCGCACAGATTGGCACCGGCGATCAAGGTGTCCCGAATATGATTCTCGAAACGGTCTTCCGGATCGATCACGCCGGCGATGCCACCCTGGGCATAGTTGCTGTTGGATTCGCGCAGCACATCTTTCGTCACCACCAACACTCGCTGATGCGGTTGCACCGCATTGGCCGCACGCAAACCGGCCAGCCCGCCACCAATGATCAACACGTCGGTGAAACGGTGGACTTCCTGACGCGTGTCAAAGGGGACCAAATAGCGCGGCGGCGTCATGAGCGGTTTTCCAGACAAGCGGTTGAACGGAGGGGGTTCGCGACACCGCTGAGATCACGACGAGGGTCTGGCGTGCACCGCAACGTATCAGTGTACGTCGTGGCGGCCAGTTTTGAAATATCCGGTCCCGGCGCTCGCCGGTGGTTAGAGCGTCTGCAAAAACCAACTGACATTTTTTGCAAACTGATCGATATCCGTACCGACCCAACGCTGAAAGTCGTTCAGGCGCGCAAACCGGTCGTAGGGCTGATAGGTCCCCCGAGCCGACGTCCCGGCGAGCACTTTGGCGAACGATTTCGGGTCGCGTTCGGACAAATAGAACATCATCGCCCAGGCCACCGAGTAGGCTTGGTCGGTTGTATTGGATTGACGAAACATCTCGTCGCTGCCGATCAGATCGCGAACCGCATCGGAAAAATCCTGGCTGCGGCCGCCGTCGTATTTGGTTCGGATCACGTTCATGCTGTAGTCGTTGATACGGTCGCGCAAGGTCATTCCGGTCTGTTGCGAAACCATGCTTTCGGGTTCAAACATTTGCCCGACGCCTTCGGTGACCCAGCGAGGCGTGATCACGATGCGGCTATGTACATTGTAGTTGTAAGCCGATTGGTGAGCGGCTTCGTGTCGCAGAGTGGCTGCGACGTGGGGCAGGTAGCCACCGTCATGCGTGATCACTCGATTGCTTTCGCGCGCGTAAATCCCGGCGACCCGTTTGGCACTGACTTTCATCCGTCGAAGTTCGTTGTACATGGCTGCGGAATCGGGCATCACAACCGCGACCATCGGGAATCGGCCTCGTCGAACCTTGACACCCCGGCGTGACATGTAGCTGACAAACGAACGGTGGCACTTTTCGAACAGTTCGGGCCAGCGCGACCCGCGGCCTTTGGGCTGGACCACTAAAAAATGATTCGTCGCCAACACTTCGAAATCACGACCGAACTCCGATTGCAGCTCGGCACGCATCTCCATTGTCGTCGAGGGTTCGTAAGCCGACCGTAACTCCCGCACCGTTTGGATCTGGCTGGCGTTCAAAGTGTGCAACTGGCCGTCACGCCCCAAGACCACCATCTCCGACGAAAAGTCCATGATCGGTATTCCCTGACGTGCCCGATCACCCCATGTGAATTCAATCAGTCCCGGCGAAACGGCTAGACAGCAGCTGCACTGCCAAAGAATCGCGATCATCATCGCCGCGCTTAACAGGCCGCGGTGCAGGATTGGTCGAGACAACTGGTGGAAACACATCGTTGGGCGGTCACTTTTGATGAAGGCTTTCGATTTGGGGGGAGAATGCCGAACCTGCAAACTCCGAATTTTCCCTGGTCCAATACGTTATTCCGCAGCTGAATCGATCTGACTGGCGAGCAACTCTCGCGGGGGTTTGGTAAGATCGAATTCCGCAGATTGGGTGCAGGGGCTATAGAAAACTAGCTCAAAAAATTGACACCCGTAGTCGATCGAATCCGGGGAATTGAAATGAGTCGAACGGTCCAAACGGTTTTGACGGTCATCGACAACTACCGATCCGCGTTTTCGCTGGGGTGGCTGGTACTGGGCTGGCTGGTGCTGGGGCTGCTGGCCGGGCAATCCGGCAGCACGCTGGCTGATGAACCGTCCGAGTCGGTTTCGAAAGACGATGTGTTGGAATGGGTGGATCAACTCGATGCGGCCAAAGCCAGCGAGCGAAGTGCCGCAGAACAAGCGTTGATTCAAGCGGGACTCGATGCGTTGCCGTATTTGCCTGACGATCGAGCCGGGTTTTCAATCGAAGCCACCGAGCGGCTGGCACGCGTCAAATCGGCACTGATGGCGCTGAAAGCCAAATCGCAATCCAAGACCATTCGCATTCGACTGGGTGAGGCCAAAACACTGGGTGATGCCTTGGAAGTGATCAGTCGTGAAAGTCAGATCGAATTTGACCATGCGGCCGACGATTCATTGCCGATTCAGTCGTCTGGCGTCCCGTTGTCATTCTGGCACGCAGTGGACCTTGTTTTGGACCAGGCCAATCTAGACGTCAATCACTACGGTGGCGACAAAACAACCATGAAACTGGTCGCACGAGAAGAAGGCCGCCAATCCCGCGTCAATTCGGCGGCATACAGCGGTGTGTATCGGATCGAACCAGTGTCCGTGAGCGCCCGCCGCGCATTCAACCAGCCCAGTCAAAACGGATTGAATCTGTCGATGGAAATCACCTGGCAACCCGGCATGACACCGATCGGTTTGACGATCCCTGTCCCGCAGTTGTCTGGCGCATTGGACGACGGTAAATCCGTCAAACCACAAAGCAGCGAACAAACGATCGAAATTTCGACCAACAATGAACTGGCATTCAGTGAATTCTACCTGCCGCTGGAATTGCCCGCCGGCAGCCCACGCAAAATCACCTCGCTGCGAGGAACGATTGAATCGCTATTGCCCGGCAAACGGCACGAGTTCGCGTTGTCATTGACGCAGTCCGGTGCCAGCGAAACGGTCGATTCGATGACTGTCAAAATTGAGCAAGTGCAGCCCAATGGACCACTGTACGAAGTCCGCTTCGCAGTCGAACTGAGCGATGCCGATCGCGCGTTGGAAAGTCATCGGCAATGGATTTTTCAAAACCCCGTTTATGTCAAAGCCGCCGATGGTCATCGGATCGAACATTTGGGATACGAACTCTACCGACAAACCGAGAACAGTGTCGGCCTGGGATACCTGTTCGAGATCGAAGATCTGACCGATGCAAAACTGATCTACCAATCGCCGACGTCGGTGGTGAAAAGTAAAGTTGATTTTGTGTTGCAAGACATCGCATTGCCATGATTCGCATCGCCAAACGAACGGTCGTCTCACAAACCGGGCAGGGGCTGTCAACGGGTTGGGGATGCAGCACAAGTTCGACCTCCCCACGCTCCGCTCGGCCCTCCTGCCAGGAGGGTGAAGTTCGGCAGCGGGCTTGCAGAGCACGGCTACGGGTACTTGCCATGCGACTTGCGTTATGGGTGGGCGCTGTGATTCTGACCAGCACCAACCTTGTCGCGCAGCGTAGCGAGGCGTCACCGAAATTGGAGTTCAGTGACCCGATCGCTGCGATTGATGGTGCCCCTGTGTTTTGGGGTGAAGTCAGTTACCTATTGGCGACGAAATTACGAATCAAAGATCCTGCCCAGGCCGATCTAAACGTGCAACGAGCAAGCAGTGCTCTGTTGGTGCGTCAACATTTAGCGATGCGGTCACTGCGTCAGCAAGGTGGCGATCGATTGGAAACCTTGCTGGATCGTCAGTGGCAATCCTTTCTTACGGGCTTGCAGCAGCGGGGGCAAAGTATTGAACAGTATTGCGAACGGTCGATCAGCGACGAACGATCAGTGCACCATGCCATCGATTGGGAAACGGCTTGGCGAGGCTACCTGAAAAGCCGCATGACCGATCAGAATCTGAAACGCTACTACCAGGCAAATGCCGCTCTCTATCAGCCGACCAAATGGGATGTCTCTCATCTGTTCCTGGGAATCGATGCACAGAATCGAACCGATTCGTTAGAGATTGCAAAGCAACGGATCACGCTGATCAAAGAGAAACTGGAATCGGCCAAGGCCTCAGCCGGACTGCTTGAGTCGACCTTTGCTGATCTGGCCCGCGATGAAAGCGAAGGTGCCACGGCCAACGACGGCGGACACGTCGGTTGGGTCTCCGATCGTGGGGATCTGCCAGCAAATTTGATCGATGCCATTCGCAAGACCGATGTCGGATCAGTCACCCCGGTCGTCCGCAGTCCAATGGGGTTTCATCTCGCGTTGGTACACGACCGATCGACGACGGAAGTGCAATATGAACAACTCGCCGATCCAGCACAGCTGCGCCGCGATGCGGCGGATGCGTTGTTCGACACCCTGGTCGACGCCCAACGTGGCGTCACCGTGACCTGGTATCTGAAACAGCTGCAGCCACCGACAGAGTCAACAAGCGGTCTCCAAAGCGGCGACTGAATACGGCGGTTCACGATGGGTTGTATCCCAGGCGTCGCAACCAGTTGGTTGAACGAAAGGCGACTGTGAAGGGTGCAGCTTTGCTTCGTTTATCAGTCGGTGGGGGCGGCGGTGGCTGGGACGGTGATCGCCGATTGACCTGGATGCAGATCGCTGCTGCGTCGATGTTGTTGCTGGGCGATGCGAATTCGATCTTCCGCTCGTCGGTTTTGGCCTTCCAGATGGTCGGTCCAACGTCTGCGTCCGTGCGAACTGATTGGGCCAGGTGCGATCAAGAACACGGCTCCGAGTCCAAAAATCAATCCGGCCAGCATTGAACCAAAGGTCAACGTCGTCGTGCCCGGGCCGACAGGATACTGAGTCACTTGGGGTGGGCCGAGTTCGGCGATCAGGTTGGTCGAAAGTGCTGCCGATCGGCTGGCTTGAGCCTCGACCAATCGTCGTTCGGCATCAGCGACTTGCTGAGTCCGTTGTCTGAGTTCCGCATCAATTTCTGCGTACGAGGTTCGCACTTCAGCCAGCATTTCCAGCTTTTCTGAAATCGAGTCGCGTTTTTGTGTCAACTTGGTTACTTGTGCCCGCTGTAGGTCCAACATCGGCTCCATCGATGCGATCACGGAGTTGGTTTCTTGAATGATGCGTTCGCGAATTTCTCGCTCGGTGGCGATCGCAGCTTTGCGTTTTGGATTCAGCAACGTGTAGACGCCCGACAGTTGGCTGGCTTTCAATTGCGCGTCGATCAGACCGTCTTTTAATCGCTGCAGCGATGGCTGGCTATTGAGCAGATCGCCGCCGCTGATCAACAACCGCTGAGGATCTTTGGCTCCGGCTACCAACAGGGCATGCAACGAGGTTAATTTTTCCAGTTCCAATTCAGCGGCCTGAAGTTGCTCCTTGGTATCCGCGAGCGCCCGTCGGTTGCTGCTGCCACCGGTAAAGGTGTCGTTTAGATTTCGCAGCTCGGCCAGGTCCGCACCAAATTTCACTTCGATCTCGTGCACCTGGGCGCTCACAGCATCTAAATTGCGTTTCCCCATGTCACGCGCATGCGTCAGTTCGATGATCACGCTGTCAGCACGTACGCGTCGCACATCGCGCAGGTGTTTGGTCAGATTCTGGAAAACAGCTTCACAGAATTTGACTGCACGCGGCCGAGTCTCGGCTTTGACTTCTAGATAGACGACTTCGGTGTTGCCAAAATCCGAGCCTTGGGGGGCGACAATATTGACATGCTTTTTGACCGCCGAATCGATCTCTGAAATCGAGGGCCAATCTGGGTCGAGCTTGCCATCGGGAGGTCCGATTTGTCGCAACGCCGCCGAGACGACTTCGCGGTTCAGCGTCATTTCCAGAATCGTTTCTTGAGCCGCTTTCAATTCAGTCTGGCTGGCGAACCGCCCCAGGCGGTCAACGGCTCGGGTCGCTTCATCACGAACGACCAGTGGCTGGCGGGCGGCGTACAGATCGCTGGACATCAGCGAATAAGCCACGCCAATGGTCCCGAACAATAGCACCGCGCCGATCCACAACGGTGCAAACAGAACCAAGACGTTGCGAATGTGTTTCCAAGGAATCGGCGCAGCGGACATGTGATGCATCGTGAGGGTTACAGCGGAGTATTCGCTGAACCCTAGGAGCGCGTTTCACCGAAGCGCCCGCTCGCTTTCTCAGGCAACGCCCTGACCGATTAGAAAAAATCAAATCTTGACGGTTGAACCGGATGTAACGATTCAACCGCCATGCTACCGGGGGGCGTTGGGACACAGTCCGAACGACAACCTACGCGATGGGCGTGGCTTCGTAAGGGATGTCCTCGATCAAATCCATCGGCAATGGTTTGACTTCCAAGCCGGCTTCGGTGCAGATACCGTCGATTGCTTCTTGGGCATCTTTGACGGTGTTCTCGCGGGTTTGGCCTTTGTAGCGGGTCGGCGATGCCGAGGGAGAAATCGGGCCTTCGAAACCGCTGGAGATCAAGTGTTTCACAACGGCGACGTGATCCAAGCTGCCGCCGGTGACGGGCAACACACAATCTTTGCGAGTGATTTTGGCGGGATCCGCGTCATCTGCCAAGGATCCCAAACGCACGGCCACGATGTCCGAGCCAGCGATCTCGCTCAGCTGGTCCATGCCGCCGTCGCCAACGGCCCAGTCCCAGGTGTCGACGATGTAGCCAACGTTGGCTGCGCCGACGCCTTTGACCATCGCGATCAGACCTTCGACGTTGCGAACGAAGTCGAATTCTTTCTTGGTAGCCAGTTCTTTGGACGAATCAAATCCGACGCCCAATTGGATGTCCTTTGCCGCCAAGACTTCGGCCACTTGGGCCAAACGGCCACGCTGCGTTTCGAAGTACTCGTGATAGGGCAAACGGTCGGTCGCCGCTGGCAATCGAATGTAGGCGCGAGTCGCACCCAGTTCCGCTGCCAATTCGGTCAACGGATGCAACGCACCCACTTGGCTGGTGAAAGCATCGTCGTCGGCATCCAAGTCGATTTCCAATTGGAAACCGCCCAGCTGTTCCAGACGTCCCATGCCTTCGCCCATGGCGGCCTTCAAGAACTTTGCCGCGTCGTCAGCGGTGGTTCGTTGTGACCGGCGGAGGATTTCGTACATGTCGATGTCCATCGACGCGAAACCGTAAGTCAGTGCCAATTCGATCAATTCGCTTTGACGACCGTTGATTCCGAGAGACTTAGGCGAAAAATTCTTGAGCATTCGAGTTCCTGTCAAAAAATGTGCCGCAGTCGCACGCTCAGTTCCTTCGTCACATCAGCAGCTCAAATTGATCTGCCGGGCAGGGCACTGTGGGTGGTCTAACAGCCGGTAAAGAGTACGGGGGAAAGTGAGTTTTATGCCAGTTTGGTGCGGCAGTATCGCAGAATGACCCCAAATCAGCCAAGGGGCGTTTCGACAGCTATTGTCGGCGTTTTTTTTCCCGGGTTTTCCGCTGTAAAAGTCGCCTAATCTATTGGGATCCGGCTCAATCCGGCATTCAACGCGTATTTTGCCACGAATTTTAGTGCTTAACATTTATTCCGCTCCCGATATCTGGTCTAATAGTTGCACCGAAATCACCCACTCGGTCCCCACCCCAAAACGTCACCCAACTTCCCACCTTGGTGACGCCAAAACAATGTGCACGTGTGCTGTGTGCTTGCTGGCGAGTTCAGGAAGCGTTTCAAAAGCGTTCTTCGAACAGGTCGACTGAGAGACAGCAAAGTCGATTTCGGCCTGTCACATTGACACCCCTCCAGGGATTGCATGAATCTAAACTTGGCAACCATTCGCTCGAATTCGATTTCGAAAGCTGGCCACTGGGCTGGCTGGGATCGCTATTTTTGTTGGACCGTGTTGGTCTGGATTGCGATCGTCGGCAGCGGTTTCGCCGATCAGCCCGTTGCCGATCGACCTGCCAGTGATTTGATTTCACGCGGTCAAGCGATCTATTCCCAACAGTGCCAGTCCTGTCACGGTGAAGGCGGACGCGGACAAACGGATGCCTACTCGGATCCGCTATCTGGCGATTCCTCGCTAGGCGAACTGACAGAAATCATCGTCGATACGATGCCGGAAGAGGATCCCGAGCAATGTGTCGGCGCCGACGCCGAAGCGGTCGCGAAATACATCTACGAATCGTTCTACTCCGCTGCGGCTCAACTGCGCAATCGGCCTCCGCAGCAGCAATTGTCGCGTTTAACCGGTGGTCAAGTCGAACAGAGTTTGGCCGACCTGTACCAGCACTTTTACGAACCGCCGTGGCGGGAAACCAAACAGGGTTTGAACGGTGCCTATTTCGATGCCGGCCGGTGGGACAAGGACAAACTGAAACTAGAACGCGTCGACCCCGTCTTGGATTTTGATTTTGGCCGCGAATCACCTGTTGAGGGTGTGGATGCCGGCGAATTCTATATTCATTGGTCTGGCTCATTGCTCGTCGAACACAGCGGACGCTACGAAATCGTCGTGCATTCGACCTGTTCGATGAAGATGCGTTTCGGCAACCACGACAACGTGTTGATCAATAACAACGTGCAGTCGGAGGGGAAAACCGAATTTCGTCGTAGCCTGAATTTGATCGGCGGACGGCAGTACGCGGTGCTGATCGATTTCACACAACGAAAACGCAAAACCGAGATGCCGGAAGCCAAGTTTTCACTTTGCTGGGTGCCGCCCGGTGGGACCGAAACGGTGATTCCGCCCGAGAATCTGTTGCCGTCGACGCTGCCCAGTTCGTACGCGCTGCAAACCAAATTGCCGCCGGACGATCGCAGCTACGGATACGCTCGCGGAACGTCGGTGGACCGTCAATGGAATGACGCCATGACCGCTGCCGCGCTGGATTTCGGCAATGCAGCTGCCAAAGAATTGTGGCCGAACTACAAACGCAAACACCGCAAGGATTCGGATGAAAACCGAGGTCGATTGCGGTCGTTCTTGACCGAGATGGCCGAAGTGGCTTTTCGTCAGTCGCTGGATCCTGAAACGAAGAAGTTGTACATCGACGATCAGCTCGCTGCGGTGGATGACGACCAACTGGCGATTCGTCGTTGCACCCTGATGCTGATCAAGTCGCCTCGATTTTTATATCCACTAATAGACGAACAAGCCTCGGAAAGTCATCAGGTGGCCAACCGGCTGGCGTTGACGCTGTTTGATTCCCTGCCGTCAGATCGTTGGTTGTTGGAAGAGATTCGCAAAGACAAATTCCGGCTTGATCAAAAGGGAGCGGTCCAACGGATTCGCAGCTCGGCCGAGCGGATGGCCGGCGACCCGCGTTTGCACGGCAAGGTCATGCAAATGTTTTTCGAATGGCTGGATATCAACCCGGCTTTGGAAATCACCAAGGATCCCGAGAAATACCCCGGATTTGATAAGCTGTTGACATTGGATTTGAGACGTTCGCTTGAACAAACCGTCAGCGAAATTTTCTGGTCTCCGGAAAGTGATTACCGGCAACTATTCCAGCAAGATTGGAATTGGACCAACCAGCGTTTACACAAGTTCTACGGCGCGGCCTGGGAGCCATTGGAAGCGGGCGACTCACAATCACTCCAGCGTAGCCGATCGGACAAAAACGTCACGTTTGGCGTGCTGACGCACCCGTTGGTGATGAGCCATTTGAGTTACTATGAAACCAGTTCGCCCATTCACCGCGGTGTGTTTTTGGTCCGCCGTGTGTTGGGACGAACGTTGCGTCCCCCCAATGAAGCGTTCACGCCCCTGAACCCCGAATTACACCCCCACCTGACCACGCGACAACGCGTCGAACTGCAAACCGGCGACGCCAAGTGCCAGGTTTGTCACCAGAAAATCAATCCGTTGGGATTTGCACTCGAGAATTACGATGCGGCGGGACGATTCCGCAGCACAGAACACGAACAACCGATTGACTCTAGTGGCGGTTATGTCACACGCGCTGGCGAATCCGTTTCATTTGCAAATACCGCAGACTTGGCCCGGTTTATGGCTGAGAACGATGATGCACACCGTGCCTTCATCGAACGAGTTTTTGAGCACTTCGTCAAACAGCCCTTGGCGGCTTTTGGCGAAGAAGTCGGCGAAAAATTGGTGACACAATTCCGCCAAAGTGGTTTTAATATGCGGCAGCTGATCGTTGAGATCGCGGTCGTTGTTGCGACGCAGCCCCAACCAGAGGAAACAACACATGGATCGACGTGAATTCTTGACCCGAACGGGAATCAGTGCGGCCGCGGCAAGCTTGGTGATGGGGTTGCCCAGTCTGGCACTGGGATCAGCCGGCTCATCGGCGCGACGGCGACGAGTCGTGTTTGTCTTTAGCCCCAACGGGGTGATCCCAGATCATTTCTGGCCTGACAATGTTGGCAAGGGATACGACCTGAAACGGATTTTGGCACCGTTGGCCGAATTCCAAGACCAAATGCTGACCATGAAAGGCATTTGCAATCAGATCCAAGGCGACGGTGACGGCCACATGCGCGGCATCGGTTGTCTGTTGACGGGGATCGAATTGTTCCCCGGCGACATCCAAGGCGGCAGTGACACGCCGGCCGGTTGGTCGATGGGCATTTCGGTTGACCAACACATCAAGAATCGTTTGCAAGCGGACGCGGCGACTCAAACCCGATTCGGATCGCTGGAGTTCGGAGTGATGGTGCCCGACCGCGCCGACACCTGGACGCGGATGTCCTATGCCGGTGCGAACCAACCGGTTGCTCCCATTAGCGATCCCTACCAAATGTTTGATCGGTTGTACGGCCAAACCAAAAACCGACAAATGCTGGCGAGCGTCTTGGACGGATTGTCCGGTGATTTCAAACGTGTCAGCAAAGTCCTCAGCAAAGAGGATCGACGGCTGTTGGACTTGCACTTGGACTTGGTCCGCACGGTTGAAAAAGAACTGAAGACCGAGTTGGCTGCGGCGACGAAAAACGATTCGGCTAGCCATGCAGTGCCAAAGTTGCCGCCAAACATCGAAGAGCAAAATGACAACATGCCACAGATCACTCAGATGCAAACGGAGTTGCTGGTCAACAGCTTTGTAGCCGACTTTGCTCGTGTGGCCAGTTTCCAAATCACCAACAGCGTCGGTCAACCGCGGATGCGGTGGTTGGACATCAACGAAGGCCACCACGGTTTGTCGCACGAACCGGATAGCAACGAAGAAGCGTACGAGAAACTGATCCAGATCAACACGTGGTACGCCGAGCAAGTCGCGCACATGGCGCGGCGGATGAAAGAGACGCCGGATCCATCGGGTCACGGTTCGCTACTGGACAACACCACCATCGTTTGGACCAACGAGCTTGGCAAAGGCAACTCGCACACCCGAAATGACATCCCGTTTGTGATGGTCGGCGGCGGACTGGATTTCCAGTTCGGCCAAGCCTATGACTTTGGCAAAGTGTCGCACAACCGCTTGTTGATGAGCTTGTTGGAAGGCATGGGAATGCCCGAATCCAGTTTTGGTAACCCAGACTTCTGCGGCGACGGTGCACTGACGGGAATCATGGCCTAGCTGACCAGCTGTTCAAAGAAGCGGCCTTCGTTAACCGTTGGCCGCTCCGGACGCCCTTTGTAGTTGTAGACCAGTTTCATATGGTCCAGCCCCAATAGATGAAGGATGCTGGCGTGCAAATCGTGCACGTGCATCCGGTCTTCCACGGCATGCAGTCCCAAATCATCGGTGGCGCCAATCGTTTGACCACCTTTGATACCGCCACCGGCCATCCACATGGTGAACCCGGTCGGGTTGTGGTCGCGACCGTTGCCCTGCTCGGACATCGGTGTTCGCCCAAATTCGCCGCCCCAAACCACCAACGTGTCGTCCAGCATTCCGCGTTGTTTCAGGTCTTTCAGCAGCCCGGCCACTGGTTTGTCAGTGGCACGGCACAGACTGGAATGATTTCCTTCGATCCCCTTGTGGGCATCCCATTTACTGCCCGATCCGCTGTAGAGTTGGACAAAGCGGACGCCGCGTTCGACGAATCGACGCGAGAGTAAACACAGCCGTCCGAACACCTCGGTTTCTTTGTCATCGATTCCGTACAGACGTTCGGTTTGTTCCGTTTCAGCTGACAGATCGACCGCTTCGGGCGCATTTGCCTGCATGCGAAATGCCAGTTCGTAACTGGCGATACGCGCATCCAGCTCGCTTTGTTGTGGATGCCGGTTGGCAAAGTTCTGATTGATTTGATTCAGGAAATCCAGTTTGCCCGCTTGGTGCGCGGCCGTCACCTCAGCCGGCGGAAACAGGTTGGGGATCGGCGTTTGGCTTTGCTGCAACCCGACTCCTTGGTACTCGGCCGGCATGAAACCGGCACCCCAGTTCCGTGGCCCGTTGACGACCGAAGTCTTTCTGTCTTGCATCACAACAAACGCCGGCAGATCAGCGTTTTCGGATCCCAACCCGTAGTTGACCCAGCTGCCCAGTGACGGACGTCCTCCCAAAATCGAGCAGGTATTCATCAAACAGACACCGGCGGAGTGGTTGATGCCTTCGCCCCAACAGGATCGAATCACTGCGATGTCATCGACACAGGATGCCGTGTGAGGCAACCAATCGGAAACCCAGGTGCCGGCTTGGCCGTGCTGTTTCCATTTTCGTTTGCATGCCAGTAAATCCGACCTGGATTCACCCATCGCCGTGATGACTTCGCCAAAACTTTCGGGCAGCGGTTTGCCGGCCAACTCGTTCAACAGCGGTTTGGGATCGAACAGGTCAATATGGCTGGGGCCACCTTCCATAAACAGAAAGATGACGTTCTTGGCACGGGGGCGATGATGGAGCCCACTGGCTGTCGTCGCGTGCAAATCAATGCCTTGGTGGGCCAACGATCCCGCCGCGTTGGCGGTCGAATTCATCATTGCCGAAAGCGCCAACGCCCCAAAACCACAACCGCTGTCACGCAGGAATTGACGTCTAGAATTGGTCCACGGGGAATCATTATTGAACATACAGGAACTCGCTGGAGTTAAGCAGGACGTGGCACAGATCAGCCAAAGCACGACGCTGCGGTGTTTCAGTGATTTCATCGCCACGACCAAGTTGCAAATCAATCTGCTGCTCAGACTGATCTTTCAACAACCCCGCGGCGGGATCAAATTTCCAATGACCGATGGTGACTTTGGTGGAGGATTCGTCACGTAGCAGCAGTGCTTCGTCGTCCAAAATTCCACTGGAAAATCGAACGTCGTCGATCAGCCCGTCAAACACGCCATTGTTGCCATTGATGCGTCCGCCGATTGCGATGCCCGCATCACCACCAAGTCCGCCGATCAAATCATGTTCCATTGTCGCGATGGACATCGGTTGCTCATCGTCCGACAAGTCTTGCAGATAGAACGTGACCGACCCTGGTTTACCATCGGCTGAGAGTCGAAACGTCGCGGCGGCATAGTAAGGTTTTCCCAGGTCGACGTGTTGATCTGAAAACACCGCGGCTTCGGCGGTCTTGCTTTTTCCGTTATTGCCATAAACATGCAGCACCAGGGTCTGCGGCTTCCGGCGCGAGCCCTTGCCGGTGACACCGAACGTCCAACCAGCAGCCCCTTGTTTCGCGGGCGCGGTGGAGACAATTGAGCGGACCGCACCCGATTCATAAACACTGCCGAGCTGAAAGATCGTTTCAATGGTGAATTCGTCGGTTTGGATCCCCGGGTGTGGCTGGGATCGAGGAATCGCTTGGCCGTCGGGCTTGATGACGATGGAACTGCCATTTCGATAGGGCAAGATCGAGGTCTGTAGGTCGTTCTGATCGGGTGCCGACGGTTGGCTGTAGCGTGATTGCTGGGTCGCGAGAAATGTTTGAGCGGACTGGCGTTCGGCATCACTGGGATCCCGTCCGAATGCAAGTTGCCACAGTTGGTCGATGGCAGCAGCGGGCTGTTGATCGTCGACACGGCGGCTGAATTCTTTGGCATGATCCAACATCGCTTGGCTGTTGATCAGCATCAATGATTGCAGTGGGTTGGTGGTCGTATCACGCGCCGCGCTGCTGGAGAAAAACAGTGGCAGATCAAACGCATCAAGTAACGGGTTGCGAGAGTTGCGTGTGACAACGGTGTAGATCGAACGTCGAAGTTTGTCATCCGACGCGGCGGGACCACCGGCCTGGTCATTCAATCGATCCGAAACAGCCAGAATTGCGTCTCGAATCTGTTCTGCATCCAGCCGTCGTACGTCACCACGCCAATACCACTGGTTGGTCGGATCAATGACAGAAAATGCTTCCATCTGGGGGTGAAGACTGGATTGCCGGTACGTTGCTGAAGTCACAATTAGCCGGTGCAGTGGCTTTAATTGCCAACCTTCTTCAATGAACCGTCCGGTCAACCAGTCCAGCAGTTCGGGATGCGTCGGTGGGCCACCCAAGAATCCGAAATCACTGGCGTTGGGGGCCAAGCCGCGACCGAAATGAGTTTGCCAGATTCGATTGACGATCACGCGTGTGGAAAGTGGATTGCTGGCGTCGGCGACCCAGTTTGCCAGCTGACTGCGGCGCCCGGTTGATGTTGCCTGTGGCGACTGATCGGTGGAGACCAACGTTTGCCCAAATTCCGTTGGCTGGGAAACATTCAGAATGGAAAGAAACGCCGGTTCGACCTCTGTGCGTTTCTTGGGGATCACCGTGAGAGGCGCACTTGCGCAAGCATCACGAACAGATTGGGCCACCGGCAAAGCGGCCGGTTTTAAATGGTCAAACTGAGCCAACTCGCGGCGCAGACGGAGAATCGTTTCTTTGTCGGTATCGGAGAATTTCTGGTCCATCCGTTCGTATTCGAATTCGACTTGCCGCCAGACCAATTCAGAGATTTGCAACTCATGCGGCGTCTTTTCCGATTCCGGTTTGTTGTACATCGCTTGCACGGAAAGCGGAAACTTGATCACTGCCACGGTTTCGGCTTTCTTGCGGTATTTGGATTCCAGCGGGTCAAGCTGGGCCCGAATCGATTCGGTCGCTGCCAACCATTTCGCTTCCGCCGCCGCATATTCGCTGCGCTGTTGCTGCGTTGCACAGACGGCGTCGCGGTCCAGCAAAATCGGTTCAACGAAGGCTCGCAACGCGAAGTAGTCGCGTTGTAGCACCGGATCGAATTTGTGATCGTGACAACGTGAACACTGCATGCCGACGCCCAAGAAAACGTCACCCAACGTGTCAGTGATCTCGTTCAGCATCATGTCCCATTGGCCGACCGCATCACGACTGTTGTACTCGTAAATCCCATGTGTCAAAAAACCGGTGGCAATGCGAGCGTCTGGATCATTGGGATACAGTTCGTCACCGGCAATCTGCTCTTTGACAAACCGGTCATACGGTTTGTCGGCGTTGAACGATTTGATCACGTAATCGCGGTAGCGCCAGGCGTCTGGGCGAAGGTGGTCGGCGCGGTAACCGTCTGAATCGGCATAGCGGGCAACGTCTAACCAATGCCGCGCGAATCGTTCACCATAGGCAGGACTTTCCAACAGCCGATCGACCAACGACTCGTACGCTTGGTCCGATGTGTCCGCCAGAAACTGGTCGATTTGCAGACGTGTCGGTGGCAACCCCGTCAGATCAAAACTCACGCGTCGAATCAACGTTTCTCGCGATGCCGGCGGTGCGGGGGCTAGCCCCTGTTTGTCTTGCTGATTCGCAATGAAGTGATCGATTTCATTGATCGCCCAATGAGCTCCTGCGGTGGCAGGAACGGCCGGTTGGGATAGCGGCGCGATCGCCCACCACTGGCGATCTTCGTCGCTGAATGTTGGTGTTTTGTCCGGTGATGGCAAACGAAGATCCTTGGCCGACGCTCCCGGCCAAGGCGCACCGATTCGAACCCAGGTTTCCAACGCCTCGATCTGGTCCTTGTTCAGTGGACCTTTGGGGGGCATTTCGTATCCGTCGTAGTGCACCGCTTCGATCAACAGACTTTCGTCAACTTGACCCGGCACGATGGCGGCCCCTGAATCGCCACCGCGGAGAATGCCCGCAAGTGAATCCAAACGCAGGCTGCCCTTTTGGCTCTTTTCACCGTGGCATTTCCAACAGTGCTCGGCCAGCAACGGGCGGATGCTGGTTTCAAAAAAGCGAATGTGTTCGGGATTGGCGGAATCCAATTTCGCCTCGGCCCCCCAGACATTGCTAGACATCACTGCAATGGAAAGGGAGGCCAATAGCAGAAGCAGGCGTAGCATCGCGAACCTTGCGAATGGTGGGGACTCGTAACGAGCAAAAGCGGGGGAGGGACGGGTATCACTCAGGATAACCCATGCGAGGTGCGAAAGGGCGATTCTAACTAGCGGGTTTGGGATCGACCGATATAGTGCGTCCTACACTCACACAATCGTCGCGGGATCGAGAAACCTACCGAAAAAAGCTGAATGAATTTCCTTTCTAATCGCCTGGCGAGACGTTTGCCGTTTTTTTACGGCTATTTGATGCTGCCGCTGGCGATGCTGATGCAATTGGGGACCAGCGCCGGGCAAACGTTTGCAGTCAGCGCCTTCACGCCGTTTCTGTTGGATTCATTGCACCTGTCGCAAAGCCGGCTTGGGTTGGCCTACATGCTGGGAACCATGGCCGCCGCGATTCCATTGTCCCTGGTCGGCCCGGCAGCCGATCGACATGGTTTGCGGCGTGTGTCGGTTGTAGTGATCACGGCACTCGCCGGCGCCTGTTGCTTTGCATCGACGGTCAATGGATTTTACGGATTGTTGGCGGCGTTTTTCCTGCTTCGATTCTTGGGACAAGGATCGCTGTCACTGCTGGCCGGCAACACCACTGCGATGTGGTTCCGCGATCGCATCGGCCGCATGTCGGCAGTGTTGAGCGTCGGGTCGGCGATCGCGTTTGCTTGGGTGCCACAGTGGCTGGCCGAATGCATTACGCAGATCGGTTGGCGAGCGACCTATCAAGTGATCGCAATGCTGCTGGTCGCGTTGCTATTGCCGTTGGTGTTGCTGTTCTACCGCAATCGCCCCGAAGACCTGGGGCAACTGGTGGACGGTCGTACGAAACCGCGTTGGGATTCGGATTTGGATTCAGCGTCGACGATGTCAGATCAGATACCGGATCCTGATTCATTAACATTGGCCGCTGCCTTACGCACCAAGTCGTACTACCTGCTCGCGCTGGCCAATATTTTCTGGGCGATGGCTGGAACCGGCGTGCTGTTTTATCTGTTCACACTGTGTGATGATCGTGGCTTGCCCGACGGCACCGCTGCAACGATGTTCAAAGTCCTAGGTTTGACGATGTTGGCGATGCAATTTGCCGGCGGCATGCTGGCCGATTTCATGCGACTGAACCGATTGATGGGCATCGGTACGGTGATGGTTGCTGTGTCATTGGCTTGGCTATTTGTCGATCGCAGTTGGACCGGGGCGATGGTCTTCGCAGCCTTGTTCGGCGGCGGTCAGGGGATGTTGATCACTGTCAGCGGAGTCGCCTGGGTGCGATTTTACGGTCGACAACACCTCGGCAGTATTCGCGGCGCGGTCTGGTGCGGAACGGTCGCCGGCAGCGGTTGCGGCCCGTTATTGATGGGCTGGGCCAAAGACATCACCGGTGACTATGACCCGGCAATCTTGTGTTTTGCCTGTCTGATGGCACCGCTGGCGGTTGCAACGTGGTTCATCCAACCGCCAATCCCGTCCAGGCCCTGACACGGTTCGATTGAGCGGTGTTCCCCCCGGCAATGACGAATCGACTACATTAGTGGGCCTTCTGCGTTTCCTCGCCTGTTGCGTCAAACTCTTATCCAGTGGATTCAATCAATGTCAAATACTCGGCGCCAATTTCTCAAAACCACCGCTGCCGGTTCTGCTCTTGGAATGACTGCATCGGGCTTGCCCTTTGCGTCTGAACTACATGCCCAAGACGCAGCAAAGAAACTTCGACTCGCCGCAATCGGCGTCGGTGGGTCACGCGGGCGTTACAACCGAGGCGGCAGCGTCGCGCGGCAAGCCGCTCAGTTCGCAGACATGATCGCCGTTTGTGACGTTGATGACTTGCACACCGAGGAATTCAGCCAGTCGTTCGGCGGAAAGTTGAATAAGTATCGCGACTATCGCGAGATGCTGGAACAAGAAAAGCCCGATGTGGTCACGATCGGAACCCCCGATCACTGGCACGTTCCGATTGCGATCGCAGCACTCAAGGCTGGCGTGGATGTGTATTGTGAAAAGCCGCTGACGCTGACGATCAATGAAGGAAAACTGATCCGCTCGGTCGTCCAAGAAACCGGTCAAGTGTTTCAAGTGGGAACGCAACAGCGCAGCACCGCTGATAAATTCCTGACCGCCATCGCAATGGTTCACTCGGGTCGTTTGGGCGATAACGTCAACGCCTATGTTGCCATCGGCGGCGCCCCCGGCGATGGACCGTTTGAATCAACCGAGGCGCCCGCGGATTTGGATTGGAACCTGTGGGTCGGTCCAGCTCCTCAAGCTGACTACTGCGAAGAACGACGCCGCATGTTTCGCTGGTACTTTGAATACTCCGGCGGCAAAATGACAGACTGGGGCGCCCATCACATCGACATCGCGCAGTGGGCCCTGGCACCCGGCGAAGACGGTCCCACGCGAATCAAAGGAACGGGGGAATTCCCATCGACCGTCCCCAGTGATTTGGATTGGGCGGCGTTCCTGAATGGCGATGTCAAATTGCCCAACGGATACAACACCGCTACCAAATTCAACATTGAACTTGCCTACGACAACGGTTCAGTGATGAGTGTGAACGATCATTACAAACGCGAAGGCGAAAACGTTGACTTCCCAAACGGGATTTTGTTCGAAGGCGACAAAGGACGTATTTTTGTCAATCGTGGCAAACTTCAAGGAGCCCCGATCGACGCGTTAACCGAATCGGACAAGTCCGAGTTGCAGAACTACATTCAAAAGCTTTGCAAAGGGAAGACGCCCGGTAACCACATGGGCAACTTCTTCGAATGCATCGGCGACCGCTCCACACCGATCTCCGACGTGTGGTCACATCATCGCACCATGACGTCCTGTCACCTGTGCAACATCGCTTTGATGACCGGTCGAGAGTTGAATTGGGATCCCAAACAGGAAAAATTTGTCGGCGACGACGACGCCAATCAACTCCTTGGTCGTAAATCACGCGACTTCTCAGCGTAGAGATCACCCCTCAGAATTGGATGCGTTTTCTCTGCTTGCCCTCACCGATCACCGCATAGCTCCAATCACAACTGACCGGTTGATCGCCTCCGGCAAACTCGCGGATCAACCATCCGCGTTTGGTGGCCGGCGAATCCGGGGGCGGCGTGCGTCGGCGCTTCTCAATCCGTTCCTGCGTAATCAACGCCAGTGACGGATTCATCGCAATCAGTTTCCGATAGTAGCCATCGGGTGACAGTTCGTGGTAGCGCAGGTCGGTCTTCTTGCGCGAAACCCACTGTGAATCACTGCCCAACTGATCCATCATCCATCGCTTACTTAACCAATCCACTCGCCCCAGCGCCGGGATCACGTTGCGGGCATCGCGACGGAACGCTGCGACCACATTGATTAACTCGCTCCAACGTTCAATCACCAGCGCTGCCTCGCCGACACTCTCGGGCGGCGTTTGCGAGACAAACTCACGAGCCGATTTAAGATAGCGACGTTGAATTTCGAGCGCGCTCAATTTGCCTCGACTGGTTTTCACCCGTCGCACCAAATTCCAATCCGTCGTGATGTCGTGCAATGCATCAATCGGGCGGTCCAAAGTGATGAAATCTTTTGTCACACCCGATTCGATCATGTCCAAAATCAGTGACACCGAACCGAGTTTGACGTATTCAGCCAACTCGGAAAGGTTCGAATCGGACAGCCCCAACTGAAATCGCTGTCGACGGTGAAGCATCGCTTTGGTGGATGTCAGTGATAAAAACGACTTCGCACAGAACTGTCCCAACCAATGTCCGTACACATAAATTGGTCGCTCGCCGTTGTAACTGCCCATGTCCGACACCGTGTCAATCGCCATCGCTTTGGCGCTCAACCGATACCTGCCATCATGATCCAGATCACCGGTCCCACAAATCGAAACGCGAGAAACCAAGAGTGCGGTCAGATACTTGCGTTGTTTGCGAAACGCCACATGGCGTGCAACCAATCGCAAAATGAAAACTGTCGGCAGATGCACCAACCGCAACATTCCCGTCAACGTTGACTTCACCCATTTGGGAAGCGTCTCGAACAGCTCACCGGGCGATTGGTTGGAGTCGGACGATTCAGGAGAATCCAGACCCTTGATCCGACTGAAAAAATGGACGCCTCTAAATCGAATCAACATCACCATCGCAAAAGCGAGGGAAAGAACCGGAAGTGCAGCCAACATGCTGACAACTTGCAATCCCCACAGCAACACAATGCAGCAGCGATAGATCAGCAACCACAATCCAGAGGCAACGATCGCTTCATAGTTTTCTTGGCAGCCATAGACATGTCCCAACGCATCGGTACTGTTTTTCAGCACACGCAGATCGATCTCTTGTGTCGCTTCCGTTGCTGCTTTCGCGACCAGTTCATCGATCGATCGTTGACAGGCTAACAATTCGTCAGGGCTGCGAACTTCCGGCGTAGCAATTTCGACCAATCCGCCCGGCAAGGAATGCAACGATGGGTGCGATTCAAAGGTGACTGCGCCTCCACTGGCAAGAAACAGTTGATCCTGGTCAAACACACCCGGGACGGTTGGTTGACCACCGCGAATCGCCGCACAAATTCGAGCGTAGATCTTAGCCGATGCCGGTAATTCTGAACTCGTTAGATCGGGACGCCCGGCAACCAGCGTCGCATACTCGGTCTCCATGCCCAACAGTCGCGAAACCAGTTGCGGCGCTGTCTTGCCTTGACGCGGCTTGATTTCAACCGGTGGTGATTCAGACGCGGTTCCCATAGCGGGTTCTTAGCAAAGTGAAGATTTCAGCGATGACGGTTGCTTCACTATAACGGCTAATCAGCTCGCGATCTGATTTCGCATTCGTCTTCGGCCCACTAATCCCGCACTCATCAACAGCCATATCGCCAGCGAACCGGGTTCTGGTGTCACCGACGGATCGCCCTCTGGGGGATCCGAAACAGTACTGCCGACGAAAGCGTAGTCGGATCCAAATTCGACGTACGAACCAGCACCTAGAAAACCTAGATCATCCAGCGCGGTGTCCAACGTCAGATCAATCACGACACTGCTCTGAACAAAGGTCTTGCCGCCAGGCAAATCGCTGCCCTTCGCAACGAGGCCGTAATCCAAGCCGCCTGGTAAACCGGATCCACCCGAGAACGGCTTCACTTTTTGCCCGCCGTTGCTGTGCGAGGTCACACTCGAAGTCATCGATCCGATCTGCGCAGCAGTGGTGTTGTGGAGCAAACGCCCCGCCAAAGCGTCGTTTCCAACCCCCTGGTTGGAGAACCCATACTCGTTGTTCAGATCAAACTCCGGTTTTGAGCTTGGATTCTTCTTGTTCTCCTTTTCAGCTTTCTTCGTGACCAACTGCGAACCGTCAGCCAATTTGACAGATCCACCCGTGATCGAAACGCCGGCTCCCAAATTAAAATTCAGCGAGCTCAAGACCATGTCGGAACTGTCAGCTGAGCCGCCGAATGGTGCGACAGAAGTGTTCGAAAGCGTAATCTGCAGCTGATTGCTACTCACCAACTCAAAATTGGCGGTCGCATTCAGCCCAGCGGAGCTGCCTTGACCTTGATACGTGACCATCACGCCGGCCGATGCGGCAGCGGGGCAAAGTGCAATCAGGGCGGTCAGCGCAACCAAAATTTTCATACCGGTCTTCAATCGTACAATTTGAGTGGGGGGGGGCACGTAAACAGTAACTCGAGGGGGCGCGATCGTGAAAAATCGCGTCGCCAGTGTGCAACTACATGCCTGTACGAATGAATCGCGTAAAGCGGATTTAATACCTGCCAACTTTCCTGAAAAAACAAACAATTTCCTGAAAAAAGAAACGAAATCATTTGCCGGCTTAATTCACGTCGACCGCTGATCGCTCCAACAGGTCGTTATCGCGGATTTCAGCCAGTTTTGCCTTCAACTTTTCCTGCATCTGTTTGACAACCGGTTGAAATTCTGTCCGTTCGGCCAAGTTCGTGTACTGATTGGGATCAGCGTCGACATCGAACAATTCGATCCCCCCCGAGCCGTCTTCCCGGTATTGAATGAAGGCAAATCGATTTTCGCGGATCAAAAATCCTTTTCGCATCGGCGCGACGCAGAATGCCGATTCACGGACGGTCACAGTGGGGTCATCCAACATCGCAGAGATGTCGACCCCCTGAATGTGTGGTGGGACCTCCAATCCGCACAGCGATGCAACGGTGGGATAAAGATCCAGCAGCTCGACGAAGCTACTGCAGACAGCGGGCTGTTTACCTGGCACACGAATGATCAACGGTACCGCAGCCGACTCGTCACGCAGCGATACCTTGGCCCAAAAATCGTGTTCGCCCAAATGGTATCCGTGATCGCTGGTGAAAATCACAATCGTATTGTCTGCTTTACCCGACGCATCGAGCACGCTCAGTACCTTTCCGACTTGGGCGTCCATATAGCGAACCGCAGCGTAGTACCCGCCCACTGCCTTCTTTTGGCGGCGAAAATCCATCTGCATGTTGCGACTGGTCTTGTAGTTGATTCCCAACGTGGGAATGTCATCCCAATCGCCGGGAACTTTCGGCGGCAGCTCGATTCGGTCGTAGGGTTTAAAATCGGCAAAGTATTCGCGTGGCGCAACGAACGGCACATGCGGGCGGACAAATCCGACACCCAACCAAAACGGATCAACGCGTTCCTGTTGCAACAATTCGCATGCCTTCGTTGCTGTCTTGCCATCGGAATGAACCGAATCATCGCCATCGGCTTCTACGACGACAAACGTATTGCCACCGACAACTGGCTTGGTACCGTTGGGATTGCGTTCCAGCGTTTCGCCATCGCCCTCAGCTCTCCATTCCGGTCCGGGACTGTTAAATCGCTGCGTCCAAGATCGCTCGTCATCGGCGCCGTTGTAATCTTGGTCAGTCCCATGATCTTCGATCCCGCCGGGAACGCCCATGTGAAAAATTTTACTGACTCGCGCCGCGAAATAGCCATTGTTTTTAAAATGCTGTGACCACGTCGCTCGGTCGCCGATTTGAGGGCGCGGATTTTTATACCCAAACACACCTGTTGCGTGCGGGTAGTATCCGGACATCAACGAAGCGCGTGATGGACCGCAATAGGTGCCTTGGCAGTAGGCCCGAGTAAACCGTGTGCCACTGCTGGCTAGCGCGTCGATGTTGGGAGTCGAGCAAACCGTATTGCCGTAGCACGACAGCGCCGTTGCGGTCAAATCGTCTGAAATGATGAACAAGACGTTCATCCGATCCGGCTCCGCAGACAAAGATTCTTTCGCCGTGATCCCTGACATCATCAACAGAATGAATCCCCAGGTAGAACAAAACCGATGCATGATCAAGCTTGGTGGGCGTAGGGGTGCGTGCGGATGGAAATGGAACGAGTCGATCGGATTGTACACCAATCAGCGAACGATCCGCCCCGCGCCATCGCCCTGAACTAACGCTTCGATTTCGTCGCGTGAGATCAGTGAAAAATCGCCACTGATCGAATGTGCCAAACAAGCCGCTGCAGTCGCGAACGCCACCGCTGATTTCGAATCCGATAATTCGTCGGTGTCGATCGCAAACAGTAACGCTCCGTAGAACGCATCGCCGGTTCCGATGCGATCCACAACATCAGTGATCTCGTAGGTCCCGTCCGCGTCGGGGGCGTGAAACATCTGGCGTCGATTGACGTCGTAGAGTGACGCGGCAAACGATTGATGCGTCGACGAAACCGAGCGCCGCCGCGTCATCGCAATTCGAGAGAGTCGCGGATACTGTCGACTGATTTCCGACGCCAACGATTCGATCTCACTGTCGTCATCGATGCCCAACGTCATCACCGCGTCGCTGCGCCCACAGATCAGCAGGTCGATGCGTCCAACGATTCGTTGCATCGTTGTCGCGGCCAACTGTTCGGGCGAATCGCTAGGGTGCCATCGCCACAGTTTGCTGCGGTAATTCATGTCACAAGCCACTTGAATCCCGCGCGTTTCAGCCTCGCCCAAGACCACACCGATTAGATCGGCCGCCGTAGACGAAAGCGCTGGCGTGATCCCAGAAATCACCAACCAGACCGCGTCGGCAAAGATGGCTTCCCAGTCGTAGTCGCTGGCGGGTGTGATCGCGCAGCTCGATTGGTCGCGGTCATAAATCACTTGTCCGGGACGTTGATTCACGCCGTGTTCGACAAAATACAAGCCCATCCGCCCCTTGTCGGTCAACAACACGTGATCCACGTTGACTCCCTGCCGTTTCAGAGTCGCCAAACAGGAGCGTCCCAGTGCGTTTTCCGGCAGCGCCGTCACGAATGCTGCGTCCCCACCCAAACGATTGATCAAGGCAGCGACGGACGCTTCCGCCCCGCCAAAATTCGTCTCCAGGCTACCTGGCAATGCTTGCTCAAAGCGTTGAAACCCTGGCGTACTCAACCGTACCATGATTTCTCCCAGCGTCACAAATCGACTCATCAGCCTGCTTCCCCGGGTGGTTGGATCGACAGCTTCGCCGCTTCGCTGGCTCGTTGCGTAATCGTTTTCCAATCCCGCTGGCGAATCAGTCCGCGCGGTGCAATCCAGGAACCTCCGATGCTATGCACCAACGGATCTCGTAAGTAGTCCGACGCGTTCTCTTGATCAATCCCACCCAATGGAATGAACTGCAACTGGAGATGTGCATAGGGATTTGCGATCGCACGCAAGTACGCCATCCCGCCCAAGTGTTCGGCGGGAAAGTACTTCATCAGTCGGCATCCTGATTGCAACGCGGATTCGATGTCCGACGGTGTCGCAATGCCTGGTGCGAATGGCAGGCGGATGTTGGCAGCGGCTTTGATCACAGCGGGATTGGTGCCCGGTGCCACCGCAAACGCAGCGCCGGCATCCGCCGCCTCGTTGACCTGGGTGGGTGTCAACACCGTTCCCGCCCCGGCAATGATCTGGGGGAAATGCTTGCGGATCCGGGCGAGCGCATCCGTTGCCGCCGGAGTCCGCAACGTCAATTCGATCGCTCGCACACCGCCATCCCACAAACTTTCGGCCAACGGTAGCGCGTCGTCGGCGTCGTCGATCACCAACACCGCGATCACCGCAGCCTGTTGAAGCCGCGCCGAAAGAGCCACGGAAAAGGAATTCTCGAATGTCACAGTTGTTAAATCTCGTCGGCGCGATACCAAGAAACGTTGGTTGCGTAACCAAGCATCGGCACCCCGACCGGGCTTGTGGCGGTTAACATATCAGTTCCCCTCCTGCCCTGCATTTTCATTGCTCGTGAATTCACCAATGACACCCATCCCCCGGCCCACCTCGCTGTTCACATTCTTTTTGGCCACCGCGATCGTGATTGGCCAATCCGCAGCCCAAGACCTAACGCTTCACCCATTCCAACGTCAGCAATTGTCTGAGACCTATTTCTCCGAAGGTGCCGGCGTCGGCGACCTAAACGGCGACGGGCTCAAAGACATCGTGTACGGACCCTACTGGTTTGCCGGCCCTGATTTTAAAACCAAACAGGAAATTTATCAGCCGGTTCCTCAGAACATGAACGGCTATGCCGACAATTTTTTCTCTTGGGTAGAGGATTTTAACCAGGACGGTTGGAACGACGTGTTTGTCGTTGGTTTTCCTGGCACACCGGCCTACGTTTATGAAAACCCGAAACAGGACGGCCTTGGTTCCCATTGGAAAAAACACCAAGTGTTCGATTGGGTTTCTAACGAATCACCTCAGCTGGTGGATTTGGTCGGTGACGAACGTCCCGAATTGGTCTGCACCCGTGATGGATTTTTTGGCTTTGCAACCATCGACCCAAACGATCCCTTGGGAACCTGGCAATTCCATCCCATTTCATTACAGGTGACGGCCAAAAAATTCGGCCACGGATTGGGCATCGGTGACGTCAACGGTGATTCCCGAATGGATATCCTGCATTCCAAGGGCTGGTACGAACAACCAGAATCCGATGCGTTGACGTCTCGCTGGATGCACCACGATGCCACGCTGTCCGCTGGCTACGGTGGTGCGGAAATGTACGCATACGATGTCGATGGAGACGGGGACAATGACATCATCACCAGCGAAGCGGCACATGATTTTGGATTGTCTTGGTACGAACAGATTCGCGACAACGACCAGATCAAATTCAAACGACACTTGATCATGGGGGCACACCGCAGCGAGAACCGCTACGGCGTGTTGTTCAGTGAACTACACTCACTGGCACTTGCGGATATTGACGGCGATGGATTGAAAGACATCGTGACGGGTAAGACCTATTGGTCACATCACAAACAAAGCCCGATGTGGAACGCCGGCGCGGTGGTCTATTGGTTCCGTTTGGTGCGTGGCGATGACGGCGTCGACTGGGTTCCCTATCAAATCGATGACCAAGCCGGTATCGGACGACAGATCAATGTGTCTGATGTGAATGACGACGGGCTGCCGGACATCGTTGTCGGTGGAATGAAGGGAGCCACCGTCCTGACGCAGTCCAAGACTGCGGTGACCAAAGCACAATGGCTGGAAGCCCAGCCGCAGGTTTACGCCGGTCCGAAATTGCCAGACCTGAAATCGGCAACGGCGCGACGAGGTCCGAAATCCGAATTGGATGCAACAACTGGTCAAGTTGTTGGGGCCATTGAAGGCGAACATCTGCAGGCAACCGCGACGGGCGGCACGGCAAAGACGCAAGACATGTCGAACTTCGGCGCCGATTCCTGGAGTGGTCATTCACAACTGTGGTGGACCGGATCCAAACCGGGCGATGAACTGTCTCTGCCGCTACCTCCGTTTACCGGCACGGTGGATTTGGAGGTGGTCTTAACCTGTGCCAAAGACTATGGAATCGTTCAGCTGGCATTAGACGATCAACCACTCGGCGAACCGATCGATCTGTACGACACTCAAGTCGTCACGACTGGCGTTCTGTCGTTCCCAAAGTTAGTTGTCGACGGCAATCAACATCAACTGACGGTCACGATGGTCGGTGCCAACCCCGACGCCGTTGCGTCACATATGTTTGCAATTGACTATTTGAGAATCAAAACGTCGGACGGGAAATTCGTATTGGCGGCCAACAGCGGATCGCCAAAATCCAATTCAGCGGTTGCAGGTCTCCGTCCCAAGGATGTCGACGGGCGGACATTGAATCTCGATTTCGAAACGGGCACGCTGGACGATTGGACTGCGTCAGGAAACGCGTTTGCCGGGCAACCGATTCAAGGCGACGTGGTCGCAAAACGTCGATCCGACATGAAAAGCAACCACACCGGCCAGTATTGGCTGGGCGGATTTGAAACTAGCGGTGACAAGCCGACTGGAACCCTGACCTCCACCGCATTTGTGGTCTCAGAGCCCTACGGGACGTTTCTGTTCGGTGGCGGCGCTCATGAAACAACCCGAGTCGAATTGGTGCGCAAGGACAGCGGAACTGTCTTTTTTCAAACCGCCGCAAATAACCAAGAAACCATGCGGCAAGTCGTGGTCGACCTGCGCGGCCAGGTGGGCAAGCAGATTTTCATTCGATTGGTCGACGAGCACACCGGCGGTTGGGGACACCTGAACTTTGATGACTTCCGATTGCATGCCAATCGTCCCGCGCGATTGACTCCGCCAATGGTCGCACTAAAACCAGACGAATACCCGCACTCCGGACTGCCGGCACAGCAAGCCGCCCAAGCGATGCGAGTTCCCGATGGCTTCCACGTCTCCGTCGGAGCCTCGGAACCGGATGTGAAACAACCGATCGCCATGGCGATTGATGATCGCGGCCGCGTTTGGATCGCGGAAGCCTATGAGTACCCGATTCGCGCAGCCGGTGACGTGGGTCGTGATCGTATTCTGATTTTTGAAGACACCGATGACAACGGCTCATTGGACAAGCGAACCGTGTTTGCCGAAGGGCTGAACCTGGTCAGTGGACTGGAGGTCGGATTCGGTGGCGTCTGGGTCGGCGCCGCGCCGTATCTGATGTTCATTCCCGATCGCGACGGTGATGATGTTCCCGATGGCCCAGCGGAAATCTTGCTCGACGGATGGGGCTACCAAGACACCCACGAAACTCTAAACACGTTTATCTGGGGCCCCGATGGCTGGCTGTATGGTTGTCACGGCGTATTCACACACTCGCGAGTCGGTAAACCGGGAACCCCCGACGACCAGCGGACTCCGATAAATTGTGGCGTTTGGCGGTATCACCCGACCCGACATCAATTCGAAGTCTTCGCACACGGCACCAGCAATCCCTGGGGAGTCGATTTCAATGATCGCGGACAAGCGTTTATCACGGCCTGTGTGATTCCGCACCTCTACCACATCATTCAAGGTGCCCGCTATCAACGCCAAGGCGGTCGGCATTTCAACAACCACACCTATCGCGACATCGTCACCGTCGCCGATCACTTGCACTATTTGGGCGCCAACCCACATGGTGGCAATAGCAAATCAGATTCGGCCGGGGGCGGCCACGCGCACAGCGGTGCCATGATCTATCTGGGCGGCCATTGGCCGCAGCAGTATCGCGACGAATTGTTCATGAACAACATCCATGGACAGCGATTGAATATCGATGTTCTGCAGCCCAATGGTTCCGGCTATGTCGGCACTCACGGTCCCGACTTTCTTCTAACTGGTGACAACGCTTCCCAAATCCTGAACCTGCGCTATGGACCCGATGGCAATGCGTGGATGATCGATTGGTACGACATGCAAGCTTGTCACCGTGGCGACGCCGAGCTACACGATCGCAGTAACGGTCGGATTTTTAAAATCAGCTACGGGGATGAAACACCCGAGGGAATTACAAAACCACTCGCGCAAGCCTCCGATTTAGAACTCGTCGAAATGGTCTTGCGAACCAACGATTGGTACGTTCGTCACAGCCGCCGAATTTTGCAAGAACGCTCATCCCAACGCCCCATCGATCCCGATGCCGTCAGCCGCCTGCGGGAATTGTCTGTGAATCATGCGGACGAGACCCGTCGATTGCGCGCCGCTTGGGCACTTCATGTCACCGGCAACCTGACAGACCAGGACACAATCACGCTGCTCGACGACGCCAGTCCTTATGTTCGTGGTTGGGCCATTCAATTGAAAATGCAATCCGACAGTGGACCATTGCCGGCGCAGTTCTTGGAAAGGTTTGTTGGCATGGCTGAATCCGATCCGTCACCGATTGTACGACTCTATTTGGCATCCGCAGCCCAGCAAGTTCCGCTGGATTCACGTTGGGACCTGTTGCGTGCGTTGACCTCGCATGGCGAAGATGCGCGCGATCACAATTTGCCGTTGATGTACTGGTATGCTGCCGAACCGCTCGCTGATTCGGACGCCGCTGCCGCAGTCGATCTTGCAATGACAGCCGGCCAAACCATTCCGATGTTGCGTGAGTTCATGTTGCGGCGAATCGGCAGCAGTGACAATCAATCGTCCTTGGGCATCTTGATCAGTGGTCTGGGAAAAACCACCGACCCGGCCACCCAGCTGACCTACCTGAAATCCATTCGGACCTCCTTAGAAGGCCAGCGCCGCGTCGCTGCGCCGCCACAATGGGCACAAGTGATTCCGGTGCTTTTGAACAGCAGCGACGACCAAGTGCGACTGCAGGCGATTGCCCTCGGAGTGACCTTTGGCGATCCCGCCGCTCTGGCGGTGATGCGATCGCAAATTGTAGATTCGGACTCGCCCGATACCGATCGGTTGGTTGCCCTACAGTCGTTGTTGGATGCAAACGATACCGGACTCGTTCCAACCTTAATCGCCTTGCTCGATTCCGACTCGCCGCTGCGTGAAGCTGCGATCAAAGGGTTGGCACAATACAGCAATGCCAGTGTCGCGCCGGCGTTGCTGGCACACTACGATGCGTTCACACCCGAGCAAAAACGATTGGCCTTGGGCACGCTGTGCGCCCGTTCGATGTTCGGTAAATCACTGTTGGATGCGATTGCCAAACAACAAATCCCAGGGACCGATCTGACCGCGGACCTGGTGCGTCAGTTGCAGTTTTTGAATGACAAAGAAATCAATTCTCAACTGGAATCGGTTTGGGGCACCGTCCGTATTTCGGCTGCGGACAAACTTTCCATGATTGCCGACTACAAGTCGCTAGTCGAATCCAGTTCGCACCCTGAACCGGATCTATCACTCGGGCGTGCCGTGTTTGCCAAAACCTGCATGAAATGCCATGTCTTGTACGGTGTTGGTCATAAGGTCGGCCCCGATTTGACGGGTTCCAATCGCTCGAACTTGGACTACCTCCTCAGCAACGTCGTCGACCCCAGCGCCGTCATGGCAAAAGAGTATCTACCGACGATCGTATTGACCGACGACGGGCGTGTCGTCAATGGATTGATCAAGGCCGAAGACGAGCATTCGGTCACCATCCAAACCACCGATGCGCTCGTCGTCATTCCGAAACTGGAAATTGAACAGCGCACCGAAGGCGATAAATCAATGATGCCGGACGATCAATTGAAACAGTTTTCGGAACATGAAGTCCGTTCTTTGATCGCCTACCTGCGAGCAAAAGAACAGGTCCCAATGCTGGCGACCGCAGAAAATGCTGTCGGTTTCTTCAACGGAAAAGACCTGACGGGTTGGACCGGCGACGACGGATTGTGGACCGTCGAGAATGGTCAACTCGTGGGACGAACCGAAGGCTTGAAACACAATCACTGGATCGTCAACGAACTGGCGGTGGATGACTTTCGATTGTCGTTCGAAGTTCTTTTGGTTGAGAACGCCGGAAATAGTGGCGTGCAGTTTCGCAGCCAAGCCGAACAAGGTGAAGTCTCTGGTTACCAAGCCGACATCGGCGACGGATGGTGGGGAAAACTGTACGAAGAACACGGTCGTGGATTGTTGTGGGACAAGTCCGGTAAGCAGCACCTGAAACCCGGTCAATGGAACCAGTACCAGATCATTGCCAAGGGGCATCAGATCCAAACGTTTCTCAACGGCCAACTCTGCGTCGATCTGCTCGACCCTCAAGGGGCCAGTCGTGGGATCATTGCCATCCAATTGCACAGCGGCGGAAAAACAGAAGTTCGCTTTCGCAATATGCAGCTAGAAATCCTTTCTGGCGAATGAGATCTCGGTTTGTCCGAACAACAACCGTCGTAGCGGAGCCCGCCAAGGGTTCAGTTGGTCTAAGCCCAGGCGCCGCCGGCTACGAACGACAACGCCAATGGCTGCTCCAGCGATGCGTAGCGGATGAACGGCAGACGCAAGAAAAAGTCGCTGTGGTTGCTGGCAAAATGAATTGAGACTGCCATCGGATTGCCGTCGGGACAACCGTGATCCAGACTAAACGTCTATATTAGGGATTGCTCCCAACTTGTGCTCTTTCAACTGGGTTGATCCATGATTCGACGCCTCGCCGTGTTCCGGTCCACAAAGTTGCCCAAACAGCTCGCTGCATGGGGGCTGCTGGGATTTTTTTCTGGCGTCTTCGGCCCATCAACGCTGTGCGCTCAAGATGCGTCAACTGTCAGCGGTGATCAGGCGCCCAGACAGATCAAGCTGGAAACACTTTTGCCGATGCACTTGGCGTCCGCTCAAGAATATGAATTCCAGATCGAGAGCACTCCGCCGCGAAACCTGGTGCTACAGCAAACGCCGATCTCACAGTGGACCAACATGCGTCGCTCGGCGGGGCAACTCGGCCATGTCTTCGTTTGGATGGATGGCGAAGAACCCGCTGTTTTGGGAACGATTTTTTCGTTTCCCTGGAAAGGCGAATTAACGCAGCGGCGGATTGTGCATGAACTACACGCCCTCTCACCTGACAAGCTAACTGTTTCTCGCCGCGCACCCGGTGTGGTCTGGCAACCGGAATCGGGACTGGTGCGGTCGGAGCTGCCTGGAGTCCAGTCGGCGATCACAAACCTCGCTCGATTTAAAATCCAAACACGTCAAATCGTTCGCCGTTTCTCGGGGCACTGTGTCGGTCGTGATGGCCAACGCTGGGAATTGCGTGTGCTTCCCACACCGCTGATGTTCTACCCCATCAACCGTCCAACCGGCTCGGGGTTTGGCGCAGTGGTCGGAATGATGGGAGACGTCGGCAGCGATTTAGAATCGGGCTTTCTGATCGAAGCCGTCTTGGAACCGGACAATCAAACTCCCCAATGGATGTTTGCGCCCATCCGGCTGACTGACATGGAAACTCATCTGCAATTTGATCGACAACCGATCTGGGACAGCGTTCGCAGCGAGACCGATACCATTTTCCATGACACACCAAAGACCTACTTTCGGTTTCAAGACAAAACGGTGCCGCTGGGCGCTGAATTGTCAGACAACAACTAGGTCATTCAAGCAAGCAAGCAAGCAAACTGGTGCATTGGACTCGTCGAATGTTCGTGCGGCATTCCGGCGTTTCAGTTCGTGACCACTTCCGAGAATCGTTTGATCGTGTCCACGATCTGGGTACGATCATCTGTAATGCTGATCTTGCGGCCGTACTCACGTGCCGCAGCGGTCACAACCAGGACTGGGTAGATCGGTTTGCGAAACTTCCAATAATCTTCGCCGTAGAAAATCATTGGACTCTCGGTACCCTGTTTCAGATGTTCCCGTACTTCATTTGCCGACCCGAACTCCAAACGCTGCATCGCGACACCCCTTAGTTTTCATCACGAACAACGGTGATATCGTCCACCCAAGCTTCCTTGGCAACGGCCAGACGAAGTCGGCTTTTTGTGTTGTGCCCGATGCCTGGTGAAGTGAACTGCCCCACTTGTTTACCGTCAATCGTGACAGTCATCGTCTGGTCTGCGATCTCAACCTTCAGATCGTGCCATTGGTCGGCTTCTAGGTCGACCGGAAAGCTCTTTTCTTTGCTGGCGATCAACTGCTTGTCTGCCGCGGTCAGCGTCTTGGCCTGAGACTTCTCACGCATTTTCAGATTCATACGTCCCGTCTTCATATCAAGAATAGAGACTTTGTGGGTGCGGATTTTGGCAACACACAGGTGGCCCGCATGAACACTCTTCTCTTTCATATCGGCAATATTGATTCCCAGCTCGTCGCCTTTGCCAATCCGAAAACGCATCGCGATCTTGGCATTTTTGAACGCCATGTCTTGCACAACGCTCACGCCGTGATCGGCCACGTCGTGGCGATAGATATGTAGTGCTCCATCAACCAAGTCGACTTGCTTGTTCCCTTTGGCTCGTGATTTGCTATTGGTCTGCCAGCCATTGCCCACCTGTTCAAGCTGGTCGTCGGTCTCGGTGCGTTCGAATTGGTCTTGAAAGATTATTTCCCCCGCATTGGTCTGCAAAACGCACAGTGAAGTACAAAACAGGGCGGCAAACCACAAAATCGGCGAATGCTTCGTCATACCAATCTCAATAGGAAGAGGTGCGGGGACAGTGGGGACACTGCCCAAATCGGGCAGCAAACTGGTTATACACCAACCAACGATCTTCGGGGGACAGGATCATCGGGGGACAGAGCCCATTGCTGACTCACTGCCAATCCCCTCGCGGGAGCATGACTGGGGACAGAGCTCATTGGAGGGCAGTTGTCGTTCCCCACTCGGAGAATGATGGTCCGGCAGACTTGATTCCCGAGACGTTTCCACCTGATGCCGCGCGAGATGGTCTGGCTGGAGACGCCGACCGGATTCGACAGAACGGCAGGCGTGGCTGGAAGAGTGACAGAAAAATAGGCGACAGAAAAATCGGAATGCCGGGAAGACAGACGTCGCAATTTTTCTGTCATTAAAACTCCGCTCGGTCTACGCACTGCACTTGAGGTAGCTGCCATCGGAGACAGAGCATCACGAGCGGCGCCGAAAACGAAAGCTAGCATCGCCGAGGTGTCTATTCGTCGGCCAAAGTGCTGTGTCCCCTACGCCACAAGCACTCATACGAGACATCGGTGAATTTTTCAGCGGCGCCGCTACATTGGGATCATTTCCGAAGCGAGCCGATTGACGCTTAAATCTCGTTCCACCGGGATCTGTCTCAGCCATCGCGTCAACGGGTGAACGATCAGCGAAAGGTTGGGGTCTGTCCCCGGCCACGCTGTCCCCGGCCACGCTGGCGGCGCGGAACATTGGCCCGAGTTGTTCCCTGCGAGATGCCGACTATTGGCGTGGTGTAAACTATTCGGTTTGCACACTTGAGTTGGTGGGGCGTTCACTTCAAGTCACAGCGATATTTGTTGAGACGTTTTCTTCAGAAAACCATGGACATAGGGTTGAGCGATGAGAATGAGATTCATGCGATACTTTTCTGAAGTGCTGATGGCGATCGTCTTGCTGCTGTCGGGTTTTGTGGATGCATTGGATGCGTCTGAGCAGCCAAACATTGTGTTCATCTTGACGGATAATCAGGGAGCCTGGCATCTCGGATGTTATGGAAACCCCGATTTCCAAACGCCAAACATCGATCGTTTGGCAGCGGAAGGAATTCGCTTCGCCAATGCGTTTGCGAACAATCCGGTCTGCTCGCCAACACGTGCGACCTATCTCACTGGCCTCACTCCCAGTCAACATGGGGTTCACCGTTACCTTTCAGCAGGGCGATTGCAGATTGGACCCCAGGCGCGATACACACTCCAAGATTTTACAACCCTGCCGGAAGTGCTGCATCGTGAAGGATACGTATGCGGACTGTCTGGCAAGTGGCACTTGGGGGACAATTTGTACCCGCAGGATGGTTTTTCATTTTGGGTCACAAAACCACACGGCCATTCAAACGGTTTTCTCAATCAGGAAGTACTCGAGCATCAGAAGTCTAAAACGATTTCAAAGCACCTCTCGGAGTACTGGACCGATCGTGGGATTGAATTTATGGAACAGAATTTGAGGGCGGATGTGGAGAAGCCGTTCTTTCTGTACCTCGCCTACAATGGTCCCTATTCACTCTCGGGATCAATGCGAGAGAAAGTCCCGTCGCCTTGGTCGGATCCCTATCGCGACAGTGAACTGCCGTCATTCCCTCGCCCCCACAAGGTCCATCCCTGGCAAAAGAATCAGCAGAATCTGATCGGCAATCTGGAAGCGGGGCGTAATCTGGCGGGACAGGTCACAGCGGTGGACGCCGGAGTCGGCAGAATCATGGCCACTCTCAAGCAACACGGGCTCGACGAGAATACGATTGTGATTTACGCAGCCGATCAGGGAGCCGTTGCCGGTCAGAATGGGTTTTGGGGAATGGGAGACCATTCAAATCCATTGCACCTGCGCGATGGCACACTGCATATTCCCTTGATCATTCGCTGGCCGGGGCAAATTCCGGCAGGCCGAATCGAAGAACACATCGTGACCAATTACGATTTCATGCCAAGTGTCTTAGGGCTACTCGGCCTGTCGATGCCTCAGCAACCGCCGAAATCTCCTGGACGCGATTTTTCGCCAACACTCCGTGGACAGTCACTTGAAGAATGGAACGACGAAGCCTTTTTCGAATTCGAAAATGTTCGCGCGATCCGGAATCCTGAGTGGAAGTACGTCGAGCGATTGGGTGAGGCTCCAGAGTTTGAACTTTACGATCTTGCCGCAGATCCCAACGAATTGCGCAATCTTGCAAACCGCGAAGCGACG
Source organism: Stieleria tagensis (assembly GCF_024129865.1). GTDB lineage: Bacteria > Planctomycetota > Planctomycetia > Pirellulales > Pirellulaceae > Stieleria > Stieleria tagensis. The sequence continues at coordinate 2,205 of NZ_JAMYFE010000018.1, read as the reverse complement.
ACTGTCGTGCAGAAGGACCTGCAACGAAAATTGCACCAGTGGTTCGCGGAGTATGCCAATCCCGAGTGGGACTTGTGGAATGGCGGTACCAGCCAATCACGTATTTCAACTTCCGATCAGATCGCCGAAGGAATTCGCAAGCGAAATGCTGCGAAAGCTTCCTCCGATTAAAAACCTGTCTGGCCGGCAGTTGAAACGTTTCGCAATCATTCTGGCGCTCGGTCACAAACCGTCGCTGTTGTCGTAGTGGCCATCGCAATCGTTACGTTTACATGCTTTTCCTCCCACTCGCGATAGAACTTGCGTCGTTGTGTGACATCTCGCAGCCAACAAGGTGTCACGGCTCACTGGAAAGCATAGGAATTGGCGTTGGCAGCGAGCGACCAATCACACCAATGACACGAATTCCAATGACAAAGCATCGTCAGGGTTCAGACGGAAAAATCCTCCACACCAGCGCCACGTAATCGGGAGTGAGGTTGGAGTTCACGCTTCAGCGTGCCGGGGCGGGACTGCTGGGGTGAAAACGGAACAACCCAAAGGTTGAACTCCAACGGGTTGGAATTTGCCACGTGCGGGTTGGTGTGGAGGATTTATCCGACCGGATTTCGCACTTCTCCAAACACCAAGCCGAGTCGGATAAATCCTCCACACCAGCGCCACGTAAACGGGAGTGACGTTGGAGTTCACGCTTCAGCGTGTCGGGGAGGGACTGCTGGGGTGAAAACGGAACAACCTAAAGGTTGAACTCCAACGGGTTGGAAGTCGCCACGTGCGGGTTGGTGTGGAGGATTTATCCGGCCGGTTTTCGCACTTCTCCAAACACCAGGCCGAGTCGGATAAATCCTCCACACCAGCGCCACGTAAACGGGAGTGACGTTGGAGTTCACGCTTCAGCGTGTCGAGGCGGGACTGCTGGGGTGAAAACGGAACAACCTAAAGGTTGAACTCCAACGGGTTGGAAGTCGCCACGTGCGGGTTGGTGTGGAGGATTTATCCGACCGGATTTCGAACCTCTCCAAACACCGGGCCGAGTCGGATAAATCTTCCACACCAGCGCCACGTAATCGGGAGTGACGTTGGAGTTCATGCTTCAGCGTGCCGAGGCGGGACTGCTGGGGTGAAAAACGGGACAACCTAAAGGTTGAAATCCAACGGGTTGGATTTCGCCACGTGGGGATCGCCGGGGACCGGACGATTATTCAACCACAATTTGCATGATTGGTTCGGTCACAGCGGTGCCATCGCAGAGATGCACCCTCTGCAAACCACCGAATCGGATTTTGAAAATTCGGATGGCGGTAACGCCGGCGGTAACAGCGACGCGAATCCAGCAGAATACAGCGCATCGCGTGACTGCGGGAAAATCAATTAAAAACGGCCTCCGATGCCCATGTTGAGCGTCGGAGGCCGCGATTTATACACCCCAGAGGATTCGAACCTCTAACCTTCGGTTCCGTAGACCATTTTTCGGCGTCAGGACGATGTGAGTCGTGATTGGCAAGAGGTGGATACGACACGTCACGGACCTTGTGAATCGCAAATCGCACGATTCCGGTCGTTGGTTACTTTTGCTCGTCGCGGGACAATGTTGGCAACGCGAATCGAGTCCAAGACCAAGTACTGGACTCGGTGTGATAACTCCGTGACCTAGCCTCTTGCGGTTGCAACTCTTGCACGTTGGCGCCACCACGATCGACACGCATGCCCCGTTTGCTGGGATGCTTTGATTGGTCCCCGAAGTAGCCGCGTTTAGGACTCACAAAAAATTTTCGGTTGCTCTCAGCCGCTGCAGGACACAGAGGGAAACATTCAAAAAAGGTCCTTGTTTGCCCTTCTACCGTGGCCTACAAGTAAAAGGGAAACGCGACTCTTGGAAAGAGCAGCGTGGAAACAGTGGGGGGCTTCCGTGTGCGACCTAGCGCCCAGATCGGATGCAGGCACGCAGCATGCGTGACTTGCCTGTCAGCGCCCTTCGAGACACTCGCAAGCCCCCATCGAGTCAAAGCTAGGTGAACCGGCCCCGGACGCTCGGCAAGGCGTAAGGACCGGGTGTGATGGCAACAATCAATCAATGTGTTACGTCAAATGGTCGCAAGACCGAGTGGTCGGGGCGGCGTACGCCATACCGCGTTGCCCCGACCACCTTGCCTCCAAAACCTCTCACGCTCGGTATGGCACCATGTGAGGTGGCCTGGGTTTTGG
>NZ_JAMYFE010000179.1 GCF_024129865.1 Stieleria tagensis | reverse complement strand
CTTGCCAGTCCGCACTTGCATGCCATGGTTCGCCGCGTCTTCGTCTACGGCGTGCACCAAAGTTTAGTGCCAGTCGTACCCGCACCACAAGCATTGTCTCGCGATCGGTGTACGCACAAGACGTTGACAATGTGGGCACCGGTTTTCGAGAAGTTGATCACGCCGTGTTGACAGAACACGATCCACCGCACTTGCAATTCGGTCCTCGTATGGGGTTTCGAACGTAGCTATCACGTCTGCGTCATCTACGTGGCCGTCGCGGTCCTCGAGAAATTCGTGAAGCTTAGCGATTTTCGAGTGGTTGGAATCGCTGACAATTGGTGCGTTGTATTCAGTGACCCGCCGTTCCAGTGCTGTCATCAAGTGCGAGAAGTGCCGTAGGACGTATGCCCGCAATGCAACATCGTCATCATACGTATCAGCCGTCATTGCGACGCCGCAGAACGATGTTGGATGAAGTGACACGATGGGGACCACACTTGTCCGGCGAACGAAATGCGTAACCGGGCACGCGCGAAAGATTCTCAATTCCAAAAACGCTGGCTCGCGTGCTCCGGTTCACGCGATTGTTCCCCGCAAATTCGCAGTCAACCGTCCCGCGCAACACCTTCGGCGGCGATTTGTTTTTCGAGTGCAGAGACGACGCTCTGGTACAGTTCTGTCATGTTGATTACGTCACCGGCCTCAACCCGTTTTACAATCATGTCACGCGGAAACGCCAAGACCATCCGCGATGGATGTTTGATCGCGAAATCCGATCCATGTTCGTCGGTAGCCACAACCCATTCGAATCCCAGTGTCTCGGCAACGACGTCACCGAAAGCACCTCCTAGCAACTCAAGTGCAGCTTCATCGCCCGACGCGAAGGGTTCGGCGTCAAGAAGCGATTGGAGTGTTGGAATATCGTCTGGCGCTTTCGTCAAGACGTGCTCTGGCCCGAAACGTCGAAGGTATGCGTCAAGCCATTCCCGCTCGGAATCAAATCCTGCAACTTCGGTTTCATCGAGCGGGCGTATGTCCATCAAATTGCCTTCAGTCGGGGAACGTCAGCCGTCACCGAGGTCGGGCGGTGGACTGACCACTTCAAAAAACACGACTCCCGACCTTCGCGTGCACGGCATGGTTCCCCGCCGCATTCGTCACACTCGTGGTCGGCAATCATAATCGGCGGAGGACCTATCCCGCAGTATAGCGGTCACAAAGCAACTTGGATTGTGGACAATCCTCATCAAGCATGTGCACCTCATAGCGTCCGAAGTTCAACGATGCGCCGGTTTCATTCAAATCGTAAATCTTGATCCAATAGCAGTCTCGAAAAAGAAATGCAATCGATTCAAGTGGAGATGGACAATCGAGCGTAAGCGTGCCAGGAACATTCGAGTGCAAGAATTCAATACGGGCTTGAGCAGCGTGTGCGACTATGGTGACCGATTCAATCTGCAACCCGTATTCAGTCTCGTAGCACGCGGGAGGCAATTCAGAATAATGCCGAAATTCAGTCACAGTAAGAACGCGAGTCAGAGCCAAATTTTCAGTCGGGGAACGATTGGGATTAACGAGTCGGCGGCGAAGGACGTGGACCACAGTTCCAGACCGGATTCCGCCGATCCGTTACATCCTTTGGTTACGAGCAGTCTTGGCCGACGCTGGAAGTTGCTCCGGGGTGGATCTCACAGTAACC
>NZ_JAMYFE010000178.1 GCF_024129865.1 Stieleria tagensis | reverse complement strand
TGAGGTGGCCTGGGTTTTGGGGGCCACGCGAGTCCTTAAAATGAAAGGAACTCAAGGAGCCTGAAATGCCACGGAAGACCAAGCCGATGTCGACGCCAGATCGTCGCACCTACACTGATGAATTCAAGCGTGACGCTGTCGCCATGCTGCTCGACGGCCACTCGGCTTCTTCGATCGTGCAGCGTCTGGGCATCTCTGGAACGAACCTGCTTTACCGATGGAAGAAGCAGCAGGTCGAGTCGGCCGGGCCTGTCGGTGAAGTCCTCGATGGTCGCGTCGCCGAGCTCGAAGCTGAGCTTCGACGTGTTGAGCGAGAGCGTGACGTTTTAAAAAAAGCTTTGATTATTTTCGGCCGAAGCGAGTGAGTCGACTTTACCAGGCGGCCCATAAAATCATTGCCGAGGGAACCGCATCGGAGCGAGAAGTCGGAGAATTTCTCGGATTCTCACGATCCGCTTTTCAGCGATTCCAAAGCCAACCACCTACTCAAAGGGAGCAAAGTGATATGGATATCTTTCCCATGGTGATTGCGACGTTTCATCGACATCGAAGACGATACGGCGCCCGGCGCATCGCAGCGGATTTGAAGATTCAAGGTATCGACTGCGGCCGCGAAAGAGTGGCTAAACTACTGCAAATTGCTGGTCTTTCGGCACTTCAGCCGAAATCGTTCAAGCCACGAACGACGGAAAGCCGGCACACACTGGGCTACAACGAGAACTTACTTCTCGATCGATCTGAACCAGTCTCAGTCAATGAGTTGTGGGTTGGCGATATCACTTACATCCCCATCGTGCGGAACGGCTTCGCGTATTTGGCAACACTCATGGATCGATTCTCTCGACGTATCGTTGGCTGGTCGATGAACATGAATATGACAGAAGAATTAGTCATCAAAACGCTCCGGCAAGCGATTGGGAATCGCCAACCGTCTGAAGGGCTAATCCATCACACCGACCGCGGCGGACAGTACGCCAGCAAGAAGTACCGAGCGATCATTGAGCGCAGTTCGATGCGGCAAAGCATGAGTCGATCCGGCGACTGTTACGACAACGCTTTCATGGAAAGTTGCTTTGGAACGATCAAGACCGAGCTTCAAATGACCGAATACGAAAGCTATCGCGATGCCCTGAAAGAACTGACTGAGTTCATCGACTACTACAACACATCGCGACTTCACTCATCGCTCGGCTATCTCTCGCCAAGCTGTTTTGAATCAACCGTCCCCTGCTGAAAATAAGAGGACGCGTGGCCCCCAAAACCCAGGCCACCTCA
>NZ_JAMYFE010000177.1 GCF_024129865.1 Stieleria tagensis | reverse complement strand
GGTACCAATCGGTATATCCCGCACCCATTGCCTCGTCCCAATGCTGTCGGAACTCCTGCAACTGAAGCTCCGCATACCACGACGGACATCGCTGATCCTCACGCCGAAATAGATCACGCCAACTGGGGCGTGCCGTCTGAGAGACCAACTTCAACCGGTCACTGCCACAGTGTGGGCACGCATACACGGGATCTTCCAACTCAGACTCCCGATCAGCGGCTTCAGGCGTGGTCAACGGATCCGATGATGCCAGAGTTTCTCGGCAATGCGACATGTAGGCTTCGCGAAGCTGATTGCTCCAGCCACCGAAGTACCGAGTCTTGGTCAACTGCTCTGGCTGGATGTGCAGGCACCAGCGACGGACGAAGTCGCCGATCTTGAGTGTGATCGGAACTTGCTGCCGTTCACCGCCCACCCGCTTCCCTTCACGCGCCATGAAAGTCACTTGCTTGCGATCTGCGGCGACGATGCGATGGTTGCTGATCGGACCACCGGTCAAGTACCGTGTCAGATAATTGACGACTTCGCTGGCATGGCTTGTCTCTTTCGGCGGCGGTTGAATATGAGCCGCCCATGATTTCGATTCTAAATTCTTGACGAACACCTCCCAGTTCTCGCTGCTCCGAAGAGACTCGAACTTGCCACCGAACTTCAACTTGCCTGACGCACGAAGACGACGCAATTTGGCAATCGCTCGTTTGCGATATATTTCTCGAAGTCGCTCGACATCGACCAAGTAGTAGCCGTCGGAGTTCTTTGCATCTGGCGGCGCTGCGGCCCGCGTCCAAGCTTGTGTCGTAATCCCGGGGCCTTCGCCGGGAACCAGCAGATGCACATGCCAGTGCGCTTCTAGCTTCTGATTCCATGTGTGCAGCACACTGATCCCAGCGGGCTCGTAGCCTTGTTCGTCTTTGATGTTTTTCGAAAGACTCTTCCAAGCCGACGTGGCAAGCAGCTCTGACATCTCTTTTTGGTTGGCCAGCGCCAATTCGGAGAGTTCACTCGGAAGAGTAAAAACAACTTGGTAGTATTCAACGCCTGGCAACAACAACTTCGAAGCTTTCTCGTTGAAGTCGATTCGTTTGCTGCCACTGCACTGAGGACAATGCCGATCGCCCCTGTGCTGGTTCAGCGGGAACTGGACTTTGCGTTTTGGTTTCCTAGCAGTTGGTCATTG
>NZ_JAMYFE010000176.1 GCF_024129865.1 Stieleria tagensis | reverse complement strand
GGGAACGGGACACTCCATCAACCATCATCCGGCAGCTTGTCTGTCCGGCCAAAGCCCTTTGAAGCTCCGTCAGGCTCCCCGGTAGTCACGGGCCTACCGAACTCCAGCACCCGTGAATTCGCGTCAAAAGCCCGCATCCAACTCTCGGCCATGTTTTTTGGCTTTCGCCGAGCCGGACTGACGCCGTCACCCGTGACCCTCCGGTGGCAGTCCGAGAGAAGGCGACAGACAAAAAACCAACGTGCGATCGTTAACACCAAGTGCGTTGACTTTAACGATTGATTCCAAAGCGGTTTTCTACATTCGCAGCGGTTGGCCGATTCCGTCGCTTGACAGTAAGCGAAAGCTGTCGCGTCATGGAGGCCGGCCGATCCGTGAGGCGATAACGACGTTTTGCCTCTGCACCTTGAAGGCTCTCGACCGCCAACGACAGCCGACAGGTGCGCAGCTTTCGCGGACCCGACGCGGCAAACCGACGCCACATCTCCACCTGAGTTATTCCCAACCAAAAACAAACCCCCAGCAAGGGCCGGGCCACCGGTCTGTCCATAGCGAACAGACATTAGCCTTCAGACCATAGGAATCGAAACAATGAATCAGAATACATTCACGCAGCGTCTACTCGATAACCCACTAGCAACCGTCACGGATTTCTACGCCCAACATCTAAATGAAAACGCCCACGACTTCCTCACCAAGCACTGCCTCTCAGCGGATTCAATGCTTCGTGTCGGCTACTCCGATCGATCGCTCGGCAAGCAGATCCCTGACAAACAATTCAAACTCGGTCGCGAGATCCGTACCAAGCTCAAACAAGTTGGCATTCTCAAGCCCAACGGACGTGAAACACTACGTGGCTTCATCACGTTGCCACTGACTGACACCGAAGGCAACGTCACCGGCATCTACGGCGAACGCATCGACAAAAAGAACAAACCCGAGCCGCGGGTGACCATCGGCAACGGAACTTTCAACGCAACCGCGCTTTCAACCTTCGATGAAATCATTCTCTGCGAAAGCGTCCTCGACGCCTGGACCTTCCACGCCGCCGGTCACACCAATGCCATTGCAATCGAAGGACAGCAGCATCAGCCGCTTGGCGCTAGCCCAATACCGCTAAATC
>NZ_JAMYFE010000175.1 GCF_024129865.1 Stieleria tagensis | reverse complement strand
TCACAACCTATCTGGAATCACATCGTAGGTGTGTCTCCTGTCTACCCTCGCGCCGTGGGTCACACCATGGCGCGGGGGTGACTTCTATCAGCATCGGCAGGTTCTATGAGCGACGAAACGTTGTGGGTTGCACCAGGGCAAAGCCCGGCCCGCATCCAGCGATCGAGCAAACTAACAGCCGACCAACGTCAGTTGATGATTGACCGTGGGTTCAGTGAGTACTTGCCGGCCGACGATGAATCCCCTGACGATGACATAAGGGACGCACAGAGCGACCCAGCACAACCGCCGACCGATGAGGCGGACACGATACCCAAAGCGGCTACAGAGCCGCCCAGGAAGCCCAGACGCGGACGCAAGAAGGCAGGCGAGGGATGACACCCCCGGGGGTGCCTTTTTTCTGGGCAGGTCACGGCGGCGACCTATCGTTGGCCTTTTCTGTCGCCGCGTGCAGCAAAATGATTTTTCAAGGGCCGACCGAAAAGCCGTGAAATCCCACGTTATCGACCCTGACACGGCGTTCTTGGAAGCGAACCAGCTAGTAAACCGTGGATTGCCCGCCGATGATGCCTGTCGGCTGGTTGGTTTGCCCAGGCATCTATTCCGACATCGCACCAGCCGAAGATACACCGATTTCATTCCGACGCCAACGGACATTGAACGGGAGACGGCGCGGATGCGTGAGCAATGGAGCGATGAGCGGTTGTGTCGATGATCGAAGCACCTATCGAAGGTGTTAAGCGTGAGCGAGCGAACTGTCCGCAGTTGGCTTTCTCGCATCGACAAGGATGCAAAGGAGCACCGCAAACAGAAGATTTTTGACCTGTGGTTGGCGGGATACAGCCAATCAGAAATCGCCAGATTGGTTGGACTGTCACAGCCTGAGATCGCGAAAGTTATTCCAAATGGCAACATTGCCGAATTGAATAAAACTGACCAGAACGCGGCGAACCATGAGACCGACTTCGAAACGCCGATCTACAACATCTGGAAACAGCAAACCAAGTCCGAAGGCTCTACGCCGGCGAGCCATTTGGCATCGATGGCAAGATTTTTTCGGTATACCCTGCGACCGCTGGCAATCGTGACCGAAGGCCAAAGGTTATCTACCGATTAATACCGAACAACTCGATACCGCAATTGCTCGCAACCGCTTGTACCAAGCCGTTGCACTGCTGTACCATTGGAGATAGCAAGAAACAGGGTTTTTCAGCATGAAAGACCGATCTCAGAATTTGAACTACGGAACCGAAGGTTAGAGGTTCGAATCCTCTGGGGTGTACTTTCTTTTACGGGGTCAAACGACCCTCGTGACCAAGCCCACACCGCAAGTACTCGGTTTAGTACTCGGTCAGGCGTTGTTACCGGGATAATCCAGGTCATCGACCAGGTCCCACTCGTCGCTGCGGGGCTTCGCGTACTTCATTGTCAGCCTTGGGTCCGAGTGCCTCGCCAGACGCTGCACTTGCGCGACATTCCTGCCCGCATCGAAAAGGCCCAAAATGTAAGTGTTCCTCAGCGAGTGGAAGCACCGAGTCCCAGATTCGGTTCGCACTGGCAAGCCAGCCGCCACTAGGTCTCGCTTGATCATCTTGCTCGTCCGCTTAATCTCGAAGTCCGGGAATAGCTGCCCCTCCCGGTCAGCAATCCATAGCTTCAAATCTTCGACCATTTTGCGGTTCAGCGGCAGGACGGCAAGCTCTTTGTCCTTGGTGTTGTGCCGCCTGGATTCGAGC
>NZ_JAMYFE010000174.1 GCF_024129865.1 Stieleria tagensis | reverse complement strand
GTGAGCGAGGGATTTCGGGTGCTGGCACCGATCAGTGGATTTCGACACAGTTGCAGATCTGTCCAAGCACACCGGCTTGGCGGATCGCCGGCACCAGGGCTTGCTTGAGCGCAACGCTCGGCAACTGGCCTCGCAAGACGATGCGTGAGCCTTCCAACGAGATCTCAATGTCATCACGGTGATCACTCAGTTCTGGGTGAGTGATCAAAACCGAGTCGATTCGGCGGATCATCAACAATCCGCGGGAATCAAGTACTTGCGTCGTGGCCATCGGGCATATCTCCGATACAGCAGAATTCGAAAAGCGGTTGTTCGCTAAAGCGAATTGCTGCGGCAGAAGTGACAAACAAAAATGGAAATTTTGCAGGGGCGAACAAATATCAGGCCGACTCTCTCCGCGTCGACCCGAATCGGACCGATCCTGGCAAAGGTTTTAAAAATAGACAACGCGGCGTGCGTCACCCTAAGAGTCACCTAACGCTAATTAGGTGCTCGGCATTTCGATCCGGTTTTTGAGATTTTTTTCGAATTGTCGTCCGACCGGTCCATTTGCACCGACGTGGCCGACTGGATTGCCGCTGAGCTAGACTGCTCCCGGCGAGAACGCTTCCATCCCTTTGCTAGGAATCAAAAACATGGCGGTTGAAATCAAAGCCGTTTACACAGGCCAGCTCGGTTGCACCGCGACGCATGGCCCCAGCGGAAACACATTGAACACCGATGCGCCGGTTGATAATGGTGGCAACGGAACCTCATTTTCCCCCACCGATCTGGTGGCGACAGCGCTAGGGACTTGTGTGCTGACGATCATGGGGTTGGTTGCCCAGCGACACGACTTGGACTTGAAAGATGCCCAGGTGAGTGTCAGCAAAGAAATGATCCAACAACCGGTGCGTCGGATCGGCGGCTTGCGGACCGTGGTCACGTTATCGGCCGCCGCAGTCAATGATCCAGAGATGCGAAGCCGACTGGAATCCGCGGCGCGAAAATGCCCGGTGCACCAGAGTCTGCATCCGGAGATCGACGCGCCGATCGAGTTTCAGTACGTCTAAAACGATCGCACTAGACGTAGC
>NZ_JAMYFE010000173.1 GCF_024129865.1 Stieleria tagensis | reverse complement strand
CAATGACCAACTGCTAGGAAATCAAAACGCAAAGTCCAGTTCCCGCTGAACCAGCACAGAGTTCCGAGTCTCTTCGACGAGGACGGAAAGCTCATCGGGCTGGAGGCGGTCCCTAGGGTTTCGCTCCTCGACGACCTTTTTGAGCTTTAGCGATTTAATCGGGCTCTTGTCGATTCTGCCTTCGTCTTCGAGCCACTTGTAAAACTGCTTCGTGGCCCGCATGTGATGCTTGCGGGATTGCTCCGAGAGCAGGGCGTAGTCCTCGAGCTTCTTCTTCGGATTCCTGACTGAGCATCGCATTCCGTGGACGGTGGTCCTGACTTTCGCGATCGAGATGTCGAGAATCTTTGTGATCTTGGCTTCATCGAGGACTCGCTTTGCACGCTTGTAGGTCAAGTCAGCCTGCGCAGGCGAGACCGTCGCCATGTCGGCCTTCCAGTCTTTCAAGTGTTCGTCGCGTGTCCGGTGCCGCTCGCGAGATCTCGTTGTGCCATTGACTAGTTCGGTGGCGAGACCAAGTTTCTCTTGCTCGACGTTTGCTAGGCTCTTGATCTTGCGGTACCGAGGCTTACCGCCCACGTACCAGCGGAAGTGTGGGTTACCTCGTCGTTGGCAGATGGTAATTTTCGGTAGCTTGTTCATAGTGGTGGAGTGCAAAAGTGATAAGGCATGAAGGAATCCATTCCATCACGCCCTCACTATCGAATGCAATTCTATGCCTCCGAATCCTTCGCCGAACTTACGAGCATCTTCGTAGTGACAGCGTCCAATTCAGCGACTGCCCGACCAGCAGCCGATTTCAATTCGACGAGTCGTTCGAGCGACATCTTCCGAAGTGTCGACGGCGCTGTGACTTCACGTATTAAGTCGATCAGCACCAACGCTTCTTGTTGATCCATAGTCATTCCTCGTTGAGTTTGGTTAATTTCCCTTGGCTCTTCGCCAGCCGCGTTTGGTGCAGCCAGCGTCGACCCAGATTTCGATGTCCCGACGTTTCCAGCGTCGATGGCCGCCCCCCGGTGTCTTCACCGGGATTGGCATCTCGCCAGTCTCGTACCAGCGATTTACAGTGCGAACAGTCACGCCGATCAAGTCGGCGACCTCGCGTGCAGTGACCAACAAAGTTGGCCGTTTGGTACCTTGGCCCGAATCCGGGCCAGTTGAATTTTGCAGCATCGCATTACCTCCGAACCACGTGTTGTAGGATGCTAGCCGTCAATAATCTTGGAAATTTCTTCCCAGGAATCTTCCCAGTCCGGTAGAGCCTCGCCCGCGTCATGCTCAGCAGACAGACGCATCAAAACAGGCAGGTATTCCTCGATGCTGGACCATGGAGCGGAAATGTGACCCAAGATGGACAGCAGGTCGTGTTCGTGGTTGACATTCCACTCGTGCCCATTGCGAACGACCCGGGGGGTATTGCCCCATTCGACCCGCGTCTCCTCGCGCGGCTCACCTTTACACGCACCACGATAAACGCGGGTGTGATAGGTGCCGCACGGGTCTTGCTGTAGCTCGAATTTTTCGGGTCGCATCCCAAAATCTTTCGCAAATTCAACAAGTACGTCGTGGTAGTTCTGAGCCCGTCCAAGATCCGTGAAATGGGCATGGTCGTAATCCCTACTGGCGCCATCATGGTCCCGGCGTGCATTCATAAAATCTGACATGGAGAATTCTCCCGGTAAGCGTAACGCGGGACTCACCAGACTGGACATGCCAAGGATGGGCCTCCCGCAAAGAAGATATTACGCTGACCCAAGCGGGAGGCAGTACAGCAGAACGGACAGAGCACGGTCGCGATGGACCGGTTAACCGGGCAGAGATTACCTATTAGTGCGGGTCAGCACTTCTCATACGATACCGGGACGAACGAATTTGTCAAGGTTTGGCACCCTAACTTCCAGGTGCGAACGCTTGTGTCCCCTTCAAATTGACCGGCTGTGACCGGCTATGACCAAGCAAGACTCGCTACGTCCATGCAGAAAAATTCGAGGTAATTTTCCTTGATGCTCTGCTGCTACGCATTTGCGGGCCCCAGCCCTACGGGATCGGCTCGACGGGTTTCCCCTAGATTTGGACTACCGACAATTGGAAGTCTCGTTCGTCCCAAATCAATGTACGCCCGCATATTCTTGTGCCAGAATTTCGTAGCGTGATCCAATTTTGTTACACGACTCGGGACACCCGTCCCGAGAACTGCAACACCCAATTGGAGAAACCATGAAGACCGCAACGAAGACCGCCCTCGGAGCCCAAGTTACCAGTCAACTGCTTCGATCACTGCACGACCATCTGGTCGACCAAGACTTCAGCACCGAAGAGGGTGAAGTGAAACTGATCGATATCGACGAATCGACCCTCTCGTTCGGGCTGTTCGCAATCGACCAAGAGACTGGGCGACTTGAGAGTGACCCAGAGGTGATCTGGTCAATCGAAGTATTCGCCGACGTTGAAGGAGGACGTTGATCATGAAGAAATTCATCGCCTACTACCGCGTCAGCACCGACCGCCAAGGCCGATCCGGTCTTGGACTCGAAGCCCAAACCGCCTCCGTCCGAGACTACGTCGCAAGCCAAGGGGAACTCATCTTCGAGTACACCGAAGTCGAAACTGGCAAGCGCGCCGACAGACCGCAACTTACAAAGGCACTCGCCCATGCGAGGCGAATCAATGGGACACTAGTTATCGCCAAGCTCGACCGACTTGCCCGCAACGTCGCGTTCACTGCAACGTTGATGGAGTCCGGCACTGACTTCCTCGCGGTCGATAACCCGAGTGCTTCGAAATTGACTATTCATGTGCTTGCCGCTGTTGCAGAGGCGGAAGCTCAAGCAATTAGCATGCGGACAAAAGAAGCTTTGAAGGCTTACAAAGCCAGGGGCGGCAAGCTAGGGTCCAACCATCCCAAGTGCCGTCCCTTGTCTCAGGAAGCAGCAAGACGCGGGCAGTGGGCAGGCGTTGCCGCCAACCAGCGGCTTGCCCGTGATGCCTACGCCGTCCTGACCCCACACCTCCGAGAGCTTCGGGAAGCTGGCAAGTCGTACCGCCAGATTGCATCGGCTCTCGACGCCGAAGGGCACACGACCCGGCAGGGACGCAAGTGGAATCCGGTCCAGGTGAAAAGAGTCCTCGATCGTAGCCGCAAGGAGGGGAGCGAAAGATGAAACCCCAAACGCTTTACCACGACGACGACATTACTTGTTGCCTGTCGTTCGATGACGGGACATGGCTGTTCTGGCGGGAAGACTCTCCGATGATCATCGCTTTTCCCGGCACAGAGCCAGAGCCCTACGAGGAGGGCCGTGCCCCCGAGATCGACGAGCTGATGAATGATCCTTCCGCACTGTATGCCGTGGCAGATGAGCGGATGGACGACACGCGGGAACGGTACGTCCGAATGGTACTCGGCCTCGAATAATCCACGTGTGAGAAATGCCCCTTCGGGACACGCAAACCTGCGATGCCCCGAAACTGTGTGACGGAGGGTACGAATGTTTCGATTCAACCATACTTAGTGGGTCACCCGACATTGAGAGCGAGCAGCAATCACACAGAATATTCTGGTCCCTAACGTGCGTGGGTTGTGGTGAGGATTACGTTGCGCTGTCCCGACCCTCTCCACTGAAGGCGTCGCTTTGAAGCAATCCTATTCCCGCACGTGCGTGGGTTGTGATGGGCATCTCCTCTCGTTGTAATCTCGAGCCGTTGAATCGCGGCTGGTGAAATACCCACGGAATGAATCAAAATTACATCGTACAACCAGACACTCCCCCAGATTACCCCGTGCGGTTATGTCAATCTCTAAACGACCAAGACCAAAGAAGCCACCAGACAAAAAGGACCCGCCATGCGGTCCGAAACCCTTTGACAAGGATCATTGGGTTCAAGGTCATTGGCAATGGCGGCGAGCCAAGCAGAGGTGGATTTGGATCCCCGGACATTGGTCGAAATGAGTGTCGTTGAGTTCGCTTCTCCCCGCCCCGGATTTCCCATCGCATTTTGCATAGCACGGCATCACGTACCTGTACAGTGAGGTCAAGTACGTTAACGCCGCTCCAGTAACGGACTCGACCCAGGACGGGCGATCTGCCTTTGCAGTTCGACAGTCTCAGTGAACCGACGTAAGCCAATCACAACTCGGGCGATTCTTTCTGCAGAAGAGCCTGAAATGACTCGTGGGCTTCTTTCTGCAGTGCTCTAAGTTCGCATGCCAGCTCCCGTACGCCTGAGCACTGATTTCTGGATTCGCCGTTGCTATCTCGAAGCGCAAACTGATCTTTTCCATTCCACCAACTTCGTCGAACGATGGCGGGTCGACGAAACGAACAGAGGAGCAACTGCCAAGCCCATGAACGACCGTCGCCGTTCTCCTTGCAGGCGACCTCACTCAAGAATCAAGCCACCATCCACCATTCGGGTGGGTTTTAGTCGTGGCTCGACATCACACCAATGGCGAAATGGCAAGGAAATTCGACCGTTTTGACGAAAGTTGGTATCGCCAGCTTGACGAAATCACAAGACAACAATATTGTTGTGTTAGATGATTCCTCCATTTAACAGCGACGACAACCTGCCCGCAGGTATCCATCTAACCGACTGGAAATCGTTTTCAGTTGCGTTTGGGATTAGCGCGCATCGAAGTCGCCTGATTTCTGGATTGGTCGCAGCGATGGTTCCGCTGCGTCAGGCTGGATGCAAGCGGATTTACATCGACGGCAGTTTCGTCACAGCAAAGGTGGTCCCTAACGACTACGACGTTGCGTGGGACCCTCTTGGCGTTGATCTGCTTCTGTTGAAATCACTTGAGCCGCTGTTTTTCGATTTCGCGAATGCGAGAGCGGCTCAAAAGGCGAAGTTTTTAGGCGAGTTTTTTCCCTCAAGCCAACCTGCTGAACCTGCAGGCCGAACGTTTTTGGAGTTTTTTCAAGTAGACAAGAATACCGGCAACCAGAAGGGAATCGTAGCCCTTGATCTTTGAAACAGGGTGAATGCGATGATTAAGAACGAACGTCAATACCGAATTACGAAGTCTCAAGCTGACAAGTTTGAAGCGGCACTCGATGCGTTGAACAAAGACACGGCGAAAGACCCGTTGCTTGCACAGCTCGAAAGAGACGCAATGGAAAGCCAGCTTCAGGAACTGCGCGAGCTATTGCAGGAATATGACGAACTTAGGTCCGGTCAACGGCATGTGATCGAGGTTCGTTCGTTCGATGAGCTTCCAAACGCGCTAGTCAAGGCGAGGATTGCTTCTGGACTTAGTCAGAAGGATTTGGCGGAACGTCTGGAGATGAAGGAGCAGCAAGTCCAACGTTATGAATCGACGAACTATCAATCAGCAAGTATGTCCCGACTGCAAGATGTTGTAACCGCATTGGGGCTCTCGGTTCGTAAAGAAGTGTTTCTTCCAAGCCCGCCAGACAGTCTTCCCTCGCTCATTGAGCGCGTCGCGGTCGCCGGAATCGAACCTGATTTTTTGTTGAATCGAGTTTTCCCTCCACAGCTTTCCGATCGGCTTCGTCCTACACAGCGAAGCACAACGCACGAAGACTTTTGCATGGCTTCGTCAATGATTGGACGGATCTACGGCTGGGACGTTGATGAACTGGCGAGTGGGAAGCCGTTGAGTTTACGATCCGAGGCTGCCGGTATGGCTCGGTTTAAGTTGCCGTCGGGTGTCAATCAGAAGAAGGCGAGTGCCTACACTGTCTATGCACACTATCTTGCGCTGTTAGTTCTTCAAGCAACGCCGGATCTAAAGCCTCGACCGATTCCCGTTGATTCAGATGAGTGTCGCGAAGAGATTCTAACGAACTATGGCGAAGTTACGTTCGAGTCGTCGCTTTCATACCTCTGGGATTGTGGCGTTCCTGTTTTACCCTTGAGTGACAGTGGAGCATTTCACGGTGCCTTCTGGCGATCTGATGGCCGCAATGTTGTAGTGCTGAAGCAAAAAACTCAGTCGGTCGCACGCTGGCTTAATGATTGCTTGCACGAGTTTTACCATGCAGGGCAAGAACCTGAACAATCGGAGCGGACAGTCATCGAGGCTCCAGAGTCCTCGCCAGAACGACGAGACTCAGACGAAGAACAAGAAGCAACGGCGTTCGCTGGCGATGTTGCGCTGGACGGACGAGCAGAGGATCTTGCCCAGATGTGTGTCGACTTGGCCGGCGGTCAAATCAAGCGTCTGAAGTCTGTTGTTCAGTCAGTTTCAGAAATGGAAGAAGTCGATGTTGGTTCGTTGGCGAACTACATGGCCTTCCGTTTATCTCTACAAGATATCAATTGGTGGGGAGCCGCAACGAACTTGCAATCCAATGACAGTGATCCTTGGGAAGTCGCTCGCAACTGGCTGATCTCCCGACTCAATCTTTCACGCCTTAACAGCGTCGATCGAGAAATTTTGTTACTAGCACTCTCCAACCCAACGAGGTGATTAATGGCCTTTGAAAAACTAAGAATTGAGCCACTCAAACCGTTGAAGGTCAAATGTACCGATACGGACTGCGGCAACGATCTGCACTGCTTTAAAGCAACGTCGCAGATGAAAAAGGAGGACCAAGTTGGAGTCTGTCGCGAATGCGGAGTTGATTTGGTCGATTGGCAACGCGTTCACAGTCGCGACGAATCGGATATCGAGTACACGTTTGAATCGCTTAAGCACGAACTAATTCGCCACCACTTTTGGCACATCGAAATTGACCAGCGAGCAGAGAACTACGCGAATCGGAAAGGCCGGACGAACTTGCGCCTTGCCGTTCGATCGCGCATTCGAAGCTCTATCGGTTCGCCAAACAATCCGTACGACGGTCGGCAAACCCCGATGGAAGGATCAGGCAATCCGATTCATTACGCCCAGCACGCAACCGCGTCTTGCTGCCGAAAATGTGTCGAGTATTGGCACGACATCCCGGCATCGCGAGCGCTCAAGGATGATGAGATTCAGTATTTGGCTGAACTCGCAATGATGTATCTCGATGAACGATTTCCCGACTTAGCAGACGAGCCTAAACACGTTCCAGCAATCCGAAAGAACAAGTAGTTTTCGATGCACGGATTGATTGATACTGACAAGTTCTCATCGGCGCTTCGCGCAAAGTCCTTGGATACTGCGAATCGAAGATTGCTCATCACCCGTCTTGGGGGCAGTGAGCAAGAAAACGATTTCACGGTGCCCGCCAACTGCGGTGGCCTGGGGCGGATTCGGCACTTCAAACGCGACACGCCTATCGGCTGGCCAGCCAATCCATTGCCGATTGACCCAGCCAGTCGAGCGCTGAATCTTTCGCCGCACGACAGCATTCGAGCGCAGGTTTTTCAGAATGCGTCTTGCAATTGGCGTTGTTGGTATTGCTACGTTCCATTTTCATTGTTGAATGGCGACCCGAGCAAAGCAGAGTGGGTCTCCGCCGGCGAATTGATTGATCGCTACCTTGAAGTGGATGATCGACCGTCGGTTATTGACTTGACGGGAGGACAGCCGGATTTGGTGCCAGAGTGGGTGCCGTGGATGATGGAGGAACTGCAAGCTCGGGGACTGCAAGATGAAGTGTATTTGTGGTCGGACGACAACCTGAGCAACGACTTTTTTTGGCGGTATTTGTCTGAAGCAGAACGGGAAGTCGTAGAGGGTTACCGCAACTACGGGAAAGTTCTTTGTTTTAAGGGATTCGATAATGAATCGTTTGAATTCAACACACGAGCGGAAGGAAGCTTGCTCGACAGGCAGTTTGGTCTGTGCGACCGCTACCTACAAACTCAAATTGATGTCTACGGATACGCTACTTTCACGACACCCAGCCGCACCGATCTTGCCAGGAAAATGGGACGCTTTGTCGACAAGCTTCAGTCTCTCGCTGTAAATCTACCGCTTCGTGTCATCCCACTTGAAATACGATCATTTACGCCGGTTTCAGACAGGATGACGGCAGTTCATCGGGATGCAATCGAGAACCAATCCGTCGCAATAGATGCGTGGAAGAACGAATTGTCAAAAAGATTCTCGTCCGCAGAAATGGCATTAAATATCTGTGATATTCAACCTCGGAGCGAGGTCGCATCGTGATCCATATTGGGAAACGCAACTCGAATTTTGAACAGACGGTCGACGGTTGGGTCGAGGTCGCAATCCGATCACGTCCCCACTTATTCCGCACGTTGGTGAGTGCGCTGCCGGGCGTGTATCCGCTAAACGTCATGAATTCACTCACCCGGCTCTCGGCAAACGGAATCGTTTCGGCGAAGACGACGCTGCCACTTTTGCAGGATGCGAAGAGGAGATCTCTAAAGACGAACGGCATATCGCAAGATAAGCTGCCCGTGCCCCATCCAGTTGACTTTGACTGGCGTTTTGCACCGACGGCAACGCGGGCACTCAGTCGCATTTCCCAATCGCTGGGAAAGCGTATCGCATGTCTCGGTACGCCAAGTGTGTTCGCAAACCTAAATAAATCGCGTTCGAGCTCAAATTCCCATTATTTCGATCGTTGCGATGCCTCGATCAACTTCTTCAAGTCGATCGGTCTTCTGAATGTAGATCGGCTTGACTGTTTTCGTGATTTTCCTCCCAGTAGTCAGTTCGATGTTATCGTGATGGATCCGCCTTGGTACGAAGACGAGTACAAGGCGTTTATGTGGATGGCTTCTCAGCTTGTTCACGTGAATGGCTTCGTAGTCCTCGTCCTACCACCCCTTGGAACAAGACCAAATGTGACTCTGGAACGGAGTTGTGTGTTGGAATGGGGAGAGCGACTCGGCATGAACCTTGTTCATTTATCAGAGGGATGTCTTCCATACATGACCCCGCATTTTGAGCTCAACTCGCTTCACAACGCCGGAATCTATTGTGAGTTAGGGTCTTGGCGGCGTGGAACTCTAGCAGTTTTCGAAATTCAACAGCGGCGGCGTGTGTCACGACCCCCGAACACCAGTAAATGCGAATGGGATGAGGCGGTATGTCTTGGGACGCGTTTCCGCTTCAAACGCAGGCGTGCGTTTGGACTGGTTGACCTGCGTCTCGACACGATTGTCAAAGGCGACGTACTCAGTTCGGTCAGCAGGACAGATCCCGTACGGCCTGCTGTCGATGTTTGGACGTCTGGAAATCGGGTCTTCGGTTGCGAAGGCCCCACGCAATTGTACAAATTGTTCTCTCGCCTGATTTCCTCGCCACGTCGGGCCAGTGTCGATTTGAGCGAAGGCGGTCCGCATCACGAATTTGAGGCGGTTCGACAACTTGTATCGCTCGCAAAGCACGAGAAGCTGGAACGCGACCGAGGGTGCTATACCCCATGCATCGTGTCATGAAGCAATTCGCACTTGAACAGGGCAGACGAGCAGTCGCCGACGACAAGCAATGGGCTGAGTACCTTGATGAGAATTTGTTCCGCCCGCCACCGGCAGTCTCTGCGCACTTGGGCGTCTTCGTTGAACCATTTCTCGGCTACGTTCTTGACGGGACCAAAACGATCGAATCTCGTTTTTCGCTTAACCAATGTGATCCCTTTGGATCGGTTTCAAAAGGCGACATTGTCTTGGTCAAGGAGGCTGCCGGTCCAGTCGTAGGTTTGTGTCGGGTTTCCACGGTTTGGTCGTACGTGCTCGATCCCGAATCGTTGAACCAGATACGTTCGCTTTTTGGATCTGCGATGCGAGTGGAAAGTGAATCATTCTGGGCTGAGCGCACCGATGCAGCCTTTGCCACGCTGATGCAAATTGACCATGTCACACGAATTCAACCGTTCACGATCGAGAAGAAAGATCGGCGTGGCTGGGTCGTTCTCCGACGTCGTTCAAAGCAGCTAATGTTATGGGAGGAGTAGAATCGGCAGTTGCGTTTTCGGGGCGGATAAAGAGCGGCAAAACGACATTAGCGCGAAGGGTTGCCACGGAGTTATCGCTGCCCTTTGCGTCGTTCGGCGATTTCGTTAGAGGGGAAACTGAGTCACGCGGACTCGACTGCTCGGATCGCGTGATCTTGCAGAGTGTCGGCCAAGAGTTTATCGACGCCGGAGTCAAGCCGTTCTGCACGAAGGTCTTGAACGCGGCGGGATGGACACCTGGATCGCGAGTCGTCGTAGATGGTGTTCGTCACATTGACGTGTTACGCGAGCTACAGGAATTGTTGTTCCCGGTTCCACTTAAGCTCGTGTACGTGCAGGTCAGTGACGCAACTCAGGCGAGCCGATTCACGAGTTCCGATACAGGCAAACGGCGTACTGAAATTGAGAGTCATGCAACGGAGACATCTGAGGC
>NZ_JAMYFE010000172.1 GCF_024129865.1 Stieleria tagensis | reverse complement strand
TCTTTCTTCACTTTTCCATCGACCCGACGGGTTTCGGTCACGTAGGTGGAATTCCCGACTGTGCGAGTTTCGACTGACATCTACATTCTCCTGGCGGTGGAAGACTATGCAGCCTGGCGTGGCTTTGTCACAAGCGTGCGTTTGACGGTCAATTGCTGCATGGAGCTTTCCATCGGTTGTGACCGTAGATCGTCATCCCCAAGATGAGCACACAGAGCGCTGGCGGCATGGTCGGAGATGAGGTCCGAGAATCCGGTGTGTCGGGGTGTTTCCTCTACCACGCGCTGGTAGGTGTCATGGAATTTGGCGTTTCCAGGCAGGTGAAATCGATCAATCGAAGAAATATGCAATTCGATGCGTTCGCGTTCGATTCCTTCGATCGTTGAGAGATCGTGAGCTATCCCGGCGCCGAGATGTGGAAGATGCGAAATCCAGTGTTCGGCAACGGTTGGGCCGCCGGCGTAGGCGAACTGGTACAGCTTCTCGCGGAGAGGAAAGCTGGGCTGATCTGTTCGACGCACGATATGGTTCTGGATCGCGGCCTTGGCATCGATCCAATCCGACACGTCGAAGAAGACTTCACAATACGCCCGCATCGTCTCACGTGGCAATCCAGCAGCCGTCGCAGCAATTTCGATCTCTCGGTAGGCGAGGACTCTTGCCTCGACGCATAGTCGCTGTACGGGGCTGTTGTAGATGCTGGTGATTTCCTTGAGCCCGATGCCATGTCCAGTCGGCACCACTCGAATCTCGGAGCTTCTGCCGAACAGGCATTCACGCAACTGCTGAACCATTGCGTCATTGTGCCGAACGCCCAGCTTTCCCATCGCTCTCTGGTTTGCGGAAATCCATCTCCAATTCGGATGCTGCATGCGGTGGCGGTTAAAGAAGTGGTCTATGCCACCGGCTTTGCTGGGTTGGTTTCGATCTGACATGGGGGCTTCGACGGAAACAATCGAATGGACTTGTGAAAAATCCATTACACAACGATTGCTCGCGATCGCCAAAAGTTTCGGTCGGCGATTGTTGGGACCGGTTCCGCGTCCGTCGCGATGATCGCCCAACTGTGCCGGTTCTTGGTTACGAAGAGAGCGGATTGCCGGGGGCGTTCATTCTTCGTTGTCCACGCTTTTTCGCTTCTCGTTTAAGGCTTTGTGGTGTGCCGGCAGCACGTTTGAAGACCTTGCTGAAAGACCCGATCAGTTTGCACCACTGATCGGCGTCAAGTTGCAGTGCTTTCAATACTTCGGCTGACGAAGCCGGGACACTAGTTCGCACGCGTTTGTCGATGCGTCGCTTCGTCCACTCTGCGAGGGTTACGTAGTCCTCCGAAGAGAGACTGACCTGCGTCGATGCAGACAAACGCGATTGAGCTGTTTCGAGAAAAGTGTCGTCGAGTGTAATCGCTTGGCTAATCTGCCGATCTGAACCGTTTAATGCAGCCTTGCGATCGGCAAGCCCTGTGAGTGCGCGACCGTCAGTGCCCTTTTTTGCATCGGTGTTGGTAGCGCCCACATCTACGTGCGTGACGCCAGCCAGGATTGCCGCATCGTCGAGCAAGAGTTGTGTCGAGAATCTTCCCTGCCAAAATCGACCTTTGCAGCTGTCCTCGTCATTCGCACTGTGTGCGATGGGTTCTGACAGGCATCGCA
>NZ_JAMYFE010000171.1 GCF_024129865.1 Stieleria tagensis | reverse complement strand
AGGTTGAACAATCGCCTCACGTTGTGAGCTAGCGGCGGGCGGCGGCGGGTGGATCGGGATCGATGGCGATTAACTGCTCGGGTGTCATCAGGTAGGCCGACCAGCCACTGGTTTCGACCAGTTCGCGATCGAGTTCCATTGCGCGGGCGATCGAGAGACTGGCGGAATCCGGTTTTCCATTTTCCAGTTCGATTGCCGCGAGTTGCAGGTGAGGTTCGGCGCGTGTGGGATCACTTTTGGATGCTTTGGCAAAATGCTCCACCGCCAGTTCAGGACGGTCTAGATTTCGCATCGCAATGCCACGCAGCATGTGAACCCGTGTCGGCACGATTGATTCGTCACCACTGGAATCAATTTGGTCCAGCGTCGCCAACAGGCGGTCATACTGATCATTGTTCAGGTACAGTTCGGCGATTTGCAGTTTCGCATCCACAAAGTCCGGTTGAATCGCCAGGGCACGATGATAGGCTGCCAACGCCTGTTCGTGATCGCCGCTTTCCTTCAGGCAATCGCCGCGCAGTGCCCAGATCTCGGCGGAATTGCGCTCGGCCGCCAATGCGATTTCACTTTGTCGCTGGGCGTCGTCCAATCGGCCAACTTGCAAATACATTTGCCCCAGGCGACCGACCAAACGTGGATCTGCGGCGCTTAGTTGCACTGCCTTTTCCATGTGGGTGATCGCCGACTCACGCTGGTCCCGTTTCCAGTAGGCTTCGGACAACCCGCGGTGGGCGCGGTCATCGGCGTCGGAGATCGTCAACGCGTCGCTGAACAGTTGTTCCGCTGCATCCCAGTGGCCGTGATGCATTGCCTGCATGCCTTGGCGTGACATTTTTCGCGCCGTCAGACTTTGTCGACTTTCGCCGATACGACTGATCGCTCGGCAACCGCCCGACGCGGCCAACAAGCCGATCAACACGACCGCTGGCATCAAAATCGATCCGCGTGAGCGTCGTGGGAAACGGTTTGGCTGGCTCGCTGACATCATCTTCCGATCGGTGTTTTCGTTTCCAGATCTAATCATTGAACCAAACCACGCATTGACAGAACCGACAAATACCAGCGAAATGCGTCTCAACGCAATCTCGTCTGTCCCCGTCCCGTTTTGATCTGCCAAAAAAATGCCAGCCCAGTTTGATTCTTTCGGAGTCCGGTTCCTGTACCCCGACAATTGGACGATCGCCCCACGCGAGCCCGAGGAGGGGGATCAGGGCATGACGCTGGATATTCCCGGCGGCGGATTCATGGCGATCGAATCGACACGGGCCGGGGCGGTCGAAGAATTGATCGAAGGCATCGTCCGCACGATCGCCGCCGACTACGAAGAAGTGGAACGCGAGCAGATTCAGTTGCCGGTGTTGCCCGCGGAGACTGCGGTGACAGACGTGCGGTTTTACTACTTGGATCTATTGATCGTCAGTCGAATCGTGATCTTGCCACGTCCGCAGCGAAGCGAAGACGACGAGGTGTTGATGATCCAAATTCAGGCCGAGAGTCGAGATTTCGACAAGAATGAGCCTGTGTTTGCAGCGATTCTGAAGCAGATCGCCGACGCGGTTTAGACCAGGTCTTGCTTGCGTTTCTTGCGCCGCCGCCGCGAGCATTCACGGCAGGTGCCGCTGATGATCATCCGGTGACTGTCGACGCGAAACCCGTGCATGGCCGCGGTTTGATCTCGAATTGCGATCAATTCGTCGCTTTGGAATTCCAGCAACTTGCGACAGCGGGTGCAGTACAAATGGTCGTGCTGGGGGTAGCCATAATCGTGGTCGTAGACCGTACGGCCGTCCAGTTGAAAACTATTCAGCAGCCCGGCGTCGACGCATTCACGCAGCGTCCGATAGACCGTTGCGGTGCTGACGTAGTTGGGTTCGCCACGACGCGGCAATCGCTCGATCAATTCCTCGGCATCAAAGTGATCATGTTGGCTGAACACCTGATCGATCAAGAATTTTCGCTGGCTGGTTTGCCGCAGACCGCGTGATTGCAAATACTCGCTAAAACGGTCCTGCGGGGACAGCGAGACCTCTAGCGGTTCGACCTTTGTCGTCACCGGGTCAGAATTCGAAGCGGACGTTTCGGAAGTCGAGTTCGACAAATCAGCGGATGCGGGGGCTTCAGTGTTGGCAATGGAACGACCAGCCGCACACACAAAACGGGGCGACTGGTCAGCGTTTGGTCTTTGAACAGAGTTTACACGACCGGCGAATGATTGTCGCCCGCGGGCTCACCAGTCCGGCAGACCCTTCACCAGGCACGCCGCTGCGTGCCTATCGTCCTTGGCTGCGCCAACTGCAGCGGTTCGCAAATTGCGGAAGGAATGACGACAGCTGGTGATTTAGCCCAACAGATCGAGGAAACGATCCAAGGCGGCGTCCATTCGCTCGGGTGAATCGTAAGATCCGTCGGCGATTTGGCGGCGAATCTCAGCGACTCGTTCAAATCGAATGCCCTCACCGGCAACCGCTGAATGACCATCGATCCGATTGGTCGAGGTGGCCGCTTGGCTTAGGTCGAGCTGGTCGACGGGGGCGCCGCTGGATGTCGATGCGGTTTCGTTTGTCTGTGAAACGCTCGATCCACGTTCGATTTTTGAGGTCGATTGGACGTTGGAAGCGGATTGCGTGGTGGATACCCGAAATGGGCCATAAATCTGCATTTGAGCACTGCTCCGGAGACATTTTGGATGTTCCGATCACGACCGAACCACCGATTAATCCAATCGATGGCGTGATAGCAATCAGGAAATTGGGGCGACGTAGGCCGGACCAGGTCGAAATCAGGTGAACAAACACCCCTCGACTCAGTCATTTCCGCATCGACCGTCAGCGCCGCGATCCGTGTCCCAGGATGCAATCCGTACAGCTTTGAAGAGACTTTTGCCAGCGCGTAGCAAGCGGAAACATTAAAGTCTTCGGCAAGCTGGTCGCGGACAGTCCAGTCCTTTCACAAACTTTTTGTGCGATCCCGGGGCACTGTCGGCGACGTTAGCAAATCTCGGCGGCCGGATTCAAGTCAGATCGGCAAAAAATCTGACTTCGTGTGGTCGCCTGAACCCGCTGCGGCACGCCAGCAGCCACAACCGTGGAAAACCGTGTGGCAAAGATCGTGACTCTGGTCGCGACCTCTCCCAATGGGTGGCACGCGAAGCTGCACGACCGCTACTGCCAGAAACGCAGCACGCTCACCAAATTGTGGTGCTGATCGGTCCAAAGCGGGGCATGGCGCAGCAATTCTGGGTCCGCCTGCTGGGCGTCGGCCAGCACCGGAGCGTCGAACACGTTGTGACCTCGTTTGGCGATGATCATCCAAGTCGAGTGTGTGGTGCCGATCGACTCGTCCCCGACCCCCTCGACCATCCGGCTTTCGAGTCCCGCATCGTCGCTTAGGTGATGCACCAGGGGCGAGAGTTCCAGATGGTTATTGGAGGTGTGGATCGCCAACACGCCGTCGGCGGCCAAGCGATCGCGATACAACGCCATCGATTCTCGCGTCAGCAAATGCGCCGGGATCGCATCGCTGCTGAAGGCATCCAGGACCAGCAGGTCAAAGCGGATGTCGGTCAATCGTTCCAAAACCAATCGCCCATCGCCAAGATGCTGTGTCATTTTGGATGGGCAATCTTTCATGAACGTAAAGTACTGGTCGGCGATTTCGACCACCGCGGGATTGATTTCGATCAGTTCAAATTCGTCGCTCGGACGACCGTAGCTGGTCAGAACACCACAACCGAGTCCGACGACACCGATGTGCAGCGAGTCACTTTGACGTTGCATGTCTTTGATCACGTGACCGATGCCGCTTTCGTGTCCGTAATAGGTCGTCGGTTGTGATTGATGCGGCGAATGACGCTGCATGCCATGCAGCGTGCTGCCGTGGACCAAGCAGATTCCGAGTGGTTTTTCGCGAACGGTGAGAACACCAAAAAAATTGCGTTGTGATGCGATGGTACGATTCTGGGACACAAACGCCATGGTCACGATCGGGGCGACCAGCAACACCAATGCACCGTACTTGAGTCGTGCGGCGGATGCCCAATCGTATTCCGTGCGTTGCCAGGTCTTGCAGGCAAAGAACAGTAGAAACGTCAGTGCGGTGACCAGCGAAACGAAGAACGGTAGTTCTGCATGATTGTTCAGCAGCAGCGGGCACAGGATCGCAACGATCACGCCACCGAGTGCGCCGCCGGCAGACAGCATCGCATAGTATTTTGTCAATTGGTTGGTGCTGGGCTTCAATCGCGCGACTTCACCGTGACATAGCAAACAGGCTCCCAACAGCATCACCATGTAGCAGCAGGCTTCGGCGATCAATTGGATGCTGCCCGGCAGTAGCGTCTTGCCTTGGATCATCGCCAGTGCCACCAAAGTGACTGCCGCGATGGGTTTGGGCCGATACCACTGTGGCGAATCGAAACAGATGATGAAGCTTGCCAGATACAGACTCAGCGGCAACACCCACAGAAACGGGACCACCGCAATGTCTTGGCAAACATGATTGGTCACGACCAGCAACATCACCGATGCGAGTGCCGGCAATGCGATCCAAGCAAACTGTGTTGTCGCGCTGATCGTGGTGGCGCTGCTGATGGAGGCTGGTTGCTGGTCGGTCGCCTCGGAAGCTTCATCGGCGTCGGGCGTGATCCGAAACAAACTGATCGCAACGTAGCCCTGGACCAGTACGAACAGACAGAACAAGAGCGACCACAGGCTGGACTGTGTCGAAACCGAAAACACGGGTTCGAATAAAAACGGATAGCTTAGCAGGGCAAACAACGAACCGGCGTTTGAGAGCGCGTACAAGCGGTAAACCCGATCGCTGGTGTCTTGGAAACTAAGCCAAGCCTGGATCAAGGGGCCGGTGCTGGAGAGCACAAAGTATGGCAGCCCGACATGGCTGGCCAACATCCACAACAAATACAGCGTGGGTGATTCGGATCCGCTGGGTTTCCAGGCATCCGATGGCTCGATCGGCAGCGTCAGCGCAGCGGCGCTTAGCAGCAGCAGATGGATCACGGCCTGGGAAACCGGGTTGAAATAGGTTCGCAACAAATGCGCGTACAGATAGCCGCCGAACAGCAGCAGCTGGAAGAACAACATGCAGGTCGTCCACACCGCCGGCGTTCCGCCGAACCAAGGCAACACACATTTACTGATGATCGGCTGGACTTGGAAAACCAAGAACGCACCGAGCAACGTGGTGGCGGCAAACCAAATCATCGATCGACCACTGACAAAATTGCCGGGATCGGATGCCTCGGTTGATGAATCGTTCTGTAACGGTTTTTTCGGTTGTTGGCCAGTTGATTTAGACATCAGATCGAGCTTGTTTCCCACATGCAACTCAAAATTTCAGGGATTGCAGGATGCAATCGGTAGAAATGACGCGAAACACTAGGTCACCGATAGCACGATGCGTCCCCGAGCGCCAGAATGGTTCTTCCGGTTCTTCCCCTCCCTAAAAACCTTCCCCGGCGCGTGTCCCTAAGCCCACCCCGAGACGAAGCCTCGATTGCCGTTCGCGATCGCGTCTATGTCGATGCCAAGCGTGCCGCCATCTGGGGATTGAGTGTTAACGTGGTGTTGGTGGTGGCAAAGCTGGCCGGCGGGATGCTGCTGCGCAGTTCGGCCTTGGTCGCCGACGCGGTGAATTCGATCGGCGATGTCACCAGTTCGGTCACCGTGCGAGTCGCATTGCATGTGGCCGAACGAGAGGAAGACGAAGATCATCCCTATGGACACACCAAAGCCGAATCGATCGCCGGATTTGCAGTCTCGCTGCTGGTGATGTTTGGTGCCGGGGTGTTGGCATTTGAAACCATCAAACAGTTTGCCCAGCCCAAGTTGATACCGCACTGGAGCGCCGGTCTGATTGCTGCGGTGTGCTGTGTTGTGAAGGAAACGGTGTATCGTTACACGTCGCAGGTCGCCAATCGATTGAACTCGGCAGCACTGCGAGCGACCGCGCTGGACCATCGCAGTGATGCGATCGCATCGGCTGCCATCGCGCTCAGTTTGTTCGCCGCGCCCTATTTGGGTGAATTGGGCCCCTATGTCGACCCCATAGCCGCGGTGTGTGTTTGTGCCTTGCTGATCCTCACTAGCGCCAAGATGTTTTTGTCGATCGCGGCGGAATTGATGGACCAGCAAGCGGATCCGGAAACAATCCAGCGAGTCCGCGACATCGCCGGCGAAGTGGATCAGGTCAAAGAGATCGAGAAGTTGCGAGTCCGTAAGAGCGGACTGGAATACTTCATCGAAATCCACGTTCAAGTCGATGGCCAGTTGACGGTTGATCAAGGCCATCGCATCGGTCACGAAGTCAAAGATCGGCTGTTGGCCAAGATGCCCCGCGTCCGCGATGTGCACCTGCACGTCGAACCATGGGACGAAGAGTAAGCATCGGCAGAACACTCACCGGCGGTGTCTTTCGGCGCTGATCCCGCCAGGGCTGGCGATTACCCACAAATGGCAACCCGATGCGTCAGTTTTGAAGTTGCGC
>NZ_JAMYFE010000170.1 GCF_024129865.1 Stieleria tagensis | reverse complement strand
CGCAAGGAAGTCGTGCAGCTTGGCGTGCCACCCATTGGGAGAGTCGCATGCATTCAATCCCATCTCTACGCCAACGGCGTTCGATAGCTTAGCCCGGGGTCACTGTCGAACCTGCTGGAGGCAGGTTCGACAGGAACCCCGGGTGAACATGAAACCGTTTTCCCCCGGCGGGATTCGGCGGCTATGCCGCCGAATCCCGCCGGGCAGAGCGTGTTCCCGGTGTTCGCAACCTAGGGTGGTCGAGTAGGCCCGAGGGATTGCTCTCCTCGGGCCTCTCACAGAACCGGACTTGTGGGTCACACATCCGGCTCTTCAAATTGACTGTCTCAGAACAGGAGTAGTTGTTCCGAGGCCCGTGGTGGGTTTAGCTCGTGCCAGCGGCCATACAAGTTCACGAGACGTTCAGCGAACCAGACGTTGGGGTACGCTTTGTGTACCCCAAAGCTGGCACTTCGCTTCCAGTGACCGCGAATTTCATAAACCGCTTTGCGTGCCATCCCACCAGAGACGCCGCGACTGACTAAGTGACGAAATAGATGACGCGGACGTTTTCTTTGACGGATCTTGATCGACCGCAGCCGACGACGGATGTGGGCGTCAAAACGCGAGAAAGATTTCGTGTCCGTGCAGAGCTGAAAGTAACCGATCCAACCGGTCAGGTAGGAGTTCACTCCGGCGATGCAACGATCAAACGAATTCCCCCAGGACCGTGGCGTTAGCTCACGAATCTTGGCGTTCATTCGTAGTCGTGTCCGTTGGGAGATCGCAATGGTCACCTCTTCACTCTCGTCCTCTTTTCCAAGCTGAAAGCCAAGAAACGTCAAGTCGTAAGGTCCGTTCACCGAACTCTTCTCCTGGTTGACGACCAAGCGAAGTTTGCGTTCGATGAATCTCGTAACCGATGCCATCACGCGATGGCCTGCTCGTTCACTTTGCACGAAGATACTGAAATCATCGGCGTAGCGGACGAAGCGAAGACCGCGACGCTCCAACTCCCAGTCCAATTCGTTCAACACGATATTGGATAGTAGCGGAGAAAGGGGACCACCTTGCGGCGTGCCCTCTTCGGTCGTCACACGCGTGCCTTCGGGCAACACCACGTTCGCCTTGAGCATCCGGTGAATCAATTTCAGCAAGCGACCATCACTGACATGTTCGGACATTCGCCCGAGCAAGCGTTGATGATGAACACGGTCAAAGAACTTCGACAAGTCGATGTCCACCGTGTACGCGTAGCCTTCCTCAAAATAGCCGGTCGCTAAAGCGATCGCAGTTTGGGCTCCCCGGTCGCGGCGAAAGCCGTGACTGCCGTCGTGAAAGATTGGTTCAAAGATTGGCTCGATCACTTGATGAACCGCCTGTTGAACCATTCGATCAACGACGTTAGGTATCCCTAGACCTCGCTCGCCACCGCCTGGTTTGGGAATCCAAACTCGGCGGACGTCGCCAGGAATAAAGTTACCTTGCAGCAGAGCACGTTGGACTTTGGGCAGAAGTTGTTGAGCATGCTCAACAACCTCCTGCACGCTGAGTCCGTCGACTCCGGAAGCACCCTTGTTACGGGCGACTCGAAGCAGAGCGGTTGCCAGATTCGGCAACGACGCGACTTCTTCCAACAAATTCTCGGCGGAGAGTTCTCCACCGGAATCAGTTCGGGCGTCTGTTTCGTTCATCAAATTGGCATCGGCTTGATACAGCAGATAGGCTTTGCCAGCGGATACGTCCGCCTTGGAAGCCTGACTGCTCTCGCGACCGTTGGGAGGCGAGTTGTCGGCAAACGCAAATGCCAGTTGGTGTGATTCAGAGCTTTTCAATTTGTCATCCCCTTCGCTCCACGGGCGTTACTCCGCTTCACCACTACTATGAGATGATCCGACTTCTCGATCGACTTCGGGTCGTTGTCGTTTCCTTCGTAGACCCTACCACAAGCCTTTGGGCGGGGACTTACTGAGGATCGATCGAGATCTCTTGGGGTAAGATTGAGAAATGTCTCGCCGCTCCCGCCTTCACTACTGAATGACCACGACCGGATATTGGGCGTCGCTCGTCCGCGCTCGCTAACCCAGGTCAAACAGCCTGCTAGAAGGTTCATTTTCATTCGGTGCTGCGATTCGCTACATGCTTCCATCTCACACGACCTCACGGCAAAACCTCCACCGACGGGCCGTGACAGCCTGGGCTTCAGTTCGTGCAATTGCTTTTCACTCATGGTTACCTCCGACAGGTCCCATAAAGGACTTTCACCTTCAATCTCTCAATCGTGCCCAACGCACACGGTTTGCTCGCTGCGCTCA
>NZ_JAMYFE010000017.1 GCF_024129865.1 Stieleria tagensis | reverse complement strand
AGGGAGTCGGATGACCGAATAGTACCGCAGAAGCTTGACGACCAATCAACCAATCAAGTGGAGTGAAGCCGGGTAATGCTGGTGAAGGGAAGGCGGTCAGGGCTTCACGCGATTCGGATCGAGCATCCATCGCACTCAGTGGCGAATGATGGATGATAACTCGACTGGATTGCAGCTTTGCTATTGTCACGGGACAACCGAATGACAGTTGCTCGCACCTCGGTCTGCGGACTCCACCGCGTGTACCCGGGGCGAGGCGCCTGTTTTTCGCCCGCTGGGAATGGCCTTGCCAAGTGAAGTTTGGGAGCTGGATGCTAGAAAGTGGCACGTCCGGATCTGAGAGGGACCGGAGGTCAATGCGGCAAGGTTAGAATCTTGTGACACCACAACGGGAAACCAGTGGCAAACAGGGAATACAAACCCTAATGGCTTTTCGATTGCCTTGAGCTGCGCAACTGGCTCCGGCATGGTCAAGCCATTAAGATGGATGCGGTATGACCATAAGGACGGGAGTCGCGGTTGTTGGTCTGCTTGCTCGTCTATCGCCCGTCCCGCATGATGTCTACCGTTCTGCAACAAGTGTCCTATGCGATTAGTCCTGTCCGTGATGATCGGTTTCGCCTTCCACTTCCTCGTTGGCTGTTCCCAAGAGAACGCCAAACCTGCCAACAGAGGTACAGCCAAACCATCGCAACATGACCGCAACTTGGACGAATTCGCTGGCACGCCTCAAATGCACACATATCCTTCGCCCGAAACTTGGGAGCACGCAAACGACCGACAACGGAAGCGAGCTTTGCGGTCATTTGAAGAACTCAAGAAACGCAACGCTCCGGTTTACTCCGGACCGTTGTTCGTCGATGACGACGAAGTCACGCTTCAAAACCCGCAGGATGTAGCACGACGAACACTCGTATTGTGGGCGGTCGAGCTGCGGGCTGAAGGGATTCCGCAGAAGGAGGCAATGGAATTGATCGAAGGACTCGATCTCTGGGATACCGTCAGTCCAGAAGAAAAACGATTTCTACAGGATGATGATCCGGAGCCCGCCGAAAGCCAAGAACTTGTGTGGCGTCTTGAGAGCATTTGGGTTCTTTTGTGGGCTCTTGGTCACGTTGAAGAACTAAACTGGCCGAACGGCATGTGTGATGTCCCCAAGGTGGTCGAGATTCTCAAGCCGCATGAATCCAATCCTGCTTTCATTGCCGATGCCAGGCTGCGAAGCAAGGCCGAGATACTTGATGCTCAAGATTTGATCATGCGGATTCATTGGGCGATTCGGAACGCGCACCTAAATCACGGCGGAATTATTCCCGATGATCTTGATTGGTCGCAGGATTACAACGCGGTCTCCGTCACAATGTGCGCTGCTGTCGGCGTCGTTGAACAAAGGCACTATACGCTGAACTGGTTGGTCGACTTCTTGAAGCCGAAAGATTGGGATCACGTTGATACGCCAACCTAGATCAAATGTTGCAGAACCAATAAGAATTTGACATCGCGTGAAAGCACGGCGGTGTTGGCATTGGTTCTCTATCGATCCTGAAGAGGGGCTGGTTATTTGAGCGGACGAGCCAATGCTCAAATTCTTTGTTCAAGAAGGCCGGAGTCGGCGACGCCCCATTGGGATTTGCACCCGATGCTGCAGTGCGGAGGGCGACTTTTTGTGCCGCATGTGACTGGATCTGCAGAAACTCGCTTGAGTGAACCCAGTCATGTGGGAAGGGTTGGTGGCGTTTCGAAGCGAGGTGACTGACGCTTGGAAGTCCGTTTCTCGCTGATCGACCGGTGTCGGCGCAGACCGGTTGCGTGATGCCGACGGGCGGCAGTTTCGCAGGCTCGGTGGATTGGGGGTAACTCGGTCATGGCGACGGTGGACCTCGTGTTGCCACTCGAATGTGCCAGATCCATTGGCCATCACTGCCGGTTTGAACTTGAAAGTGACTTTAGGCTGTTTGCCCTCGTTGGTGTGGAGGATTCATCCGACCGAATCGCAAGCAGAACACGTCATGCATGGTCGGATAAATCCTCCACACCAACGAAGCATCCGAAACGAGGGGTGGACTTCAAACGCTTTGTTTGGATCAACATTGATTCTCCGTGCCTTGGTGCCTCCGCGAGACCGATTGGTACCTGGAAACGCAGGTCGAAGGTGCAACGGAATCATCGCCTGCCGCAGTTTCTCTCCCGCGCTGCAGTCTCGCCCGATGTGCCAAGCTTCCTCGTGGGTGGAGCAATCGAGCGTGGTCAGAGCAAATGATTGGGCCAGGGTCATTGATCCGTCCACATCAGTTCTTTATCCGACTGAAAATTTGTCGATTCGCGCGCCCACACATTTGCTTGCTGATGCCTACTCCATTACCGGAAACATCGGACGATGATTGCCCGCACTAAGGATCACCAAATGAACCGCGCATCTGACAATCAAAATGCCCTGTATTGCCGTCGTTCGCGGCGTGCCGCCTGGATTGCCGCCATTGCTGTTGCATTGCTAGGCGCGACGTCGCTTGCCGAGGGGCAGTATGACCAAGGTTTGAGCGGCGTTTGCTTTACCGTTGCATTCTTGCTTTTCGTCTGGGGCTTTGACTATCACCGGCGCTTGCGGCCTTCGTCGGACCGTCACCTAACGACTCCGAACGGCGGATAACCAAGAAAAATTTGATATCGCGGGAAGGCAGGGCGGTGTTGGCATTGGTTCTCTATCGATCCTGAAGAGAGGCAGGTTATTTGAGCGGAAGAGCCGATGCTCAATTCTCTGTTCAAGAAGGCCGGTTGAGGTTGCCTGATGCCGACGGGCGGCAGTTTCGCAGGCTCGGTGGATTGGGGGGCAACTCGGTTATGGCGACGGTGGACCTCGTGTGGCCAGTCGAATGTGCCCGACCCATTGGCCGACACTGCCGGTTTGAACTTGAATGTGACTTTAGGCTGTTTGCCCTCGTTGGTGTGGAGGATTCATCCGACCGAATCGCAAGCAGAACACGTCATGCTTGGTCGGATAAATCCTCCACACCAACGAAGCATCCGAAACGAGGGGTGGACTTCAATCACATTGTTTGGATCAACAATGATTCTCCGTGCCTTGGTGCCTCCGCGAGGCCGATGGCTACCTGGAAACGCAGGTAGACGGTGCAACGGAATCAGCGCCCGCCGCAGCTTCTCTCCCCCGCGCTGCAGTGGTCTCTTGCGGGAATGACATCACAGCAATCCTGTGCGATAGAATCATTCTGACGCGGATCGCTTCCTCACCAACTCGATCCACGTGATGGTCGACAAAGTTCAACGCCCAATCTATCGGTGTACCTCCTGCACCCAGAGAGATCGCGTTTCGTCACCCGACGCAAATCAAGAGATGGAGCGTTTCCCCTGATGCAGTGTCCGCATGAAAAGCCGTTGGGACGTCGCCGTTTTCGGATTATCGACTTACTTGCATTCACCGCGATTGTGGCACTGCATTTCGCGGCGTACCGGGGCGGCGTGAGTTTTTCAGACGGCGAGTGGCCTGAACTTCTCTGTTTTTCGCCGACGGCAATCACTTGTATTCTGCATCTTCGCCTACATCTGAAGACATCAACGGCGATGGTGGTGCACTACTTAGTCTCTCTCGTTTGGTGTTTATTGCATTCGTATGGTCGCGCTGCTTTAGACAATCCATACATAGCCTATCAGGACGTTCAGTATCAGATTGATTGGTACGCTTACCTCTGGAACGAGATGAGTGGCATGGCGATTTTCGGTCTCGCTTGGGCCACTGCCTATGGGCTTGTTTGCTACACTGCACTGCATGCCAATCGGACAAATCCTACCCGGCAATTGCAACCTGAGACTGCAGAAATCAGGTAATCAAACAGAAATTGACACCGCGTGAAGCACGGCGATATTGGCATGGGTTCTCGGTCAAATTTGAAGAGTGACTGGCGATCTCAAAAGCAGAACGTGTCATGCTTGGTCGGATAAATCCTCCACACCAACGATGGCGTCCGAAACCAGGAAGATAGGGAGCAACGCTGGAAGTTGGTCCGCCGCTCGAATTTCTCAGAGCAATTCCAATGGATTACATTGGCCAGTAGCGACAATGGCTCGGGCGGTCGTCGTGACCCAATGCGCGAACAATGCCAGGAACTGAAGTTACGGAGTCGATTTGGTTTGGGTTTCGGTTGACCGACTGAAATGTAAACTCCTTCGCGATGCAGAATGGCGAACACACCGCACAATCCGTATGAACCGCCAAAGTCTGTTCAACTCGACTCGTCACCTGGCTCATTGCTCGCCCAGCCGATTTGCTTAACCCTGCAGATGAACACCGGTTATTTGATGGATGCGTTTGCTCGGATACGGGAACGCAATCCGATGCGAAAACGCTGGCTGTATGTTCGCTGGCCTATTTCGGTCTTTCTGTTAGTGATTTCCGCGATGCTTGTTGTCAATGCGGAGCCTCTTTTTGGATTTGCGTTTGCCGCATTCGTGATCGGATCGTTTTTTGCCTACCGGATCGATGACCTGTATTATCGCTTCACCCTGTCTCGTTCTCCTTGGTTGAACGCTGAGTGTGAGATCGAGATTTCGGACGCCGGCTATCAGGTCCAGGCACTGGGATATGGAGTGACCGTGCCGTGGTCCGCATTCAAGGTGGCTGAGATTTTCGACGATGGCGTACTGCTCTATCAATCGGATACATCTTCGCCCTGGATCCCGTGGTCGGCGTTTTCGACTGCCGCGGACGCTGCGCGGTTCCGGGATTTCGCACTCCATGAATTTGCGAATCACCAACACGCGATTTGAAATCAGTGGAAGCACGGTGGTGATGGCATCAGTTCTGTTTCCTGGCGACGCGGAGCGCGAGAGACTCGGTACCGATTGTGTGTGTCGTCCGCTGGGCCTGGGGAACCGATGTGCCTGACATCCGTGGCCTGACGACCACGGCCGTGGGTTTGTCGGCCTCCGGCCTGGCGACTGGGTGGGACGTGTTACGAACGATTCGTTAGGAATCCGTATCGTAGCCAGTCACCGAGCATGCCCAGATTGCTGATCGAACAGGGGGCGGCGGCGACGGCATGCCGGCAGTGTTTCCAGGCGGCGGTTCGATTGCCAGTGCGAAGCGCCATCCGGGTCCAGGAGCGAAGGACTTGGGAGGCAGACGGGGTGGAATGTGCCATCGATGGTGGAACAAAATCCTTGATGCCGCGACGAACAAAGGCCTCAGCAACCGCCCGGCGTGCGCACTCCAACTGGACCGCGCGTTTTTGGGTCGTCAGCGAACTGCAGTGCAACCGGTACCGCAGCAGCGGCTTGTCCAGGTTTGCCAGGCTGCCTTGTTCACTGAGTCGCAACCAGAGATCCAGATCTTGCGCGAACTGAAATTCTTCGCGATAGCCACCGACGGCGCACAGAGTTTCGCGACGAATCATGGCCGAAGGGTGCGGAATCGCGCCGATGCCATTCAGCAGACGCGAGACAATGTCATCGTGGGTTTGAGGGGCATTGCGATACGCTAGAAAATCCCCATCGGGATCGATCAGGGAAAGCTGGCACCCGACTGCGACACAACTTGGATTGTCGTCCAAGAACTGCGTTTGTTCGGCAAACCGCGATGGTTCGCACAGATCATCGGCATCCATTCGAGCAACGAAACGCCCGCGAGCCGATTCGATCCCGCGGTTGAGCGCACGCGTCAGTCCGGTGTTGGCCTGGCTGATCACACGCACTCGATTGTCGCGACTGCTGAACTCGCGAAGGATTGCCGGCGAACGATCCGAGGAACCGTCGTCGATGATCAAGAACTCGAAATCGCGATAGGTCTGGGACAGTACGCTTTGCACGGCAGCGTCCAGATAGTCCTGGCCGTTGTGCACGGACATCACCACGCTGACAGACGGATTGATCAGTGCACTCATCCTAGCGGTCTTCCCAAAACTCAATTTTCATCTGTCTCGCTGCCCGCATTCGTCAAGCCGCTTGCTGTAGAGGGGCCACTGCGGCGGCATGCCGATCGAGCCATAGCCCCAGACACAAGAGACTCCAAACCACATGCGGCTGTCGTCGTTCTCGGTTACGGAACTGGACCGCGCCGGGCAGTAATTCGCACAACAGGCCGCTTTCGTTCAGAACTTGGTCGAGCAACGATTGCACGTCGGGGCGCTGCAGCCAGGCTGCGATCGGCGCGCCGAATCCCTGCTTGTTGCGATTGCGTATCGAAGGCGGCCACAAATCGCCGCATGCCTCGCGCAGCAACGATTTCAGTCCTGGTCCACCGAAGCGCAGGTGGACCGGCAAGCTAAGCATGAATTCGACGAGATCGACATCCAGGAACGGACTGCGTGTTTCCAATCCGTGTGCCATCGCGGCGCGATCCACTTTCACCAGGATATC
Source organism: Stieleria tagensis (assembly GCF_024129865.1). Lineage (GTDB taxonomy): Bacteria > Planctomycetota > Planctomycetia > Pirellulales > Pirellulaceae > Stieleria > Stieleria tagensis. The sequence continues at coordinate 25,621 of NZ_JAMYFE010000017.1, read as the reverse complement.
GCCGGGCAAATAACAGCGGACGTCAAATTCTGTGGCGCGATCAATGCCACTGACCGACTCCGCGGGAAAGAACGACTCGCGCATCGATTGCTCGTTCATCGACGGCATCGTCGACTGCCAAAGTTGTTGGCGATGCGTTGCCGAGGTAGCCGACACAAAATCGAGATGCCGGTCCCAGACATCGGGGAAGCGTTGTTTGGCGCGGAGGTGTTTGAAGCGGCGCGAAGCCTGTTTGCGCCAGCCAAACAGCGGCATTTTCGCAGCCAGACGATAGAACGTTTGAGATCCCAAGTTGCCGCTAAGAGAATCTTGAATCAGCAGCGGCTTGTACCAATCGTAACCACCAAACAACTCGTCACCGGCATCGCCGGTCAAAACCACTTTGACTTTCTGACTGGCGAACTGCGAGATCAAATAGGTGGGCAAGTTCGATGAATCTGCAAACGGCTCGTCGTACACCGCTGCCATTTGCTGCAGCATCTCGGCAACGGGAATGTCGACATTGATTTCGTTGTGTTCGGTGCCGTACATCTCGGCCACCGATCGCGCATACGGCAACTCGTTGATCAGATCGTCAAATCCGGCCGAGAATGTCATCACGGGGGACGACGTGTGCTGTGCCATCAATCCAACGATGGTGGCGGAGTCGAGGCCGCCGCTGAGAAAGGCGCCGACGCGAGTGTCGGCCACCATTTGCCGTTGCACGGCTTGCTCGACCAGTCGCCGAATCTCTCGTACGGCGTCCGGCCGGTCGATCTGGCATGTCGACAGCGCGGGCCGCCAGTACTGCCATTGCTTCATGCGTCCGCTGCGCCACTGCAGTGCATGGCCGGGCGCCAGCGAGTGGACATTCTCATAGATCGTACAGCTCGGTGGAACGTACAGCAGTGACAAATACCCGTCGACGGCGCCGCGATCGATCTGGGGATTGATCAGCCCCGATGCCAGGATGGCCTTCAATTCCGAGGCGATCAGCAACTCGCCCGTTGGTGTTTCAGCCCAATACAGGGGTTTTTCACCGAGTCGATCGCGGGCAGCAAAAAGCGTCTTTTGCTGGTCATCCCAAATCGCAAAGGCGAACTGACCATTGAGTTTGTCGACGACCGCGTCGCCATACTCTCGGTAAGCCAATAGCAAGGCTTCGGTGTCGGAGTGGGTGTGCAGTCGAACCCCACGGCTCTGCAATTCTTGACGCAACTCGCGAAAGTTGTAGATCTCGCCGTTGAACGTCAGGCAATACCGTTTGGTATCGTCCCACATGGGTTGGGCGCCGCCGCTGGGATCAATGATTTCCAACCTGCGATGCGCAAGTTGGCAACCAGCGGCTGATTCGCTGCCAAATGAATCGGGGCCGCGATGATGCAACGTCTCGATCATCCGATCGATGGTGTGATCGTTTGACGATCGATGGGAGCAGAGGACGGCAATTCCACACATGTGTCGATTGTCTCGAATCGAGTTTGATTGAGGTAGGTTCCGATCGAACGAGCAACCCTAGTGCCCCGTCCACTTTTAAAAGTGGGGTAAGCTTCCAGCTTGCCATCACCACATCGGGTGAATCGCAATCTGGAAGCTTACGCCATTAACTATGGACGGAGCGCTAGGTATTACGTTTGACACAGCACGAGCGTTTAGGCGGCGCGTCGACTGGATACCAAATCGTCTCGAACGCAGACGACGTTTTGAAATCCAAAGATTTCTGACTTCATCGTGTTCGTGGGAATCGGGATCATCGAATGCGGCAGCAGGCGATAGAATTGAAAGTTCGGCAACAACAGTCGGAAATCTCGCAGGAACGTCCGGCTGTAGACGTTCAGCGCGTTGAACTCGATCTGCAGCACTTTGATTGCACCACTGGCTATCACATCCTTGGCTCCGTTCAAAACCTCGCGCTCGTGGCCTTCGGTATCGATTTTGAGTAAGTCGATCTGTTGGATCCCATGGCGACTGACCACGGCGTCGAGTGTATCGACGGTCACATTGGTTGACGTGGTTTGTTGATGGTGGTGGTCGGTGATCACGTCTTCGTACACCGACGCATGGCAACTGCCATCGCAATCGTCACGATCAAACAGGATGGTCGATCCCGGTTCAGCGCCCAACGCGGCGTTGACCACGGTGACATTCGACGAAACAGATTGTTGCAGCTTCGTGAAATTCTTTGGGTGTGGTTCAATTGAAACGATGCGACTGGTGGGAAACTGCTTGCTAAGCATTCGCGTGTAGTCACCGACGTTGGCGCCCACATCGACGAAGGTTGGCGCGGCAACATCGCCCAGGAAACGTGGAAGCGCGGACTGAACAAAGTGAGCTTCACCGCTAACGCGAGAGCTTTCGTAGTTCATCACGCCCAGACCGTGCAGACTGCATTCGTACAACAAATTGTTGAATTTGTAGGAGACGCGGTTGCAGAACAGTTGTCGATAGACGGTCTTCAGAGTTCGTTTCATTAGATCGATTCAATTGTCGTTGGAGTGAAGGACCGGAAAAGGTGCTGGTCACTGTGCGGTGAAATTTGTGTCGGAGATCTATCGACGATCCGAGCCAGATTTCTCTCACGCGACTTTGCTGGCATGAAGTTCGGGAAGCCTTAATGACGAGGCGATTTTTCTGGCGTAAGCCGGAATCGAAAACTCGTTGTCAAACCGCGTTCGTGAAAGATGACCAATCCGCGCCGCCAGCTCACGATCGCTGTCGAGCTCGATCAGGGCCGCTGCGAGGGCTTGGGAGTCGCCTTCGGGAGTGATCCGGCCCGCCGGGCCGATGACTTCCGGAATCGCGCCGCTGTCGGAGCCCACGATTGGTAAACCCATCGCCATGGCATCGGCTAGCACGCCGCCGAATTGTTCTTTCCAGCGGGGCAGGGTTAGCGATGGCAACACTAAACAGTCAACCGCTTGGTAGAACCGCCACAAATCCGCTTTGGGTAGCAATCCGACATGGTGAACGCGGTGACGAAATTCAGATTCTTCGCACCACTGTTTCAACTCGTGATCTTGAGGACCGCTGCCGGCCAAGGCGACACAAAACCGGGGGTCGAGCGATCGAATCGCTTCCAGCAGAACCTTCCAGCCTTTTTCATGGCAGATGCGTCCGGCAAATCCGATCAAGAACCGATCGGGATCATTTCCCACAGGCATCGGCAACGGTTCCACGTTGTCCGGCGGCCCCTCCATACCGGCGACCAATGTTTCGGCAGGCACACTGCGCGGCATTCCGGCGTGTCGGATACCGTGGATCGATTCCTGGGAGGTTGCCAACAGAGTGTCAAGCCGCGACCACAGGGCACTGCGGGCAAACTTGCGCCAGGGCGGTCCCGGCCGAAAAATGTTTTCGCACACCGCGGAAACGATACGCGGTCCCGATGGGTTGCGACGACGATCGTGGCGGAAAACGCGGAGCACGTCTAAAGAAAGAGACTCCGTAGGTTCTTGTTGCAACCAGATCGCATCGGGTTGAATTTCAGCAAGGGTTTGTGCCAACCAGACGCGCCGTTTTCGTTTGTCGGTTTCTGGTAGCAAGCGGATGTCCGGCGCAAACGACTCATCGCGAGCGGTCTGCAGATCAATCCAGCCGAGTTGCTGATGCACGGCGGGCAATTCCGGTGGTGCTGCGGCGATCACCGCGGCGCGCACAGAATATCGATTGCAGATTTCGCTCATCGCCCGCCAATGGGGAGGGTACAGCGCGTATTTGCTGACCAGCAACAATGTGGGCGGTGATGTCATTGTTCGAAAATCCTTTTCGGCGCCGTTAGGCGGAACGCTTGTGTCCGTGATCGTTCAGACCCATTTTGGCAAAACAGCTATCAAACCGTTGTTGCCAAGTGTGTTCTGATCTGGCGCGATTCATTCCCGCAATGCGAATTCGTTCACGTGCTTGATCGTTGCTGAGATAGTAGCGCGCCTTGTCGATCAGTTCTTCTTCGTTGCGGTAAAACACGATCTCGTGATCGGGTTCAAAGAAGTCCGTCAATTCGTCAAAGGCTTCGACCAGGTAAAACGCGCCACTCATGGTGGCTTCGAAATCTCGCAGCCGGACCTGACGAATCGGTTCGGATCCATCGCTGGGCAATTCGGCCACTGCGGAAAAGCCCAGGCTGATTTTGCTGCGGCTGTACATTTTGATCAGATCATCATCTGACAACGGCGGTCCGCAACACTCCAGTGGCAACCGCTGTTGAACGGGTCGGCCTTTGAGATAATTGCGGACTCTGCGACGCAATTGCTTGAAGCCGGAAATCGGATCGGGTTCTTTGTTCCACAAGGGTCCCCAGGCGCGAATATCCAGACCCGCTTGATGCAGCGAACCGAGATAGTGTGACCGATTGCCGTAATTCTGTCCGACGAAGGTGATCGGATAGTCGCGTTTCAAGTCATACGACCGATAGACGTTTGGATTGGCGGCTTCCTGGCAATAGATCGGGTTCGCCCCGGCATCTCGATAGTCTTGCAGTCGAAACTTTTCTGGTACCAAGCAATAGTCGTAGGCAGCGGAAATCTCTTCGACCAGATGAAACTGGTACGACGCGTTGCAAAACCAATTGACCGTCGGAATCCCAAGTTTCCCGATGTCACGAATCACTTGAGGATCGACGTATGCCGAGTAGAAATAGCTGAAGAACAGATCGATCGGTTGTTGTCGGTGTGCCGCGTGAAGCTGACGGATCAGCGACTCACTAAAGTGGGTCCGGTTTTCATTGACAATGCGATGCTGTTCTTCCGTCTTGGGATCCAGACAGAAATTGAAGGGTTTGTAGTCGATGTCAAATTCGACCACCTGATGCCCAAGATCCACCAGCGAGTCATGCAGATTCGCGCGCCACAGCTGAGTCGCCACCATACTGCTATCGAGGGCGTAATCCGGGGCAGCGTAAAAAATTCTCATTGGCGGTGCGTATCAAAACAATGGGGTGGATTCGAGTCGCTTCAACGTGACCCGTCGCGTTTGACGGGACGAGTTCAGGCTGCCATCTGTTGAGCGTTGGGTCGATACGTGGCAACGACTTGCAGCCCGTAACATGCCAATTCCGTCGAACCCTGATCGTTGCGACTGAATCGTTCCAACATCCGCAGCATCACCTTGCGGGCGAGTTTTTCCCAAGGTCGCATGCGTTGGCCGGAGTAATGTGACCCGGCCCAACCGACTCGACGAACCTCTTGTGCGACCAGTTCAAAGAAATTGCCGTTGGGCGAAATGTCATCGATCTGGAATCCGCAGGCGCCCAGATGGGTTTCATAGAAGTAGCGGTTGAATCCCGTCGCAAAGTGATACGGGGCAAAATGTGTCAGACTGACAAACGGCGCGGTTAGCAGTAGTTTGCCGCCGGGGCGAAGCAGTCTTGAAAACTCGCGGATCGCAGAAAGTGGATCCGGCAGATGTTCAAAGACTTCGGTGCACAGGATTGCGTCGAACGAATGGTCTGGTTCGGGCACGTCAGAAATGTCACAGACATGGTCGAGTTTTCCGTACGACCATTTTTCCATCTGCAGTCCCTGCTTCTTCTGCTCGGGATTGTATTCGCCGAAATCTTGCGACACATACTCCAGGTGATCGCAGCACGGACGGAACCGTTGTTCACCGGCGCCCGCATCAAGGATCCTTGCGCCCTTGGACAAGTCACTCAGTTGCGATTCGATCCAACGGACGCGCCCGGCATCGTTGCCTTGTCCTACAGAATTCATCTAGCTCTCCTTAGCCAAAAACAGCCGCATCCATAGCTCTGCTGTGAAACGATGGCGGGGTCGGGGTCGACCATCAAACCACCTTTTTCGGTATCATCGGGAATCAATGCAAACTCGTTGAGCTCCAAATCGGAGAAACTCTCCAGGATTTGGTCATAGCTATAGACGCGATGGGCATTGAAACAAACGCGTGGTCGACCCACTGGAGTCACAAACAGCAGAGAACCACCTGGGGCGATGACACGCTGCAATTCTTGCATCGCTTTGAGATCACCCTCGGCGTCGATCGGATCGCCGTAGCGACCCAGGCCGACGTGTTCGACCACATGCATGCACGACAACGATTCGACACTGTTGTCTTCGAATGGCAGGTCTTGAAGGTCCGCTTGGCGACCGACCAGATTGTCCAGCTTCAGATTCGCCGGGCGATAATCGTAGAACTCCATCGGCACAAACGCCGAAACGTTGCTGACGAAATACAGTGACGATGAAATGTCGATGTGTTTTTCAGGCCGAAGCTTGGCCAGTACGCGCGAGGCCCAAGCGGTGTGATAGATGTAGTGGCGATCGAATCCGGTATTGGCCGTGCGGTCTTCCAAACATGGGTATCGATCGGCCCACTGCGCGGATTGCCGAGAAGTGCTCTGCGATGATCGCTGAAACTGCTGGTAGTCGCGTGAAAAACGCAATAGGTTCAGCATGCGATTGGGGACTTGCCATCCGGGCACCAGTCGATGAATTCTCATAGTTGGTTTGCTTGACTCGGCATTTGCGTCTGGTTCACAACGATGTAGGCACAGCCACATGGCATCGGCGCACGATCTTGCGACGTTGATTGGCACGCTATGAAATGCCACCCCCCTAGTGCAAGAGCGTTTTTTCTACACCCGCTATCGAGGGTCAGGCGCTGCGTGCATAGTGCCGCGACTTCATTTCGTCAGTTGCCTGGATGGCACGCTGGTACAGACTGAGATATTTCTCGGTTTGCACGTCCAAATCGAACTCACGACAAACAAGTTCGCGCGATCGCTGGCCCATTTGGCGGCGCTCGGTGGGATGATCGATCATCCATTGGATGCCGCGGCCAAGTTGATCGCAGTTGCCCAGGTCGGCTAGCATGCCGGTTTCCCCTGGGATCACAATTTCCGGGATACCGCCGACTCGAAACGCGACCGTGGGCGTGCCGCAGGCCATCGCTTCGACAACGGTTTGCGGCATGTTTTCACCCAGTGATGGCATGACGAACACGTCCGCAGCCGAGTAGACGCGGGCAAGCTGGTCCGGGGTCGTCAAGAAACCCGTCGTATGGACCTCGGGCAGCTGATGAAACGATGGAGCCTTGGAGTGATCTCCGAATCCCAGGCACAGCACCTCCGCCGGTGCACTCAGTTTTGACACTGCGCGGAAGAATTCTTGCATTCCTTTCCGCGGATTGCTCAGAGACGCCGCTCCAAATCCGATGATCGTGCGGTCGTTGGGCAGTCCTAATTCTTGCCTCGCACGCTGTTTATCAAGCGGGCGAAATTCAGTCAGATCGACACCGTTGTAGATCGTTTGAACGGTCGCCTGTTGCACCAGCCCGCTGTTTTCGGCGTGCCGCTGTAGCCAGCGACTGGGCGTGGCAATGTGTAAGTTTTTTCCAGCATAGGAATGGTATTTGACGTCGAAGCCACGTTTGGAAATGTCATTTGGCGCCCGTTTTCCCATGGCCAACTGGGGACAATTCCCACAGCCTCGCTGAAAGGCATCGCAACCATCGGCATGATGGCAACCACCGGTGATGGGGTTCATGTCGTGCAGGGTCCAAACCACTGGAAAATCATTCGCAATGGAGCCGAAGAAGCTGGTCCAGTCCAACCAGCGATTGACCCAGTGCAGGTGAAACAGATCCCCGGACAGCGTGCTCGCGTCGATCGGGGTTGGATGACTTCGCCAAGGCGTGGTGAACAACTCCAGCGACGGACTTCGCCCGCGCAGCTCGCGTTTGTCTCGCAGTTTGGACCGGGCCGCGTCGAACTGAGCCCGCCAACTGAGGGGCAGTTCTAGATTCAGGGGACGGCTGGATGATTCTTGTTCGTCGTCGGGTCGCCGGGCGGGTTTGTTCCAAAGTCGGCTGTCGATTCCTTTTGCAAGCAAACCCTCGTGCAATCGCGCCGCGGCAACCGCCGCGCCGCCAACCATTCCCGTGTTCAGCATGTCGACCGCGAGCGGACGTTTGTGGACGGACGTTGGCGACACTTGAACCCCCAGGATTTGGACAAAACTGACTTAGATTGGCCTGCGCGACCAGCAAGCAAATCTAGACAAGAGATTAGCCCTTATGACGGGTATCGGACGGCACCGGATGGTTGCTTTAGACTGGCTGGATAATCTGCAGTACTTCTGTCAAAAACAACGGCCGCGAACATGTCAACTTTCCAGAAGTTTTGCAAGTGTTGTGGCCAGCCCGCGCAGGGCATCCTCGTTGGGCAGGGTGATCGTCAGTTGTGGCCGTCCCGCGGGGTCTTTGTCGACACACTGGGACAATCGCTCGGTCAGCGCGGCGACCTGCTGGTCGTCAGGAGCTTTGTCGCCGGTTGAGGGGATCAATTCGCCGGCCAAAGAGAGCGCCGCGGAGATCAATTGGCCGGTTGCGGCGGAGACCTTTTCGCGTTTGGCCTGCAGCGTTTCGGCTTGGGATTCGACACGTCGTTGTTGGCTTTGGTCGACAGCGGCGGCCGGCAACGGATCCAGAATGGTTTCCAACCGACGTTTCAAATCCTCCATGCCACTTTGCATCGACACCGATTCAACATCGCTTTGCATATCGATCGACGCGTCGGCGAGTTCCTGTTTCGAGGCCAACGTGTTGAGCAGTCGTTCTTCGATGGTGTCGCCGACGGTGACCAGTTTGTAGATGTGCACCGGATTCTTTTGCCCCATCCGATAGGCGCGGGCGATACGCTGTTCCAGGACAGCCGGGTTCCAAGGCAGGTCGACGTTGATCACGGTGTTGGCCGCCTGCAGATTCAAGCCGGTCGATCCGGCGTTGGTCATACAGATCACTCGGCACTGGGGGTCGGTTTGGAATCGATCGACGATCGCGCCGCGTTTCTTTTGAGGGATCTGGCCGTCTAATCGGACATAGTCACAGCCCATTTGGTCCATTCGCATTTCGATGCGATCGAGCATCCGCCGCCACTCGCTGAACAGGACGATTTTGCGAGTCGGGTCGTCGATCAGCCCTTCGAGCAGTTCGGTCAAACGCTCCAGTTTACTGCTGTATTCCGGTTCTTCTTGATCGACCAAAAAGGTGCTGTCGCAGGACATGCGGGCCATCAGCAATGACTTTTGCATCCGCAACACGTCCATTTCGGTCATGTAGCTTTTGTTGACGATCTGCGCGACGATCGACAAATGCGAATCGTTGATCTCTTTCTGTTCCGCGGTGGCTTCGACACGAATGACTTCATCGGTTCGCTCGGGCAACTGTTTGGCGACTTCGGCTCGCGTGCGGCGCAACAGGATCGGTTGCAGCGATTCGCGCAGCTGGTCCAGCCGGTGATAGCCCAACGTCTTGCCTCTTTCGTCGACCACATGGTGTTTGTGAAAAAATTCGTACGCCGGTCCCAACCGGTCTTCGTCGACAAAGCGTGTGATCGTGAACAGATCGCCCAGGCGATTTTCCAGTGGCGTTCCAGAGAGCACCAATCGAAACGGGCTTTCCAGTTGGCGGATCACATTGCTGGTTTTGGATTCCCAATTTTTGATCCGCTGGCCTTCGTCCAGAATGATCAAGTCCCAAGGAACGTTCTCGATCGCCGTCAGGTCTCGCAGGACCTGTTCGTAGTTACAGATCGTGAAAAACGCATCGCTGCGGTATTGATCGGCGCGTTCGGCACCGGTGCCCAAGACGATTTGTGAGGAGCGCTCGCTGAAGCGATTGATCTCGCTTTGCCACTGACTTTTCAGCGAGGCCGGTGAAACGATCAAGACGCGTTTGATCTCGGCCAAGCGAGCCAGCAGTTCGGCGACACCGATGCCTTGAATGGTTTTTCCCAGGCCCATGTCATCGGCCAAGATCGCCCGGCCGGCGCCGGCGGCAAACGCGATGCCATCGAGTTGATAGGGCAACAGTGTGGCGTCCAGCAGTTCGGTCCGCAGCGGATGTTTTTCGACATCGTTGCGGATCGCGAGGCATTGTTGTTGCACACGAGCCTGGATCAGTTGACGTTGGATGAATGCTTCGGCGTCCGGGTAGATCGTGACATCGTGTCCGGCATTCTCCAGGGCTTCGATCCGTGTCAGTGCGTCGCGGCCATCGGTGATCACCTGTTGGTCGTCGAGGGCGACGATCTCTTGAACGGTTTCATCGCAGCGGTAGGGCAGATGAAATCGGATGCCTGGGTTTGCGCCATAGTCCAGGCCGACGGAGACCTTTTTGCGGCGATAGGGTGCGCGAAGTTTTGCACTGGAAAACCGCTTTTGGACTTTGGATTTCACATGCAAGATATGTTTGCAGGTGCCCAAGCGGTTGGTTCGATAATCGGGACAGCTGCAATAGCAGTCGCCCGGTTCGAAGCTGCGCACTGCGACGCGATAGGTGCGGCCGGAGCGTTCACTGCTGACGATGTAATCGGTCCAGGGTCGGTCGGTGTTGGTCGAGCGGACCTTCATTCGTTCCTCGACCGCCCGCTTGGCACGTTCGGCCAGCGCGCGTTGATTCAGTTCACTCGCCGTCAGGTGTTCCAGCGGGACCGATTCGTCCGGTGGTTGCGCCAGCCCCAGGTCGCTTTTGGCCTGCAGCAGATAATCCAGTGCGGCGCCCAGGTGAAGGCAGGGCATTTCGCATTGGTCGCAATTGGTTTGCAGCTGGCGATGGCGGCCGGATTGCAAGGTGATCGTAGCGATCGCCAACCCGCCGTCGACGCTGGCATCCGGAACCCGAACCCGCAGCAGATCACCGCCCAGAAAGACGTCTTCAAAGTCAACCGCTAGTTCTTGGGCACCGGTTCGCAGCAGTTTGGCACCTTCATCGCCCAGCAATTGGCAGGCCTGGGTGAAGGTCAGCGATCCGAGCCGCCGGTGAAAATGATTGCGTTGTTTCTTTCCGCCTGAGGTCGATGCGGCTGCTGATGCGGTGCTCATCCGGGAGATTCCTTTTTGCTGTGGTCGATTGACGCGACAGGAAAAAGTAGACCCGGATTGGTCATTGGGATCAAGCGCGATCCGGTTCAGTCAACTGGGATCATCTGGACGGCATCCAAGTGAACAAAACCCTTTGCCCCGGCGGTCATCACGATGATCTGGACGTCGTCGCCTTGTTCGACATCGACGGTGCCGACGGGGATGAATTCTCCCTCGGCAGTGCCTTGGTAGTTAACGTCCGTCTTGATGACTTGATCACCGTTGCGGACTTCCACCGGTGCGGCTTTGGATCGATTGTCAAACGGCGCGCTGCGGACCCCGATCTTGTAGCGACCGGTATTGGGCGCTTTGATGACGTAGGTTGCTGTCGCCCCGCTGCCGCCACTGGCGTATTGGTATCCATGGCCGACAAAGCGATTACCCGTTTCACCGCTGGACCATTTTCCCTTGCGTTGGGATTGTTGGTCATCGACCACGATGCCGCCCAGTGAATCGGGGTCCAGGCCTTTGGCAGGCCCCAGGGACGATGCTTTGGGCAGTGCGCCTTCGTCGATCGTGATCGGGGCCGATGGCGTGCTGCGGCGGGCTTTGCCGGGCAATTCCAGCATCTCCAGCAATTCGTCCAAGTGGTTTTCATAGACTTCGCGCGGGGTGCAGTTTCGCAGCGCGCAAATCGATGCGGCTTTACCGACCACTTCGCCCATCATGCCACAGGTCTTCATCACCCGGACGGTCCCCAATGCTTCGTGAGTGACGCTGACGTTCCGCCCGGCCATGAACAGATTGTCGATATTGCGACTGTAGAAACAGCGATAGGGGACGGGATAGCCGTACATCCGATCGACGCGGCGATCGTGCACGGCAATGCTGATGAAGGGATTCTCGGGGAACTTTTTTGCGTATTGTTCTTTGGGGTAGTGCAAATCGATCGACCAGGTGCTGGGGACACAACCGTCGGGAAATTCTCGTTTTTCGACCACGTCGTCTTGGGTCAGGATCACGTCACCGAGCAAACGATTGCTTTCTCGCGGTCCGCCGACGTAGGCAACCCAGCTGAGTACGGCGGTGGTGTGGTCGTCGGCACCGTCGCGATTTTTCATCGCATTGAAGGCGCCATAGACGGCGCGGAGGTTCCAATCGCGAATGCTTTCGGCACGACCGACGGCGTCTTTATCAAACCCGCTTTCCCAAAACCATTGGCCGTGATGATCCCGCGGATAGGGAAAGTCGGCCATGTCCAGATCCAGGGCCCAAGGCGTTTTGGGAAAGCTCTTGGGCGCATCGGTTTCGTCCCACCGCCACATGTTGCTCATCCCCATCCGGCCATCGGGCGCCATGTCGCTGTCGGCGCCGACAAATTGGCCCAGCCAACCGTGGCCGGTGCAATCGACAAAGCGGTCGCCGATCATTCGCACGACGGCACCGGTTTTGGTGTCCAGTGCATCGACCGAAACGATGTGATTGTCTTTGGTAGCGGCGGCAAAGGCGTGGTGGTTCAGCCACAGATCGATTTGTGGTTCGGCGCGGACGACGCGCTCTTTCAATTCGTCGCCGAATTCCTCATAGCGACCCGGTGACTTGGTGGCTTTGTCGGCAAATTCTTCGATGATCTCGCCGACGCGGGGAAACTTTCCACGGCGAATGTTTCCCATCGCCCACACACGGACTTCGCTCGACCCGTTGCCACCGAGCACTCCGCGGTCCTGGATCAATGCCACCCGGCATCCCATTCGCGCGGCGCTGATTGCCGATCCCATGCCGGCATAGCCGCCACCGACGACGACCAGATCGTAGGGTCCTCGCTGCAGTGGTTCGGCGGGCAGCCCCAGTTGCTTGCGTCGCCAGTCCGATAGCACTTCGTTTGCCGGTGGCGGGGTCTGGTCCAGGTTTTGGGTCAGGTAGACACAGTCACAGCGTCCATCAAAACCGGTCAAGTCCTTGATTCGCAGTTCGCTTTTCCCGCTCGCCAATTCGATCGTGCCGCCGTCCTGCCAATTCCAATCCTTTCCCGTGGTGCCAAAGGTCGGTTGCAACGTTTTACCGCCGAGTTGAATGTGGAATTTGCCCGGTGCTCCCGGCGCGTCCCAGCGGGCCACCCAATCAAATGTTCGCACCCAGACACGGTAGGTGCCCGCCTGCTGGATATCGATTTGCGTCACGGCGTCGGCAACCGGCGTCCCCAGCCCATGAGCCAGCAGGTAGGGTGACCCCATCTGTTGAATGAACTGGGTGTCCAATTTCCAGCCGCCCAGATCGTCGAAGCTTTCGGTTTCGACAAAAATCTCTGCAGAATTCTCCGCAGCGGCGTTACCCTCGTTGGCGGGGGCAGCGGCAATCCGACCGGTTTGGGCGATGACCGCCAAACTGCACGCGGCCAGGGCGATTGCGAGACGATGAAGGTGGTTGTGACAAGTATTACCGGTCATTTGGAAAGGCCTGATCGAGGGGGGGAGGCAGCGGGGCGCAGGATACACTGCAAGCGAACAAGTCACCGATTTTGGACATCCAATTTGATCAATTTCCCGCCAATGGGCAAATATTTCAGGCCCAGAGTTACCGATCCAAGATCACAAGATTGGGGCTGAGAATCACGACAAGATCAGCTAAACTAGCCCTCGAAAACCAGGGCATTGTCGATGCCTCACTGATTAAATCCAATAAGCTGCACGTTTGCGCCACGTGATGATCGTCCATCATCGCAGCGGTTCGCGTCAAAAAAAGATTGCATGGCCACCATCGAATCCCAGTCCAATTCCACCATGCCAGACTCCAGCGATACAGCGCCCGAGCCACCCAAGAAACGCGGTGTGCCGGAGGGTTTGTGGCTGAAATGTCCTGGTTGTGGGACCAGCGTTTACAAAAAGGAAGTGCAGCAGCGGCTGAACGTTTGCCCCAAATGTGAACACCACTTCTACGTCTCAGCGGCGCAGCGGATTGCCCAGGTCATCGACGAAGGCACCTTCGAACCGATGAACGAGCATCTGCAACCGACCGATCCGCTGGAGTTTTCCGACCGTCGCCGCTACGCCGAACGGTTGGTCGGCGAACAGAAACGAACCGGGCTGTCCGATGCGGCGGTGACCGGTACGGGAATGATTCGCGCAAGACGCGCTGCGTTGGCGGTGACCGACAGCGCCTTCATCATGGGCAGCATGGGATCTGTCGTTGGCGAACGCCTGGCGCGACTGATCGAGCATGCCACAGTGCAAAATCTGCCGTTGATCATCATCAGCGCCAGTGGTGGTGGGGCACGGATGCACGAAGGGATTCTGTCGTTGATGCAGATGGCCAAAGTCAGCGCGGCGCTGGCGCGCTACGATCAAGCCGGTGGATTGTTCATCAGCGTGTTGACCAATCCAACCATGGGCGGCGTTGCCGCCAGTTTTGCCTCGCTAGGCGATTTGGTGTTTGCCGAACCCAAAGCCTTGATCGGATTCGCCGGCCCGCGAACGATCAAAGCGACGATCGGGATCGAGTTGCCAGAGGGCTTCCAGACCAGCGAATTTCTGCTCGAACACGGCTATGTCGATCGCATCGTGCAACGCAAACATTTGAAAACTGAAATCGCCCGCGCAATCGACTATTGCGGAAAGTAACCAGCCATATGGGGATCTTTGATTCTGTCAAATCGATGTTCAGCGGTGGTGGCAGCGGCCAGTCCGTTGGCCGGATCGATCTGCAACGCCGGTTCTCGCTCGAACGCACGTCCGCAACCGGGACGATGTCCAAGTTCTTTGCCGCCAAAGACTTTGACCACGACCGACGAATGGTGGGTGTCAAGATTTTGGACCCGGAAAAGGTCGAAGCCTTTGAAGGTCGGTTTCGCCATCTGAAGAAACCGAGCGAGGGCGAGATCGCGCTGAAGATGCATCACCCCAATGTGGTGGAGACCTACGAGGTGGGTGTGTCGACCAAGGGGGATCCGGTGTTGATCATGGAATACATCGCCGGGCCGAGTATGCAGAACATCATCGTCAAAAAACAGGAGCATCACGTTGCCGGCAAACGGTTGATGTTGATCAAATCGATGAGCGAAGCGCTGAAATACGTGCACAACTTGGGATTCATTCACCGCGATATTTGTCCCCGCAACTTTATCCTGTTGCCGGATTCAACCGATGTCAAATTGATCGACTTTGGATTGACCGTCCCAGCCACGCCACCGTTCATGGTGCCGGGAAACCGGACCGGCACACCGCTGTACATGTCGCCGGAAATCGTTCGTCGACGGCCGACCGATAAACGTGTCGACTTGTTTTCGCTGGGCGTAACGTTCTACTGCTTGATCGCCTTCACGCATCCCTGGCAGGGTGATGAAGTGACCGGGCGGGCAGCATTGCACCATGACACGTCACCGCCCAAACCGTTGACCGAGGTCTGTCCGAACGTCGACACCAGTCTGGCACGCAGCGTGATGCAAATGATGCAGCCCAAAGTGGAAGATCGAACACCGGATATCGATCACTTTATTCAGGCCATCCGAAAGGTGAAAAGCGTTTACAAAGACGGTGCCCCGAGTCCACAGATTTGAAGTTTCGCTTTTGCGTGAGACATTGATTTTGGTAACCCGACGCGTCAGCGAGGGATGCAGTTAATTCCCTAAATCCCTCGCTCACGCGTCGGGTTACCATTCCCACGCTCATTTTATCGTCGAAGATTCAATCAATAGCCCGTGACGCTTCGGGTTGTGATCAAAACGTTACCCTAATAGTCCTCTGTTTTTGCGTGGCCGATCCGATATTCCATCGGCGGTCCACGATCCAACCCCTGGAGATGTGAAGCATTGAAGCAGTCTGTAGCAGATCGCTGGACGATCCAAGACGCGGCCTCCGAGTACGGTATCAACCGCTGGGGAGACGGATATTTTTCGATCTCCGAAGACGGCAACGTTCTGGTTTCGCCAGAGCGCGATCTGCAATCGTCCATTGATCTGAAATCATTGGTCGATCGGCTGTGTGATCGAGGATTGGAGTTGCCGATCCTGCTTCGATTCAATGGTATCCTGCGCGATCGGTTGCATCGATTGAACGATTGTTTTCAGCAGGCGATCGACGAACAGGGTTACCAGAATCGCTATCGCTGTGTGTTTCCGATCAAGGTCAATCAGCAGCGCGAAGTCGTCCAGCAAATCGTTGGCGAGGGCGCCAAATTGGGGTTCGGCGTCGAAGCGGGCAGCAAACCGGAATTGTTGGCGGCGATCGCGATGAGCGATCCGTCGGTGCCGATCGTCTGCAATGGATTCAAAGACGAAGAATTCATTCGCCTGGCGATGATGGCACAACGACTCGGTCGCAAGGTAATCCCGGTGATCGAAAAAGCCACCGAGTTGGACTTGGTGTTTCGCATCGCCGCAGAGGTCGGTGTTCGCCCGACGTTGGGAATGCGTGTCAAATTGGCCACCCGTGGCAGCGGTCGATGGCAGGCCAGTGGCGGATACCGCAGCAAGTTCGGATTGACCGTGGCCGAAATTCTGGCCGCACTCGATCGGATGATCGCATTGGATTTAGCCGACTGTTTTCAACTGTTGCACTTTCATGTCGGCAGTCAGATCGGCAACATTCGTCAATTGAAATCCGCCATTCTGGAAGCCGCCCGGATCTATGTCGACCTGCAACGACGCGGTGCGGCGATGGGCTATCTGGACGTCGGTGGCGGGCTGGGCGTGGATTACGATGGCACCCGTACCGATACCGAATCGAGCACCAACTATTCGATTCAGGAATACGCCAACGACGTCGTCTTTCATGTCCAAAGTGTCTGTGACGAAGCCGGGGTGCCGCACCCACAATTGATTTCGGAAAGTGGACGCGCCGTCACAGCCCAGCACAGCGTGCTGGTCACCGAGACCTTGGGTGTGACCAAACAGGGCAACCTGGATCTGCCGCCCTGGGCCACCGCCGTGGATCAACCCCAAGGCGAATTGGAGGGGCCACCGGAGGACTATGAAAAACCAGTGCTTGATCTGTGGGACGGATTTCAAGGACTGAATTCGAACAACGTGATGGAGACCTTTCACGATGCTCAGGTCTCGTTGGACTTGTGCATGAACCTGTTCAGCGGCGGATACCTGCCGCTCGAGCAGCGGGTGGCAGCCGAGAACATGTATTTTGCGCTCTGTCACCGCGTTCGTGACATTGCTGATAGCGCCAAACGTTTTCCCGAGGAACTCAAACACCTCGATCGAATGTTGTCCGACATTTACTTTGTCAATTGTTCGATCTTTCAATCGATGCCCGATGCCTGGGCGATCGATCAGTTGTTCCCGATCATGCCGATTCATCGATTGGATGAAGCGCCGACCCGAAATGCGGTGCTCGGTGACATCACCTGCGATAGTGATGGCAAAGTCGACTCGTTCGTCTGTGGCGAAGGCCGCAAGAAGACGCTGGCATTGCACCCGCTGGAACCGGGCAAGCCCTATCAGTTGGCTGTGTTTATGGTGGGTGCCTATCAAGAGATTCTAGGCGATCTGCACAACCTGTTTGGCGACACGCATGCGGTGCACGTCGAATGTGAAGCCGGAGCGGTGAAAGTTCGGTCGATCGTCAAAGGCGACACCGTGTCCGAAGTTTTGAGCTATGTTCAATACGAAGACCGTGAGTTGATCGAAAGCATCCAAGATTCCGTCGAAGATGCGATCGCTGAAAAACGTATTGATCACCTGCAGGCCGGCCAGACCATCGCGGCATTCGAACAGGCCCTGAAAGGTTACACCTATTTGACACTGGCACGAAACACAACGTCGATCGACGAGTTGTCGTTTCCGCCGCCAGACGAAACATCCTCTCGTTCAACCGAAAACGCATCGCCTTGAACCATCGCCATGCCACCGATGTGAATCGTGCCAGTGACGAATTGGGCAAACTGAGACGTGGTAGCCGAGTCGGCAAATATCGCCTGGATCGAAAGATCGGCAGTGGCGGGTTTGCCGACGTCTATGCGGCCACCGATACTCTGTTGTCGATCAAGGTGGCGCTCAAGATCCCGTGTACGAAATGGGTCTCCGATGACCTCGTGGATGAGTTTCGCCGCGAAGTCAAACTGACGCTCGGACTGGAACATCCCAACATCTTGCCGATCCGTGATGCCAGCTTCATCGACGGTCGCTTGGTAATCGTTAGCCCGCTGGCCTCGCGGACCCTGGACGATCGACTGAAAAAACGAATGGCCTTTGAAACGGCTTTCGACTTTGCCTCGCAATTGCTCGATGCCGTCGCTTATGCCCACAGCGAAGGTGTGATTCACTGTGATATTAAACCTGAGAACATCTTGTTGTTCGAAACCGATCAATTGAAGTTGGCTGATTTCGGGATCGCCAAAGCCGCACAGCGAACGATCAGTGGTTCGGGAACCGGCACACTGGGCTACATGGCGCCCGAACAAGCGATGGGCAAACCATCCGCCCGCAGCGATGTGTTTTCGATCGGATTGATCGCCTATCGAATGTTTTCTGGTAAGTGGCCGGAGTACCCTTTCGAGTTGCCACTACCTGGGGGGGCAGCGCTGCGAAAGAGAGTCCACCCCGATTTAATTGCTATCATCCGCAAATCCATCGCGGTCAAACCACGTGACCGGTTCGCTGATGCCGGAAAAATGGCTGTGGCGTGGGAAAAAACGCGATTGAAAGCGATTCGGTTCGCACGCCGCCATCGAGTGGGGACGTAGAATGGTGGCATGGAAACGACACTCGGCTCAACGGTCCGATATTACTTAGAAAGCGAGATGGATCAGGCCGACCTGATCGATGTCGCCGGGGGGCATTTCGTAGCGTTTTCGCGAACCTGTCCCGAGAAAGACGAGCCCAACGATGATAGCGCGGTCATCATCCATACCAGCGGCGGGGCGGTCGTGCTGGCCGTAGCCGATGGCGTCGGCGGTGCCCCGCTCGGTTACA
Source organism: Stieleria tagensis (assembly GCF_024129865.1). Classification (GTDB taxonomy): domain Bacteria; phylum Planctomycetota; class Planctomycetia; order Pirellulales; family Pirellulaceae; genus Stieleria; species Stieleria tagensis. The sequence goes on along the minus strand of NZ_JAMYFE010000017.1, from coordinate 6,916 downwards.
AAGCTTCAGCGATAGCGGTGCAGTGTTTGGCCGAGACCTTGCTGGATCATGATGATGATCGCGATTTGCGGCCGGCCATCTTGGACGGGATTGAACGGGCCAATGCTGAGATCCTTGACATGGGGACCGGCGCCGCGACAACCATTTGCGTTGTCGAGATCAATCATCGCCGGGTGGCGCGAGGGTACCAAGTCGGTGATTCAATGGCATTGATCGTTGGTCAACGTGGCGCGATCAAATGGAAATCGGTGTCCCATTCACCGGTCGGCTATGCGATCGAATCGGGGTTGATCGATGAAATGGACGCGATGCATCACGACGAACGGCATCTCGTTTCGAATTTGGTCGGATCCCGCGAGATGCACATCGAGATCGGTCCGGCAATCGCTCTGGCAGCCCGTGATACAATTGTCGTCGGCAGCGACGGCCTGTTTGACAATCTGCACTTGAGCGAAGTGACAGCTTTGGCGCGTGTCGGACGCCCACTCGATCGAATCGACGCGCTGGTCAAATTAGCCACCGAGCGGATGCAGCAGCACGACGCCGACGCCCCAGGCAAACCCGATGATTTGGCGCTGTTGTTGATGACGCCCTGAATCGAGTCCCCGGGGTGCGCTGCGCGACCCCGGGCTAGGTTGTGCAACGCCTTCGGCGTGAAATCATGCGTTTGTGCCGGCTCCGGGGGATCCATGATGAATCCGAGGCCGGGATGCAGGATGACCGCAACGCGGTCCAACAGTTTAGCCCGGGGTCGCGCAGCGCACCCCGGGTGCTGATTCGTTCACGAACATTACCCCGAAGGGGTTGCAGACATTGTTGGACCCCGTTGGGGTCCCGTTGTAATTGGTGGTCGTTCCCGGGGTGCGCTGCGCGACCCCGGGCTAGGTTGTGCAACGCCTTCGGCGTGAAACCATGCATCTGTGTCGGGTCCGGGGGATCCATGATGAATCCAAGGCCGGGATCCACCATGACCGCAACGCGGTCGAACAGTTTAGCCCGGGGTCGCGCAGCGCACCCCGGGTGCTGATTCATTTACGAACGTTACCCCGAAGGGGTTGCAGACATTGTTGAACCCCGTTGGGGTCCCGTTGCAATTGGTGGTCGTTCCCGGGGTGCGCTGCGCGACCCCGGGCTAGGTTGTGCAACGCCTTCGGCGTGAAGTTATGCGTTTGTATTGGCACGTGAGATTCCCTCGCAAGCTATCATTCCCAAACGAATCGTTCATCAATCTCGACACCATATTTTTTACATAGTCGGCGAAATTCGTCTTGGAACGATTCCTTTTGATGATGTTGTTCTTGGTTTGTGATGTAGCTTGTCAACGCTTGCAAGTGGGAGGGGCTGATCGAAAAGGCTCCGTAGCCGGTTTGCCAATAGAAGTTCCCAATCGACAATTCACGTTTGGCCCACTCCGATGAGTCTCGCTTCAATTCACGAATCAATTTTGCGATGTCGATTGTCTTCCCAAGACGACAAAGCAGATGGACATGATCTTCGACACCGCCGACGATAATTGCGGGTGAAAGTTGGTTTTTACAAACGCCCGCCAAATAAGAATGCATGCGCTGACGACAATCCGAATTCTTCAGTAACGGTTGTCGATGTTTCGTGGCAAAGACCAGATGGACGTAGAGTTGTACTAGAGATTGCCCCATCACCCGGATCCCCGTTCACGGTGTAAACAAAACGTTTGGATGGACCATCAATTGTACACCTTTGCGATGTCAGGGATGTTCTTCAACCCCGTTGGGGTCCCGTTGCAATTGGTGGTCGTTCCCGGGGTGCGCTGCGCGACCCCGGGCTAGGTTGTGCAACGCCTTCGGCGTGAAGTTATGCATCTGTGTCGGGTCGGGGGGATCCATGATGAATCCAAGGCCGGGATGCAGGATGACCGCAACGCGGTCGAACAGTTTAGCCCGGGGTCGCGCAGCGCACCCCGGGTGCTGATTCATTCACGAACGTTACCCCGAAGGGGTTGCAGATGTTTGTTGGACCCCGTTGGGGTCCCGTTGCGATTGGTGGTCGTTCCCGGGGTGCGCTGCGCGACCCCGGGTTAGGTTGTGCAACGCCTGCGGCGTGAAGAGTGCAGCGCCGGCTTCACACTCCGGTGGATTTGACCAACACTCGTTGATCATCGGCGGAGGTGGCAACGACATTGACCAAATCGCCGGCCGTATGAGTTGAATGCTCACTGACCCATTCGGCCGGTGCGTAGCGACAGGTCGTTCCCCGCAGCAAACGCTGGGAAGCAGCGCCGCTGTTGAGAGTGGTCAGTTGGCGATCGGATTCGACCAAGACCTCGAGAGACTGACCGACCAGGCTTTGGAAATAGTCGCGTCGCAACTCGGTTTCCAATTCACCCAAGCGATGCACGCGTTCGTTTTTCAGATCGCCTGCCAATTGGTCAGGCATCTCGGCGGCCGGTGTGCCGCGGCGAGCACTAAACGGAAAGGCGTGAATTTTGGAAAAACCGGCGGCGCGGCAGGTTTGCAGCGTTTGCTCGAATTCGGATTCGGATTCACCGGGGAAGCCGACGATGATGTCGGTTGTAATCGCGGGCTGCCGGAGTGCTTCGTTGAGCATTCGGCAGCGATCTAAAAACATCCGCGTGCCCCAGCGACGTCGCATCCGACGCAGCACCGAATCGCTGCCGGATTGCAAACACAGGTGTACATGCGGTACCAGACGGTGGGGGTACTCGGTCATCACTGCGATCAAACTGCGTGTGACCTCGGTGGCTTCGATGCTGGAAAGTCGAATGCGAAACTCACCTGGTAGTTCACACAGCCGTCGAACTAAATCAGACAACCGTGTCCATTGTTCACGTGGCTTGTTGCGATTCCAGTCGACGCCGTAGTGGCCCAGATGAATCCCGGTCAACACGACTTCGCGGTGCCCGGCCTGGGTCAGTCGCGCCACTTCGTCGACGATGTGTTCCAGCGGCCGAGAGGTCAATTCGGGTCGGACGTGGGGGATGATGCAATAGCTGCATCGCAACAGACAGCCATCTTGGACTTTCACATAGGCGCGGTGCCGGCCGGAAAACCCATCCAGGCCGGTCGGCACGTCGACGACGCCAAACCGCGACATCAGATCGGGCAGTTCGCGTTTGTCGGTCACGACTTCGGCGACACCCGGCAGCGTGGCAACCTCATCCGGTGCGCGGGTGGCGTAACATCCCATCACAACGATTCGGGCATCGGGATTGTCACGTGCCATGCGGCGGATCACCTGGCGACTTTTGACGTCACCCTGATTGGTGACGGTGCAGGTGTTGACGATGCAGACATCGGCCTGTTCATTGCCCTCACAGTCTTCAAACCCGACCCGCTGCAATCCTTGGCGAACAAGTTCGGTTTCGTATTGGTTGACTTTGCATCCCAGTGTGGTGACGCGGAGCTTTGCCGGCATGTATCGGTGAGTGGGAGAAACGGAAGGTTGGATGAAGGGGGGCAGATCGGCGGGAACTGTTCCCGGTGCCGTTGGCCGGTTATTCGGCGACCGGTTCGATTGTTGCGCTCATGCTGCCCTTGCAGCGCGCGATCAATTCGTCTTTGCCATAGGCGTGGATTTGGTCGCGTTTAAGCTCGGCATGTTCCAAGGTGGTGGTCATGCAAATGGCTTTGCCACAGCCGTCAACTTCGGTCGCGATCTGGAATCCCTTTTCGACCGGATAGCGAAACAGTTGGCGCATCATCAACACGACGTACTGGTAGCTGTGATCGGTATCGTCCCAAAGGATCACGTTGTACCGCGGTTGCTTTTTCGCTTTCTTTTTGTTTGCTTTTTCGACAACCGGATCGGCAACCGTGACTTGCTCGTCTGACATATTCGTTAATCGCTCCGTGCTAGCCCTCTGTCTTTCGAATTGCGTGACCCCTATTGTAGCGCGGTCTGAGAACCGTAGGCAGACCCGATTTTGACGGTTTTTCCCGATTTCTATCCCTCAAAACAGATCATTCGCCGTGTCTGATCCTCGAGAAAATTCGGCTTCGACAGCCGCCGATGGAACGTCATTTGACCAATTGCTGCAAGCAATCGACGTCAACAAGCAGCGTTATTTAACGGATCTAGTGGAGTGGCTGCGGATCCCCAGTGTCAGCAGTGACAGCGGGCGGGTTGCCGACGTCCGTCGCGCCTGTGATTGGGTACACGAAAAATTCGCCGCCGCCGGGTTGAAAGTGCAAACGGTTGAGACCGACGGGCATCCGTTGGTCATCGCCGAAACGCCAGCGGTGCCGGGTGCCCCGGTGGTCCTGGTCTATGGTCACTATGACGTGCAACCGGCCGAACCGTTGGATCAGTGGATCAGCGGCGCATTCGAGCCGACGATCCGTGACGGTGATCTGTTTGCCCGCGGAGCGACCGACGACAAGGGGCAGGTGCTGACGCACATCCAAAGTGTTTGTCAGTGGTTGTCGACGGGAGTGCCGCTGCCGCTGCAGATCAAGTTTTTGGTCGAAGGCGAAGAGGAAGTCGGCAGCGGAAATTTGGAACGGATGTTGCCCGAATTAGCCGACCGTTTGGCATGTCATTGTGTCGTGATCAGCGACAGCAGCCAATATGCTGATGGACAACCGGCGATCACCTATGGATTGCGAGGCATCGCGACCTATGAACTGACCGTCCGCGGACCGAGTCAAGATTTGCACAGCGGTTCGTTCGGCGGCGCGGTGAAAAACCCCGCGATCGCACTTTGCCAATTGTTGTCATCGATCGTTGATTCCCAGGGCCGGATTCAAATCCCCGGCTTCTATGATCGCGTCGAACCGTTGACAACCGAGCAACGCCAGCAATGGCAACAATTGCCACAGACCGACGAGGCGTTTGCGAGTGGCATCGGCGTCAACGAACTGTTCGGCGAACAGGGCTACACCACCGACGAACGACGCTGGGCACGACCCACATTCGACATCAACGGTTTGACGTCGGGACATCAAGGGGAAGGCGTGAAAACGATCATCCCCGCGGTGGCGCACGCCAAAATCAGTTTTCGTCTGGTGCCAAATCAAGACCCCGCGGAACTGACACAGCAATTGCAGCAACACCTGACCGATCATGCGCCGCCGGGGGTCAGCTGGACGCTGGAATCGGATCATGGTGCGCCGGGAATGTTGACCGGGATCGACACGCCGTTTGCGAAGGCCGCCGAGCAAGCCATCGAGCAAGCGTTCGGGACCAAGCCGGTGTTCATCCGCGAAGGAGGCTCGATTCCGATTGTCACCCGTTTCCAGTCCGTGCTCGATTGCGATTGCCTGTTGCTGGGCTGGGGATTGTCGGATGACAACCCCCACAGCCCCAATGAAAAGTTTCGCGTCCAGGACTACTACCGTGGCATCCAGGCCTCCGCCAGGCTCTGGAACGAAATCGCAAAACAGTCAAACTAGGCGTCTTCCCCGCGTCAGGCCGGGCGAGACCGATTCATCCATTCAGTTCCATTCCCACTTGTAAGTCATGCTTGATCGGAAATTCATTCTACAGAACGCCCAACTGGTCCGCGAAAATTGCGAGCGGCGTGGTGTTCCCTGTGATATCGACCGGATCGTCGAATTAGAAACGCAGCGGGTTCAACAGTTGCAACTGGCCCAGGAACTCAATCGACAGGCCAACGAATGCAGCAAACAAATTCCCCAGGCCGGTGACGATGCCGAGCGACAAGCATTGATCGCCAAGGGGCGGGAATTGCGCCAGCAGAAAGACGCCGCCCAGAAAGCCTGTGACGAACACGAGGCAGAGATCGTTGCCATTCAGACGCTGGTCCCCAACCTGACGCATCCCGATGCCCCGACCGGCGGAGAGGACGATGCCAAAGAATTGTCGTTCGGCAAAACCGCCAAGCCGGAATTTGATTTCCAGCCGCTCGATCACTTACAGTTGGGCGAAAAGCACGACCTGTTTGATTTCGAAGGCGGCGCCCGCGTCGCCGGTGCCGGGTTCTATTTTCTGCGAAATGCTGCGGTGCGTTTGGATTTGGCGCTGCAACAGTTCGCAATCGCGTTTCTGTCCGAGCGGGGATTCACTCCGGTCTCGACGCCCGACTTGGCGCTGACCAGTGTCTTGCAAGGCACCGGTTTTAATCCGCGTGGTCCGGAAACCCAGATCTACAGCATCGAGAATACCGAACTGAATTTGGTTGCCACCGCTGAGATCACCTTGGGCGGCATGATGACCGATCAGACACTCAGCGATACCGAATTGCCGATCAAACTGTGCGGGTTAAGTCACTGTTTTCGTACCGAAGCCGGTGCGGCCGGTCGGGCGTCCAAAGGGCTTTACCGGGTGCACCAATTCACGAAAGTCGAGATGTTCGCGTTCACCTTGCCCGAGCACAGCGACGCGATCCACGAGCAGATGCGCTCGTTGGAATGTGAGCTGTTTGATGCACTGGAAGTCCCCTACCGAGTCGTGGACACGGCGAGTGGCGATCTGGGCGGACCGGCCTATCGCAAGTACGACTTGGAAGCCTGGATGCCCGGTCGCGGTGACAACGGCGAGTGGGGTGAAGTGACCAGCACCAGCAACTGCACCGACTATCAAGCGCGGCGGTTGAACGTTCGTTACAAGACCGCCGGCGAAAAGGGCACCAAGTTTGTGCACACACTTAACGGCACCGCTGTCGCGACCGGGCGGGCGATGATCGCCGTGCTCGAGAACCACCAGCGCAGCGATGGCAGCATCGGTGTGCCCAAGGTATTGCAGCCCTGGATGGGTTGTGACGTGATCGGTTGATCTCAGATCGTAGCGGATCCTGCCGGGGTTCCGTCGGGCTGGGGCGTGCGTTTTGAAGTTGCGATTCTATCCCAACCCGACGCGTCAGTTTTGAAGTTGCGCTTTTCTGGTAACCCGACCGGGCTGTTGATTTAATTAGCCGGTCGCTAGTTGGTGTGGAGGATTTATCCGACCGGCTTTATTCTTC
>NZ_JAMYFE010000169.1 GCF_024129865.1 Stieleria tagensis | reverse complement strand
AAGCTGCACGACCTCCAAGCGGGAGCGTGAATTGCATAAGCGCTGGCTTCAAAGCGCGTCAGCGAGGGATCCCGTCAACACGCTAAATCCTCCACACCAACTAGGCGCGGACGAGTTTTCGGAAGGCTTGGTTGAGTTGTTGCGTGATCGGGCCGACTTTTCCATCGCCGATCGGGCGGCCGTCTAGCATCACCGCGGGAATGACTTCGGCCGCACTGCCGGTCAGGAAACATTCGTCGGCCACATAGATGTCGTGGCGGGTCATCGGCGTTTCACTGGTTTCGATGCCGGCTAGGCGGGCCAGTTCCAGCACGGCGTTACGGGTCACGCCTTCCAAGATCCCGGCGTCGATCGGCGGGGTGCTGAGCCGCCCATTTTTGACAATGAACAGATTGTCGCCGGTGCATTCGGCCACTTCGCCTTTGTGGTTCAACATCAAAGCTTCGATGCAGCCGGCTTTCAGGCCTTCCATCTTGGCCATGATGTTATTCAGGTAGTTCAGCGATTTGATTCGCGGGCTGAGTGCGGCGGGGTGATTTCGAATCGTTGATGCGGTGACCAGTTCCAGTCCGTTGTCGTAGTAGGTTTGTGGATACAACGTGATCGTGTCCGCAATGATGATGATTTGCGGCTCGTTGCATTTAAACGGGTCCAAACCCAGTGGTCCTGAACCACGGGTGACAATCAAGCGGATGTAGCCGTCGTCCAATCCGTTTTTGGCAACGGTTTCGTTGACGTCGGTGGCCAGTTGCTGCATCGAAATCGGCAGTTTCAATGCGATGGCGCGTGCGGATTCGTCCAGTCGTTCTAAATGCTGTTCCAGACGAAACACTTTGCCGCCGTAGGACCGCATTCCTTCGAACACCCCGTCACCATACAACAGCCCGTGATCATAGACGCTGATCTTGGCGTCTTCGGGGGCGAAAAACTGACCGTTAATATAAATTTGTCGCGACATTTGGTTCAGCAATGGAGGGTGCGAATCGAAACGGGGCGGAATCGAAAACGGGGTCAACTAGTATTCCACGTCAGCTTATTCCTCGGGTGAGCCGTAGTGGATCTTGTGAAAGATCCCAAGCAGAAGGATCTTTCACAAGATCCACTACCCGAATAACCAAGGTGCGGGGGAACGCTAGCCCAGTTGCGCTTTGGTGACGGCGGCAACGACCGAGGCGTCAAAATAGTTGATTGACATTCCGGCGTCGACAACCAGCGATTGCGCCGTGATGCCGCTACTGCGAGGTGACAACAAAAACACAGCGGTCTGCGCGACTTCGTCGGTGTTGACGGCTTCGCCGCGAGGGATCACCTGTTCGGCGTACAGGTACGAATCGACATAACCGGGAATGCCCGCCGAAGCGCTCGTCTTTAACAATCCGGCGGCGACGGCATTGAAGCGAACGCGACTGAAGCGGCTGAAGGATTTTGTCAGAAACGCCAGCGAAGATTCCAGGGCGGCTTTGATCGGTGCCATGAACCCGTAGCTTTCGCTGGCCATTCGCGTCGTGCTGATCCCGATCGTGACGACCGAGGCATCCCTCTGGAAGCGATCTTTCAGCGCGTTGCACAAGCTGATCAATGAATACGCGGAGATGTCGATCGCCTGCAGAAACTGTTTCCGAGTGGTTTCGTGAAACGGACGGATGCCTTCGGGATAGTCGGCAAATGCGATCGAGTGCACCAAACCATCGAGCATCACACCGTCGGCGGCCAAGGCATCGGCTAACGCATCGATTTCCGATTGTTGCTCGACGTCACAGATGCGAACGTCCTTGTCTCGCAACAGTTTGGCGGTGCTCTCGCGACGGCTTTCACTACGCACGCTGTAAATCACTCTGCCGCCGGCGAGTTCGATCGTTTTGGCGATGGCGTAAGCGACGCTCTTTTTGTTCGCGACGCCGAGCACCAGGAACGTTTTGCCGGACAGTTGCAAAAAATCGAACTGGGCCGATTGATTCGCTTCAGACGGGGCGGGACCGTTCACGACGTCGTCTCCGGTTTGCTGGGTTCCGTTTCGCTCGGTTGGGCGGGCGTCACGCTACAGGCGAAATCCAGTCGCATCGCCAGTTTGCCATCGAGCAGCATTTTTCCGGTCAGGTAGAACGCGTTGCTGACCTGTTCGTTGAGCGTCACGTGGATTTCCACGGTGTCGCCGGGGCGGACCATGCGTTTGAATTTGACGGCATCCATTCGCGTCGCCACCGGCAGGCTGCCCGAGTCGGCTTCCATTTGCTGTTGCAGCAGAACCGCGCCGGCCTGCAGACAGCATTCACATTGGATCACACCGGGAACGATGGGTTGTCCGGGAAAATGTCCTTGGACAAAAAATTCGCTGGCCGAAAACGTCTTTTTGCAAACGATCGAGGCGTCGTCGCGACTGACGATCTCGTCCAACAAACGCATCGGTGGACGGTGCGGAATCGCTTTTTCAATTTCTGCAGTGCTCATGGCGGTAATTGAAGTGTTGTGAAGGCAAGCGCCAAGCCAGGGTGACCCCTGTTGCGGCATTGAAATTTTCGAAGCCAGCGTTTTTGCGATTCACTCGCCGTCCCCGCGGGAGAGTGAAGAGATCGAAGTCGCGATTCGCCAATCCATTTGAGTTGAAACGGTCGTGTAGCGGTGGCTTCAAAACTGACGCGCCGGGTTACCAAAAAACAATGCCCCACGCGAAGCCGCAGCTTCAAACGTTGAAATTGGTCCCGATCGAAACTTTTTCGCTCTCGCGGTCTCTTTGTGAGCAGCCAATTTGCCCCCTACCCTTTCCCGACTGGCCGGAGACCATCATCATGGCTAGATCACTGTGTCCTCAAAAATCACTGTGTTCTCCAATGCAGTGCGGCCCTCAAACACGGTGCGCCGACCCGATGAGTCTGAAAACCTTGAGCACCCCCGAAAATCGTTCCATTTACAACGTGCCCAATGCGCTGACAGGCATTCGGTTTGCGATGGCGATCGCGGTGATGGCTCTGATCCCGTTGGGGTATTTCTTCACCGCAACACTGGTTTTTCTGGTGGCGGCGTCGACCGATTGGATGGACGGCTATTGGGCTCGGAAATATGGCCAAGTCACTAAGTTTGGCCGGATCTTTGATCCCTTCGTCGACAAGATCATTATCTGTGGGTCGTTCATCGCGTTGGTCGGTGTCAGCAACGGCATGTCGGTTTCTCCGGTGCAAAGCTGGATGGCGACGCTGGTGGTCGGCCGAGAATTGTTGGTGACCAGTTTGCGGGGGATGATCGAAGGCAGCGGCAAAGATTTCTCGGCCAGCTGGCTGGGCAAGTGGAAAATGGTGCTGCAGTGCGCCGCGGTGGTCTCGTCACTGATTTATCTGCAAAGCCCTGTGCCGGCGAACTGGTTGGTGGTCACAACCCAGGTCTTGGTCTGGGCATCGATCGCGCTGACCGTCTATTCCGGATACGACTACACCGTCGCGGCGGCGAAACTGATGCAGGATCACCCCGACGATCCGGAATGAGCCCGGGATGCCTTCAGAAACTTATTTTGCAATCGCTTTCTACGCCATTCTGGTGGTCGTCTTTTCGACCATCGCTACCGGATGTGTGTTTTGGGCACGCTGGCTGTGGGGGCTGTCCAAGCGAAATCTGTGCGGCGATGTCTCTGGCGAATTGATCACCCGGCACGCCAATCAAACCTCCACCTGGCGTCAGGCCGACTACTTCTCGCTGTTCTTGATGATGTTCGGCGTGATGTTTTTGACCGTCGCGATCTTGGGCGGTGGTGAACCACGCCAGCCCCAGGCGGATCCAACGACTGGGGCGGAAACGGAAACGTCTGGGGACCGTTTGACTGAAACTGTAGCAGCGCCAGATGATGACCAGCCTGCCAAGCCCAAGCCGCCGTTGGGGACGCAGGTGAGGAACCAATTCGTGGCGACCTTGGCTGCGCTGTTGGTGGCCTTGGCCTATCTGCAGTTCAATCTCAATGGCGGGATTCGTCAGGCCGGATTGATACCGACCGGTTGGGACCTGCGCTGTGGCCTGATCGCCACGATCTGGATTTTGACGCCCGTGTTGTTGATCAATCTGGTGGTTTCCAACCTGGTCAAATACGAACACGCCGTGACCAATTTTTTGGCTCAACAAAACAGCTTGGGCACGTTCTCGTTTCTGATGCTCTCCGCGGCGGTGCTGACGCCCATCGTCGAAGAGATTCAGTTTCGCTTGCTGTTGCAGGGCGGATTGCAGCGAATCGCCGAACATCCCCTGGAACCTTCGACCGTGTCCAACTGGCACCCGTCAGTGGCCTGGCCGATCTACGTGACCAGTCTGGTGTTTGCCGCGCTGCATTCTGGGCAAGGTGCCGCGCCGATCCCGTTGTTCTTTCTGTCGATCGGATTGGGATTTTTGTATCAGCGGACAGGCCGAATCGCCCCGGCGATCATCGTCCACAGTTTGCTAAACGGCGCGACGTTGTGCATGGAATTCGCACGCGTCAACGCCGGAATCGGTCCCTAGACCAATCCAGGGGTTTCACCCCTGGCTATCGAATGACATCGCTCCGCGATTGAGAGCGTCCGATCGTCTCCGCGATTGAGAGGCGGCGGGGAACATGCGTGATTGAGTCGCGGAGCGACGGGAGTCGATAGCCTGGTGGCGTCAGCCCCAGGCGTTGATCGCCATAGAATATCAACGAGCCCCGGAGGGGGGTAGGGAATGTCGTCGCTCCGCGACTGCGCGGTTTGTTGTCGACCAATCCAGGGGTTTCACCCCTGGCTAACCAATGACATCGCTCCGCGATTGAGACCGCCCGATCGTCTCGGCGATTGAGAGGCGGTGGGGAACATGCGTGAATGAGTCGCGGAGCGACGGGAGTCGATAGCCTGGTGGCGTCAGCCCCAGGCGTTGATCGCCAAAGAACATCAACGAGCCCCGGAGGGGCGGTAGAGAATGTCGTCGCTCCG
>NZ_JAMYFE010000168.1 GCF_024129865.1 Stieleria tagensis | reverse complement strand
GGGAGAGTGAATTGCATAAGCGCTGGCTTCAAAACGCGTGAGCGAGGGATTTAGGGTGTTAACGGGATCCCTCGCTAACACTTCGGGTTACCAAGAAACAATGCCTCACGCAAAAGCGCCACTTCGAATCGCGCGCGTGAAGGATCTAGCAGAGATCGACGCGGCAACCCGATTGATGGCTTTCGCGCGCCGCTTGAACAACGGCGGCGGCGTCATAGGCATCGACCAACCCGCCCAGGTCACGTACCAGACTGGTGACCGATCGATGGAATTGGCGCAGCATCCGCTCACCGACAGGTGATTCGGTTTCCAATGATTCGACGTGTCGGCCGGCATCATCAAACCAGACCAGGCTGGTGGGCAAATCAATAAACGCCACACCATTTTCACAGTGCACTTTCATTGCCGCGGGCGAGCGAAACTGCGCGGCTTCCTTCCAACGACTCGGCAACGTACTGTCGGTGATGATTTCGGCGGTGGCGTTGCCACCACCTTGGCCAGAACCATTGGCCGGCAAATCGCAGTATTCGATCATCAGCGACTGAAAGGAATCCTGGCGACAGACCGAAGTGATCGAAGCCGGCGTTTTGCCAACGACGTAGCGACACCAGTCGACCAATTCGACCAATTCAGAATCATTGCGAACACAATCCGAGGCTGGCGTTTTCGGCGCGGCGCCGATGGGTTGGCGATAGACACGAATCAATTTTGGTTGCCCCAATCGTGTCGCAATCAGTTCCTTCAGCCGCAGGGTGGCCGGCGCGAACCGACGGGGCAGCTCGGCCATGAACGAGACGCCGCTCTGTTCAATGGTCTGCCGGACCGAGCTTTCGCGGGAAGGGTCAAAATCCAATCCGGCCGCCCAGTAGACCGCTTTGCCGGCTTGGCATGCGGCAAGTGCTGGCAACCATCCGAGCCAGCACTGTTTCAGAATCAGTACCGCATCAATGTCGCAACGACAAACCAAACTGCGATAGCCATCGAGCGGGTCGGCCTGGAATTCCGCAGCGGTGGACTCGGCCAATTTAGAAATCGTACTGTAGACCGCACGCACATCGAATCGATCGTCAAGCAATCGTAGCGCTGGGCGATAGCGGGTTTGCCACAAATCGCCGAGTCCGATCAATCCAATTCGAAGCTTCATTTCAACGCCATCGTGGGCCGGCAGACTGTCAGACGGCTAGGGTTCATCTCGAGCAGCAACATTGAAGCAGTTGGGAGCAAGAAAACAACGGGGGTGTAACGAACCAACCTGATCTTTCCTGCACCAACGTACACTTTCACAGATGCACATTTTGAGCTTTCTGGTCTGCCGAATGCGCGCCACAACTTCTTGTCTGTTCCTAGTTTAGCGACTGCGTGCGGACTCTGCTCGAGGCCCAGTTTGATTTTTCTAGTCAATTGGCGAGCGGTAATTTCTTGAATTCTAATCGCTACGCCTTGAAGCTCAAACGCTCGCCCATATACTCCGCCCAACCTGCCCGAGCGTTAGTTTTGGAAGCCTTTCACCAGGTCTCCCATAATGCTTTGTGTGGGTCCCGAGTGAGCAAATCAACCAGTGTTGGACGATTACTCACTAGGGGCGATTGTTGCCCATCGAAGCCCCCATAAACCGGGTGCATCCGCAAACGGAACTTGAAGGCGACAACGCGATGACTAACCGTTAGTGGTTTTTCGTCTGAATGAAACGACGTCTTTTCCCTTTAATGACTTCATTCAACATTCGACATCGTGTCGCCGCCGCTAATCGGTTATCTCTGCTTGAAATTAGGAGCTAGGAATGGTTTCGTTGCTATTGGCTGTATTGCTGAGTAGTGTTACATCGATCCCCCTAAAAACGGATTATGCCGAGGCATACAAAGAATCGGTGGCTGACGACAAGCCCTTGATGGTCGTGGTCGGAGCGTCCTGGTGTCCAGCTTGCAATGTGCTGAAGCAAACCACGCTGGAGCCGATGGCCCAGACCGGCGAACTGGACGACGTCAGCGTCGCGGTTCTGGATCGTGATTCGGATCCCGAGCTCATCAATCAACTGACCAAAGGCGAACGGATGCTGCCACAAATCATCATGTTCACACGCACCGAAGGCGGGCAGTGGGAACGGCGGCAATTGAAGGGGTATCAGCCGAAACAGCCGATTCGCAATATGATCCGCAGTGCGGTCACGCTCGGCCGCGGTTGAACCGATTCTGGACAGCCCATTCATCTGGCAATTGCCGGCCGTTATGATTGCCTGCCGCTAGCGAGCGTTTTCGCTGTCGCGCATGCACCCGCGTTTTGAAGTGCCGGCTTATATATGATGATTCCAGAACACCTGCAGCACCTGATCCATTCCGACCAGCCGCTCGCCCCGCTGGTCTGGCTGGGAATCGGCGGTCCGGCACACTTTTTCGCCGAACCGGTCGATATCGAGCAATTCACCCAAGTCGTCACCTGGGCGGCTGAGAATCAATTGTCGACGCGTGTGCTGGGGTCGGGCAGTAATTTGCTGGTCCGCGAATCCGGTTTCGACGGGTTAGTCGTCTCGCTTAGCGCAGCGGCGACCAGTGGTTTCCAGATCAATGGCGACACACTTGTGGCCGGTGCGGGGGCAAAATTGTCCCACGCGGTGGTAAAGGCCGTTGGCGGCGGACTTGGCGGACTGGAGCATTTGGTCGGAATCCCGGGAACCGTTGGTGCAGCGGTGGTCGGCAACGTCAGCAGCGGTGGGCGTGACATCGGTTCGGTGGTCCGTTGCGTTCGTGTGTTGCAACCTGACGGGACGATTCGGGAATTTCAGCAGGATGAAGTCGGTTTCACGCACCGCAAAACGGCGTTGGCCGGAACAACCATCATCGAAGCCGAATTCAAATTGGAATCGGTTGATGCGGCGGCACTTACCAAACGTCTGCAAAAACTGTGGATCGCCCGAAACTCGGAACATCCGACCCGAATGGAGCGGATCGCGATGCCGTTTGTCGATCCCGATAGCTTGTCGGCGCGTGAATTGATTCAGAACGTGGGCTTGGCGGGACTGCGTGAGGGTGACGTGTCACTCGATTCGTCTCAGCCCCACTACCTGATTGCCCATGAGGGTGCGACCAGCGACCAATGCTTGCGTTTGATCGGCCGGGTTCGCGAACAGGTCTTGCTGCAGACCGGGATCGACTTGCAGTTGAATCTACAGATTTGGTAGACCTGGTTGACCAGTCAACCACTTTCGAATTTTAGACCAAGGGTGTGGCCAGGATGGCCCAGCGGACCGAACAGACGGATCATCGTCCGATTCGACGATTGCTGCGTCGCCTGATCAAGGCGCCGGCAGCCTGGTCGTTGATTTGGCCGATGCTGTTACTGGTTGGGTCTTACGCCGCCTACACCCGATGGTATTCGGACTATTTTGCCGAGAAATACAGCAGCCTGGATCCGCAACTGGTGACGGTGACCGAACCGCACGAGTATGTGCGGATGAATCTGGTCGAAGAGGTCTATCGCGAAACGCGTCTGAGCGACCTTTCGCCTTTGGATCGTCAAGCGACCGCCAAACTTGCGGAGGCTTTTTCCAGTCATCCCTGGGTCAAACATGTCCACAGCGTTCGCAAATTGCCAGGCGGAGCAATCGACATCGAACTGGATTATCGACTGCCCGTCGCCGTTTTCCACCTGACCGGTGAATCGAGCTGGCTGCGTGAAATCGAAGCTTATCTAACCAACCTGGGTTATTCGATCCATGGCGGCGCGGACAAATTGTTTTTCCCACTCGATGGGGAAGGCGTGATGCTGCCGACCGACCAAATGACGTTGGCCGACACTCAAGAATTGATCCACATCGAAGTCAGCGAAGTCTTTCCCACGGGCAACGAGGGGACGCCCTTTGGCGACCGACGAGTCGAATCAGCCGCACTGCTGGCCAAACTACTTGCCGCAATCAAAGACCAGATTCGTGTCGCAACGATCACCGTCAAGGGTGATCCACGAATCAATATGGTTCCCCAATTGGAATTGATCACTGGCAACAACACCCAGTTGATTTGGGGCAGCCCGCCCGGGATGGAACAACCAGGCGAACGCGGGGCGCGAGAAAAGTTGACGGATTTGATCAGTGGGAACTTTGCGAATTTTGCCGACCTGCGAGTGGCGGCCCAATCACGTCGCCCGGTGCAGTAGCAGACATTCAACCCGTGCTATCATGACAACAGTTCACCGCGTGATGCGGCGTTTCTGTTTTGCCAACCGGTACATGGGTTCTGTTGATGTTTTGTTTTCTCGATCACTGCCACGGCAAATGTGCGAACTTGGTTTGCATCGTTGCGATCGGCCTGTTGTCACTAGCATGCGTTTCGGCCGACGAACCATCACAAGTTCCAACTAAACATGTATTGGTGATCGGGATTGATGGCACGCGCGCCGATGCTTTGAACGCCGCCGACACGCCCCATTTAGATGCATTGATCAAACGCGGCCGGCTGTGGGAGAACACTCAAATTTTGGGTGACCGCCCAACGGAAAATGACACGGTCAGCGGACCGGGTTGGTCCAGTTTTCTAACCGGTGTTTGGGCCGACAAGCATGGTGTGCAAGACAACCGTTTTGCAGGCAATCAACTGGATCAGTTTCCACATTTCTTTTCCTACATTCGCCAACGCTATCCCGCGGCCCGACTGGGGTCGTTTGTCGATTGGGCACCGATTCAGCAGTACATCGTTCGCGATGCGGATGTCGATGTTTGTTTCGAATCTCACGGCGCCGGAGAATACGCCAAAAGCGACAAGAAACTCGCTGATGCCGCGGCAGCGTTTCTGCGGCAACCGGAATCGGATGTCGCGATGGTCTATTTCGGCGCGGCTGATGAAACCGGTCATGCCAATGGATTTCATCCGAGCATCAAGGCCTATACGGATTCCATTGCCACCATCGACCAACGTGTTGGTGAAGTGGTCGCAGCGATGCTCTCGCGTGAGAACTATGAATCAGAAGATTGGTTGGTGATCGTGTCGACCGACCATGGTGGTCGCGGGACAGGCCACGGCGGCGGACACGAGGTCCCCGAAATACGCCAAACTTGGATGATTGTCAGCGGGTCGGCGGTGGTGGTCAAACCGAACGACATCGAACCGACCTATGTGGTTGACGTGGCAACCACAGCGCTCAAGCATCTGGGGATCGATCTAGACCCGGCTTGGCAACTGGATGGCAAAGCCGTTGGAATCAAACCCTAGTGCTGCGTACGACGGACTGGGCGTTCATCGTGCTCCACGCAAAAGCGCAACTTCTAAACTCGTCAGCGATCGATCGTGTCGCTAAGCGCGGCGCCAAAACGCGGGGAAGATCAGCACCAGCACACTGAACACTTCGACCCGGCCGAGCAACATCAGCCACACGAACAAGAATTTTGCGCCTTGGCTGAATCCGGCGTAGTTCTGTGTCGCGCCGACCACACCCAATCCTGGCCCAATGTTGTTGAGCGTTGCCGCGACTGCACTGGCACAGTCCAGCAGTTTTTCGTCCAAGGTACTGTCGTCGGCGGCGGCCACCGCATCGTCGGTGTAGCCCCAGGTTGAACTCGGTTCAAAGGTCACCAACAGCATCCACGAGGCGATGAATATGCCCAGGATCAGACAAAAATAGACCATGATGCCACGCAGCATTGCGGGGTCATCGGCGGTCGCATCCCCGATCCGAATCAGCCGCACCACCCGCGGCCGATAGGCCAGTTCAATTTCCATGCCCAGGATTTTGTAGAACAGGACGTGGCGAATCACTTTCAGTCCGCCGCCGGTGCTGCCGGCACAACCGCCGACAAACATTAGCAACAGCAGACTGCCGCGGGCAAAGTTGTTCCACTGGTCGAAGTCAGCGGTTCCGTACCCAGTCGTGGTGATGATGGAAACTACCTGGAACAGTCCGTTGCGCAAGCCTTGCGGGACGCTCTCAAATCCGACGTCACCACCGCGGATACCAAAGAACATGATTGCGGCCGTGAGCCCGACGATGATCCCGATAAAGGTTTGGAATTCAACGTCATTGAACATTCGTTTGGGGCCACCGATCATGGTCAGGTACAACAACGTGAAATTGGTTCCGGCCAAGATCATGAACACGATCGTGGTGTACTCGATCAGTGGGCTATCGAATCCGCCCAGGGATCGGTTGTAGGTGCTGAATCCACCGGTCGCCATGGTGCCAAATGCATGACAGAGCCCATCGAATAGCGTCATGCCTTCGATCATGTAGATCAGCGTTAAAATCAAATTCAGCCCACAATAGATGCCGGCGAACATCAGCGCGGTGTGCTGCATTCGTGGCATGCTGCCCTCTTTGCTGGGGCCCGGCATTTCGGCGCGGACCATCGCCTTGCCGGCGGAGCCTTGGCCGAGGATGGCGACAAACAAGACGACGATACCCAGTCCACCCAAAAAGTGAGTCCAACTGCGCCAAAACAAAATGCAGTGCGGCACCGAATCCGGGGATTCCAGATCGGTCAAGATCGTCGCGCCGGTGGTGCTAAATCCGGCCTGTGATTCGAACATCGCTTCGATAAACGTGATCGACTGGCCGGCTGCGGTCTCAGTACCACTTAAATAAAACGGTAATGCCCCGAGCACCGTGGCCATCACCCAACTGAGACCGACAATTGCCATCGCTTCTTTGCGGAACAGCGAAGCGCCACGACCACCGCGGCCGCTGAACATCAACACGATGCCGACCAGAATGCTGATCGCCATGCTCAGCACGAGCGCTTGAATTCCTCCCTTTTCGATCTGCTCGGCGGCCGGCAGATAGGTTCGATTCGCCAGCAACGGAAATGCGAACGGAAGGCTGAAGCACATTGATCCGCCGATCAAGAGACAGACGATCCCGAGAACGCGGCAAAGCAGACGAAAGTTCAAGGTTTCCAGTTCCGATGGGTGACGGCAATTTCAACGAAGCTGAATTGTAGTGTGTATCTGCGAGTTGTCTTGGGTGGGAATCGATTGGCATCGCATTTGCTTCTCTCGTAACCGGCCCCGAACGACCCTTCCCCAGGGGATGAACGATGGCCAGGCGATCGACGTATGAGGCTGCGTCGATCGCCAATTTTTCCCCCTTCCCGCGGACGGTTGAGCAAGGGGCGGCAAATCGCCGCGCGACATCAGACACCACTACAGCAAACTGCGTCACGCAAACTGATACACTTGGGCGACAGTGGGCTGTCACCGATGTGAAAATCTAGCCGCCAGAACTTTTCTTTCCAGAATTCTGATTGAACCGTGTGTGGTCGTTTCACTCTGAAAACTCCTGCGGCCAGCTGGACTCAGGATTTCTTGCCGTTGTGGACGGCCGAACAAGTCGCAGCGTTTGCCGGCGAGCACGCGATCGCGGCGCGCTACAACATCGCCCCTACCCAGGTGGTCTCGTGCATCCGTGCCGGGCAGTCCCAAACCAGAGACTGGGCGTTGATGCGGTGGGGTTTGGTACCATCGTGGGCGACGGAGCTGTCGATCGGCAATCGTATGATCAACGCTCGCAGCGAAACTGTTCACGAAAAACGATCGTTCAAGTCCGCGCTGGGCAAACGCCGCTGTTTGATTCCGACCGATGGCTATTTCGAATGGATGAAGACCGAATCGGGCAAGCAACCGTACTGGATTCATGCTCGAACCGGCGGCGTGCTGGCGATGGCGGGGCTGTGGGAACAAAACGAAAAACTGGGTTCCGCCGACCGCCCGTTGGAAACGTTTACTGTTCTGACAGTGGCGGCCAATGAAACCACCACCGCGATACACGATCGCATGCCAGTCTTCCTCAGCCCTGGTGATTGGGAGGCCTGGTTAAACCCACGCCCCGGTGATCTTGAATCGATGGTTGACCTGCTGCGGCCGGCGGCAAACGATCTGTTGGTTCCCCGGGTCGTGTCGACGCGCGTCAACAGTCCGCGGCACGATGACGAACAATGTATCGAGCCGGACGATCACCCTGCGCCGCCAGGGCAATTGGACTTGTTTTAGCAGCTCACTCTTCACGTAGTTGCTGGTACAACTTGGCGCGGGCGAGCCGCCAATCACGTTCGACCGTGCCTTCGCTGACGCCCAGCACTTCGGCGGTTTCGGGGATCGACAGCCCGGAAAAGAATCGCAATTCAACCACCTCGCGTTGCCGCGGCGAGTCTTTTTCAAGTGCGTCCAATGACGCTTCAAGGTCTTCGAATCGGCAACCGTTGCTGTGCTCGAAATTTTCCAACACGACATCCAACGATCCTCGCTGGTAGTCTCCGCCACGTTTGGATGTGCTTCGACGTCGAGCATGGTCGACCAGGATCTGACGCATGGCACGGTTTGCTGCAGCAAAAAAATAACGTCGATCCGTGGCATTGCCGATCGCATCGGAATCCAACAATCGCAGGCAGGCTTCGTTGACCAAGGCGGTCGCCTGCAGCGTATGATCGGCGCGCTCGCGACGCATCAGATTCGACGCCATCTGTCGCAGTTCGCTTTGCAATTGTTCGAATAGTTTTTCTTTGACCGAATCATTGCCGTTGCTAAGCTCACGGAGCATCAGCGAAACGTCTGGCTGGGGCTGATTCATTGCTGCCGACCTTGCGGGAAAACGATTTGTCTAACTGTCAGCGGACCCGTTGGACCAGATTCACCGGCAGGTCGCGCAATCGTGTAGCAATTAGACCAAAAATCCCAGGATCGCATCGGCCAGTTGGTTTTCGCAGGCGTCATCAAATGCGACAAACATTGGAAAGGAGTTGATTTCCAAAAAGACCGGATCGGCAAAACCACTGCGACAACGAAAATCTAACGCACAGTAGTCGAACCCGATTGCATCGACCAATCGCTGCGTGAGATCCATGATCACCGGTGGAACGGGCATCGAATGCACTTCAACGGCTTCGTCGGTGCGATAGTCAATCTCGGTGGTTTGCAAATGGAACGCGAACAGTTGTCCGCCGATGGAAAAGACGCGGATGTTTTCACCGTCCAATTTTTCTTGGACGAATTGTGGCACCAATGAACACAATCGATCTGCATCGTTGCAGATGTCACTGACGATCGCTGCATGGTCACCGCCGGCGAGCGGTTTGATGATCTTGCGATCTGGATTTGGCATCGTCGCCAGTGGGCTGAGTTGCCCAAGCACCACGGTTTCCGGGATCACAAAACCCAATTGGCGTGCCAGCATCAAATTACGTGACTTGTTGTTGGCATCGCCAGTGGTCTCTCGATTTAGCAATCGCAATTGCGGCCAAGCCAGCGCGAACGACTCGGCGACATCCAATGCCGCGTGATTTTGCACGGGGTCACCGGCGAACACGTTGTAGCGCAGAAACAACGCCTCTGGTTCGACGGTCGCATCACCCAGGTCGATCGCGGGCGACTGAAAATCCCAAGCGATGTGACGCGCGTCCGGACGATCGGTGTCCCAGAAAAAGTAATCCACGCCGCGCAAGTGGGCTTGGTCAACAAGACGGCAGGTGTTGGGGTCCGATTGACCGCCGACGACCAACAGTTGGAGAGACCGAACAGACATGCCGATTGCCGGGTGGAGGCCGAACTGAAAAAGACCAGCCTACCAGCGGCGGAAATTCTTCCAAGGACGAGATATCTTGGAACGCATGCGATGACTCGGACGCGGTAATGTCCCCTCCTCACCGATTGCACGCGTGCTAGGGGCAGGTGTCATCGGGGCCGGTTGAAGATTGGGACAATACGGTTGTTCCTCACCCACCGCGAGTGTCGTCGGCTGGGGGCGCACCCCATCTTCGGCACCATCGCGCGGTTGGGTGAGCGGCGGCTTGGCGGATTCCTCTCCCACCGCAAGTGTCGTCGGCTGGGGGCGCACCCCGTCTTCGGCACCATCGCGCGGTTGGGTGAGCGGCGGCTTGGCGGATTCCTCACCCACGGCAAGCGTCGTCGGCTGGGGGCGCACCCCGTCCTCGGCACCATCGCGCGGTTGGGTGAGCGGTGGCTTGGCGGATTCCTCGCCCACGGCAAGCGTCGTCGGCTGGGGGCGCACCCCGTCTTCGGCACCATCGCGCGGCTGGGTGAGCGGTGGCTTGGCGGATTCCTCACCCACGGCGAATGTCGTCGCTTGAGGTGGGTTCGGAACCGGGGCCGAACGACTCTCCTCGCCGATTGCATAAGTTGTAATTTCTGGCGAGCCCGGGGATTGAGCCTGGGCGGTGGCCGCATCGAGCAGTTTGTAGGCGGCAGCGGAGGAGAGGCCTAGCAAAACCGCGCGGCGTAAAAAATCACGACGCGGAAGGTCGCCTCGGCTGAGTTCAGCCATCGCATGTTCGACTGAATCGTTCGAGTTCGGTTGGTTGTCAGGCATGATTATTTCACAAGGATTGCGAAGGAAGCTGGGCAGACTTTCATTGTAGCTCACACAGAAACCTCGTATCGAAATCCGATACGAGGCAACGTGTTTTCGATTTGGTTTGAGATCACCGACCGCGACCGATCACTCGGCTGCGGAAGAACGTCTTGCGAGGTGTGGAGTTTTGGTAAACAGCCGCGGTCGTGCCACTGCTGTAGTTGCCGTTGTTGTAACTCTGCCCGCCATTGTTTCCGCTGGGTTGGTACGTCGGGTAGTTGGTCACTCGATTGTCGATGGCTTCCGAAGACGAGCTGCCGTAGGTTCCCCAAGTTCGTGTGGCGGCCGACGATCGAGCGTCTGCCCAGCGGCCGTTTGCAACAGCGTTGCTATTGCTGCGTGCGAAACCACCGACGGTGCGAGCGTAGGAATCCGAGTGTGATCGAGCACCCCAGCCGTTGGCCGTTGAGTTGCCGTTGCTGATCGCAACTCCACCGTGCGAGACGGCTCGGCTGCTGCCGCTGGCGAATCCGCCGTTGCGTCCGCTGCCGGTCATGGTCGATCGGGCATAGCCACCGCCGGTCGCGACGGCTGATGAATTCAGTCGCGTGTTGCCGCGGCCGTACGCCGACGACACTGCGGTACCGCCAGTGGAATAGCTCGATGCGGAAACTTGAGCGTTGGCATCGCTGGTCAGAACGCAGGCGGTCAGGACGGCGACGACGGAGAAGGCAGTTGCAAAGCGTTTCATGGCAGAGTTCCTTGTGAGATCCAGAAAGTGATGGACGTGTTTCGTTTCCAGGCGGCCGATGTCGTCGGCCTTCACAAGTAACCTGCGCCGAGTCTCCGCAAATCCCTGAACGAATTCTGGAAAAAGATTTCGGGGCCTCGACCGCTGGCTCAATTCGCCTGGAGCAGGGTGGCTCGAACCTCGCGTTTAGCAGCCTCTGGCAGTTTGCTTTCCTGAATCTGACGTTCGATTTCAGCTGCGGTGCCACGCAATCGAATCGGATCGGCAACCCACTGCGGCAATGACATTTCCAACGAAATCTGGTCACCGGCTCGACTGATCGCGACCGCGCGGTTGCCCGCGCCGCCACGGCTGCTGGCCGACGAACTACTGAATCCAGGCATCCAAAGGCCGGAGGCGGCATGGGGGTTTGGCGGAAATGGGGCCAAAGGATCCACCCAATCTGCCGGCATTTCACGAGGTTCCGCCCGCAAGACACGGATCCGTCCGCGTCGCAGAACAACGATCGGAAACGCAGATTCAAGTTTGCCGAGCGTGTCATCCTGGTGAATTGTTCGCCCACCGACCTCCAACAACACGTCGCCCACGCGAATTCCAGCTTTTGCGGAGGCCGATTCAGGCATCACGGACTGGACCAGCACGCCGCGATCACCCGTCAGTCGGGGAACATGCAGCCGTAGGATCGCAGGCACCGGTTGCAGCGTGATTTCCGTGGGCGGCGGCGACGGCGGGGCTTGGGCAAGAACCACCACAGTCAACGTCAACAAGGCGGCCACGCCGCCAAAGATTCGAAGGATCATCACATCATTTCCATCAAGAAAGGTTCAGTAGGCCAGGTGAAACCTGGCGTTTGCGGTCACAATCGCCATCCCCAGAGCACCCCTGGCCTGATGACGTACGAAAAAAACCTCCGAGACCCAAAATGGGCGTCGGAGGTGTCTGATTAAGCAGTCGGTCGGTCTAGCGGCCGAAGATTCGCCTCGCACCACTGCGGATGACCCGGCCCTGTGAGGCCGAAGAGTTGTAGGAGGGTTGGCTGTAGGTTTGTTGTGCGGGGTAAACCTGACCTTGGAACTGCCGCGTGTGACTTTTCGAGTAGGCTCGGGTGTTCTGACCGTATCCTGTCGAATGGCTGCCACCGTAAACGCGGCCGTTCGAGGTGCCGGTCTGGCCGCCGGAGATCACGCGTCGGTTGCCGCCTTGAGAAATCACACCGCCGTGGCTGAGGTGAGTTCCGTTGCGGCCGATGTTCAACTGCATGTTGTGGGCTGCACCGGCCGGTCCGCCGCCGACACCGATCGAATTGCTAAGTGCGATTCCGTTGGGGCCGGCTCCGACAGCGAAACCGTGGCCGAAACCGAGGCCATTTTTCGAGCTGCTGCGCGATTTCGCGAATTGCAACGTCCCCTTGGCGTTGGCTCCGGCTCCGACCGCTCCACGGCCGATATCGACCCAAGATCCAGCGGATTGTGCGGAAACATCAGTGGTCGAGAAGGCCAATGCCAAGGTGAACAGGGCAGCAAGAGCGGTCAGATTGAAGTTGCGTTTCATGGGTCTTTCGTCGGTGGAAGGCGTTGTGGTGAGGGCGATGTGGGTTGCCCTTTCACCAGTACCTGCGAGACGGAAGTCAAAACCCCTGAAACAAATTTTGAAAATGTTTTCTCCGCCTGATTCAGACCGCTTTTCGCCACGGGCGCCAGAGGCGGTCTCCGGCGCCGCCCGGGTCAATGCATCAGCCAGCGGGCTGGGAATGCGGAACTTGCCCTCTATCTGGATGCCAGGTCGGGGCGGCATGTTCCAACGTCATCTGCCACCGTTTTGCCACATCGCTCAAGCCGGCTTGGCGGGTGGAGTAGAACAACGCAACCATCGGACCGGTTTGCAGTGCCATCGGCAACGCATTGATCTGTTGTTCCCAGCGCTGCCAATCGGCGACGATCTCGGGTGGCGTTTTGCTGCGCCAGACCAACTGACCGGCGAGTTTTGCGATCGTCTGTCGCTGTGACTGCGCGGCTAGTCGAGTGAGCGCCGACTGAGCCGCGTCGTGATACTTTGGCGATCGCAGCAACCAACTCGCCGCGACCAGTTTCACCGCCAATGATTTCGAACCGGCGCGGCCCGCTGCGATTTCGAATTCCTGGTCACTCATCGCAACCGATCCGGTCCAATCGATCGGCAGCATCGATAGCATCAGCGGCGGCAACGGTCGCGCGTCCAATTGGTCAACCAACTCTAGCGCAATCTCCGCACGACCACTTCGCCATGCCGCTTGGCAGGCTAGCATCGACAGCCATTGTTGACGCCATACCGGCGGGCGAGTCGCGGCATCATGTTCGCTGATCGCACGAATTAATGCGGGCAGAGCGGCGCCAAATTCGGCTTGTTCGAACAACGCCAGCGCCGCACGCTGGTCTGGGGCCGGCCTGACCGATTCAATCTCGATCACACGTGACGCCGCAAAACGCGTGGGCACGCTCTGGCCGGCTAACACGATCGAAATTTGATCGGCATCAAACTGAACGACCGTGCCGGTGTGGCTGACCAATGGCTGTGGGTACCAGGCCGAGTCCGCTGGCGCAGTGGACGATGCGAGTGGAGCCAAGCGAACACGATGCGGCGACGACTGGGCCACCAGTGCACTGGCCGGTAGCACGACCGAGCAAACGACAAACGCAGCCACGATGCAATTGATTCGATTCAGAATGTTGCCACTCACTGTGTTTCGGCCAAACGATGCACATCAATGTATTGGTATTGACCGTTGTTCATGGCCGCCAGTTCACGCAAAAAGCTATCGGGGGCGGCGGCAGGCATGCTGCCAAATTCGATCGCGTGAATGGTCGTGCCGTTGCGCTGTGCCCGGTCCTGGATGACATTCAACTCGATCGCTGACATCCGGGGAATGTGGGCGTCGGTCAAAAAGAAAATGACATCCGGCGACATTCGCAGTGCCATCAACAGCGCACCCTTGTGCTCGGTTCCGCCAAAGGCTCGGATCGATTCGACGTAGTGTTGTGCTCGGGTTAGATTGGCCGATTCCCCGGCGACCATCGACATCGGTGACCCGGCGATCTGGAACGGTTTCACGTTGTCGTTGTAAAAAATGATCTGAAACTGTTGCTGTGACGACAACGAATTCAAACTGCGGATCAATTCGCGTTTGGCACTCCGCAGCGGCAACTTGCCGAATCCGTTCATGCTGTCACTGCGGTCGAACACGTACACGAATCGATTCCCACTGCCGGAAACGCCGAACACACTTGCGCTTGCCGTCTGGCCGATCGGCGTGTTGGCCGAGTCCCCAGCGCCGCCGCCAAGCGCGTCGCCATCCAGTTCATTGTCGCCGGCCAACCCGCTGCCACTTTTGGGCGCCGGGGTCGATTGCATCGCCGACAGGATTCCCTCCAGATCGATCGGCGGTGACAGGTCAGCCGGTGGTGCCGATGCCGCTGCGGCGGAGGACGCTGCGGTCGATTCGCTCTGCTCGGTCGGTGCGGTGACCTCTGCATATTCGTCGCGGTCTGGCAGACGATGCACCATCGCAATGCCGATTGGACGGTCGGGGGCCGCACCGGTGCCATGGCGTTCGCCGGTCGCGATCCAAACCAGTGCGACCAGCAACAGCACGTGGAACCCCAACGAGAGCAGCATCGGCGGCCATTGGCGGGCCGGCGGATTCGGACCAACGGTTGCTGCCGTGGACTGTGCCGACGAGGCTGCTGAATATCCGGCGGCTGGCCGCCTCCGCGCCGAATCGCCGCCAGGCTGGCGATGCGGACCCGGCTGAGCGGTCGATCCAGATTCGGCAGCTGCTTTTTCGGACATCAATCGGCCGCGAATTGCGGTAAATCCGGTACCACTATGGAAACAAAGCCTCAATGCCGGTTCTCAGCGAGGCCTCGTCAAATTACTTTATGTGCTCTCTATTGTAACGTCTTCCCGCTGGCGCCGACCCCGTCGTGCCGCCAGACCCTATGGATTGCCCGCCCCTATATTGGAGTGTCATTGTGAGCAAAGCTCGCTATCTGTTTACGAGTGAATCGGTCAGCATGGGCCATCCCGATAAGCTGGCTGATCGCATTTCCGATTCAATTCTTGACGCCCTGCTCGAACAAGACCCGAACAGTCGCGTCGCCTGCGAAACCATGGTCACCACCGGTGTGGCCATCGTCGCCGGCGAAATTTCGACCAAAGCCAAGGTCAACTACGCTGACATCGTTCGTCAAACGATCAATGAAGTCGGATACACCGACGAGCGTATGGGCATCTGCGGCGACACCTGTGCCGTGATGGTCTCGCTGGACACGCAAAGCCCCGACATTGCCCAAGGCGTCGACTCGGATTCCGGCAGTGGCAAAGATGTCGGTGCAGGCGACCAAGGCCTGATGTTCGGCTATGCATGCAAAGACACCGACGAATTGATGCCGTTGCCGATCGCGTTGTCGCACCGCATCATCAACCGCATCACCGAAGCCCGCTTCAATGGCGAAGCCAAGTGGTTGCGTCCGGACAACAAGAGCCAGGTCACGGTCGAATACGAAGGCAACACGCCGGTCCGGATCGACACCGTCGTGGTCAGCGCCCAACACGCCCCCGATGTCACGAACGACGAAATCAAATCGTTCATCATCGAAAAAGTCATCAAACCGTCGCTGCCCGCTGGCTTGGACAAAGGCGACATCAAATACCACATCAACCCGACCGGCAAATTTGTCGTCGGTGGCCCGCATGGTGACTGTGGATTGACCGGACGGAAAATCATCGTCGATACCTACGGCGGTTGGGGACGTCACGGTGGCGGCGCGTTCAGCGGCAAGGACTCCACGAAAGTCGACCGTAGTGCCGCTTACATGGCTCGCTACGTGGCGAAGAACATCGTCGCGTCAGGACTGGCAGAACGCTGTGAAGTCCAATTGGCATACGCCATCGGCGTCACCGAGCCGGTGAGTGTTCGCGTTGACACCGAAGGCACCGGGCAAGTCCCCGATGAACTGTTGTGCGAATTGGTCCGCGAGCATTTCCCGTTGACTCCCGCGGGAATCATCGAGCACCTGCAACTGCGTCGCCCGGTGTTCAAAAGCACCACGGCCGGTGGCCACTTCGGTCGCGAAGGTGACGCGTTCACTTGGGAAAAGACCGACAAGGCTGAAACGCTCGCTGCCGCAGCGAAGTCGCAAGCGACTGCCTAGTTTCTCGAAACTCGGTTGCTATTTCGACCCTCCTGGCCCAGGAGGGTCGAGCCGAGCGTGGGGAGGTCCAGCAGTGAATTTCTCGCTCACCGGGCCGTTGATTTAGTAACCCGACGCGTCCGTTTTGAAGTCGCGCTTTTACGGTAACCCGACTTTTACGGTAGCCCGACGCGTCAGCGAGGGATTTAGGGTGTTAACGGGATCCCTCGCTGACGCGTCGCGCTGACCAAAAAGCATTGCCTCACGCAGAATTGACACCGGCCGCACCCCTGGGAACAACGCTCTGATGCGACTGGCCTGGACCACTGACATTCATCTCAATCACGTGCAAATGCCAGCCTGGGACCAGTGGCTGGCGCAGGTCGCAGCTGCACGACCCGATGCCGTCTTGATCACCGGAGATATCTCTGAATCCGACGATGTGATCTTCCAGTTGCGCCGGATCGCCGAATCAATTCCCACGCCGATCTACTTTGTGTTGGGCAATCACGACTTCTATTTTTCGTCGATCGCAGCCACGCGGCAACGCGTCTCGGCGCTCGCCCGCGACGTCGATTCGCTTTGTTACCTGTCGGATTGCGGTCCGATTGAATTGTCCCCGACGCATTTCTTGGTGGGCGAAGACGGTTGGGGTGACGCCACTGAAGGTGACTACGAGAATTCGATGGTCCGGCTGAACGATTTTGCAACCATCAAGGACTTCACCCGTGTCGACCCGATCGACTGGCCGGCGATGTTGCGCGGGCAAGGTGCTGAATCGGCGCAGCGTCTGCAAGACAAGCTGGCGGTGGTGCCCGCCCAGGCGCGCGAGATTCTTGTTGCAACGCACGTCCCGCCCTTCCGCGAAGCGTGTTGGTACGAAGGCAAAACGACCGACGACCATTGGGCCCCGTTTTTCGTTTGCGGCCAAGTCGGCAAGGTGCTGCGTGATTACGCCCGCCAGAACCCCGGGGTCCAACTCACCGTGATCTGCGGGCACACCCATCACGGTGGCACCGCCGAAATGTTGCCGAACCTGGTGGTCCACACCGCAGCGGCCGACTACGGCATACCGAAGCTGGATCGGGTGCTGGAGATCTAAGCGGCGATCTAGGGCAACGTGCGAGCGAGCGATTCCGCAGC
>NZ_JAMYFE010000167.1 GCF_024129865.1 Stieleria tagensis | reverse complement strand
GGCCACGGTTCAGATTCCCCGCCTTTCCCGGGGACAGACCCCGTACCTTCCCGGGGACAGACCCCGGATCCCCAACCGATTGCCCCATTCGGGTTGGATTCGGGGTCTGTCCCCCAGCGGTTGATTTCCCAGGCTGACTGAACCCTGGCGGGATCAGCTACATTTCATTTCCCCCGTAGCTGGACCGGCCACGGTTCAGATTCCCCCACCTCCCCCGGGGACAGACCCCGGATCCCCAACCGATTGCCCCATTCGGGTTGGATTCGGGGTCTGTCCCCCAGCGGTTGATTTCCCAGGCTGACTGAACCCTGGCGGGATCAGCTACGTTTCACACTCCCCCGTAGCTGGACCGGCCACGGTTCAGATTCCCCGCCGTCCCCGGGGACAGACCCCGGATCCTCGACCGATTGCCCCATTCCGGTTGGATTCGGGGTCTGTCCCCCAGCGGTTGATTTCCCAGGCCGGACTGAACCCTGGCGGGATCAGCTACGTTTTTGCCCAGGGCGTGAATTTGAAGGGGGGGCGGTTGCCGCTTAGGGGCGGTCCGAAAGTTTCATCACGACCGAGACGACGGTCTGCGGATTCGCGGGGTCAAGTGTGATTCGGTTGGCCATCCATCCCTGCTCACGATTGACGATTTGACGTGATTCGAAATCGGCAAGAAAAGGTGACAGTTCGGGGATGATCGTGGTCACATCCAGGTCTCGTTTTTTGACTTCGACACCTTCACTGGGGTCATCACTGACCCAGACCTGGCCGTTGGAATCCGTGATCATGATGGTCGCGGTGCTCTGTCCCACTCGGTCCAGAAACTGCACGATCTGGCTTAAGAAATCGGTTTCGACAACCACCATCCCAAAACACTCGCCCGACTGGTCGTCGAACACGGGGGTTGATGCGGTCAGCCGGACGGTGCGGCGAAACGTTTGTTGGTCACCCATTTGCAGCGCATCTGTCCGCTGGTCATCGGCCGGACGGTGTGCGGTCAACAACACGTCGCCTGGAGACAGGGCGATGGTGTTGTTGGCGAAGGCTTCCACCTGACCCGTTGTTAACCGACTGTGCGGAACCCGCCGAATGTAGCCGCTTTCGCTGGAACGGCGGGCGACGCGAACGACGTCCTCTGTCTGTTCGGCGGAAACAGCGGTGTAACTAGCGGAAAGATAATTGGGGTTGGCTCGCAACAGGCCTTCGAAAATGGTTTCCAAGCGTTCCTGCCAAATAGGTTCCCCTTCGCCGCTGCTGGATTGCGTACCACGCGCATCGATGATGGCTTGGATGGGCGGCAGCGTCGACATGAACCGCGCATTTTGGATCAGCGCCACGGCGGTCGATTGCAATTGAATTTTGATTTCTGTGTCATAGGTGGCCAACCGGTCAAACTGGGCATTGTTGGCGGCAAGACGGTTTTGCCGCGCGGCAATGGCGAGTGTGACCAGAGTCACCGCGGCTACGATCAATCCGCCGCCGATGGCTTGTGAAAGCACCGAGTGATTGTTGATCCAGCGGCGGCCGCGCTGGACGAATGTTTCTTGATGCGCGGAAACCGGTTGGCCTGCCATCCATCGTTGAACGTCATCGGCGAGTGCCGAAGCGGATTGGTATCTCGCATACTGTTTACGCGCCATGGCTTTGCAACAGATCGCAGCCAACGCATGGTCGATTGTGGGATCAACTGCCAACGGATTGGGTGTCGGTTGGCTTGCGATAGCCGACAGCAGGCTTCGTCCGCGCGCGTCCGTTGCTCCGGCACGTGTGGTTTCGTGCGGCGCAACACCGGTCAGGATGGCAAACAGAATTCCGCCCAGCCCGTAAATGTCCGTTCGTTCGTCCAGTTCATCGATGCGTCCGGCGGCTTGCTCGGGCGCCATGTACATCGGGGTTCCCAGCACCTGACCTTGCATCGTGCTGTCATGGCCCATGGCATCAACGTCAAACTCGTTGCCCATCTCTTTGGTGTTGAGCTCGTCGATGACTTTCGCGATCCCCCAGTCAATCACGATGACCTGGCCAAAGCTGTCGATCGCAATGTTTTCTGGTTTCAGATCACGATGAATGACTTTGCGGGAGTGTGCGTGTCCGATCGCTTGACAGACGTTGACAAAGTCGGTCAGCAATTGCCGGATCAACATCGGGTCGTCATCGCCCTCTGTTTTTCGTTCGTGGTAAACGCCGATTGAATCGTGCAGCGTGCTCTTTCCCAAGAACCGCATGGCATAAAACGCTTGGCCGGATTGCTGGTCTGTTCCCAATTGATAGACCGGCACGATGCCCGGATGTTCCAGATGTCCGGTGATCTCTGCTTCGCGTCGAAACCGCTCCAGTGCCGCATCGTTGTCACGCCGCGCGATTTCTTTGATCGCCACGTGACGTTTCAAGTTTTCATCAAACGCCAACCAGACCCGCCCCAGTCCGCCTTGCCCGATTTTGCGCACCAATCGGTACCCTAGCATTGCGGTTCGCTTGGCTTCCGCATCGACCAAACTTGATGCAGCGGCCGCTTGGATCCCCATCAGCCGCGCGATTTTGCCCGACGGGTCGATGGATTCAAGGGTGTTGATGATCGCGCTTTCGCTAGCGGTTGCAGGACCACGGGAAACCTGGTCTTGGTTGGCCGCCAACCAAGCGGCGGCTTCCTTGGAGAGGTCTTGTTTGGCTGAATCATCCAGCAAACCTTGCGTCACCAAATGATCGCCCAACGCCACGCTGCCGTGAATGGTCCAACTGCTTAGTGATTCGGAAAGTTGTCGTTCGTTGAGTTTGCCGGAACGCAATGCCAAGGCAGCCAGAGCGATATCGGATTGCTCCCGCGAATGATCGTCAGCAGGATTCGAATCATCCGCCGCTTGTCCGGCCATGGTTTCCGCGAACTGAAGATCGGGCGTGGAAGATTTATCAGACATGGAATTGATTTCCGTCACGGCCGAAGCGACGCAGGAGAGAGTTGGATTTGAGAAACAAAGCACCGGAGACTGGCAAATCCTACGTCATCGACAACGTACCACCGGTATTAAATGGGTGGGCTCGAACGGCCATCGGATCGCTGGTGGCAGGCTGGATTTGCCAATTCGAAGGGCTGCAACGGCGACTTTCCGGGCCACGGGGAAAACAATTTCGAGAAAAATCAGTTCTTTCCCTAAGATCCCCCCATTTGGTTCGTTTTCAATTCTATGGGTGCGAACCAGACCTGGTTGGCGTTAGGATGGAAGTTGACGCGGTTGTCGATTGGCCGCCGCGTCTTATTTTTTGATTAGACCGCAGCAGCGATTTCCCACGACCCTGGGTAGCGATTTCATTTTCAAAAGCTGCGGTCGTCCGTTTTTGTTTTTAACCGAGGAAGCCTGCTGTGATTGCAGAAAACACGGTGATTCCAAACGATCAAGCGACGCGTTCGCACCGGCTAGACCAGCCGGCCGAAGCGCAGCCTGGTCGTGCGACTGCGAGTGATCTCCAAGCGTTGGCGGCGGAGATTTGCCGCGATGCTCAACAGGAACCGATTCATTACCTGGTGCGGAGCAATACGTCATACGACGGCGAGTGACACTCCGGGACTTTCGAATCGGAAACCCCATCCACCGCGGCCGAGCGCATTGACTCTCGGCCGCGGTTTTCTTTTGGAGTGACAGATTGGTCCGCCAAAATTTTCTGTTCTACCGCCCCAAGATTCGATTTCCTGTGCCGAACAAGAGGACGAAACCCGAGCCGATTTCCACCCCGGCTCCTGTCCATGTCACTTTTGGGGATTGAAATCCATGTTAAAGAAAGCCATCGTCGCCGGCGGCGCCGCTGCCCTTTTGTCCAGTATGGCCATCGGTGTTCCGTTGGCCAGTTACACCCGTTGCGGAGTCAGTTGGCTTCGCGATTCTGCGAGCGACTCGGTTCCCTTGGAATGGGAACTGAAACGGGCACGTCAAATGATCACCGATTTGAAACCGGAAATCAGCGACAATGCGCAGCGGATCGCCCGAGAAAAAATTCAAGTCGTGCGGCTTGAGAAACAGTTAAACGAGACGGAAACTCGGTTGGCCAAAGCGGAGGACGACATCCAGACGCTGACGTCCGATTTGGAAGGCGGCCAACAGCACTACACCTACGCGGGGCGGACCTACACCTCGGTGCAGGTCAAAGACGACCTGAAGAATCGCTTCAAGCGTTTTCAAACACGTCGGGCCACCGCTGACAAGCTGCAGCAAATGCTAACCGCTCGCGAATCATCGCTCTCGGCAGCTCAGCAACGAATGGAAGAAATGTTGAGTGCGCGTCGGCAGTTGGAAGTCGAAGTGGAGAACCTGCAAGCGCGTTTGGGTGCGCTGCGAGTCGCTCAGACGGCCAGCCAGCTGAATTTGGACGACAGTCATCTGTCCCAGACACGTCGTTTGCTCGATGAAATCGCAACCCGCATCGACGTCGAGGAGGAAACGATGAGTGTCGACGCCGAGTACTTTGGCGAGATCAATCTGGAGGAATCCAATGACGAAGACCTGCTGGAAGACATCGCAACCTATTTCGGCCAGGAACAAAGCCAATCCAAGGCGTTGGTTGCGATTCAGTTAAACTGAGGTGTTCGGCGTCGGGTCACCGCCGCCGCTTTGATTGACCACTGGCGAACGAATCGCCAGTTTTCACTGGCAGCCCATCAAAACACATCAATCGACACGCGTATTGACCATGAACCAAATGCTCCCACATCCCACCGATTCCACCTCCACCACAGCGTGGCGTTTGTGGATTGATCGTTGTGGTGGATTTGGGTTGGTGGTTGACGGCGCGGTCAGCTTGGGTGGCGCTCGGCCGAGCGGCGGTGCCACCGTTCAGGTACGTTCTGACTGGCGACGGCTGGAAGGCCGATTGACTCGCCGTAGCGGAGACTACTTTTGGTCCTCCCAGTCGGACGACGGTCAATTTTCAGCGGATGAACAACTGGTCCGATCGGGCAGTGAGCTACCAGTGGTTGGATCCGCCACGGTCCGACTGCATCAGCCTTCACCCCTATCGGGATCAGCGGTGCTGGCCTTGGACCCACCCCATCGTTTCGATTGTCACGTCGATCAAGTGTTATTGGTCGACCAAACGGTGTTGATTGGTCCCGACCCTGGCAACCATATCCGTTGTGTCGGGTTGGACGCCAATGCGGTACTGATTTTTCGAGATGGAATTTGGAAGGCCAAACAGAAACGCACTTCCAACGAGAACCGTCTCGGCCGGACGGGGCGCGGCACAGCCGCTGCGTCGCCGGCGTTCACCGAGTTGATCCCCGGGAAACGGATTTCAGTGGGTGAATTGGACATGGTGTTGGAACAGGCATGAATACTCTCGCCCCTGAACCTTGTAGTCTAGCCGGCGCAGAAATGAATAATGAATCAATCAAAGCGTCCGGCCAATCCTG
The DNA here is from genome assembly GCF_024129865.1 of Stieleria tagensis. GTDB lineage: Bacteria > Planctomycetota > Planctomycetia > Pirellulales > Pirellulaceae > Stieleria > Stieleria tagensis. Next base: position 2,939 of record NZ_JAMYFE010000167.1, on the reverse strand, counting down.
TGACGTGTCCAATCGCCAGCGCCCGATCGGCCAGGGATTGGTGACCCGGTTGCGGCAACGATTCCAACGCGATGCGGCTGGGTCTGAAAGGTCACGTTCGGCGGCCGCGTCGGTTGGCGACGCAGCCAAGAAAACGGGTGACGACAGCCGAAACGGCGGTAAACTGTCAGGTGTGTGCGAAGAAACCACGCTCGGATCGTCCCCGCCCAAACGCGATATGTCGTTTACTTTTGTTCCCGGATCACAGCCCCTGCCGCCGTATACCATTCGACGTGGCGTCGGGACGGGTGGTTTCGGCGAAGTCTATTTTGCGGTCAGCCAAGCGGGGAAAGAGGTCGCGCTGAAACGAATTCAGCGCAACCTTGATATCGAACTGCGCGGTGTGTCCCAGTGCTTGAATCTAAAGCATCCCAATTTGGTGTCGTTATTCGATATCTGTCGCGACGCCGACGGCGGTTCTTGGGTCGTGATGGAATACGTTTCGGGCGAGAATCTGCGTGAGGTCTTGGACCAGCATCCCACGGGACTGGATGAATCGGTTGCCCGTCATTGGTTTGCCGGGATCGCCGCCGGTGTCGATCACTTGCACAGCGCCGGATTGGTGCACCGCGACTTGAAGCCCGGCAACGTGTTTGATGATCTGGGGATCGTCAAAGTCGGTGATTATGGGCTTAGCAAATACATTTCATCGTCCCAGCGCGGCGGGCACACCGAAAGTGTCGGCACGTTTCACTACATGGCCCCCGAAATCGGACGTGGGCAGTACGGTCGCGAGATCGACATCTATGCACTGGGAGTGATCCTGTACGAACTACTGACCGGGCAGGTTCCATTTGATGGTGAGAGTTGTCACGAAATCATCGTCAAACATTTGACGGCGTTACCGGATTTGAGCGCGGTTCCCTCGCCGTACCGCGAAACCATCGCCGCGGCGCTTCACAAAGACCCCCAGCAACGACCGGGATCGGTGTCACAAATGATCGCACCGCTAGGGTTAGCGGTGTCGGAAGCTGTGCCAATGCCGACGTTGACGACGAAATCGGCCAACACAGCGTCCACCAGCCACCCGCCACAGGCCGCGTTGTTGTCCGGCATGCGCGAACCCGTTGCCCGACAAACAATCGACGGTGCGACCGCGGGTCCACACCCGCTTCACCCGACTGCTCCGCTAACGCTGGATTCATCGGTCGACGAGCCCTTGTTGCGCGCCGTCCGGAGCTCGTTTGCCGATCTGAAATCCTGGTGGAATTCCTTGGAACAATCACCGCGATCTCGTTTCTGGATTGGGATGTTGGTTGCGTTCGTGTTGTTCGTCAACACACATTGGTTGTTGCCTGTCCTGTCAATCTTGGCGGCGGTCTATGTCCCGTATTACATCATTCGCCAAATGGTGTTGCATTCGAGCGAACAGCCGAGTTACGCCAAGGCGCATGAGATCGCGTCTCAGGCGGGGCCGCTTGGGAAACCCAATTCCAAGCACCAGTGGCGCAGCGAGGTCCGGCATAGTTTGCGGGCCAAACGCAATTTGGTTCGCATGGCGGAACTGAACACATCATGGATCGCATCGTCGCTGACGGTGTTGGCGATGGCGGTCGTTGCTGGCATCATTGGCTTGCGCAGCGGCGATGTTAGCCCTGTCAAATTGGCGCCGTACTTTTGGATGGGACTGGTCGTTCTTCTCGGGGCCCAAGGCATCTTGGGATTGGGCAAACTGTGGGAGCGTGATGAAGGCGAGGGGTTGCCGCGGCGTTTGGTGCTGGCTGGGATCGGTGTCGGCGTGGGACTCGCAGCCTATCTGTTGACTGAATTTTTCATGTTGTCCACACAGGTGGCCAAGAGTGACCTGCTAGGCGACAGTCTTCCGCAAGCCCTTTATTATCCCGACGGCCGTATCAAGGCGGCCGGCATGATGGCCCACTTTGCACTGCTGTTTGGTGCCATCCGGTGGTGGAAGATGGTTGATCCGCTGCGTCGCACCCGGCTGAGCCTGTGGAGTGTGGCGGTGATTGCAGTTGCCGCATGGGGCGTGCATCAGCTAGTCCCGGTGCCGCAACCGGTTGGATTGTTGGTCGCGGGTGGGTTGGCCATCGCGACACAAATGTCAGCCCCCTGGATCAACCCGCGATTGGTCCAACTGGTGCGACGATCGAATTCGCGTCGTGGTGAGGTTCAAGCATGAATACATTGTTCCCTTCGGCAGCGGCCTGTCTGATTGTCGCCTTGGTTGCATCGGCAAGCTACGCCGAATCAAACTCCGAATCAACTGAAACGATTGTGGCAGCAACGGCGGTCAATCCGTCCGCTGACACGTCCGACGAGGCTGAATTGTCGGTGGCTCCGCTGAGTCATACGGTTTATCCCGATGATCGTCCGTCTTGGATCGTCAGCGAACCCGATTTGAAATCAAGCGTTCACAGTTGGGTGGTGACCACCAGTGGTTGTGAATCCATCGAGCAATGCGAAGCCGAATTGGAAGCGCTCAAGCAAGCGGCTGTCGCGTTGTACATTCGCGAGACGACCGGTTGGGTTTGTGATCACGATTTCTTGGATCAACAGTGGATCGATGACGAATTGGTGCAGCGACGCTACGTGGGGGATTTCAAACAGGGCGATCGAGACTTGCATGAAATGGCAGTCGAATTGCAGTTTGACGCCAACAGTCGCGAAAAGATTCGATTGGCGCACCAAAACCAGGAAGTCGGCGAGCGGCTGCGTGCCAGTGGCGGTTTGTTCGGTCTCGCACTGGTCGGATTGTGCTGCACCGGTGGATTGTTGAGTGTCTTCAGCCGCCGCTATGCCACCTAGCACGCGCGTCAGCACGCGACTGATTCCCTGTGGTCGCTGAGACGCCCGACCGTGCCCGCGAGCGCGCTGAGAAGTGGTGTTTTCGCGTAGGGCATTGGTTTTGGTAACCCGATGCGTCAGTTTTGAAGTTGCGC
>NZ_JAMYFE010000166.1 GCF_024129865.1 Stieleria tagensis | reverse complement strand
CGATGGAAAAGTGAAGAAAGACCATGTCGGACGCTTAAGCGATCCGAAGGTGAATCATTTGCTGCGAAAATCAAACGTCAATCAAGCCATGGTGAAGCGATCAACCGAATCTGAAACCCTGTTGATGCAGCAGAGCATTGAGATCGATTCCGTGATGGAGGCCCTGGCGCTGTTCGTTGATTCGCTGCCCAAATTGCTTCTGCTGGATCCGTTCATGAATTGGCAGCCAACGACGGTGCCGCCTATCGGATCTGGCTGTCCTGATGTGGGACGCTTCAAACATGCTCTCAACACGCTTCCACCCAAAAGAACACTCCGGCAATGGTGCAAACGAGCCCAAACGGGCGACCTCAAGGCGGACCGTCAGTTGCGGAAGATTGTCGATGCGACGCAAATCATGCTCAACGGCCTAGAAGAACAGATTCAATTTTTCAGTTTAGCCCTGATCGACAGTCTGGCTTCCGGATCGCACCTGATGTCGATTGCTCTGAAGCAACGCATTCGCTCGCTACGAGAGTCTGTGCAGCCATTGGAGACTGGACCCGATTTCAATCTTCAACTGCTCGATCTCCACACAATCGTTCGCTGGGACGTGCTGCGGTGCTGCCTACTGGCTTCGCAGCCCTGTCTGGCGAACACGCGAGCGAGTCGTTTTCAAAAGTTTGCTGACCGCTCGCTGCGGCGTCTCCAAAAATTAATCCGCAATCTGCCTGCAATCGACGAGTGCAGCAAGCCGGTGCCAACGAAATGTGGCGCCGGACCAGACGCCGCCGCGGACCAGACGTCATCGATCGATCAATTGGCATCCGCATCGACTCAGCAATTGCTGCAAAGTCTTTGCCGCTTGGCAGCAGCTGGAAACGCCGATGCGAAAGAGTATCTTGAACGGCTTGTCATTCAATATCCGGCTGCGGTGGATTCGATTACAGATCTACCCGAGTTTGCGAGGAAAACGATTATTCAGCGAGCGTCGTTTTGCACTGACGAACTCAAGCAGTCGTTCAATCAATCGGTGATCGAACTGCGTGACTCAGTTCGCTCAAACTCCAGCCAGGATCCCTGGAATCAGCTGTTGGTGGATGCCGCGATCATCTGCGCCATGGATTCGATTTTCAACCGCTTGGCGGCCGCCATACCGAATCAGTCCAGCAGCGCAGTCAACCGACACACCGAATTCGCCGATCGAGCAAGCAGCCGATACGAGCAACTCAAGACGTTGTTAAAATAGATCGTGGTTGGCAGAGGCCGGTCGACGCGCGGCGGTCCTGATGTCGCTGGTTGCCAGCTGCAAGGAAAGCCATGTCGAGCCCTGGGCGTATCTCCGATCGGTCATTGGCGCGTTGCCGCACGAGATGGACCCCGAACCTTGCTCCCGGACCAGTGGCTCCAAGCCAATCCCGCTCACCGCTGGGAAATCGCCGACAAGCGAAGACAAGAACGCGAAGCCAAAGCCTAGCTGCACTTCACCGGGCGCTTACCTCATTACGATCGTTCGGGTGACCTTGTCGCCCGCGTTAGAAAGGGACAGATAGGAATGGCACTTAATCGACGTAAGTCCTACGCCTCGCCTGGTTTGTAGTCGTGCCGTGGTTTTTGCATCAGCTTGTATTTCTTAGGCCTGCGTTTGAGCCCCCTCGGCTCGTAGCGGTCCGTGCGGTTGCCGACGGCGTGCTGCCAACAACACCGAAGTAGAGCATCACGCAGTTCGCCCAGATCGCTGACCAGACCCAGCACCGGAAGCATATCCGAGATGGTCGTGAGCGTTCCCTTGAAACTGATTTGCCACGGTTCAACATCGCCGTCGATCGCCGCTTCGGCCATCACTCCACGGACGAGATTGTACGCCAGCATGTGCGCTCGGATTTCATTGCGGACAATGGTCGGGGCACTTCGCTTCGATGCGTGGCCACTGGCTTTGACCAACGCTTGCATCGAGTCTTCGTCCAGCTAATCGCGAGCGTTTAAGTTTGTGCCATTCACCCTCGTCACTTTTTCGTTCCCCGAAGGCAAGTCATCCCCAATTAGTGGGGCCAAGCAATGGTCGGCCTGGCTGATTTTCGGCGGACGATCGCCTACGATGGTTACCAATGGACACCACAGCCAATGATTTGCAAAGTTGACGACGCTCATAGCACGGTCACCTGACGCGGCAAATCACAGTGTTTTTAAGTCAACTTTTTGGGAATGCGCCCTTTTCAATTCCAACAGGGATTTGTCATTGAACCAACAACCAGTCGGCAGGAAAAGTGCGAAAAGTTTTCGCTTCCACCGCGGGTAGTGCTAGCAGGACCACCGAACGACTACTGGTAGTCGTTCGTCAAAATGCCCGTGCCATTGACCCCCGCCGCGTTTTTTCCCTCTCTGTCTAAGTCGAACTTTGCCCTAACTGCCTAGTCAAAAATTGAACGTAGAAGCATTCTTCATTGTTGGACCGTTGCGAACGGGATCCTCTTTGCTGGCACGGTGTTTGGATGATCATCCGCAGCTGATTTGCTTTTGCGAATCGGAGATCAATCGAACGTTGTTTGAGCCTTATTTGACGCACCTACATTTTCTGCGGATGCGGCACCACGGTTTCGGTCCGCAAGAAATCGTTCGGTTGCTCGATCGAAAACAGCAGAACGATGTCGGAAATGTGGTGCGATGGTATCGCGAAGCAAAAGAGATTGGCCAAAGTCGCTTTGCAAAGCCCAATGTAATCGCATATGGAGATAAAAGTCCCGATTTCTTTCTGTCTCGTCCGTTGGTTTCGCTGTTGCTGTCGGATTATCGATTGCTGTACTCGATTCGTGATCCGCGAGCAATCTTCTGCAGCATCGAATCGAGCGAGGGATCATCGGACCAAGAAAAGCGCAATCGATGGAATGCGCTCATACGGAACTGGGACTGTTGGGAGCCTCATCTGGATCGCCACAATGTTCACGCTGTCCGCTATGAAGACGTCATTTCGGATCCTTCCGAAACGCTTTCGTCAGCCTATCGGCACATCGGCGTGCACCCGTCGCTTCAATTTCTGGAACCTTTTGAAAGACGATTCCCTTCAAGATTCCTCTGGAAAACTGCTATCGACTGGGAGACCGGGATCCAAAAAGATTTTGATGTTTCGAGAATCGGACGGTGGCGAGAAATCTTGTCTTCGGATCAGCTAGAATTCGTGAAGAAAGATCCGACCGCTCGGCGGATAATGGACCGATTTGGATACTCGTGGTGAACTATGGCCGATAAGCTATTTTTGGATTCCGGTTGGAAATGTTGGGTTGCCGAGAACGCACTTCGCGGACGTCCGGCAAACGAATTGACCCGAATACTCGTTGAGAACGGATTCCCCGAAGACCACGCGAGCTTGGAAGTTGAAACGGCCTTCAATCACCCCTACATCGCCGCCGGTTCTTCTGTGATCAGGCAGCTATCCAAGCGTGATTGGGTGTTGCATACCAATCGACTACTGCTTGAATCCGGCCCATCCCAGCTAACAGAGATCTGGAACTCGATCGATGCCAAAGAATTTTTTGAACGGCACTATCGGGTCAACCGACCACTTGTTATCCGTGGCGGCTGCAATTCCATGGCGGCGATGAGGAAATGGACACCCGACTACCTGAAGCAGGTCGCTGGTGACCGCGATGTTCAGATCCAAGGCGGACGGGATTCCGACCCCGGCTACGAAATCAACGACCGCAAACACCGCCAGACGTGTAACTTTGGAGAACTAGTTGACAAAACGTTCTCGGCAGTGGAAACGAACGACTTCTACATGACTGCCAACAATGCGGACAACAATAGCCAAGCGTTCGCAGAACTTTGGGAAGATGTCGTTCCGCTACCTTCGTTCCTTGATCCGGAGAGTGCGGCCGAGAGCATGTTCTTTTGGATGGGGCCGGCTGGAACAGTGACTCCGCTGCATCACGATCTAACGAATAACCTGATGATTCAAATTCGTGGTCGGAAACGTGTCAAGCTGATCGCCCCAGAATATCTTCCGTATCTGTACAATCATCTTCACTGCTACTCGCGAGTAGACCCTGAAAACGTCGACGAATCTCGATTTCCACTCTTTCGCAATGTGCACGTGACCGAGGTAACGATCGGGCCGGGCGACATTCTGTTCCTGCCGGTGGGCTGGTGGCACCATGTTCGAGGTCTCGACCCAACCATTACGATCACCTGCACAAACTTCCACGGAATCAACAGATTCACAGATCATTACCATACATACGATCAGATTTAACCGTGGATTGGGGTGCGTGGCGTATCGTGCCACGCATGCTTTGGATCGCAATGGCACAGCAGAACGATTGCGCGGAGAATTCAACGGTTGCTGGGGGTAGCAGATAGTGGAAGAGAAAAATCAAAAAAATGAGCTGATTGCTTACGAAATCTATCAGCCCAATGACATGCCGCTGATTCCTGCGCCGATCAATCGCCCTTGGATGGACAATACGCCAAAGCGATTTGCGTATCGGTGCTTGCCGCTAACCATTGCAAACCAAGCCGGCTGGTTTATCTGCAATCCACGCAGTTTTTCGGCACGCTGGAACGGTGGGCAAAAGCTTGGCGATGTGACGATCGTTTTTGACGAGTCCCCACCTGATACACGAATCACCAGTCTGTTTGGACAGGGGACGATTACCTTCAATATGCCGTTCTTGTTTCGGACTCCCCAGGGCATGAATCTGTGGGTGAAAGGCCCCACGAATTGGCCGAAGGACGCTGCGGCTCCGTTGGAGGGGATCGTAGAGACAGATTGGACCAACGCGACATTTACGATGAATTGGAAACTAACTCGTCCCGGTCAACTCGTCCGCTTCGAGCGTGGGGAACCAATTTGCATGGTGCTGCCATATCCCCGAAACTTGCTAAACGAAATTCAACCGGTCAAGATGCCGCTTGATTGCAATCAGGAGGTGAGCGAAGCATACCAGCGTTGGAGCGACGAAAGAAACGAATTTCACGCTAAGATTCGTGATGGCGATGAAGATGCGACCAAACGTGGATGGCAAAAAGACTACTTTCAAGGCAGAGACCCTGGCGCAGATCGTTTCGAAGGCCACCAGACCAAAATGGGAGTGAAGCCGTTTTCAAATCCAGTTCGGAATGAAGATGAATGAAAGAACAACCAGCTATTGTTAACACACTGGACCCCAGTCGAGTTGTCAAATTGTTGATATGGGATCTGGATGAAACATTCTGGGACGGCACACTGACCGAGGAAGGTATCAGCTATCGCAAGGAGAACATCCAACTTGTGAAACAACTTGCTGACAGAGGAATCGTTTCTTCTATCTGCTCAAAAAATGATTTTACAGTGGCCAAGGCCGCGCTCGAGTGTGCCGGTGTCTGGGAACTGATCGTGTTTCCAACGATCCACTGGGGACCCAAGGGTACAGCGATTAAAAATCTGATCGCGAGAGCGAATCTTCGATCCGAGAATGTGTTATTTGTCGACGACAATCTCGCCAACTTGGAGGAAGCTATGTTTTTTTCTCCTGGTCTGATGTGTATGTCCGAATCTCGCGAATTGAGATATTACCTGAACGAGCCATGCTTTCGGGGTAGGCCAGATCCAAGCCGATCTCGTCTGGCTTCGTACAAAGTCATTGAAGAGCGAACCGATGCAAAGCAATCGCTCGCAGTTTCCAATCTGGATTTCTTGCGGCAAAGCAGGATTCAAGTCGAGATTTCATATGACGTTGAAGATCATTGGGATCGGGTGATTGAACTTCTCAATCGTGCCAACCAATTGAACTATACGAAAAAGCGAGTGGAAACAGACGTTGCGCTACGCAAACTGAGTCAACAACTGACTGCCTTTGGATTTAAAGCCGGAGTGGTACGCGTTCGTGACAGATACGGGGACTACGGAATCGCCGGCTTTTTCTTGACGCTCGCAACACTTCTCGGTTACGAATTAAAACAGTTTGTGTTTTCGTGCCGCGTTCTCAACATGGGTGTCGAGCAATATGTCTACGAACTATTGAATGAACCCGATCTGCAAGTGGTGCCTCCCGTTGCGAATCCGGTCAAGACATTTGAACGTGTCGACTGGATCAACCAATCGACGAATCAGGAGCCGCTAAACCAGTTGCGGTCACTCCGTCTTGTGCTGGTAGGTGGATGCGACATGTTGCAAGTCTCGTCGTATTGTTCCTCAGAGTCGATTGAATTCACTAATCGTCCGTTTGGAGAGATGATGACTCGATTTGACGAAGTCAGCTTTTTGACGGGAGATGTGGAACAACTGGCGGGCAGCAAGCTTCGAGAAAAAATTCCAGTCTGCAACGCTGATGATATTCGAAATTTCCATCAGGCTCTTCAAACAACTGATGGCGTTGTCCTGGCTCTCTACCAACTGACGACTCCTAGCTATTTCCGTGGGAAAGACGGTGTCGAAGTTCGATTGCACCCTGCCAGCCTGCGGAAATTACTCGCGTCCGAGAATGGTATTTGGTTTGTGCGCCACTTCTGGTTCCTCGACCTAAAACTCGATCAGCGACTGCAGCGGGTCAGAAACTGCATCAATTCAGTGCTGGATAAAACTGACAACAGCACTCCGATTACACTGGTCGGCGAACGAGTTAGCCCGCAATTTGACAGCGAGAGAGACGCGGAGCGAAAGCAAAGGTACAACCAATTCATCCAAAGCTTGGCCCACGGGACGGACCGATTGACGTGGATTGATCCGAACGAATTTGTGCCGGACCAGTGGGTAATCGATGGAGCACACTACCATCGGCAAGCGTATTTGGAGATCGCTGAACGATTGTTGCACGCGGAAACGGAAAGCTTGCCTAAGGGCTTCCGATCGTGACCAGGAAATCTAATGCGTCTTTCCACGCCGGATTGGATATTCGCAGTCGGTGTTCTGCGAAAGATACCAAAAGCTTGACAGAGGGAGTCGTTGGCCCCTAAACTGCCTACCACCTGGATGATCTCTTCTCACTTTTGATTGGGGCAGCGACAATGGGCAAGCCAAGTTGGTTGTGGAATTGGAATCGCCTGTTGGGCTTTACATCGTTCGGAATTTCCGTACGGCGCATTCGTTGGCAGCCCAGCTCGACAAAACGAAATCTGCGAGCCGAACGATTGGTCGCTCGGCAAATGCTCGCTGCAGACACCGGCAACTTAGGTTCCAGTATCGAGGATTCCGAGGCATCCAATTCTTCAGGCTTGCAGGCCGACGTCAATTCAGATGGAGCTGTTACACCGGTTGACGCTTTGATCATTGTCAACGCGATCAACGACGGGCTGACCGCCGATCAGCGTCCCGCAGCCGATCTCAGTGGCGATGACCAAATCGACCACGATGACTTTCTACTCGCAACCGCTGCGCTCGATAAAGCAATGCTGGAAATGCATACCAGCGACGCATCGCATCCCCCCTGCGAGCTGTGGGATCCACCATTCCCGCCTCCGCAAGAATGGATCGACGCCTGCAACGACGGAATTGATCCGACAACCCCAACGCCTACTCCGACA
>NZ_JAMYFE010000165.1 GCF_024129865.1 Stieleria tagensis | reverse complement strand
CGTGCCGCTGCGGAGACAGGCTACTGGTTGTGCCGGAATTCGATGCAAAGGGGCACTGACCAGCTCGCTGGACGCAACGATTCGCCGACATTCGGCGTTTTGGCTGAAATTCAGTGGTAGTGGGCTGGGGGAGCTGGGTTCAATCAAGTGCAGCTTCAGGGTCACGGGCGAGTGATCGAACGCGAGGTGCTCGCCAGCCCCGAATTGCCCACGTGCAGTTCGCAGAGGACTAGACTGTGATGTTGGAGTCGCAGTTGGAATCGCAGCGGGGCGATTTCTGCACGCAACAGGCACCGGGAGAATAGACGATGTTGACCAATGAATTGGCGAGTTTGTCACAGTCTCAGCAGTCGACCATCTGTCGCGCTGCGTCCGCGATGGTCCAGGCGGCGGTCCAGGGATCGGACCCTCATGATCAAGTCAGCCAGTTGGGGGAATTGGCGGAGTTGCCGATTGAAGGTGTGTTTGTGACCGTTAAACGTGGGCAAACGTTACGCGGTTGTTGTGGTCGGCAAGGACAAACGGCAAGCTTGGGGCCAGGGTTAGCTGATGCGGCGGCGCGGACCGCACGCGACCCGCGGATGGCTCCCTTGTCGGCCAGCGAGTTGCCGTACTTGAACCTGTCGGTTTCATTGCTCGGTCCGCTACGCAATTTGGAAGCCATTGGAGACGACCGGGCCGCAGCGGTTCAGGTCGGTGAGCATGGGTTGCGGATTTCGATGGGACAAAACGGTGGTCTGTTGTTGCCACAGGTTGCGATCGAGCAGGGGTGGAATGCGAATCAATTCCTTGATGGCGTTTGCAGCAAGGCCGGCTTACCGGCCGGCGCGTGGCGCAGCGACGATGCGGAGTTGCAGTTGTTTGATGGTGTGTATTTCGACAGCGAATTTCAATGTGATGATTCCCTGCGGCCGCCAGAGAAAATGTTTTTGTCGCCACAGGAACGGCAAAGTTGTTGCGACTGGATTCGTAACAACTGTGTCGCCTTGCTGACGGGCGCCACACCGGTTTACTACCCGCCCGGCGTCAGCGATGCCGAGGTGTTGGGGTTGGTATTGTCGATCAACCACCCTCGCTGCGGTTCCCAACAGTGGTTGCAACTGAGTCTTAAATCCACCCGCCCGATGCAGTCATCGCTGTTTCAGATGACCGGTCAAGCTGTGACGTGGTTGCACGAGCGGGTTTGTGCCGGTGACGCAGTGGAGGCGGAGTCGATCGCTCGAGAGTGCCATGTCAAGATTGCGGTGCTGGGGGATTGCGTCCACCATGGCAAAGCCACCGATGCCGACCTCCGCGGGTTGGAGGTCGGCGGTCGCGCGGTCGTGTTGACTGACGGGCGCCGGTGGTCAGTGGTGTTCAAGGACGGTTGCGAGGCCGCCGAATTGATCGATTTGGCACGCGATCTGGAATCTTTTCGCGGTGGCGAACAGCTGTACTCGATGCACTGCGATTGTTCCAGCGATTCGATGGCGGTTTCGGTGGGGCCTCGAGCCGACTCCGCGATTCGGACGCGACCGCCCGCTGTGGCGGGATCGTTTTATCCGGCGGATGATGAATCACGCGAGGCCGCCGTCGATGGCTTGCTCGATGGATTGCCGCCTTGCGAAAAACAGCCGGTGTTCGCGGTCATGGTCCCCCACGCGGGACTGCGGTACAGCGGACGAATCGCAGCCGACGTGTGGCGGCGCATCGAAGTCCCCAGCCGAGTGCTGGTGATCGGCCCCAAACACACCAATGATGGTGTGGATTGGGCGGTGGCGCCGCACGACAATTGGCAACTTAGTCCGACAGCCGCGATTTCGGGTGACCAGGAACTGGCGGAGGAATTAGCAGCGCAGATTCCGGGAATGGAGTTGGATGCCAAGGCGCATGCCCGTGAGCATGGCATCGAAGTGCAATTGCCGCTGATGCTGAGATTCTGTCCCGACACCAAGTTGGCTGCGATTGCGATGTCCGGTGGCGATCCGGATCAGCTGGCGGAGACAGCAACGGCACTGGCGGATTGGATTCGCGACCAGGATGATCCGCCGCTGTTGGTCGTCAGCAGTGACATGAATCACTTTGCCGATGACCAGGAAAACCGCCGTCGCGATCGATTGGCGCTGGATGCCTTGGCAACCGGCGACGGGAAGGAATTGTTGTCCGTTTGTCGTCGTGAGAGTATCAGCATGTGCGGCCAAGTCCCCGCGGCGCTGGTGATGATGGTGATGGATCAACTCGGCAAACAGGCCAAAGCGGTCGAAATCGGCTATGCAACCAGTGCCGATTGCGGAGCCGACAAGGACCGCGTGGTAGGCTACGCAGGCGTCATTTGGAACGCCTAGGCGCGGATGATTCA
>NZ_JAMYFE010000164.1 GCF_024129865.1 Stieleria tagensis | reverse complement strand
ACTTCAAAACTGACGCGTCGGTTTACCATTGCCACGCTCATTTGCCTTCGCGGATTGAATCGACAACCCGCTAGGGACACGAGTTTCTTGGCCCAATGGGGTGACAAAAGCCGAAAACGTTTCTTCCCCCGCTTCGTTTCGTACCCTGACACCCTTCGATCCGCTGGTTATCCTGTGTCAGATTCCGTGGGCGGCGGGACGAAATGCCAACATCAAACCTGTTTGGGACACCTGGAAACCGTGAGCGAAATAGTAGACGTCGAAGTGCCGACCGTAGGCGAGTCGATCACCGAAGTTCAACTCGGTAGCTGGCTTAAATCCGAAGGTGACTGGGTCGAATCGGGCGAAGACCTGGTCGAAATCGAAACCGAAAAAGCGTCTGTCCAATTGCCCGCGCCTGTGGCGGGGTTCTTGGAAAGCATCAGCAAACAGGAAGAGGAGTTTGCCGAGATCGGGGAAGTCATCGCTAAAATCCGTGTCGCGCCGAAACCCGCCGGCAATGATGCCAGTTCGGGATCGGGCAGCGGTTCTGGAACAGACAGCGGTTCTGGATCAGGCAGCGGCAGTGGTTCCGGCGGTGGGTCGGGTTCTGGTTCTGGCAGCGGTTCGGCCGATGCGTTTGTGATGCCTGCGGCGCAGCGGTTGCTGGACGAAAACGGTTTGACCGCGGCGGACGTAAAAGCGACCGGCCCGGGCGGGCGCCTGCTGAAGGAAGACGTCCAGAACCACCTGGACAGCGGCGCGTCGAAACCGGCTGCGGCCCCGGCCAAACCCCCGGCATCGACTGCCGTCGCGGCACCGGCAAAACCGGCCAGCCGTTCGTCGCTGATGTCCGGTGCGCCGGATCGCAGTGAAGAAGTCAAACCGCTGAGCATGTTGCGTCGCACGATCGCATCACGATTGGTCAGCGCTCAACAGACCGCTGCGCTATTGACGACGTTCAATGAAATTGACATGCAGCCGGTGATGAGTCTGCGAAAGAAATACAAAGACGCTTTCGTGGAAAAGCATGGCGTCAAATTGGGATTCATGTCCTTTTTTGCCAAAGCCAGTGTGGAAGCCTTGCGCCGCTACCCCGCGGTCAATGCCGAGATCCGCGATGACAGCGCGATCTATCGCAACTACCAAGACCTGGGCATTGCGATGGGCGGCGGCAAAGGTCTGGTCGTTCCGATTTTGCGGAACACCGAACGGATGTCGTTTGCGGAAATCGAATGGACGATCAGCGATTTTGCTCGCCAGGCTGGTGAAAACCGCTTGCAAGCCGAGGATTTGATCGGCGGCACATTCACGATCAGCAATGGTGGCGTTTACGGATCACTGCTGAGCACGCCGATCGTCAACCCGCCGCAAAGCGGGATCCTGGGACTGCACTCGATTCAAGAACGCCCGGTGGCGATCGACGGCAAAGTCGAGATCCGGCCGATGATGTACGTCGCCCTGACCTATGACCATCGGATCGTTGACGGCCGCGAGGCCGTCGGGTTCTTGCGAACGATCAAAGAGGTCATCGAAGACCCCGCGCGATTGTTCTTGGAACTTTAACTGAGTTCTTTGCTGCGGTTGGCGCTGGCCTGGACGGCATTGATCAAGGCGGCGCGGAGGCCGTTGTTTTCCAACACCTGCAGGGCGGCGATCGTCGTCCCGCCGGGGCTGGCCACCGCGTCTTTCAGTTCGCCCGGATGGCGACCGGTTTCCATCACCATCTTGGCGGTGCCGAGCACCGTTTGCGCGGCGAACTTCATTGCCAGCGGCCGCGGCAAACCGGCCAGCACACCGCCATCGGCCAGCGCCTCGATCACCAAACAGATATAGGCCGGCCCGCTGCCACTGACACCGGTCACGGCATCCATCTGTGGCTCGCTGACTTGGGCCGCCACGCCAACGCTTTGCAAGGCATGTTCGATCCAGCCGCAGTCCGCTTGGCTGACCGACCGAGCCACACAGAAGGCGCTCGCGCCGGCACCGACCAGGCTGGGCGTGTTGGGCATCACACGAACCACCCGCTCGTGACCGACCGCTTTACAAATGGACTGCAGTGGCACCCCGGCGGCAACCGAAACCAATAGTTTTTGGTCGTCACAAATTTGTCCCATTTGCGCGGCCACGTCGGCAATCGCGTAGGGTTTCACAGCGAGTAGCACCACGTCGGCGGCGGGAATCAAACCGGGCAGATCGTTTTTCACGGTGACGGCGGGATGATGTTCGGCCCACCAGGTTTGGCTGTTGGGATTTCGTTCGACGATACTCAGCCGGTCCGCTTGAACCACGCCCGATGCCAACATGCCGCCGATCAAAGCACGTCCCATTTGGCCGCCCCCCACCGCCGTGACTCGTCTAGAATCTGCATCAGCCGCTGCTGAATCGGTCCGTTGGTCGTCCTGTTTCTTCATCAAGTTTTCTTCCTTTTGCAAGCATTTCACGGTAAACCGTCCAACAATCGACGATCTTTTCCCTCTCGGCCGGTCAACTTGACCCATGTCAATTGACCCCCATCGGGCGGGCACCTAGCATGGTCCGTTTTTCGTTTTGTCCCCGCCGCCGTTTTTCCAGCCGTGGATCCCAGGTCACCGTATGAGCCAAACGGCAACCAGTCTACCGCTTAACCTTCCTGGAGTCTCCCGCGTGAAAGAAGCGATCGCCAAAGCCGACACCCTGATCGAAGCGATGGGTTGGATTCGCAAGTTTCGTGGCAAGACGACTGTGATCAAACTCGGCGGCAGCGTGCTGGACGACGAAGAAGCGTTGATGCATATCCTGCTGGACGTGATCTTCATGGAGACGGTGGGGATGAAACCGGTCATCATTCATGGTGGCGGGAAAGCGATCAATCGCGCGTTGAGCGAAGCCAACATCGAAGCCAAGTTCATCCATGGCCGGCGGGTGACCGACGATGCCACGCTGGAAATTGTGCAACGGGTTTTGGCCGGTGAGTTGAACGAGTTCCTGACCGAAGAAATCGAGCGACTTGGCGGGCGGGCGATGAATTTGTCGGTGCACAGCACCAACGTCCTGTTCGGCGAACAACTGAAGCTTGACAGCGGTGAAGATCTGGGGCACGTGGGCACGGTCACCGAGGTCGATCGCAGCGTGATCGAAGGCTTGTTGTACACCGACCAGGTGCCGGTCATCCCCAGCATGTGCGAAGACAAAAACGGCAAACGCTACAACGTCAATGCCGACACCGCCGCGATGGCAGTGGCCCAGGCGTTGGGGGCGGAGAAGCTGGTGTTCTTGTCCGATGTCAACGGCGTCCGTCGCGACAAAGATGATCCGGAAACCATCATCCATTCGCTGAGCGAAACCGAGGCGCTCGCCTTGATCGAATCCGGCCAAATCGGTTCCGGCATGATCCCCAAAGTCCAGGCGTGTTTGGAGACACTCGGGCGCGGTGTTGGCAAAGTCCACATCATCGACGGGCGATTGCGGCATTCGCTGCTGCTTGAAATCTTCACGTCACAAGGCGTCGGGACGGAGATCTATAAATAATCGGATCTCGCCGCGCGAACCCGAGTCCCGGTTTCGGTGCCTTCGTTCTTTTCCAAATTCTACCTTCCGTCACTGAATCTACTGTCGTCGTCGTGTGACGCCACACTTCGAAAAGTGAATCGATCTTCTCATGCAACACTTTCTATCACTCTTTGACATCACCCCCGACGAACTGAAACGCGTTCTGCAGACAGCGACCGTCGTCAAATCCAAATTGATCGCCGGTGAACGACCATCGATCTTGCAAAACAAAGTCCTGGCGCTGTTGTTTGAAAAACCGAGTTTGCGAACCCGTGTCAGTTTTGAAACCGGGATGGCGCAACTGGGCGGCGCGAGTCTGTTCCTGGGTCAAGACGTCGGCTGGGGAAAACGCGAAGCCCCCTCGGATTTCACTCAGGTGCTCGGTCAATTTGTCGACGCCGTGGTCTGTCGTGCCAAGCAACACTCACACGTCGAACAACTGGCCAGTTTTGATGCGATGCCGGTGATCAACGGGCTGACCGATCTGTGTCACCCCTGCCAGGCGATCGCCGATGTGTTGACGATTCAAGAGGCGTTTGGCAGCTATGCCGGTAAACATCTGGTGTTTGTCGGTGACGGCAATAACGTCGCCCAGTCGCTGGCGTTGATCTGCGCGATGTTGGAGATGAAATTCACTTTGGCCTGCCCGCCCGGCTATGAAATGGATGCGGATTGGCTGTCGCGAATTGCAGCGGTCAGCCCCCGAGCCGATATCAACACGACCCAAGACCCGGTCGCGGCGGTCAAATCCGCCGACGCGATTTACACCGACGTCTGGACCAGCATGGGCCAGGAAGCCGAATCGATCATCCGCCGCGAGGCCTTTGCCGATTATCAACTGAACAAGACGTTGTTGGCCGCCGCGCCGGCGAGCGCCCGTGTGCTGCACTGTTTGCCCGCTGTACGTGGGGAAGAAATCACCGACGAAGTGATCGATGGCAAACAGAGCGACATCATTCGCCAAGCCGGCAACCGCATGCACGCACAGAAAGGTCTGTTGGTTTGGCTGTTGGGCCGCGACTGGATCTGCAAGAACGTCAGCTAAGCCATTTTCCCACGTCCCCTGAACCCACCACGAACATGCGCCCTGACGACCAACTTCGCCCCGTCGAAATTCAACTGAACTATCTGCCGCATCATCCCGCCAACGTGCTGTACAAATCTGGCAACACGATTGTGCTGTGCGCCGCTTCGGTTGAACCGAGTGTGCCGCCGTGGTTGGAAGGCAAGGGCAAGGGATGGGTGACGGCCGAATACAACATGTTGCCCGGCAGCACCACGCCGCGAAAACGCCGGGAACGCAGCAAGCTTGATGGGCGGACCACAGAGATCCAACGATTGATCGGCCGATCGCTGCGCGCCGTGGTGGATCTGAAAGCTTTGGGCGAACGATCGATCGTTGTCGACTGTGACGTCTTGCAAGCCGACGGCGGCACGCGCACCGCATCGATCACCGGTGGATTCATCGCGTTGGCAAAAGCAATTGCCAACGAATTGCCAGACAGCCAAATCGGCCAGGGCCCGCTGCGTGACAGCATCGCCGCGATCAGCGTCGGCGTGGTGGATCAAGCCATCAAGTTGGACCTGGACTATGAACTGGACTACGCCGCCGACGTCGACATGAACATCGTGATGACCGGCAGCGGCAAGTTCGTGGAAATCCAAGGCACCGGCGAAGAAGCGACCTTTGACGACGTCCAGCTCGCTGCGATGTTGGCGGTCGGCCGCAAAGGCATCGAGGAACTGACCCAGCTGCAGCGCGGTGCGTTAGAGACGCATTAAACGCAACGTGGACGGTTGCCCTGGGAATCGGAAAGATTGAAATTGCGCTGTTATCGCAACCCGACGCGTCA
>NZ_JAMYFE010000163.1 GCF_024129865.1 Stieleria tagensis | reverse complement strand
GTTTAACGCTGGCTTCAAAAGGTCTTGGAGGGGTTTGAGTGTTGGGAATTCGGCTTGCGGTGGGCGAGTGGAATTCGTTAGCGATTAGCTTTCATTCCCAGGTTTGCCGCGAATAGGATTTTGTGCCGATGCGATCATCTCGTTTTTCAACACCCCGCAGGGGTTCGCGCGTGGTCGCGTGTGGCTGCTTGATGGCAGTCGCGTGCCTGTTGATTTCCACACAGACCGGGTGCCTGGGATTGCTCTCGAACCTGATGCATGCGACCGGAGCCGATAAGATTCCCGCCGCCTATGACGGTCTGGAAAAATCACGCGTGGCGGTCGTCACGCTGACCGAAAACAGCCAATTCAGTGATGACGATGCGGCCCGCATTCTGGGACGCAACGTGATGCAGCATTTGGTGACCGAGGTCAAGAAAATTGAACTGGTCCGTGAGGACAAAATTGCCAACTGGCGTGACACACACGGTTGGGACCAAGTCGAATTCGCAGAAATCGGACGGGGTGTGGATGCCGACAAAGTGTTGGCGATCGAAGTCAGCAATCTGCAATTGCGTGACGGCAAAACGCTGTATCGAGGCCGCGCCGATGTTCATATCTCGGTGATCGATGCCAAAACCGGCGATCAACTGTACGCTCATGATCTGGACGAATTCACCTATCCGACCACGGCCGGCCAGACCACGACGGATACCACCGAGTCGCGTTTCGGTAAACTCTACCTAGGCATCTTGGCCAAGCGTATCGCCAGGCAGTTTTATCCCTATGATGCTCATGAAGATTTTGCGATCGATTCGCTGATCGCACGCTAGCACGATTCACTCCAGGAAACACGCAACATGCAAGTCAACGAATACTTTGACGGGAACGTTAAATCGATCAGTTTTGAAAATAGCGAAGGCCGGGTGACATCGGGTGTGATGTCGGTCGGCGAGTATGAATTTCAAACCAGCGAACCCGAGCGAATGAAGGTGATTTCTGGCGAGTTGTTGGTCAACCTGCAAGGCGCCGAAGAGTTCATTCCCTATTCCGCAGGCACCGAATTTCGTGTCGCCAAAGGCGTGAAATTCATGGTCAAAGTCGAACAATCGACCGCCTACCTGTGCTTCTACGGCTGAGAAA
>NZ_JAMYFE010000162.1 GCF_024129865.1 Stieleria tagensis | reverse complement strand
GCCCAATACCGCTAAATCGACATATCTAAGAAGTCGCATTTCCCCGCATAATTGTGGTATCTACGCCCAATCACGCAAAGGAAATGCGACATGTTTCAAACCGTTCCGGCGGCCGTCAAGGATTCAGCCCGACTTCGTGGCCTCAAACGCGTTCTCTCTCAGAAGACCGTCGAGCGTAGTATCGGTGAGCATCTCAAAACCCGCTACTGCAAACGAATCGACAACCGGCAACTTGTCTGGCTCATTGTCGGCATGGGACTCTTTCCCGGCAAGAAGTATCGCCAAATCTTTCGCCTATTCGCCGCTCCCTGGCTGCTGATTCCCTCCTCGGCGACCATCACCTCTGCGCGCAAGCGACTCGCCGCCAGCGTGATCGAGAAACTCTGTGATACGGTTGTCCATTTCCTGGCCCTCTCGCCGATCATGCACCCCTTCGCCTTCTACAAAGGACTGCGGCTGATGGGCATCGACGGGACCCTGCTGGACTGTCCTGACACCGACGCCAATCGGGAAGCCTTCGGTCGCCCATCAAATCAAACCTCTCATGGCGCTTTCCCGAAAGCCAGAGTCGTGACGTTGTGCGAGTTGGGAACCAGGGTGCTGTGGCGAAGCGTCATCGGCACCTATCACCAGAGCGAACAGAAGCTGACGCTCTCGCTGCTGAGACATCTCACGCCCGCGATGTTGCTGCTCGCTGACCGACATTTCGGTATCGCCCCGATCATCTATCCACTGCTACAGAAACAAGTTCCGTTTCTCATCCGCTGCAAGAAAGGTCAGATCTTTGCGGTCGAAAAAGTACTGGCTGACGGTTCCTACCTGTCGACGATCTACCTCGGAAAGAACGATCGTCTTCTGCGTCGTGTTGGCAAAACGATTCGCGTCATCCGCTACACCCACCATGATCCCAACCGCCCCGGTTGTGGGGAGGTGCATGTCTTGCTGACCAGTCTTCTTGATGCCGAGAAGTATCCAGCAGTCGAACTGATTGACCTGTACCACGTTCGCTGGGAAGAGGAAATCACCTTTTCGGAGTGGAAAGTCGCTCTGGGCGAGACCAAGATGCTGAGGAGCCAAAGTCCCGCGATGGTCCGCCAAGAGATCTGGGGAAAACTGTTGAGTCACTACATTCTGCGGTCGCTCATCTTTCGCGCTGCCGAAGTGGCCGAGGTCGCGCCGATCAACATTTCGTTTACCGGTGCACTGGACATCTTGATGGCGCGGTTGCCTGAAATCAAAACGAGCCGCGTAAATACTAAGCAGTGGCTGATCAACTTGATCAACGAGATCGCCGAGGAAAAGTTGCCTTCGCGAATTGATCGAATCAACCCTCGCAAAATCAAAAAACGCTCCAAAGCCAGACCCACCAAACACGACAGTGATCGACTTCCCCCTAAACCTAACGGACGATTCCGAGATCACATACAAATCTCGATTTAGCGGTATTG
>NZ_JAMYFE010000161.1 GCF_024129865.1 Stieleria tagensis | reverse complement strand
GGCGGCTATGCCGCCGAATCCCGCCGGGCAGAGCGTGTTCCCGGTGTTCGCAACCTAGGGTGACGGTTTGCTCGCTGCGCTCACAAGACCTGACCCTAGGCTAAGCTGTCGAACGCCGTTGGCGTAATGAGACCGCAACCAGAGTCAAAAACTTTGCCACATGGTTTTCCACGGTTGCGGCCGCTGGCGTGCCGCTGCGGAGACAGGCCTGCTCGTGCTAGCTCAAGACGTGAGCTACTCTTCTTCTCGCAGCGTCGCCAGCACGGAATAGTCTTCCAGCGTGCTGGTGTCGCCGGCGGCTTCACGGCCGGCGGCAATGTCCCGCAACAGTCGCCGCATGATTTTTCCGCTACGGGTTTTCGGAACCGCTGCGGCGAATCGGATGTCATCCGGTTGTGCCAGCGCGCCGATTTGTTTGCGAACATGCATGCGAAGTTCCTGACGCAGTTCCTCGCCCGGATTCGGATCCGTGACGGTGACAAACGCCGCAATGGCTTGCCCCTTGAGATCGTCTGGTCGACCCACCACCGCCGCTTCACAAACCAGTTCGTGGCTGACCAACGCACTCTCAACTTCGATCGTGCTCAAGCGGTGTCCGGAAACGTTGATCACGTCATCGATCCGACCCATGATCCAGTAGTAACCGTCTTTGTCACAGCGCGCATTGTCGCCGGTCAAGTATTTGCCTTTGACGGTTGCCCAGTAGGTTTCCACGAACCGTTCTTCGTCGCCCCACACGCCTCGCAGCATCCCCGGCCAGGGTTGGTCGATACAGAGCATGCCGCCGTGTTCGGCATCCACGCTGGCGCCGGTTTCGTCAACGATCGATGGTACGACGCCGGGCAATGGTTGGGTGCAGGAACCGGGCTTGGTGGCGGTGATCCCCGGCAACGGGCTCATCATGATGCCGCCGGTTTCCGTCTGCCACCAGGTATCGACGATCGGGCAGGAGCTGCCGCCGATTTTTTTGTGGTACCACATCCAGGCCTCGGGATTGATTCCTTCGCCCACACTGCCGAGCAGTCGCAAACTAGACAGATCATGTTTGTCGACGTGCTGGTCGCCCCATTTGATGAATGCGCGAATTGCGGTCGGGGCGGTGTACAGGATCGTGACCTTGTACTTTTCGACCAACTCCCAGAACCGGTCTTCGGCGGGATAGTTTGGCGCCCCTTCGAACATCAAACAGGTCGCGCCAGCGGCCAGTGGTCCATAGACGATGTAGGTGTGTCCGGTGATCCATCCGCAGTCAGCGGTGCACCAATAAACGTCGTCATCGCGATGATCAAACACCCACTGAAAGGTTCGTTTGGCCCACAGGTTGTAACCGGCCGTGGAATGCAAGATGCCTTTGGGTTTTCCGGTGCTGCCGCTGGTGTACAAGATGAACAGTGGGGTTTCACTGTCGAGCGGTTCGGCGGGAAGATCGTCCGACTGTTTATCGACCACGTCATGCCACCACACATCGCGGCCGTCTTTCATCGGTACATCGTCGTTGCCGATCCGGCGCAACACGAGGCAGGTTTGCACCGACGGAGATTTTTCCAACGCCTCGTCAACCGTTACCTTCAGCGGCAATACTTTTCCGCGGCGATGAAGCCCATCCGATGTGATCACCATCTTGGCTTGGGCATCGTTGTTTCGATCGGCAATCGATTCGGCGCTAAAGCCGGCAAAAATCACCGAATGGATGGCGCCGATTCGGGCACAGGCCAACATCGCGATCGCCAGTTCCGGCGTCATCGGCATGTAGATGCTGACCACGTCTCCGGTTTGGATCCCCAACTCTCGCAGCGCCGCAGCACATTTGCAGACCTCGGACTTTAATTCGTTGTAGGTCAGCGTCCGCGTGTCACCGGGTTCGCCTTCCCAGATGATCGCGGCGCGATCGCCGCGACCCTGGTCGATGTTGCGGTCAATGCAGTTGTAACTGGCGTTGGTCTTGCCACCGACGAACCACTCGGCATGCGGTGCGTTCCATTTGCAGACTTCGCCGAAGGGTTCAAACCAATGCAAATGCTGCTCGGCCTCCTGTTTCCAAAACCCGTCGCGATCGTCGCGCGCTCGCTGATACAAATCGTCGTATTGTTCTTGGGAGCGGATCACTGCTTTGGCAGTGAATTCGGCTGGGGGGGGGAATAAACGGCGTTCGTGGAAGACGTGGTCAATTTGGCCAGCGGCGGTATCGGTCATCAAACGCAAATCCGGAATAGGCAAGCGGAAAGGAAGGAAACACGGGGACGCTCAGTCTAGCCGACCGAAAAGAGGCTCACCACTGTCGGGGCAGTCCCAATGCCAGATCGGATCGCAGTCGCTAAAATCGCAGGTATGGCGAAAAAGAAATCGAAACGCAGTCAATCCCGTGTCAGTTTCCGGAAACGCCACCAAGGGCGGGTGCGCGACACGGATTTGACACGACAATTCAACACGGGAGATTCCGAATCGTTAGCCGATGCGGTGAAAAACGAACGGGTTAGCGGAAAAGGCGATTTGACGCGAAAGCGGACGGTCGTCGGTGTTGATTCCGAATCGCCGATGTCCTCCGATGCAGACCGATCCAACGATGCGCCGTTGATCAGTGGACGGGTGATTAACGCTCATGGGTTGGCCAATGTCGTGTTGGCCGACGATGGACGCCGGTTCGAATGCAGCATCCGTCAAGTCCTGAAATCGCTCAGCATCGAAGGCCGAGGCGCGATCGTGGCCGGTGACCATGTGCGCTTTCGTGCTGAATCCGATCAGCGCGGAATGATCGAATTTGTCGCCCCCAGACACGGCATCATCAGCCGACAAAGCCGTGGTCAGCAACATGTCATCGCAGCCAACGTGGACCACCTGCTGATCGTCACCAGCGCCGCCGAACCAACGCTCAAGCCAGCCTTGATCGATCGTTTTTTGTTGTCGGCGGAACAATGTGGGCTGAAACCCGTCGTTGTGATCAACAAATGTGACTTGGTGGACACCGCGGAATTCCAGCCGATCCTGGGGGTCTATGCATCGCTGGGCTATCGTGTTTTGCTGACCAGCGCCGATCACGGCACGAATATCGAGTACCTGCGTGAATTGTTAAAAGGCAAACAGACGGCGCTGTCCGGGCAAAGCGGCGTGGGCAAGAGCAGTTTGCTCAACGCGATCGAACCCGGATTGGCACTGGCGGTGTCGACGGTCAGCAAAGACAACGACAAAGGCCGTCACACGACCACCACGTCGACTTTGATTCCGCTGCAAGGCGAAAACGCCGGCTGGGTGTTCGATACACCCGGTATCCGTCAATTCCAACTGTGGGACATCACGGCCGAGGAAGTGGCCGGGCTGATGCCGGATCTGCGCCCCCACGTCGGTGCGTGTCGCTATTCCAATTGTTTACACCTGATGGAAGACGATTGCGCCGTAAAACATGCGGTGGCTGAGGGAAGGATTGATGCCCGCCGCTATGATTCGTATTGCCACCTGTTAGAAGACGACCTGCTGGTCAACTAGACGCGGGCCTGTTGGATCGTCAACACGATCTTGCCGCCCACGTCGCCCGACGCTTGCAATCGATGCGCTTGGGCCGCTTCGGCCAGTGGCAGTGTTTGAGCGATATTGGCCTGCAGTTTTCCAGCGGCCATCCAGCGATTCATGTCGTCCGCACAACGGCGCATTTCCAGCGGTCGCGCTTTGAACATCACAAACCCGTGCAACGAGCATTCTTTGACATAGAACGGACCCACCGGGAATTCCGGTCTTGCATCGCGGCCGGCCATCAGCACCATGCGACCACGCGGTGCGAGCAAGTCAACGGCCATGTCAAAATCGGGATCGCGACGCGTTTCCCAAAACACGTCGATTCCATGCGCGGCATACTGTTTCGTCGCTTGATCGATCGCTTGTTTGCTGTAGTCAATCACATGGTCCGCCCCCAGCGCGGTCGCACGTTCGGCTTTCTGCTGCGATCCGGCAGTCGTGATCACCGTCGCACCAGCCGCTTTGGCCATCTGCACGACCATGCTGCCGACGCCGCCGGTCCCGCCGATCACCAACACCGTCTCGCCGGGCTCCAGAGAAGCACTGCGAAACAATCCCAAGTGGGCGGTGACGCCGACCAATGCATTGGCCGCCGCGGTTTCAAAATCAACTTGATCCGGCAGCGGAAAACACCAATCTGCATCCACCGCGATCCGCTCGGCAAACGTGCCTTGGCGACCGAGCAGCCCTTGATTGGTGCACCAGACACGGTCGCCCACGCGGAATGAATCCACATCGTCGGCGACTGCTTCGACCACGCCCGCCGAATCACAACCGACGATGAATGGATCCGGCAAATCAAACGCGACCACACCACTGCGGACATAGGTGTCGATCGGGTTCACTGAAACCGCATGATTTCGAATCATCACCTGGCCGGGACCGATCATGGGATCATCCAGATCACCAATTTGAATCACATCCGGGTCACCTGTCTGTTTTATATAGGCGGCTTTCATCAATGGTCTCACAGTCAAGAAGGAACGGATGGAACAGGGACAACGGAAACGAGTTGGACATCACAATGTTGCGAATCATCGCAACGCAACGCGAAAGTGCAGCTTTAACGACGCTGGTGTGGAGGATTTATCCGACTCGTATGAGGTTTTTCTGCGAAGAATAAAGCCGGTCGGATAAATCCTCCACACCAACTTGCGACCGGCTAACTCAAGCAACAGCCCGTCACGCGTCGGGTTTCGAGTCGCAAGTCGAAACGGCTTCTTTGCGCCAGTCAAAGCCATTCAACTGGGCGAGCGCCAAAATCAACGACTGGGTGCCATCGCGACCATGCCCCTGCGCTGCGACGGCGTTGTACAACTGGTAACCCAGCGCCAAACCGGGCAACGCCAGGTTCATCTTGGCTGCTTCGTCGAGCGCGATCTTCATGTCTTTTAAAAAATGTTCGACAAAAAAGCCGGGGTCAAAATCACCTGCCAACATGCGTGGTGCCAAATTAGACAATGACCAACTGCCGGCGGCTCCCGACGACACACTTTTTAGCACCGTGGGAATATCGAGTCCGACTTTGTGGGCGTACAGCAGGGCTTCGCAGATTGAGATCATTCCGCTGGCGATCAGCGTTTGGTTGACCATTTTGGTGTGTTGTCCACAACCTGGGCCGCCTTGATGGACGATGGTTTTTCCCATTCGTTCGAACAGCGGATGGATCTTTTGGACCGCCGCCGCTTGACCGCCGACCATGATCGAAAGTGCAGCGTTCTTGGCACCGCTGTCGCCACCACTGACGGGTGCATCGATCGAATCGACGCCAATCTTTTTTGCTGCCTCGGCAATTTCAACAGCCAAACTGGGTTGGCTAGTCGTCATGTCGATGATCGTCATGCCGGCACGTGCGCCGGCTAGCACGCCGTCATCGCCCAAGATGACCTGGCGGACATCGTCGGGAAAACCAACGATCGTGAACACCACATCGCTGGCCTCGGCAACGGCCCGAGGCGAATCCGCTTGGGTTGCGCCGCGATCAACCAGCGGCTTGGTTTTCTCCGCGCTGCGGTTGAACACCGTGGCGGAATAGCCGGCGTCCATTAGATGGCCGCACATGCTGTGTCCCATCACGCCGGTGCCGATCCAGCCGAGACGTGTTTTTCCTGGTTCAACAGAAGTCGATTCGATGGAAGTCATGGTTGTTTGAGCAAGAGAGATTGAGTCGGCACTCAATCAAATTCCCAGCGAATCGCGAGCGCCCGAGCGACAAGTAGAAACGCTACTCCGGCCCCCATCAACACGGCTAACTGAGGCCACAGAGTTTCCACCGGCAAATCGCGCCAAAATACTTTGTCATATCCGTCCAGCGCCCAAGCATTAAAAGTCCACAATCCGAGTTCCCGCATTTTTGCGCTCATCAGGTAACGCGGAACCATTGATCCGCCCAACGCACTCATGGTTAAAACCAGGATCACCGATAGTCCGTTCAGTTGGCCGCGCGTCTTGCAAAGCGTCGCCAGGAACAATCCGAACGCCGCCGCGGCACCACTGGTGACCACGGTCATCATCACAAATCCATCCAAATGGCCCCACAAGTCGACTCCGAAAATCAATTGTCCCCACAGGAACATCACACAGACCTGGACGAATCCCAGCCCAGATAAATAAAACCACTTGCCCAGCAGCAATTGATCCATTGTTAACTGGGTTGATAACAAGCGGTCCAGCGTGGTGTTCTCTCGTTCTTCTAACAACGCACCGCCACCACCGGTCGCGCCGAACAGCAAGAACATCACGGCGATCCCTGCGGCGTACATGCTGACCACCGGATTCGTTTTGTCTTTGCCCATCACATCGATGATTGGGACGGTGTTGGCCAGGGGATCGATCGGAGCGACTGATTCGACCGGTGGGCGTCTGACCACACGCTGCTGCTGGGCCGCTTGTTTGGCGTTGCCAATCGCCATTTCTCGACTGACCATCGCAGCGACCACTTGGCCGGCGACCTGATCGGACGCGTCAGCCAACAGTTCGGCTGTCATCGGGTGACCGTCGGATTGTTTCACGATGATCCCAATCGTGACGACGCCTTGACGAATCATTCTCGTTGCTTGACGCGTCGTCAACGGTTGGTCCGGGTTCTCGGAGGCCATGAATCGCAGACCCTCGTTGGTGCGAAGCGAGGTAATCATCTGGCCGCTTGCCGGCGTCGCCGCAAGATCCACCGCTACCACTTTGACCTTGGGCATGGTGCCGCTGCCGATCCCGTTTCCAAAGATCAACGCAAACACACTGAAGAATGCAATCGGTACGACAAACGTGAGCACGAGTTCAGCGCGACTGTGGACCAGTCGACGCAAACTGATTTGAATGACCGTCCCAATCATCGGTGCGCTAATCCCTTAGTTCGTGACCGGTCAGATGCAAAAACACGTGATGCAACGAAGGTGCTTGAACTTCCATGTCAGACACCAGGTAGCCACTATTACGGATCGCATCGAGCAACCGACTAATGTCTGTCGTGACGTCGTCGATGCGAGTCTCGAATCGATCTTGCCCAGCCGCTCCGACTTGTCGCAAGTGCTGGGGGCCGGTGTGACCGGAGATCCAGACCGGGGCGGTCAGTGGACGGTCGACGCGTACTTTGACCAACCGCGAAGGGCCCACCGTGCGGTTGACTAGTTGGTCGATGGTGCCATCGGCAATCACTTGTCCCTGATCCAAAATCACGATCCGATCGCTCCGCTGCTGGGCTTCGTCCAGGTGGTGAGTGGTTAGCAAAATCGAGGCGCCCTGGCGATTGAGATCATCCAGCATCGTGAATAATCGCTCGCGGCTTTGCGGGTCCACCCCCACAGTTGGTTCGTCCAACAAAATCACTTGCGGGCGGTGCATCACGCCACAGGCCAGATTCACCCGCCGTTTCATACCGCCGGAAAAACCGCCCACCAGTTCCCCCGCACGGTCGGTTAGCCCGGTCCACTGGAGTGCCCATTGGACACGCTCTTTTAGGTTTCGTCTGGGCACGCCATGGAAGCGGGCAAAGACGGTCAAATTTTCGCGGGTGGTCAAATCGCTGTAGAGCGCCAGATCTTGGGGGACCAGCCCCAAAGCGTTGCGAACACCGGGCGACTCAATCGGCAGCCCAAAGACATTGATTTTTCCATGGGTCGGTCGCGTTCGCCCAGCCAGACAGCGGATCAGAGTCGTTTTGCCAGCGCCATTGGGGCCTAGAAAAGCCAGTCGTTCTCCCTGATGCAACTGGAAATCGACCCCGCGGAGCGCCTCCAGTGAACCGTAGGTTTTCCTTAGTTCGGTGATTTCCAGCGCGGGGACGTCAGCTTGGATCACAGGCGTCGATCAACGGTCAATGGCAAAGAACGCGATAAAGAGACTCAACCGAGTATGTCAAAGACTCCCAGGCACGTCACCGGGAAAACCCAATTTTCGCATCAGGCTGCTTGCGGACCACCACCGTCATCCACAACTCGCCGCGTTCCCCCGTCAATCGGTTTCCCGCCGCCCACGTATCAACATCGACGTGATCGCCAGAATTGTGCCAGCGACAAAGCCAGCTGCAGTACCCTGCGTTGCACCCAAACCAATGCCGACCGCTACCTCGTCCAGGCGCTGTGGCGAAACATTGGGGAACAGGGCACGGTAGTAGGCCGGATTGAATGAGCCCATCAGATATCCTAATCCCAAGCCGAACAGACAGCCGAGCAGCGTGAAAATCGCGACAAAGGAGATCGGTAGCTTGAGTTCGGTAAAGTCCGGCATGTTCGTCACTTTCCCGTTGGCTCCGAAAAGTTAACGGTCCACATCAGTAGCGGTCGGATCGGGGAGGGACGCGTCGGGCAATTCGCGCGACGCATCTATTTCACACAATGTATCACGTACCCAATCAGCGTCGGCCAGGCCGATGACCGAAAGTGGCTGCGAAGTGGGATGACCGGATACGCGAAAGCAAAGCGATTTGAGTCCTAGATGCCGCAAGAAAGGTCCCTGCAGGGTGCTGTACGACGAGACGTCACGAAAATGGAATCGCCGATCGTGCAGCACAAATCCACCGGATACGAGCCGAAGGTAGGGCCCATCGACGACCAGACGTAAGTTTGCTGCTTTTAAACGAGAAGACGGTCGGAAATAGGAAAAGTAGAGGATCGAGCTAAACAGGACACTCGTGAGAACCGCGCCGATCATGTAGATCCCGAGCCATCCAGCGCGGAACCAGAGGTCCGGGTTGCGGTAGGGCACCATTTTCGCACTGAACAACGACAAACCGATCAGAGATGCGAAGGGCAGCGAAATCGCGAAGCAGCCCAAGCGTGCCTGTGTCAGCAAGTATCGCAGGAGTTTTTCACGATCGATTTCAAATTCAATTTCTAGCGGGAAACGATCTTTGAATGCCAATGGCGTGCTCGATGGTTCGGGACAGATGCGTTTCGGTGTTAGTTGCCGAGGTTTCCGAGATACTCGATGCCTTGTTGTAGTTCTTGCAGGCTGGAGTCGCGGCGGCCGACAATGCAGGGCCCGCGATAAGCGACGTCTTCCAGCGTGGCAAAAATCTGAGGGAAATCCGCAGTGCCTTCGCCGATCGGAACATTGATGCCTCGGCCGGCTGCGAGGTCCAGTACACCGTCGGTTGCACACACGACCTGGATTCGCTCGCGCAGCGCTTTGACGGCCGCCCCCACATCATGGCGATTGACAATCAATTGACCGGGGTTCAGCGCCACCGCCACGAACCCGTCTTCATCCAAAGCCAACAGTTCCGCCAGGGACTCGCCGGACTCGGCACCGGTTTCAGCGGCCAAGAACGCACCAACGCGGGCACCATAGCGACCGAGGTCACTTAAAACCGCTTGCAGCGACAGATAGCGCGGATCCTGTTGGTCCTCGGGCAGGTAGCCGATGCCGTTGATGACGGTTGAAGTGCCCAGTTTGTATGCCAAATCCATCGCCGACTTGGTCGCTTCCACTCGCCGCTGCAGGTCGTTCGGGTTGTCATAACCGCGGCGGGTTTGAAAACGCAAACTAGCCACTCGCAGGTTGCGTTCGTCGAGCAATTTCTTCAGATGGCGAAGGCCGGTCGCGGTCAGCGTTTTCGGATGAATCTCGCCGCGGCCGTTGAGTTCGACCAAGTGGACACCCATCTGCGCGGCGACATCGAGGGATCGTTTGAGCGAAAGTCCCAGCGAATCAAGGCGTAGTGCCAGCTTCAATTCGGCCATGCGTTCGTCGTTCCTTGAATGAATCGACCGACTAAGCCAGACGGTCTGCAAAGCCGTCAACTGTAGTCGCAGGGGTGCCAAGCGCGTAGGCCCTCTCGCCAGTCAGACATTCCGTGAACGTCACTCCCTCCAGGTCCAGCTACGGTGGGATGCACTGTTCGTAGCTGATCCCGCCAGGGTTCAGTGGGTCTGGGCGTGCAGAGAATTCTGAACCGTGGCCGGTCCAGCTACGGTGGGATGCACTGTTCGTAGCTGATCCCGCCAAGGGTTCAGTCGGTCCGGGTGTGCGAGGAATTCTGAACCGTGGCCGGTCCAGCTACGGTTGGGAGAGAAGAATCGTCGTAGCTGATCCCGCCAGGGTTCAGTGGGTCTGGGTGTGCAGAGAATTCTGAACCGTGGCCGGTCCAGCTACGGTTGGGAGAGAATCGTCGTAGCTGATCCCGCCAGGGTTCAGTCGGTCGGGGCGTGCAGGGAATTCTGAACCGTGGCCGGTCCAGCTACGGTAGGAGAGAATCGTCGTAGCTGATCCCGCCAGGGTTCAGTCGGTCTGGGTGTGCGAGAATTCTGAACCGTGGCCGGTCCAGCTACGGTAGGGAGAGAATCGTCGTAGCTGATCCCGCCAGGGTTCAGTGGGTCTGGGTGTGCGAGGAATTCTGAACCGTGGCCGGTCCAGCTACGGTAGGGAGAGAATCGTCGTAGCTGATCCCGCCAAGGGTTCAGTGGGTCGGGGTGTGCGAGGAATTCTGAACCGTGGCCG
>NZ_JAMYFE010000160.1 GCF_024129865.1 Stieleria tagensis | reverse complement strand
GTCGATTTAGCGGTATTGGGCAATCGGTCCCCGCGTCAGCTTTCTTCCGGCTCAAATTTGCCTTCAATTTCTCTGGCTTCCCCGAGAGCGGAAGCAATCAGGCCCGCGGGTATCGAAACGATACCTAGGCCCACGACCAACAAGAGTGTCGTAAAAACTTTCCCGCCCACCGTGACCGGATAGACATCGCCATAGCCAACCGTCGTCAGGGTTGCGACGGCCCACCACAGCGAATGGAATACCGACGCAAAGGCTTCTGGCTGAGCCTCGTTTTCGAAATAGTAGATCCCCACTGCGGCCAAGAACAGCAGAATCAACGCTGCGAACGCGAACAGAATGAACTCTTCCCTGGCGATCAAAAAGGCGCGGTGAAACCGGGCGACGGCGCGGTTGTAGCGAGCCAGTTTGAGCAACAGGACCAGTCGGAGCAGACGGAAGGCTCGCAGTGCTCGCAGATCAAAGCCCATCGACAGATAAAAGGGCAGAATCGCCACCAGATCGACGATCCCGTAGAAACTCTTCGCAAACTGAAAGCCTCCCCGGTAAAGCCGGATCACATACTCGATGGTAAACACAACCATAATGAAATCTTCGACATACTCCAAAAACGCCCGCGTGCGCGGCTGCAGATTGGGAAGTGTGTCGATCGAAAATTGCACCAACGAGATGCAAATCAGAATTTGCATCACAAGATCGAAGTGCCGATTGGACTCAGCGGTGACCGCGTCGTCACTAGATTCGCTAGTCATTCAGAGCTCAGATCGAGAGTGGTCGATAGGGTTTGGCGGAAGCAACGGGCATCAGTCCCGCCGTTGGCTGGGACTAATGTAGCGGTCCGGCGGGTGCCAAGCAGAGGGCATGCAGCTACCCCAGGCCGGCATTGATTGCTCCGGCATTGATCGCGCCGGTGTGGGGGCGATCAAAACATTTGACTCTGGCGGGCGTCGCGTAGTGTCCCGCCCTTGAGGGTTCCCGGCCTTGAGGGTTCCTGCCCTCGAGGATTTGACCGAGCCCCGGCTTACGTGCCCAATTTTACCTCGTGCGCGGCCCCGCCGACTTGGGCGTCTTTGACAACGACCGTCTCGGCTGCGTCCTTGCCGGCTTTGATCAAAAACGTCTTGCCTTTCGGAGCCCCGGGAACAAAGGATTTCCCTTTGACGCGGACGGTGTACAGGATTTCGCCGCTGCCGGAATCGACGACCTGGACGACGGGTGAATCGACATCAAAGGTCAACTCTCCGAGTTTTCCCCAGGACGGCGGATTGTAGTTGTCGAATTGCGAGATAGTGCGTGGCCACCCCGGATACTGTTTGGCCGACGGATCGGTCACGTCAACGTTGCGGGGCCAACATTCCATCGTGATCTCTCGCGTTTTGGTATTCAGACGCACGATCCCAAACCCAGCGGCCCGGGTGTTCAGCAGGTTGCCCGCGGGCTTTTTATCGGGGTTGGCGGCTGCGTAGTTGGTCACTTTGTTGTCGAATCCGTCCAACAGATCCCCGGTGTAATCGGGGCTGCCTGGTTCCCGGTTTTGTCCCGGCTGCAGCGGTTCCCACCAGCGGAGATAAAGGTTGGCGATCGAGGGGACACAGAACGACCAGATCGCGTCGCGGTGTTCATCAACGCCATGATGAAAGATCGTGGCCAGGTGTTGGTCACCGGCGTAGTGAAAGGCGAATGCCTTGCGAAGTGCTTTGAGTGCGAGGTTCCGACCTGTTTGTGGCCAACCATTGGAATCCATATCAGCATGCAAGCGACCGTTGGCAGTGCCGTGAATGTGAGCACCACCGCAAAAGATGGTTTGCGAAAGAGCGACCTTCAGCTTGGCATGGTGCCAATCCTGGGCCCAGGCATTTAGAAAGTCCAGTTGCCGCTGGCCCAGCAGCACAGCACCGGCAACATCCACACTGGCCGGATCGTAGTCTGGATTACGAATGTGATCGGGCCGCGGCCCCTGTTTGGGGACACGGCCAGCCGGACCGGTTTTGAATTTGCGGTCTTCTAGAATGGCAAAATCGACATTGCCCCAATTCAAGTTCGTAAAATAAACACCGATGCCCTGACCAATTTTCCGCGGGTCCACTGGATCGGGAAAGTGACTGGTCTGTGCGCGTTCGACTTCCTGCACATAGACGCCGGGCTGGGAATAACCACCATCGGCAGCGCCGCTAAGCGTCGAAATCTTTCCGCTCTCGCCCCACAAATTGGGCTGGCCTACGTCATGGTCATCGGGCAGAGAGAGGGTCGGTCGGTCTTTGATGATTTCACCAAAGTCGCGTCCAAATTTCAGCCAAGCGGCGTAGTGTTTGTTGTGGTCATAAACTTGATCGCCCGAGAAAAACAGCACGTCGGCGTCGACCTTGTTCACATTGTCGATCAGATCTTGGCGTGAGATATCGCCACCATGAGCGGGCTGAATCGAGTTGCCGGTGAACCCGGCGACGACGATCTCGTCCTGATCCACGGGGTTCT
Organism: Stieleria tagensis; assembly: GCF_024129865.1. GTDB lineage: Bacteria > Planctomycetota > Planctomycetia > Pirellulales > Pirellulaceae > Stieleria > Stieleria tagensis. Next base: position 10,598 of record NZ_JAMYFE010000160.1, on the reverse strand, counting down.
TGCGAACCAGCCCCTCGTATTTTGCTTCGGTTCCATGCAGAACGCGGTAGGGATAGGCCTGGGTGTCATCCCAGTTCTCGACGCGAAACGGCGCGGTCCAACCGGGTTCAATCACCTTTGTCGTTGCAACTTCCACCCACTGGCCGTCTTTCTGGATTTCCAAGCGAGCAGTTTTGGGGTCGCTGGAATCAAGCGGATAAAGCTGGGCGGTCAGTTTCAGCGTGCCATCGCTGACCGTGTACAGCGCAAAACAAATGAGTTCGCTTTTTTCGACCTCGGGAATCGTCAGCACCGCGCGGCCGGGTCGCCGTTGGCGATTTTGCTGTGCCAAGGCCGGAGAACAGGCCAACAGCAACACCAGGCAGCACAGAACAAGTCGTTTGTATTTTTGTAAATTCATTCGTTTACATATCGAGCGGAGTGGTTCGTCTGTCGTGGTTCGTCCCGTCGAAGATCATCCGTCTTTCCGGCGATCCGTTTCGCTGCAGTCATGCCGTTGAATGAGCGACCTGACACGTGTGTTTGGAAGTTGCGTTTTTATCACAACCCGACGCGTCAGCGAGCGATCTAGCATGGTAACGGAATCCCTCGCTCACACGTTTTGAAGCTGCACTTTTACGGTAACCCGACGCGTCAGCGAGGGATTTAGCATAGTAACGGGATCCCTCGCTCACGCTTCGGGTTACCAAAAACCAATGCCCCACGCAAAAGCGCTGGCTTCAAAACTCACACGTCGGGTGATGAAAACCCGATCTTTCGTCTGGACGACAGCACTAGTGTAGACCGGCGGCCGAGCGTTCACAGCCCTAGATGGCTAACCTGGTCCCGCGGCTTGCTGACCGCCGGTCCGCGACGTGGCCGCGTCGGTCCGGCCTGGTTGCCGCCAAATCAACAGCAGATACAGGGGAATCAAAAAGTGGGGTGCCCGCAGCACGGCTTCGTGCAAGTATTGATCAGCCCCCCAGTAGTTGAGCCCCCAAGACATGCCTGCGACCGGTCGGGCGATGGCGGTCAGAAAACCCCAGACAGTGGCATAACACGCACTGGCACGACGCAGAGAGGGAATGCAGATTCCGATGCAAACCAAAAAATCGAGCACACCGGCGATTCGCAGTAGGGTTTGTGTGGTTGGATACTCCACCCCAAGAATCACGGACGTCATGGCATGAAAATTCCCAGGCGTCGGCCACAATCCAAACGCATAGCTGCCATGACCGGCGAAGGTCAGGATCACTGCGATGATAGCTGTGATCACCGTGATCCGATGACGCACGCCAATCGACAGCGCCATCACCAGCAGAATTGGAATCAGCATCTGGCCGCCATGTTCAATGAACATCGGCAACTGGTATTTCGAGGCGACGTATTTGGCGTAGCACAGCACGGTCAGCAACCCGCTACCAACGACCAACCCGGACATCTGAATCCAGGCCCCTTTGCGGACGGTCAGGGTCAACACAGCGCACACCAGGTACAGCCACCAGATTCGGGCAATCCATTTCTGCACCAAACCATCGTCAGCCCCCGTGCCGACAAAATCGTCCCACGTGATGCCAAACCGGGTCGCCAGGTCATAGGTGGCGTCTTGCCAGAGCAGCACGCCATAAGGGCCTTCCCAATAGAAATGAACCCAAGCCCAGCCGGCAAAACAAAGAAATGCACCCCATCGAAGACAAGCGAGTGGCAGTTTGTCTGGTTTCGGTTTATCCACGGTTGGCCTGAGAGAGACACTGGCATTCAATTCAGCGCGGCTCATTCTATTGCGGCGACGTTCTGCTGCAAAGCGAATCTCGTTTCAGCCGTCCGACCGTGACAGACAACACAGCTACTGCGGCGACAAGCTCAAACCATGTTTGGAAATCGACGCGGCGAGCTGGCGCTGTAGGTCGGCTTTCGTCGCGGCGTATTCCGGATCACCTGCCAGATTGCGTTGCTGCAAAGAATCGGTTTGCATGTCGTACAATTCCGCGGATCCGTCTTGGTAACTCATCAACGCCCAGCGACTGGTCCGCAGCAAAAAATGACGCGTCTTCTTTTTTCCGTCGATCGTGATTGCCGCGTCTCGAACAGTGGCCGCGGGATCTGCCAAGACGGGGACCAAGCTCTTGCCCTGACATTCGCTGGGGGTTCTCAGCGACATCAAATCACAAACGGTCGGGTATAGATCGACCAGCTCGACTAACGATTCGGAGTGCTGCCCCCGTCCACCCTGCTTCCTTCCCTCGGAAACTCCCCGGCGAATGATCAAGGGAACCCTGGCGACTTTTTCATGCAGATTGCTTTTCTGCCAAAACGTGTGATCGCCCAAGTGGTAACCATGATCACTGGTAAAGATCACGGCGGTCGATTCGCTGAGCCCCAGTTGATCAAGCGCATCGAGTACCCGCCCGACCTGGGCATCCATGAATTCGACGCTTGCTCGATACCCCGACCACATGCGTTTTTGGTTGAGGGGATATCGACTGATCCCGTTTTCGGCAGATCGACTCGATGCCAGCCCGGCGCGTGGAATGCCGCTGGTGCCCAGATCTTGGTTCCAGGTCACTGGCAACTGCATCGATTCAGCTGGGTAGTGATCAAACAGGGCCTGGGGTGCCACCATCGGATAGTGCGGACGGACCAATCCGACTGCCAAAAAGAAACGCTGACCTTGAAATCGCTTCAGCAGTTCAATCGCTTTGGTGGCCGATTTGAAATCGGGTTGTTCGGTCGCATCCCCGTCGACTTTGACAGTGACAAACGGGCGGTGCGGGGTACCGGCGCCTTGCCGGCCTTCCATCGCCGTGGTGAACACATTTTGATTCAGGCATGCATAGGCGCCGACCGTGTGAGCTTCATCGCCTTGTGAATTGAATCGTTCCGTCCAACACTCCGCGACGTCCTGTCCATTGGTTCCATCGACGATGTCGCCGGGGACACGCATGTGAAAGATCTTGCCGACTCGAAGACTAGCGATGTCAGCGGCTTGTAGCGTTTCGCCTAACGTCGGGCAGTCCCCATCGATGTAGCGCGAACGCATGAACGACTTTCGCGACGGAGCGCACCAAGTCCCCTGACAATAGGCGTGATCAAACACCATCCCGGCGGCCGCCAAGCGATCCAGGTGTGGTGTTCGAGTCACTGCGTCGCCGTAGCAACCGAGTGTGTCGGCACGCAGATCGTCCGAGACAATCAGCAACACATTCTTGATCGACGACTCCGGATCCACACCAACACCGTCGGGAGCGTCGGAGAACAAGGGACCGCGTCCCAACACTCCACACCACAGAATCACGGCGATCACGGACAGCTTCGACGTTTGCATTTTGAACGTTCTCAATCAGCGTAGAGGGCGGGGCGAGGGTGCGGCAAACTCGGCTGATTGATGCGGGCGATCGAACGACAGCTTACCTGGCTGGGCCCAGCTACGGGAAACGCGGTCTCTTAATTTTTGATCTCTGGCATTTGGGCATCATAGGATTGCCAGCGGTTCATCAGCTCCTTTAGCTTAGCGGTCTCGCTCGCGGCCAGGTTGCGTTGTTCGCCCAGATCGGCGGACAGTTGATACAACTCGATCGGTTTGCCTTTTCCAGGCCGCACGACTTTCCAGTCGTCGCTACGCAGTGCCTGTTTGCCGCCCGGCATCCGCCAAAAAATGGTTTTGTGTCCTGCCGCCATCGGCTCGTCGATCCATTTCAACAGACTGATACCATCGGCGTTCGGATCCGGTGGCAACCCGGCTAGGTCAAGTGCGGTCGCGGCGATATCCAAGCTGAGCACGGGTCGTTTTTCAGTTACGCCGGCCGGCAGACGTCCGGGCATGGACCAGACCATGGGAATCCGAACGCCGCCTTCGTACAGGCTGCCTTTGCCATCACGCAGCGGCGCGTTGCTGCTGGTCAACTCGGCGGTGGGGCCACCATTGTCGCTTAGAAATACGACCAGCGTCTGACGTCGCAACCGATGTTCGTCGATCGACGACGTGATCTGGCCGACGCCACGGTCGAGTGCGATCAACATTCCGGCAAAGATTCGTCGCTGTTCGTCCGGGATCCGCTGCATCAGTTCACAATCAGCCAGCGTCGCTTGCATCGGACTGTGAACCGCGTTGTAACACACCATCAAACAAAATGGCGATGATTGATTCTGCTGGATGAAATCGACGGCTTCTTCGGTGATCGCGTCGGTCAAGTAACGGGTTTCGGTGATCACGTCGGTGCCCCGCAGGATCGGGTTGTCCTGGTCATACGCAGGCTCGCTGATCCGCGCGTAATTGCCACGAATCAGATTCCCCTGACGCACCCGCTGCCCACTGGGCAATCGGTTGTCACGCACCATGGTCAGAACGTTTTCGAACGGTTCGTTTTCAACCGCCAGTGAATCTGTCGGCGAATCTGTCAGCGGTGCCTGCTCAGGCAGTGAACCGGGAACGTAGAAGTGGCCTTCGTGCAAAAAGCCATAAAACGAATCGAATCCACGTTGCAGTGGATGCATCGCTTCGGTGCCGCCAAGATGCCATTTACCGACCAGACCGGTTTGATAGCCGGCGGCGCTCAACCGACTGACAAACGTGGTTTCGCTGGTCGGCAGTCCCGCATCGGGCAATAGATTGCGTTTCCCTGTCGGATTGATGTCGTAGCCAAACCGAGATTGGTAGCGTCCGGAAACAATGCCCGCTCGGGAAGGACTGCAATAAGACGACGTGACGTAGCCCGCGGTGCAACGAACCCCACTGGCTGCCAAGGCATCAATGTTCGGCGTTGGAATTTCACGGTTGCCCATCATCCCGGTTTCTCCATATCCCAAATCGTCGGCAACGATGACGACCAGGTTGGGACGAGAGACACCAGCAGGGTCGTCACCCCAGGCCAACTGGACCGAAACCAATGCCAGCAAAAGGCCTAAGACATGACAGCAATACGGCATGGTGTGAAACCAGCGATGAGAGGTGGATCAGCGACTTGCGACCAAGATCTGGCCGACAAACAGCCACACAAAGGTGAACAGGATACCAAACGTAGTGTGCATCAGATCGATTGACACGGAACCATCTCGGTTAGCGGTTGAACGATAGAAAATTGGACCTCCTTGGTCAGTGCAAAGCGCATGCCTGTCACCGGAGTCAGGGGCAACGGACGACTGCAAACGCTCACTTTTATTTGCCGGCCTTCGTGACCGAACACTATCGAAAGTGTTGCCGCTGGATTGCAATCGCGAGAGGAAAAATGCGTGATGTGGGTCACAATCCTTCCGAACGTCGGCATGGAATCGGATCAGTGAATCTTTTTCAACTTGATCGACTACTCGGGTCTGGCAAAGCTTGCCGACTGCGATCGCTTTTCCGGTGTTTCATCTGTTGGCGATTCTTTTCGCACCGCTCATGTGAGTGAACGAGGGCGGTCGAATCAGATCGATGAGAGGTGTTGTCTAGAAACGCCACCGCAAAACTCGTTTATCGGACACTTCATGTCGGCCGACCTGATCGACGAAACGCCCGCAACGCCCGACTTCACACGTGATATTGGTGCGATCTTATTGATTGCGCTGACGGTCCTTTTGACAGTTTCGTTGGTCACTCGCAACGCCGCAGATCCGGTCGGCCAGCCGTTTTGGCCGATCAGCTTATTGCACGTGCCCGACATTTTGGAGTCACCGGCTGAGGAATCGATCACCAATGCCTGTGGTTACTGGGGTGCGCTGATTGCATCGGCGATGATGCAGTCGATGGGATTGGCATCGGGATTTGTGGTTGCAGCGATTGGCGGCACAGCGATCGCACTGCTGCGCCGCGGGCGACTGAACGCCCCGGTCCTACGATCGCTGGGCGGAACATTGATCGTGTTGGCGGTTGCCACAGCAACCGCCATGGCGCCGGTCCGCATTGACGGTGCCCCGGTGATCGGTGCCGGCGGGGTGTTGGGCGCGATGTCATCGACTTGGTTGCTGGCTCATTTTAATGCGCTGGGCGCTTGGATCCTGACGTTGACCCTGTTGACGATCGGTGTGTTGTTAACGACCGACTACGCATTGCTTTATGCGAGTCGAAAGATCTTTGCCGGCAGCGCGGAAGTCTCGCGTCGGGGCATGAAGCGTGCTGCCGAGGCGATGCCACCGATGATGCGGCGCAGGCGGCAACCGTTTGACGCCGTCGAAGCCCCCTTTGCCCCGCCGGCGGAGGACGAATCTGCCGATTCCGTTGTGGCATCGGAAGCAAGTGACGCAAACACTGCGGTGGCCGAACAGGACGACGACAGTCAGACACAGCCCGTCGAGCCCCGTATCAAATTGCGCGCCGTCAAACGTCGCAAGGGAGGTGGCGACGCAAACCAAGATCCGGTTGATGACCCAGGCAATGGATCCGTTGCGGTAGCCGAGACCGCCGGTGAAAGTGATGACGGCTACGAATACGAGGACGATGATTCCGATCCAGTGGACGACACCTCGGTGACTCGCGAGATCGAAATCGATGACGAAACGGTCACGCTGCGCAGCGACCAAGGTCATGATGTGCCTGGGCCGAAAATCCGCTTGCCCAAGAAGAACAAATCGGATGACGAATTGCAGCAGCTGTACGCGGACGTGGTCGAGGTCGCTCCCTCCACCAGCGAAGACTACCATTTGCCGAGGATCGATCTACTCGAAGCAAGCGACGACATCAACTATGACGAACAGCTGAGCGAAGTCCGCCGCAAGGCCAAGATCTTGGAAGCTACTTTTGCCGATTTTGGGTTCAATATTCGCGTCGTTGAAATCGAAACGGGTCCGGTCATCGCCCAGTACGAAATTGAACTCGAGGCCGGGTTGCGATTGAGCAAGATCACGGGACTGGCCGAGGATTTAGCGATCGCGTTGCGAGTCCCCAGCGTGCGGATCGTGGCGCCGATCCCTGGCAAGAACACCGTTGGGATCGAAGTCCCCAACGAACAACGTCAGGTCGTGCGACTGCGCGATGTGATGGAAGAATCGGACATGCGTTCGCTAAAGATGAACATTCCGGTCTTTTTGGGCAAAGACGTCTCGGGCAATCCGATGGTCGTCGACTTGGCCAAGATGCCCCACCTGTTGATTGCCGGTCGAACGGGTACCGGTAAAAGTGTTTGTTTGAACGCCATCATCACCTCAATCCTGATGGCCTGTCGTCCGGATGAAGTCCGGATGTTGATGATCGACCCCAAGATGGTCGAACTGAGCGGCTACGGAAAGTTGCCGCACCTGATGCACCCGGTGATCACCGACATGCGCAAGGCCGAAGCGATTCTGGCTTGGGCGGTTGAGAAGATGGAAGAACGGTATTCGTTGCTGGCCAATGTCGGCGTTCGGCACATCAACAGCTACAACGATTTGGGCCGCGAAGAAATCCTGCGGCGTTTGGAAGTCGAACCGGAAGACGACAACGGCAGTGTTCCCGACAAACTGCCGTTCATTGTGATCGTCGCCGATGAAATGGCGGACCTGATGATGACGGCCGGGAAAGACGTCGAGCAGCACATCATCCGACTGGCACAGAAAAGCCGTGCGGTCGGGATCCACTTGATCTTGGCAACTCAAAAACCGACCGTGGATGTCATCACCGGTTTGATCAAAAGTAACTTGCCGGCGCGATTGAGTTTCCAGGTGGCCAGTAAAACCGACAGCCGCGTCGTGCTGGATGAAAACGGGGCCGACAAATTGTTGGGCAACGGCGACATGCTATTCCTGTGGCCTGGGACCAGCACGCTGATTCGTGGCCAAGGCACCTACCTGTCCGATGAAGAGATCGATTCGGTATGCGCCCATTGTGCGATGGGCGAACAGAACTTTGTCGGCGAACTGATGAATCTAAAGGTCAGCGACGAAGAGGGTGGCGATGCACCGGCACTTAACGAAGAACGCCCCGACATCTACGAAAGCGCGGTTGAAGTCATTATCCGCGAAGGCCGCGGGTCCTGTTCGTTGCTGCAGCGGCATCTAGGAATCGGATATGGACGGGCTGCCAAGCTGATCGATTTCATGGCCGAAGACGGGATCGTCGGTCAATACAACGGCAGCAAGGCGCGCGATGTGATCCTGACCATGGAACAGTGGCACGAGATGCAGGGGCTGGATCCACCGGAAAACGACGATGACGACGAAGACGACGCTCCGTCAGCCAAGTCCAGCCGCGCGATCGCGGCAGCCGAGGCGGAGGAAGAACCGGCCGATGACGGTGAAGAAGAGTACGAAGATTGGGACGAATGACCGCCGCGGATCAGACGAGTTTGCCGTCGATCAGTTCGCGGCGATCGTCCATTGCGGCCGCTAGCGAGTCGCTGTGGGTCACACAGATCAAAATCGCATCGTGTTCGCGTTGCAAGTTCTTCAGCACTTCGGTGACAGATTCCGCAGTGCGGCGATCCAGGTTCCCAGTCGGCTCATCAGCCAGCACCAACGAAGGGCGCATCAACAGCGCTCGGGCAATGGCCACTCGCTCGCGTTCCCCGCCCGAAAGCTGGCTCGGCCGATGCGACCTGCGCTCTCCCAAACCCACCGCATCGATCAATTCGCCGGCTCGCGCGGCCTGATCTTGGTCGGCGACACCGGTTGCCAGTGACGGCAACAAGACGTTTTCGATCACCGACAGCTGGGGCAACAGATGGTGGTCTTGGAAGATGAAACCGATTCGCTGGTTGCGCCACCGCGCGATCTGATTGTCGTCGAGTGCAAACGGGTCTTCGTCATCTACCTTGACGGTGCCGGAATCCGGTCGGTCGAGCGTTCCCAGAATCTGTAGCAGCGTGCTTTTTCCGCTACCGCTGGGACCGACAATCGCCAGCGACTGTCCACCGGACATCTGCAACGAAACGTCGCGCAGCACATCCAGTGACCCCGCGGGCGTAGGAAATGACTTGGACAGATTTTGGACGGTCAAGGTAGTCATGAGAGCGGTGTTATCCCGTCAGCGCAAGTGTCGCCAAACCATAAAACGTGTATTCGACATCGGCGGTGTGGTCCAAAGCAAACCCGGTGAATCCGCCGCCGGCGGCCTGCATCGATTCGGCATAGCGGTGCACCGCGCGGCGGTCGACGACATCACCGGCTTCCAAATCCCCCAGCGTGATCATCCCCGTACAACTGCTCAGTAGATCCGCAAACGGGATCCGCGTGTTGGCCGTCAATCCACCCTCGTCGGATTGCATCTCGGCCAGAAAATCGATGGTCGATTCGCGATCAACTTGGTCGAGCCGCCCGAGTGTCTTGAGGGTACCGATGGCGGCGGCGGTGGGATTCACCCCGGCGCGTTTCGCCGCCCGAATCTCCAGGTAACCGCCATCGGGATGTTGTTGTGCCTGTAAAAATCGCAATACCGCGTCGGGGTTCTGGGGTTGGCGTCCCATCAATTCCAAGCACAGCACTGATAGAAACGTTTGATAGGTGCTGCCGGCGCGGCCGTCGATGCTTTTGGCAAACCCGCCATCATCGGTCCGCAGTGATTCCAACAGCGCCGCGACGTTGTCAGCCCAATGGGTGTTGTCATCGTCGATCACGACAGCGCCGACCGCCATTTCGCAAATCGCCGCGGCAAAGATCAACGAGATCAAATCGATGATGCCTTCGCGTTTGTCCAAGCGGGTCTTCAAGAACGCTGCGGCGGCGTTGCCGACAGCGGGTGTCAATGCATCCAGAATCCACAACCCACGCAAGGCAAATGCGGTGTAGTAGGGATCACTGTCCCCTTCGCGACCGGCGAAACCACCATCGTCACGCTGCTGCGCGATCAACCACTGGGCGTGGGTGTGGCGCAGTTGGCTGTCCAGCGCCGATGCCCCGGCAGCCAACCGCAGCGTCAAATCCTGCAGGTACGAGAGCACTCAGCTAACACCGGCTGGATCGAAGTAATCGGGCGCGTTGCCGTCTTTCCATTTGATGTTACAACCCAGCGAGGCGCGTTGCTGGTCGCTGGGAGCTTGCCCGGCCAGCACCGCATCAATCGCCGCCCGCAGGTCTTCACCGGTCACTGGAATGTCGGTCTTGGGACGCGACGAATCCAATTGTCCGCGATAGACCAGTTTTTGGTTCTCGTCGAACAGGTAAAAATCCGGGGTGCACGCAGCAGCGTAATCGCGCGCGACCTGTTGGTCGGCGTCGACCAGGTAGGGAAACTGGTATCCGCGCTGGACTTTTTCCTGAGCCATCGCCTCGGGTGAATCGTCGGGATAGACATCGGCGTCATTGCTGTTGATCCCCACCACCGCGACGTCTTTTGCCAAGTAATCGTCGGACAGCGATTTCAACTGCTCGGCGACATGTTTGACATAGGGGCAGTGATTGCAAATGAACATCACCAGCAATGCTTTCTTGCCGGTCAAATCGGACAGGCCGACCGTGCCACCTGCGCATTCGGGTAGCGAGAAATCGGGTGCCTGTGTGCCCAAGGGCAACATCGTGCTTGCAGTTCGAACCATTGAATCGAGCAGTGGTTGGAGTTTGAAAGGGGGTGGAATTAAATCGGCGGCAACGTCACACGCAGGCGACGAAGTTACGTTTTCGCGTTAGGTAGTTTTGATTCGTAACCCAACACGTCAGTTTTGAAGTTGCGTTTTTCATCACAATCCGACGCGTGAGTTTTGAAGTTGCGCTTCTACGGTAACCCGAAGCGTGAG
>NZ_JAMYFE010000016.1 GCF_024129865.1 Stieleria tagensis | reverse complement strand
TGAACACGACGAACCATGAATGGCACGGGAGAACGGGAGTCGTGTTTAATGGTCTGCTTGCGAGTCTTTCTCCCGTTCCCCGTGAATTCTACCGTTCGCCGACTGAAGGATGGTCCGTCGGGGACATAGCATTACGAGTAGCAGCAACAGTCAATGCTTGCATTCCCCACGCATCGATTCGTCGGCGAGAGTGCTCTGTCCCCCTGGCATTTTGGACGCCTGTTTGCCGTCGTTGGTGTGGAGGATTTATCCGACCGAATCGGCGGGCGTATTGAATCTCCGTGCCTTGGTGCCTCCGTGAAATCGATTGCTCGGTGGTCTCTCACAGAGGCACCAAGGCACAGAGGTTGAAGACTTGAATGAAAGAGTGCCGCTCGCAGTTCAAATCGAATACCAATCGCGATTGGTCGATGGCATTTATCTGGCCAAGAAAATGCGGGATGATGCGGTGAACGGAAATCACGGGCGCGGTTGATTGCTGAACTCAAGATGATCAGCCGCAACTCCGTTATCGCGATCGTTCGCGACTCGTACTCAGGCGCCAGTCGGTACTCGTACTCCTACTCGATTCAGTCGCAAACCAACATCGCTGGTCAACGCTGCAAGAGGACGCGTGGCCCCCAAAATCCAGGCCACCTCACCTGTCGATCGAGTAGGAGTACGAGTACCGCGATGCTGAGTACGAGCACGATCAAGTCAGTGTGCGGTAGCCCAACATTGGCATGGCTCAATGGCTGCTGTTAACTAATGCTGCCCTAAAAGTTGGTGCTGCCGCGGTGAACGGTTCCGCTGGGTGAGAGAAACAGGAGGACAGGCCGGTGAGTGACCACCCACCCTGACAGCAACGCCATCGATTCCTGCTAAACTAGGCGGAGATTGATTTCCCCACCACCAGCTTGCAGTTGCCTTGATGATACGCGCCCCATTTGCTTCTGTCGTACCGATTCTGTTTTTGTTGGCAGCCGCTTTCACAGCGACACCGGCCGCGGCCGACACCCGCCCCAACGTGATCTTCATCTTGCTGGACGACATGGGCTGGGGCGACTTTGGTGTGCTGTACCAAAATGAATCTCAGCATGCCAAGCGGCATCAGACGCCGATGCTGGACCAGATGGCTGCCCAAGGCATGCAGTTGAGAGCTCATTATTGCCCGGCCCCGGTTTGTGCCCCCAGCCGATCCTCGTTGCTGACCGGCGTCCATCAAGGCCACGCGGAAGTGCGTGACAATCAATTTGACAAAGCGCTGGCGGACAACCACACCTTGGCGTCGGTGATGAAATCCGCCGGCTACACGACGTGGCTAGTCGGCAAGTATGGCTTGCAAGGCGGCGCTGAAAAGTCGGACGACGACAAGACTCCCGCAGCTTGGCCGGCTTATCCGACCAAGCGGGGCTTTGACGAATTCTATGGCTACGTGCGTCACCGCGACGGTCACGTGCATTACCCGGCCGAAACTTGGAACCTGGGCGACAGCCCCTCGCATCGCACCCCCAAACAAGTCTGGCACAATGACCAGGAAGTCAGCAAAGACCTGGCCAAGTGCTACACAACGGACCTGTTCACCGCCCGCAGCAAGGATTGGATTGTCAACCATGTTCAAGGCGGTTCGAAAGACCCGTTCTTTCTGTACCTCGCCTACGACACGCCGCATGCCGCACTGCAAGTGCCCTCGGTGCCATATCCCGCAGGACGGGGACTGAACGGCGGATTGCAGTGGACGGGCAAACCCGGACAGATGATCAACACCGCCGCGGGCACCGTCGACGGCTATCGGCACCCGGATTACACCGGCAAAGGCTGGACGGACGTGGAGGAACGATTTGCGACGATGGTTCGCCGCATCGATGATTCGATCGGTGACTTGTTACAAACCTTGCGCGAACTGTCGATCGACCAAGACACGCTGGTCGTTGTCAGTTGTGACAACGGTCCCCACCATGAATCCTATCTACGTGATTTAAACGACAAACGAATCAACTACACGCCCGAGTCGTTTCAATCCTACGGACCATTCGATGGGACCAAACGCGATGTGTGGGAAGGCGGGATACGCGTCGGCACCTTGGCCTGGTGGCCCGGCAAGATTGCCGCCGGTTCGATCGACGACACCCCGTCACAATTCCAGGACTGGATGCCAACCTTTGCCCGCGCCGGCGGCATCGCGCCTCCCGCGAGAACCGACGGTGTGTCGCTGTTGCCGACGTTGACCGGCCAAGGCCAACAGCGTCCCGGCCAGGTCTACATCGAATACTTCAATGGTGGCAAAACACCGGCCTATGACGATTTCCAAAACAGCAAACGCAATCGACCGCGAAAACAAATGCAAGTCGTTTTTGTTGACGGCTACAAAGGTGTTCGTGTGGACGTCAAAGATCACCAGCAACCGTTTGCGATCTATGATCTGAAAAATGATCCCAAAGAGCTGAAGAATTTGGCGGGGCAGGGCGGTCAGTTTGCGACGCTACAGCAAAAGATGCACGACCGCGTGCTGCAACTTCGCCGCGCCAATGCGTCCGCACCACGACCCTACGACAAGGCAGCGGTGCCCTCGATTGACGCTCCGGCGCAGTCCGACTGGGCGTATGAAACCTACGACGGTGATTTCAAATTTGTTCCCGACGTGAACGATTTGTCGGCACAGGATTCCGGCCGCTGTGATTCGTTTGACGCAGTCACAGCCACCGGCGCGGTGCGATTTCGCGGCACCTTCACCGCCCCAACGACAGGCGTGTATCGGGTGACCCTATCGACAGCGTCACCGGCATTTGCACGAATTCATGACGCCGAACTGATCGACGCCGATTTCGGTTTTGATGCAAGTCGTGGGTACAGCACTGAAATCCGACTGCAGAAGGGTGTTCATCCACTGACGATCACCACGCTCGCCGCTGGTCAGGTCGATCTCAAACTGGACTGGCAGAAACAAGTGAAAGGCGATGGCAGTGGGTCAGCAAATCGCCAGTAGACATTCGCGGGAAAGAGACGATGAAATTTTTGGGGATGATGATTCTCGCGGTGTTTTCCACCACCACTGTTTCGACGTTCGCGCAAGATGTCGTCACGGACCCAACGGCGTCATTGACGGCGACGCAGTTGGCGGCCTTGAATTCGTTACCCACCCATCGTGGCGCACCGAATCCTCGTCTTGAGACGGTACGATCCGAATCTCAATGCGTGACAGCCACGATGAAAGCGACGATGACGACGCCGTCCATGGCGGTCGACACCTGGGTCGTGGTTGTCCCCAAAGTGCCAAGCTTTGATGCCCAAGAGGTTCTCGAGCAGACGACAAGCATGGAAACGATGGAGATTGTCGATCAGTCACCGATGCGGCGTCCACTTTTGCGTTCCAAGGTGCAGGTGAATTCACCGATCCAACCGTCGACGTCATCCTTTGAGACCACCATCAAAGTGCAACTCTTTTCGCGAACGCTGCGTCCGCGCAGTCGACGCAGTGCACCGGTGGAAGATCTTGCACCGACACAACGAACCCAGTACCTGCTGCCCGATCGCTTCTTCGATTATGACTCCGCAAACTTTCAACAGTGGAAGCAGCAACATGGATTTCAACGCGAACGACGTGAAAGCGAAGTCGAGTTTGCCCAGCGTGTTTTTCGCGCGATCGCGACTGATTATCGGTACATGTTCGAATACGGCCAGGACCGAACGGCTTCTCATCTTTGCAAATTGAATGAAACGGATTGTGGCGGGTTGTCGATATTATTCACGACGGTGATGCGTAGCGAAGCGATTCCCGCGCGCACCCTGGTAGGGCGTTTCGCCGAATCCGCCGGCCCTTCGCCCACGTCCGCTGGCGATCGAAACGAAAGGTACCACGTCATCGCAGAATTTTTTGCCAGTGGTATTGGCTGGATTCCCGTCGACGGTGCCTCGGCAGTGCTCCACGACGCTCAGCAACGGGCGACTCTATCGATCGAATCATTACTACGGGTGTGTCGTCGTTGGTTCGTGGCGCCGTCAATCACGGGGACCCAGGCTACGAATTCAATAACCAGCCTTCGCTAATCACCTACGGTGTCTGCTCTGACATGCCGCATCCCGCTTTGATGCGCAGGCACCGTGGTCGAATACAACCGACCTTCCGCCCGACAAATCGAGGTGGGCGCCCCCAATCCAATCCCTTCATCAAAGGATTCGGATCATCACATCCTTGCGTGAATCGGCGCCTGGATTCTTTCTCGCAATCCAATCCGGACACACCTAAGGACGCAGCCTTGTTCGAAATTGACGGCTGAAATGCCCGTAGTCTTGGCTGTCGATGTCACCGTCACCGTCTTGATCCAGATGAGGATCAAAATTCAAGTCGCCGGTGCGTGCCAAGAAAGATAACCCGAATTGGCGGATGTCGTTTCCGTCAACGTCACGGTCTCCATCGGTGTCACCGAACCAGCGGAATAGTCCCGTCTGCTCGGAATCGGCGGCACCAAACAAATGATCGGTGGCCATTTGAATATTCAGCAGGGAACGTATCGAGGCGGCGTTGATCGTCAGACGATAGTTACCGTCGGCCAACGAGTCGCCTAGATCGCCGACTCCCATTCGGTCAATCGTTGAGTCGCCGGAGAAACGAAGGTTGGCGACGGTGCGTCCGCCGACGTCGGTGGCCGAGACATGAATGTTCTCAACCATCAATCCGGTCGTCAGATTTTCCAACAGGAACGCCGATTGCAACGGAGCGAGTTCAAGTTGCTGGTCGAATTCAACCTCGAGCGAAGTCACCTGCGAACGGCTTGGCAGGCCGTGATTGACGCTGATGCTTTGAACAGTGGGAGGAAAACCATAGTCGCCGGTGGCGTTCCAAGCCAACGCATAGCTCTCGCTGTCGCCGGAGTTTGCCACGGATTTGCGGAGAACGTGGATCTCGTATTCGCCGGCTGGCAGATTGACCGCGTGCAAATGTTCGACGGTATCAACCGTGCTTTCGGATCGCAGGTAGGGAAGTCCATCTCGGTACAACACCAGATCCAAGTTGTCTTGGGCGTCTAGCGGATCCACATAAAAGCTGTCGACGGCATCAATCCGGTCGTTCGCATTGACATCGTTCCAAAAGGTGTGCCGGTCCCAGGTCAACGTGACATCGATCTCCCCGCCGGCGTCTTTCTCGCCAAGTTGGTAAACCGCTCGACCGTCGTCTTGGTCACCACCTTGTGCATCGACAGTCCCCTGGACCTCCGCAAAATCATAGCCGACCGACCCAACGATTCCGGCAGATTGTTGACCGGCAGAATACATGCGGTGGATCCGAGGAATATTCAGTAGCCCCGTCCCCTGTTGGTCGTCCAGCGGTCGGCTGGTCGTGTTGCTCCAGGCCGCACCGTTGTCATCAAGTGTCTTGACGGCGGAGTTCATCACCACTGCTTTGATCACACGGTGGTCCAGGTTTTCGCCATTGCGTTTGCCATAGTCCAGCATCTGAGCGATGGCTCCGGTGACAAACGGGGCGGCAAAACTGGTGCCGTTCAATCCGCTGTAAGCCAGTCGCCCGTCGCGCCAAAAACTGTTGGTTGAAACCGAGTCGACCGCGGTATTGCCAAGTAGGTCGGGTTTTCCGCGACCGTCCAAGGTCGGCCCGTGATCCTGTTGGTTCCAAGCCCGGTCGTAGGTCGCATTGAGTCCACCAACCGTGATCACATTGCGCGATGAACCTGGCGCGGTTGGGCGGGTATAGTCCGGCAGTTGGTTGACCGCTGGGACCGCTACGATGTTCCGTCCATACGAAAGATAGTCGACCATCAAACCCGTTTTCGATGTTTCACCGGTTTGTGAATCCGTCGCCGATCCGAACCACCACGACCAACTCATGTTGATCACCTCGGCACCGTGCTCAACCAGAAAGCCCGCAGCGTCGGCGACATCCAAGACAGCCAGACCCGGCACGTTTGCTCGGTTGATGAACTCCGCGGTGACATAGCGGGCATCGGGCGCCAGACCGGTGTAATCACCGGCATTGTTTCCGCGAGCCAACACGATCCCCATCACAGCGGTGGCGTGCCCGGAATTGAGCGGGCTGCCGTCGACACCGTCAGTGTTCTGATCGGCAGCGATCAATCGCGGACGTCCCAGCGAGTCGTTGCCGGTCAGCCAGGGATGCTGAAAATCCAGCGCATCGTCCATGCTGCCGACAATCACGTCGGTGCCATCGCCCAACAAAGCTTGCCCTTGCTCAGCACCGACCAACGCCCATTCCGGAGTCACGTCACCGACGACTGTGAACTGCCGGGTCATAAAATTGTCCGCTTCGTTGGACTCTGCCACCGCATTATTGGGATCGAGTTGCACCGTCACCTGATAGGTTCCACCGTGGTGCATGACCCAACCGCCCCAAACGTGATACCAGGTACTGCGTCCCGACAATCCGGATCCCCAGTTGATGTTGGGGGCAAGATGCTGAGGGTTCTCGTTGACGACACGGCCAACACTGTAGAAGTCGTTGGTCGGATTGTCGTAAGTGAATTCCACGCGTACAAAAAATCGTTGACCGGGTTCCGGATCAAACAGATTGTTGTTGCCGTCGACGATGTGGATGGCGGTGGGAAAGAGATTGGCTGTCTCTGCTTCGGCTGGTCCCGGGTCAGCCTGCACCGCATCGATAGGGATGGTCGACGCATTCAGATCTGGACCTGAGGTGTAGTAGCGGCCGCCGACCGTCAGTTGCAAATCGTTGTCGCTGGACCACGCGGCGTCCATTTCGGCGGCCAGCATGCGCCGTGTTTCCAACGACTGCACTGTCAACATTCGTCGCGAACGAGTCGTTCGGAAACCGGTTCGCCGCTGATAGAAGCAGTCTCTAAGGTTGCGCATCGTAGAGAGACCTGGGCAATGTGGACGAAGGTGAGATGAACCGCTCAGTCTACAACGAGCCCGAATGTGTGACGGCGATGCGCAATCTCGCGAAATTTATTTGCCAGGATTTCAATTCGACACGGAACGAGTCCCACTTAGGATCGCCGGAACAAGCAGTGACGTCGCTTTTGAAGATGCGTAATCGCGTGGGGCATTGGTTTTTGGTAACCCGACGCGTCAGCGAGGGATCCCGTTAACACCCTAAATCCCTCGCTGAAGCCATCGGGTTGCGATAAAAACGCACCTTCAGATGTCGTCGCTGGTCCCGCCAGGGGTTCATCGGTCTGAATCCTGGCGGATCCAGCTCCAATCGCTAGCGTTGGTAGATCGGCAGATAGCCGTAGTCCAATTGCAGCATGATCAGATTGCATGCGGTTACATAGACCGGATGGATCTGGCCCTCCCAGTAGCCATCGGGTCGTTGCTGGCTGGCGATGCGGTCGTACAAGCGTTCGCGGAACGGACGCCACAGTTCGTCGCCTTGGCGATAGACGACTTGGCTGTAATACAGATACGTGTAGTGCCAATGCCCGAACGCGCGGGCACCGTCACTGATCCCGTGCAGTTCCTTTTTGGTGTAGGCCAACATTTCAGGCACATGCTGGCTGTCGTAATCCCCAGCGTTGTACAGTGCCGCCAGAGCTGCGGCGGTGATCGCCGGCCGACTGGTACCACGTTGGCGGCTGCTATAGCTGATGCCACCGTCTTTGTTCTTGCACTCATAAATGTATTTCTTGGCGCGATCGATCACGTCACCACTGACCGGGATTCCGGCGTTGCGACAACCACGCAACCCTTGGACCTGCGTGATCGTGGTCGATCCCTCATCAAAATCATTGCCTTCAGCCGCCGAGACATAGCCCCAACCGCCCGCTGCCGTTTGAGCGTTGCCGCTGAATTCGACCGCTCGGGAAAGCACATCGACCAATTCACGTCGGCGATCCAGCAAGCCCTCTTCGCCCAGGACCTGCGACAGGAACAGCATGGCAAAACCGTGCCCGTAGGTGTATCGCTGGTCGGTTTTGGGGTCTCCGATCAATCCGTTGTCACGGCTTTTGCTGATCAGGTAATCCGCCGTCCGCGCGATCTCTTTGGCATACGGACCCTGGGTGGTCGTGGATCCGTTTCCGATCATCGCGGTGCCGGCCAGCGCCGCCATCGCCGTCGGATAGACTTGCGTGTTCCAGTGGCCGCGCGATGACTGGGTGCGGCTGAGCCATGTCAGCGCTTTTTGCGTGGATGTTTCCCAAGTCTGATTGCGGACCGCTGCCGAGGCGACCGATCGGTGCCCCAGCGTTGTCGCCCAGGCGCCACCGGCGGAAAGCAACGCGGCGCGGCGGAACCAATCACGTCGGCTGGTCGGTGAATTCATGGTCATCTCAATCAAAGACCTGGCGCGGACGAAATGGCAGATGCAAATGGCGGGGTGTTTGGCGGCCACGTGTTTGGCACCGCGTGTTTGGGCGTTGCTCGCTAGTCGTTTGCGCTCGCGGCCCTCCAAGGGCTCTATTGTACCGTGCTGGTCACCGGCGGCGAAACTTCGATTCGGGCCACCTGGGCGTGCAAACCTGATTTACGCTGACATTGGGGGCAAAAAAACGTACTTCGCTGGTTTTGCACGATTCGTCGAATCAATCCCGATCGACAACGTCGACAATTTGAATCTGCACGGTCATAGACGCGGTGGTAGTTCTGGTAGCTGCCTTGGTGGTTGAGCGCATTGCGATAGGTCCCATCGGACAGCGTGCTGCCCTCGTGCTCGATCGCCTCGCCCAAGACCGCTGTGATCGCCGCGTGGATCCGAGACCACTGGGGTTTGCTCAGCCGATCGCAACGCGTTCGCGGATCAACACCGGCCAAAAATAAAATCTCGGCGGCATACAGATTGCCAATTCCGGCGACAACGGTTTGGTCCAACAGCGCGGGTTTAATCTGGCGGCGACTGCTGCCGAATCCCGTCCGCAGCTGGTCGGTCGTGATCCGCATCGCATCGGGTCCCAATCGATCACGAACCGTCGCCTGCAACTGATCGGCAGACAACAATCGCACCGTGCCCAATCCACGACGGTCCCAAAACAAGAGCTGGCCGCAGGGCCCAGCGGTCAAATTCAGACGCAAACGCAGATGCTCCGGCCCCGGCGGATCACTTAGCAAGACCAGACCGGTCATCCGTGGCTCGATCACGATCGTCTGGTCGTCGCCGAGCACAATCAAGACCCGTTTGCCCAACCGATCAACCGCCGTGATCCGACGGCCTCTCACCCGCGCATCGAACGATTCAATCGAGGGTTCCAACAGTATCGGCTTGCGCTCGCAGGGTGGCACCTGTGCCGACTGGATCTGTTGCCCCACGATCGGCGACACCCCACGGCGCATGGTTTCGACTTCGGGCAGTTCTGGCATACTCAATCATCAGAAAGGAGAAGGGGACTTCGAGACAATGCTGCGGAACGGCCGTGCCAACGATGCCGACGCCGTGGCGCCATAGTGTTCCAGTCCGGCACTAACAATACACATAGCCTTCGCGATCGTAACGGGAATGCAGCCTGATCCCATTATGATCCGCCGCAGCCACGCCCAACCAAGCACCGACGCCGGACAACACCGCGTCCAACGCATCACCGCCGGGATCGTTCATGATTTGCCGCCGCCGGTAAGGCGAAATCTGGACGAACTGCGAAAGTTGTTTCAGGATCACACGGCGCGTCGCTCTGTGGACTGCCAGTGGTGCTTTGCCACCGGATTGTTTGTAGTGTTGATGGGGCAGTCTCCAGCGTTTAAGCGTTGACGACGGACAGGCTTCGACCACCAGCGAACTCACTCGACCGGACGGTAATCGATCATATTGAAACGGCAACACACAAACCGAGGGCTGATCCGACAACGGTCGCAACACGTCACGCATGCCGTGAAAGGTCTGGTAGATGATGCGGTAGTGGTAACAATCAAACGGCGTCTTGGTTTCAGAATCGGTGCTGCGACGAACATGTTTCCTGCCAACCCGTTTCTCGGTCCGCTCGACCAGCCAACGACCAAACTCGGCGGCCTGTCCGGCGAACTTGCCCACACGTGACAACTGTGCCCCCCAATCGCCTAACCGTAATTCGATCGGCAGTCCGAACGGGAAATCACAGCCCCAGAATGTTTGCCTGGCATTGACGATTCGATCGACCAAATACTCGTTTACACGCTGGCGTTCATCGCCAGCGGCCAATTTGCCGAGTGGCTTGAGCGAGACCAGCTGGAACTGCGGCGCGGCGTCACCGATCCGCAGCGGCGCCGTGGATGTCATTTCCGCCGCCCAGGCCGTTTTCCCCGACAACGCCGCGCCACTGAAATCCACGCCGATCACCCTGCGCAATTTCAGCGCATCAATCTGGCGGAATCGTCGGGGAGTCTCCCTCGTCGCGTTGACCAACTGCCATAGTCCAGTGAAGATGATGAAGTTGAACCGGCAGCCCACCTTTTTCGCAAAAGCACAATGAGCACTGCTCCCCAATCCGCATCCGAGAACGCATCGGCACCTGCATCCGCTTCGGTCCCCGACAGCCGAGGCCGTTTTGGCAACTATGGCGGCCGATTTGTCCCCGAAACGTTGACGCGTGCGCTCGATCAATTGGCTGACGAATACGAACGGGCGAAAAAGGATCCCGAATTCCAGCGCGAACTCGATGGATTGCTGAAAACCTTTGTCGGTCGCCCCAGCCCATTTTATCATGCTAAACGACTGACAGAAGCCTGTGGTGGGGCCCAAATCTGGCTCAAACGCGAAGACCTGAACCACACCGGCGCCCACAAAATCAACAACACGCTCGGTCAGGCGCTGCTGACGCTGCGAATGGGCAAGACCCGTGTGATTGCCGAAACCGGTGCCGGCCAGCACGGTGTCGCCAGCGCGACGGCCTGTGCCCATTTTGGTTTGCCGTGCACCGTTTACATGGGTGCCGAAGACATTCGGCGGCAAAAACCCAATGTCTTCAGCATGCGTTTGATGGGCGCCACGATCAGCCCCGTCGAAACCGGTTCGCGGACGTTGCGCGACGCGGTCAACGAAGCGATGCGTGACTGGATGTCGTCGGTCGAAAACACCCACTACATCATCGGCAGTGTGATCGGGCCGCACCCGTTCCCGATGATGGTTCGCGATTTCCAAGCGGTGATCGGTCGCGAAACACGCGATCAATCACTCGGTCTGTTCGGCAAATTGCCAGAGTGCGTGGTGGCCTGCGTCGGCGGCGGCAGCAATGCGGCGGGAATGTTTTACCCGTTCATCGAAGACGACGCAGTGCGATTGGTCGGTGTGGAGGCCGGTGGGCGTGGCAACAATCCCGGTGACCACGCCGCGCCAATGACCTTTGGTGCCCCCGGCGTTTTGCATGGTAGTTACAGCTATGTGATGCAAGACGATGATGGGCAAACCTGTGACGTCCACAGCATGAGCGCCGGACTGGATTATCCCGGCGTCGGCCCCGAACACAGCTATTGGAAAGACTCTCGACGCGTCGACTACATCGAGTGTGGTGACGAAGAAGCGATGCAAGCTTTCGACCGACTGGCGCGAACCGAAGGCATCATCGCAGCACTGGAATCCAGTCACGCGCTGGCCAAAGCAATGAAGATTGCGGCCGAGATGCCGAGCAGCGAAAACCTGGTGGTTTGCTTGTCCGGTCGCGGCGACAAAGACGCCATGGAGATCGCTCGACTACGCGGCGAAGATTACTAACAGCGACGATTCCGACAGACAGCGCACTGGAAGACCACAGCAGGAGCATCGAATTCTATGACGCAGCTAACTTGGCTTTCTCACGCCAGCTGGTTGATCGAAACCGACAGCCAGCGAATCCTTTTGGATCCGTTCTTTGCAGAAAACCCGGCGGCCAAGGTCAGTGCCGATGATTTCGCCGATGCCACCCATGTGCTGGTCTCCCACGGCCACTTTGATCACGTCGCTGACGTTGCCGCGGTGATTGAAAAATCAGGCGCCCAACTGATCACGTCATTTGAAATCGCGCAGTGGTTCGCATCCAAACACGGTGTTGCCGATCCGCTGGGGATGAATATCGGCGGCACGCACCAAATGGGCGAAACCACTGTCAAAATGGTCCCGGCCATTCACTCCAGCAGCCTGCCGGACGGATCCTACGCGGGAACCGCTGCCGGATTCGTGCTGACGATCGCTGGACGCCGTCTCTATTTCGCCTGTGACACGGCTTACTTCAGCGACATGAAGTTTTATGCCGATGGAGTCGATGTGGCGGTGCTGCCGATCGGCGATCTGTTCACGATGGGCATCGACGACAGCATTGCAGCGATCAAGCAAATCACGCCCCAAGTCGTGTTGCCCACACACTACGGAACCTGGCCGCCGATCGAACAAGACGCAGCGGCCTGGGCCGACAAAGTCCGCGCCGAAACGAGTGCCAAACCGATCGTGCTGACGGTCGGTGAATCCTATCCGCTGTAGCGTGCCGGAACGCTCGCTCGCGGTCTCAGCGGGACACTCTAAGTCGCAACGCAATTCCTGCCGTTTGCTTTGGCCCGATACAGCGCTTCGTCGGCGCGGGCGAGCAATGCCAAGGCGTTCGAGGCAGCCTGGGGGAAACTGGCCACCCCGATACTGATCGTCGGATGCAATGCGATTCCCTGCATCTCCAGTTTCGCGTTCTCCAGCGCCAACCGAACCTGTTCGCCAATTGCAGCGGCGGTATCGTTGTCGTGCCCTGGCAGGAACACACTGAATTCATCACCGCCGAATCGACAGGCGTGTCCTCGATCACCCACGACGTGTCCAATCAAGCGACCCGTTTGGCCGATCACATGAGCACCGAACAAGTGGCCGTGGGTGTCATTGATGCGTTTGACGCCGTCCATGTCCATCATCAACATCGCCAGCGGACTGCCGTTTCGAAGGGCGGTCTGCAGCGAAAACTCCAACGCTTCGTCGAACCGTCGTTTGGACGGCAGACCGGTCAGTGGATCGGTTCCCACCAACGTCGCCACCTCGTTGTGAAAACTGGTTTCCAGTTCATCAGCCAGCGAAAACCGAATCACCGTCTGGCCGAGAAAGATCTTTTCGCCATCTTTCAAGATCCACGACTCGGTCACCGGCGTGCCGTTGACGCGAGTGCCATTGGTTGACCGCAAATCATCCAAACAATAATCACCGTTGCCCAGCGGCGTGATCACGGCGTGTTGCGAGGAGACTTTCATGTCGTGTAGCGGCAAGGTGCATGAGGGGCTGCGCCCGATCAGCGTGCGCCCGCTAAGAAATTGATGCACTCCCAGATCGGCGTGACCACGAATCACCGTCAGCAGAGCCGTCTTGGCGGGACGGTCGCAGGAACCGCACTCACTGTCACTGGCGCGAAGCGTTCCGGATTCCAACAATAAAGGAGTCGGACAGCTGGCCGCCTGAGAGTCGTGATCAGTTCTCATGTCGTCTGCAATGCTTGCAAAAAGAGAGTGTCGCTGCCAAATCGAAACGACCGGCAGGTAGGTTTGTATCAGGACCACAGCGATCGAGTCACGACTAATTCTCGCGGTGTTTCTGGTAGCCTCTGGTGGCTGACCCCGCCAGAGTTCAGACCGACTCTTCCGCCGAATCCGAACGCGTGATGAAGTTGCGAGTCTGTGTCAGGCGTTGGTTTTTGGTGACCCGACGCGTGAGCGAGGGATCCCGTTAACACTCGAAATCCCTCGCTGACGCGTCGGGTTGGGATAAGAACGCAACGCTCAAAGGCTAAGCTTCTTTTTCGATCTCGCGAACCAGTACATCCTCGCCGTCGATCTTGACTTCGAAGCAATCGACTTTGACGCGTGGATTGTCTTCCCAGGTGCCGTCAGCGACACAGAATCGCCAGGCATGCCACGGGCAGGTCACCGAATTGCCCTCGACGTGGCCTTCGGCAAGCGACGCCCCCATGTGGGGACAAAGGTCATCGATCGCATACCAACTGCCGTCTTCTTGATGGAACACAGCCACCATCCGATCCGCGACGGGCACGGCTTTTCCGCGGCCTTTCTCGAATTCACTGACTTTTCCGACACATTCAAATTCGCTCACAGCTTTGATCGCCTTATTTCTCTTTCGCGGTTTCCCTTGCGTTAAACGCCCGTTTGCGATCACACTTTAGAGGTTCAGACAACCGACCACCACTCCCGTCTCCCCACTCGGTTCGTGCATGATTAACCAGCAGCGACGCAAGCAACTCGAATCCCGCGTTTGGCCCCATGTCCAGACCCCCGCGCAGTATGTCGGTGGCGAACGCAACATCATCGTCAAAGACCACCGCGACGTCCGCGGCAAATTGGCGATCGGGTTCCCCGACGCCTACACGATTGGAATGAGCCATCACGGCTTGCAGGTCCTGTACTCGCTGATGAATCGGCGCGACGATTGGTGCGCCGAGCGTGTGTTCACGCCTTGGCCGGACATGGAACGTTTGCTGCGCGAGCACGAGATACCGCTGTACACACTGGAAACCTTCACCGCACTGTCAGAATTCGACGTTGTTGGTTTGAGTTTGCAGTATGAAATCAGTTCACCGAACGTGTTGACGATGATCGATTTGGGCGGCATCCCGCTGGAGTCGGTCGATCGCACGCTGAACGATCCACTGTTGGTCGCCGGTGGCCCGTGCTGCCAAAACCCAGAACCGATGGCCGACTATTTCGATGTGATGATCACCGGTGATGGCGAACCCGCGCTGCCAACGATCTGTGATCTGTGGCTAGAAATCAAAACCAGTTACCGTCGCAGCGATGGCACCTGGGCCGACGGCGACCAGGGGCGACGCCAGCGCAGTGATGCGTTGGCCAAGGTCGCGCAGACACTCGAATACGCCTATGTCCCACGGTTCTACCAACCCGAATACAAAGACGATCGCATCAGTGCGCTGCGGCAATTGCGCGATGATGTCCCAAAAACATTCGCGCCCAGTGTGATCAGCGATTTGGATGGGATCCCGTTGCCCACCAAACCGATCGTCCCCTACATCGATTGTGTCCACGATCGAATCGCGTTGGAAATCATGCGCGGCTGCCCGCACTTGTGTCGGTTTTGCCAAAGCACGGTGATCAAACGCCCGTTGAGGATTCGCGAGGTGGATACCATCGTCCAGGCGGCTTGGGAAAGCTACTTGAACACGGGTCATAACGAAATCAGCATCCTGTCGCTCTCCAGTAGCGACTACCCGCATTTTGAACCGTTGGTCAAACGACTGCACGAAGTCTTCAAACCGCTGGGCGTGAACATCAGTGTGCCCAGTTTGCGAGTCAACGATCAACTGAAATCGCTACCACAATTGATCGGGTCCGAGCGTCGCCGATCGATGACGTTGGCCCCCGAGGTCGCACGCGACGACATGCGAGAACAGATCCGCAAAAAGATCAAGAACAGCGACCTGATCGAAGGCTGTCGAGCCGCATTCCAGAACGGTTTCGAGAGCGTCAAACTGTATTTCATGTGCGGTTTGCCCGGCGAACGTGCGGTCGACCTAGACGGCATCGTGGACTTGACCGAAACCATCGCAACGGTCGGCAAAGAAGTGCGCGGACGCTACGCACGGGTGACCGCCAGCGTGTCTAACTTTGTCCCCAAAGCGCACACGCCGTATCAATGGAATGGCATGCAGCGACGCGAGTACTTTCATTGGGCGCACCGCTACATGTGGAGTCGTCGTCAGATCCGCAGCGTGAACATCAAATGCCACGACATCGACACCAGCTTGCTAGAAGGCGTGATCAGTCGTGGTGATCGCCGCACCGGCAAAGCGATCCGATTGGCCTGGGAACGCGGTGCCCGAATGGACGGCTGGACCGAACACCTCGACCCGCAGCGGTGGTGGGATGCCTTGCAAGAAGTCGGCATCGATATCGACCGCCAAGTCCACGAGAAATACGAGATGATGGACAAATTGCCCTGGGACCACGTCAACGTCAAATTCGGACGCGCCTACTTGGAAAAAGAGCAGGGCAGGGCGACCGTCCAATTGGAAGCCATGGCCGGTGCCACCTAAACCTCCAAACCGTTGGAGTTCACGCTTCACTCCAAACCGTTGGAGTTCACGCTTCAGCGTGTTTCAGCACAGACTGAACCCTGGCGAGCTGGCGACTTCCCACAAATTCAGTTTGATCACCCGCTAAATCCCTCGCTGACGCACTTTGAAGTTGCGCTTATGCAATTCACTCTCCCGATTGGAGGTCGTGCAGCTTCGC
>NZ_JAMYFE010000159.1 GCF_024129865.1 Stieleria tagensis | reverse complement strand
CGAATGACATGGACCACAGTTGCAGACCTGATTCCGCCGATCCGTTACATCCCGTGGTTACGAGCTCTCTTTTCAATCTGGTTTGAAGCTCGCGGGCAGTTTGTGTCAGCGTAGCCGGATGCAATCGCGATCGCAACTTCGGGCGTTGGATGCGGCAGGGACGAGTATTGGATCGGACCCTGAGTCAGCACTGGTTGAATCGGTGAAAGAAGCGTGGGGATCGCCGGCGACAAGGCCATCCGAGGAGTGTCATCGCGCCGTCGACGGCGATCCCGTCGCTTCGTATCTGGTCAATCGATTGAGCTGGAAATTGTTGTTTCGTGGCCGACCACTGGGCGGTCATGCCGGTCGCGTACGAAAGGCGATGACGAGCCGAAGCGTTGGCGACAATCAGTCAGCGTATCCAAAGCAAGTCGCCAGCGGTTCGGCTGGTCGTCGCCGCCGATGCCTCGCAATGGGCGATTGCAATTCACAAGCGTCTCCATCCCCGGCAATCGAGCGCTGCCATTCGCAAATCGTTTGAGCGCGAAGCAGATTCGTTCCGACCGCGAGAGAAGGGCGTTGCCGCCCGGCAAACCGACCGCATGCATCCGATTCACAATTCGTCCACGACTTCAGCTGAGTCTCATCCTCGTAACTTATTTATTGGCGGTCGGGCGGGTGAGAATAGGGTGCCGAGACGTGTTCTCACTGATTGCACCTTCGGTTGGCCGGGTGGTTGCCCGGTTGGGGTGACCTATTCTCACCGGTCGCGTGACCTATTCTCACCGGTCAGTGAGATTGTAGTGGAACCCTATTCTCACCGGTTGTGGGCGGCGGGTCAATTTTTTTGCGTCTGGCGACGGTTCGCCAGCGAATCGGTGAGAATAGGGGGTGGATTCTGGAGGTGCCGTTTTGATTGCAACTCTGAATGACACGCCAGGTTCACTCTATGCAAGCAACGGTTTCGGCAACTTTCGCGGAGCGAAAGGCGACAATGATTGCCCGCTTGTTCTTCGATCGCGTGTGACGTCGGTTCGGCGGAGCCCACCTAGATCATTTGTCGGATCCTTTAAGAATTCGGAAATCCGTGGGGGCCGCTGAGTCGTCTGACCGTTGAAGCATCACTTCTTGGGCTCGATTCAGCAGGACAACGCGATGACTGTGAACCATTGGATTGTCACCACCGGCGCGGCACTGGCCGTTTCGTTTGCGGTGCTGGGTTGTGGCCAACAATCCGCCAGCCGCGAAGTCACTGCAGCGTTGGAGCGGGCTCGCGCGCCAGAGGCGGACATGGCCGATAGC